>JAZSBR010000017.1:0-144302 GCA_045602545.1 Alphaproteobacteria bacterium
CGCCTCGGCAGGCGTCCAGCGTATTTTGTTACAGTAACCGTCAATATCATCAAATCCGTCCTTGCATTTTGTGCAAACACCGTTTGAATCAGCGCTGGCACAGTTTTCAGTCACTTCATTGTCGTTCACGCTTAATAAATCGCCGTTTGCATCATATGAAACAGATGAGCATCCGTCATTATTGCAAATTTCATTCGTTTTGCTAATCAGTTTACCATCGTCATCATACTCATAATACATATTATCTTGCGTCCAAGTGCCGTCTGGATTTTCTGTATAATTTTCCTCGCTGGTAATATTGCCGTTTTCATCGTAATAAACGTAATTATCAGTATAAATACCGTTCTCATCCGTACCCCAGACATTGGTTTGACTTAACTGCCCGTTTTCGTAATAGTCTTTTTGAGAAGAGTTCCAAGTACCGTCCGGATAATCATAGCCTTCATACTCAGAGCTCAGTTGCCCGTTTTCATAATAAGATTTTTCAAAATCCTTTGAACCGGTTACTTCATCCCATTCTTCGTATTCATCATAACTTATTTGCCCGTTTTCGTAATATTCTTTTGATGAAGAATTCCAAGCACCGTTGGAATAATTATAATCTTCATTATCGCGTTCAATCGTTCCATCTTCGCGATAATATTTATCTGCTGTACTATATGTGCCATTTTGCTCATCAAAATATGTAGATTCTCTTTGAAGATTGCCATTTTCATAGTACCATTTTTCAAAGCGTTTTTCACCGATTTCTTCACTATTTTCTACATATGACCCATCATAATTATTTATTACATATTCATCATAACTCTGATTCCCGTTTTCATAATATGACTTATGTATACCCTCGTAATAAACTTCTTTACCATCTTTATATGCGTGAGTCATTTTTTCATAATCCTGTAATTTATCTTCCTCATTGCCATAGTAAGTATGTCCTACAAATGATACCTCTCTAAATTTTTCGTCATATTCTACTTCAAATAAACCATGTTCACCATTTTTATTTGTAAAATTTGTTTCTGTTCTTCTTCCACTTTCGTCATAAGTATATTTTGTAATAGAACCATCTTTGTTGCTTTGGTTTATAATTATCTGATTATTTTCAGTATCATATGCAAATTGAATATCATAATTTGCGTGATTGCAACTATAACTGTTAGTTGCCTCCTCAAAAGATATATCTGATGAAATAGGTTTATTAAACATTACATGTCTATCTGCCGTACAACATATTAGATGATTATCATCAATAATACACCACTCTCCTTCTTCAACATTACCACACCTGATTGCGTGAGAATTTGAACTTACTAAACTAAATAAAATAACCAAAATGGCATTAAAAACTGTTTTTTTCATTTATATCCTCCATTAAAAAAATTTATCCTTATCGGCATAAAAGAAAAAACCTCCGAACGGAGGTCGGAAGTTGCAAACTAAAACAAGATAATTAGTGCGATATATTTGAGAATTATTCCCTTATTCCATCGCCTTCCGACCATATAGTCAGAAGTATCACCTATCTTGTTAGAGGTTTGCACACCTCCGAGCCTTTTATGCTCTATAAAAGATGTTAACAAAAAAAAATTGCTTTGTAAAGAAAAAAATCATACAATATGTAGTTTGTTAACCTTTTGTTAACCCTATATGTAGTATAATCTCTTTCAACAACGCAAAAATTTAATCAATAGGAGAAAACAACAATGACAGTTATCAATTTCAACGATATAACATTAACAGATGAAGAAAGACAACCTTGCGAAATTTGGACCAGAGTTATGGGTTATCATCGTCCGGTTTCCGAATTCAACCGCGGTAAAAAGTCTGAATACTATTCTCGTAAATGCTTCTTGGAAGAAAAAGCTGTTTCTCATATTGAAAACGAAGACGCATGCGCTTGTGCTGCTGAATAAGACAAATTTTTATCAAACTACTACTCCAATCTCTCGGTTTTAATAAATCGGGAGATTTTTTGATTTGAAAATAAGAAGTTTTTAACCTATATGAAATATAGTGGAAAAAAATAAGCTTTAAATAAGGAAAAGATATGCCAATAGATACTCATACCAAAATTTTAGCAACTGTCGGCCCTTCTACCGCCAGCGCCGAAATGCTTGAAAAACTTGTGCAAAACGGAGCCGATGCCTTTCGTTTTAATTTCAGTCACGGCACTCATGAAGAGCATGCCGAGCGTTATGAAATCGTTAGAAAACTGGCTGAAAAATATGATCGCCACTTAACTATAATTGCCGATTTGCAGGGACCGAAACTCAGAATCGGTACATTTGCGACTCCAAAAGTTTTGTTGCAAAAAAGCGATGAATTTATTTTGGATATGGATGAAAAAGCCGGTGATAAATCGCGCGTTTGCCTGCCTCATAAAGAAATTTTTGAGGCGGTTAAGGTTGGCGATATGCTTCTTTTGAATGATGGCAATATCCGCCTTAAAGTAAAGCAAAAAACGTCTGATAAAATTATTACCGAGATTGTGGTCGGCGGAGAACTTTCGGCACATAAAGGCGTAAATTTGCCGAATGTTAAACTTCCGATTTCGGCAATTACCGAAAAAGACCGCAAAGATTTGGAATTTGCGCTTAAATTGGGTGTTGATTGGGTATGTCTTTCATTTGTGCAATCGGTTGAAGATGTTAAAGAGGCTAAAAGACTGATTGATGGCAAGGCGTGGGTTATCTCAAAGCTTGAAAAACCGAGCGCTATTGCCGAATTGGATGAAATTGTGCAAGAATCCGACGGCATTATGGTTGCGCGCGGTGATTTGGGTGTTGAATGCCCGATTGAAGATTTGCCGGTTATGCAAAAAGATATTGTGAAAGCTTGTCGTAATTTTGCTAAACCTGTGATTGTTGCAACACAAATGCTTGAATCTATGATTCAAAATCCGACTCCTACGCGTGCCGAGGTTTCAGATGTGGCAACGGCTGTTTATGACGGAGCTGACACGGTTATGCTTTCGGCTGAAACGGCTGCCGGTAATTATCCTGCCGAAACAGTGAAAATGATGCATAATATTATAACCCAAGTTGAACACGATGATGATTATTATGAGCTTGTGCAACGTGACAGAAAAATTATGTGCGTTGATAATATGGCAGATGCTATCACTTATACGGCTTGCGATATGACCTATGTTTTGCCGAAAACGGCTGCCGTTATGACTTATACAGCCTCAGGCTTTACGACATTTTTGATGGCTCGTGAACGTCCAAATTTGCCGATTTTTGCCGTTACGGCATCAGAAGAAGTTGCACGCAGATTAGGCATTGTATGGGGTGTGCGTGCGGTTATCAATCCGGAAATATTTAAAGATTTTTCTAAAATTGACCTGGCTTCAAAAGAAATATTGAAAAAATATAACATCGGTAAAAAGGGTGATTATCTGATAATTACCGCCGGTTATCCGCTTGGGCATAAGGGTATGACAAACATGCTTCATACGATTGAGCTATAAAACGAAAATAAGCCTCCTAAAATCGGAGGCTTATTTCAAAAGTGTATGGTGGTTTTGCTTTGGGCAATTTTAATTCCGCAAAAAAAGTATTCTTTTTTGTAATTACAAATTTCTCTGGTACGTACCAATTTGAGCCCCAAAACCCTTAATAGACACTCTTTTTCCCAAGCTAAAGGTACTTTAAGCTTATTTTTGAGTACAAACTCATTATAAAATTCATGCGCACTGCGAATATTTTTTTGTTTTTCAGGATTTTTTATACTGGTGGCGACAATTGATTTTTCATTATATCGGTAATAATAATCAGCTTTTGGGACGCAAACGGCTTTTTTTGCTTTATAAGCTACCTGCGGACTCCAGATGATATCTTCAAAAGTAATACCTTCTTTGAAAAATAAGTTATTATTGAGGATAAACTCACGACGATAAATGCGATTCCAAACATAGCAAGTTTTAGGTAAATTCAGTAATTTAAATATATCATCGGTTTTATCGGCAACCTGTTTCTTTTTATAACAAAGCCAAGGTTTTTCGCCGTTTTCAACGCGAATGATGTTTCCAAGCGCGATATCGGCATTTTCTTTTATTGCCGAGTTATAAAGTTCTTCCAAAAATTGCTCGTTGATATAATCATCAGCATCAACGAAGGAGAGATATTCGCCTTTGGCTATTTTCATTGCGTTATTGCGAGAAGCTGAAAGACCTTGATTTTTTTGGTTTATGATTTGTATGCGCTTATCTTTTTTGGCATAGCCTTTTAAGATTTTCAGACTGTTATCGGTTGAGCCGTCATTAACGCAAAGTATCTCAATATCCTGCAATGTTTGCGCTAAAATGCTGTCCAAACATTGAGATAAAAACTCTTCGCCGTTATATACCGGTACAATAACCGAAATCTTCGGATTTTTTTGCATGCGTTTTTCCGTTTCTTAGTATCCGATAGCCTTATTCATAGCGCGAATAATCTGGTTTTGCTTGTCACGATTTTTCGGAGTTATGATTTTTGCACAAGTGTTCGCCATATTCTGCATTTCAGCTGTTGAAGCATTGTCATAATACTTAAGCGCTAAATCGGCAATATAATCAAAACGTGATTTATTGATGGTTGTTGTGCCGGCAAAAAACTCAGATGCAAGAGTTAAATTATGCTGATCCGTTTGCAAGCCGAGATAATATAAGCAATAAACAACTTCTTCGTCACCGGCATAAATTGCTTTGTTTATACTTGAAGCCAAGAATCTAGGTGCCGGCTTTGCCGATACCGGCTTAATCAAACGACGCGGAGCAGGTTTAGGAGCAGGTTTTGCCTCGGCTTTAGGCGCAGGATTCGTTTCTGCTTTTGCCTCAGCCTTTGGCTCTTCTGCTTTTGTTTCTGTTTTCGGCTCAGCCTTAGGCTCTTCAGCCTTCACTTCGGCCTTTACATCTTCTTTCGGCTCTGCTTTCACATCAGCTTTAGCATTTTCTTGCACAACCGGCGCAACTGCTGTCGCAACAACTTCTTTCGCTTTGGTTTCAACCTTATTTTCAGCGGATTTTACGTTTTCAGCAGTGGTTGAAATTGCTTTTTCAGCAGATTTTTCGGCCTCGGCAATTTTATTTTGCGCTACTTCTTTAGCTGTTTCAACTTTTTGAGCCGTTTCTTGCTTTGCTGACGTAACATTTTCTTTTACTTCAGCAATTTTATCAGCAACATTTTCTTTTACTTCGGCTGTTTTTGCCTGAACATTATTAACTGTTTCGACTGTTTCTTTCTTAATATTTTCAACTTTTGCGGAAGTATTTTCTTTAAGTTCCTGAGTTTTTGCCAACGTTTTTTCTTTTATATCGCTAACTTTTTGTTCGGCTGTTTGTGTGCCGGCCGAAGCTTTTGCCACCAAGTCACTCAAGTCTTTATTGTTTTGTGCAGATTGAAACATATTAACGATATCGCCCAAATTTTTCTTTTCGGCAATAGCAAGAGGGGTCCAGCCTTTATCATTGGCAATATTGGCATCAGCTCCCTTTTCAAGCAAAAACTTTACCATATCGGAATTTCCGGTTGCGGTTGCATAGTGTAATGCCGTATTTCCGAGTTCGTTTTTGGCATTAACATTTTCGCCGGCATCCAAAAACGCTTGGATTTTTGCCACATCGCTACCTTTGGCGGCATTAACAAAACTCTCAACATCGGCATAAGCAGGGATAGCAAGAGCCGTCAAAACAGAAACTAACAGATATTTGTTCATTTGAAAATCTCCTATTAAAGTAAAGTATTTTGCTTTAAAATAATCATAAATACTTAATATTATGTTTATTTCGGTAAGTCAAGTTTTATATGCAGTTCACTTAACTGTTGCTCGGTGACTGTGTTCGGTGCCTGCATCATCAAGTCTTGAGCTTTGCCGTTCAGCGGGAACAAAATGACATCACGAATAATCGGTTCATCAAGTAGCAACATAACCGTGCGGTCAACTCCCGGAGCGCAACCGGCGTGCGGAGGTGCGCCATACTTGAAGGCATTTATCATACCGCCGAATTTATTGTCCACAACATCGCGACCATAACCGGCAATTTCAAACGCGCGATACATAATTTCCGGAACATGGTTGCGAACGGCACCCGATGCCAGTTCAACGCCGTTGCATACCAAATCATATTGGTATGCCAAAATTTCCAATGGATTCTTGTTGTTTAAGGCATCTAATCCGCCCTGAGGCATAGAGAATGGGTTGTGAGAAAATTCAACTGCTCCGGTTTCTTCATTTTCTTCGTAAAACGGAAAATCAACAACCCAGCAAAGTTTGAAGGAATTTTTATCAAACAAATCAAGTTCTTCACCGAGTTTATTTCTTACTTTTCCGGCAAATTTATCAATGAGTTTTTTATCTCCGCCCATAAAGAACACGGCATCACCTTCGGAAAGGGCAAATTTTTCTTTTAACTGAGATAATTTTTCTTCACTGAAAAACTTGGCAATACCTTTGGCTCCGTTATCGGATAAGGCAACATAAGCCATACCGCCGAAACCTTCTTCTTTGGCATAAGCATCAAATTTATCAAAAAACGAGCGAGGTTTATTGCCGGCATTCGGCGCTTTTATGGCGCGAATTTGCTCGCCGTTTGAAACTTTGCCGTCATAAACTCCGAATCCTGAGTTGATAAAGAAGTCCGAGGCATCTTGAATGATGAGCGGATTTCTTAAATCAGGCTTATCACTGCCGTATTTGAGCATGGCGTCTTTGAAGGCAATGCGTTCAAACGGAGCCTTGGAAACAGTTTTGCCGTTGGCAAATTTGTTGAAAATTCCGCCCATTGTCGTTTCAATAACTTTGAACACATCTTCTTGCGTAACGAATGACATTTCCATATCAAGCTGATAAAATTCGCCCGGACTGCGATCGGCGCGCGGATCTTCATCACGAAAACAAGGAGCAATCTGAAAATAGCGATCAAAACCGGAAACCATCAAAAGTTGCTTAAACTGTTGCGGAGCTTGCGGAAGGGCATAAAATTTTCCCGGATTGATGCGGGACGGAACCAAAAAGTCACGCGCACCCTCCGGAGAAGATGCTGTTAAAATCGGAGTTTGATATTCCGTAAAACCTTGTTCAACCATCAAACGGCGCATTTCGGCAATAACTTTTGAGCGCAAAATGATATTGTTATGAATACGTTCACGGCGCAAATCCAAAAAGCGGTATTTCAAGCGCAATTCTTCAGGTTCATCGCCTTCACCGAAAACCTGAATCGGCAAAACATCGGCTTCGGAATAAACTTCAACGGCGCTGACCTTAATTTCTATATCACCTGTCGGCATATTTTTATTGACGCTCTCACGTTCAACAACTTCACCGCAGATGCCGACAACACTTTCAACTCTGATATCTTTGATTTTTTCAAACAATTCGGAATTGCAATCAAAAACACATTGAGTTATTCCGTAATGGTCGCGCAAGTCAACAAAGCATAAACCTCCGAGATTGCGTTTTCTGTGTATCCAGCCGGCAAGCTTAACTTCTTTTCCGGCATCTTCTTTTCTTAAATCAGCGCAGGTATGCGTACGATATTCATTCATAAAAGACCTCTTTATTTTATCAAAACTTCTTATGTTCTAAAGCCAATAAATAATAAAATCAACCCTAAATTAAAAAAAAATTAAAGAATAACACATATCATCGCCTTAAATTTGGAGAATTTGTGATGAATTTGATTGATACTGACGAAAAACTGAAAGATTTTTGCAAAACCTTAAAAAAGCAAGATTTTATTACCGTAGACTCGGAGTTTTTGCGCGAAAAAAGTTATTACCCTTATTTGTGCCTTTTGCAAATAGGTTATGACGGCGGTTCGGCAATTGTTGATCCGATTGCCAAGGTCGACTTATCGCCTTTTTTTGATATTTTGCAAGATAAAAAAATTGTAAAAGTTTTTCATGCCGGTCGTCAGGATGTGGAAATTTTTTATAATTTAACCGGAGAATTACCGCAGAACATATTTGATACGCAGATTGCCGCCATGGTTTGCGGATTCGGCGAAAATGTAAGTTATGGTAATCTAGTGAAAGAAATTTGCGGTGTTGAGTTGGATAAATCATGCCGTTTGACTGATTGGAGCCTTCGTCCTTTGGATGAAGAACAGCTTGAATATGCGCTTCATGATGTTACATATCTGGTGGATTGTTATAAGTTTTTGCTTAAAAATATGCAACAAAACAATCGTCTTGACTGGATTAAGGAAGAAACCTCAGAAATATATGATTTAAAGCATTATCAAATAAATCCCGAAGATATGTGGCACAAGATAAAGCACAATATCCATAGTTCGCAGTTTTTATCGGCACTTAAATATCTTTGCATGTGGCGTGAAAAACGTGCGCAAAAATTCAATACTCCTCGCCAAAGTATTATAAAAGATGAAGTGCTGATAAATCTGGCAAGTTCTCGTCCGTGTGATCAAAAAGAGTTGAAAACGGTTCGTAATATTAAGTGTGATGTTGTGAACGGCCGTTTAGGCGCCGAAATTTTGGAAGCATTGGAAACCGCGCGTCACAATCCGCTGAAGGAAGAAGAGTGTCGCCAAGATAAACAAAGTGATGTTCATGTCCACCGAAAAGATCAAAGCTTGTTGGAAATGTTGCGCTTTTTACTGAAATTGCTTTGTTATGAGCAAAATGTCGTAACGCGTTTGGTGGCAACTGAAGACGATTTGCGCTATTTCATATATGGCGAGCAGACCGGCATTACGCAAGGTTGGCGCTATGAAATTTTCGGGCAATTTGCCGAAAAACTTAAAAACGGCGAATTGAGCATATCTTATAATCCGACCGACAGAAAAATTGAAGTTAAATGATATTCTTGACAGCCTTTTGAACGCGAAAATAACCGAGTAAACAAATATAAAGGCACAGTTGTTTGCGCCAAGATTGTTTTTTGTTGTTGCTCAAACGACGCAACAAAAGATTTATGTAGAACATTTGAAATCCGTATTTCCACTCTTTTGAAGAAAAGTGAAATTGAGAATTTATCATATTGTATAATCGGCGCAATCGGTGACAACTTCCGAAAAATCCGCGAAATCCTGAAAGCTCTAAACATAACCCGCACCAGTCTTCGCTATCATAACCGTAACGTATTCCTTCCCAGTCCAAAATAATCGGAGCATTATCTTTGGTTATCATCAGATTATTGGCCGTAAAATCTCCGTGAATAATGTTTTTTGTTTTCGGCAAAGTTACAATATCGGAGGAAAGCGCTTTCCAAAAATTTTTATATAAAAGACGAACAATCAGACCGTTTCTCTTTTGAAGCAAATCGTCTATTTTAGAGCATAATTGCTTCATATCAAATTGCGGGGCAATAAATTGAGCGTCTAATCTGCGTTTAAGCAACTCTTGATATTGCAGGCAAAGTTTATCCGTAAAATCAGGAGTAAAGTCGTTATAATAAACTTTGCGCCCGTCAAAATAAGACATTATCAGCATTTTATATTGCTTAAAATCTTCATATTTCGTCGGGTGAAGAATCTTCAGCATTTTGCAAAGTGCTTTTGTTTTTTGGAAGCGTCCATTATCAGGCAACAACTTTAAAAAATAGCGCTTATTTTTGGTTTGCACACAAAAGTTATATGAAGCACCGCCGACTTCAATTTCCTTTATGCTTTCATAGTCGGCAAAAACTTTATTTTTTTTAATAAACTGTTCTAATCCGTGTAAATCAGCAAATTTCATAGCAAAAACCCGTTATCTGCGATATTTATGTGCCGGATAGCACCCCAAAATTTGGTAGTTTTCCGAAAAGAATTTTAATTCGGAAAGCGCAAATTGTAAAGCTTTAGAATTTATGTGTTGTTCAACTTCAATATAAAACTGCGCCGAGAAAAATTTGCCATTCAAAAGATAACTTTCCAATTTTGAAATATTGATGCCGTTCGTGGCAAAACCGCCCAAAACTTTATAAAGAGCCGCCGGAATATGCTTGGTTGTAAAAACGATGGAAGTAATAAAATTACCGCCCGTATCTTCCGGAATGATTTCATCTTTTTGCATAATTAAAAAGCGGGTAGTGTTGTTATCGGCATTTTCAATGTTTGGTGCCAAAATATCCATTGAATAAATTTCAGCCGCCAATTTGGAGGCAATAGCCGCCTTGGTTTTATCTTGTTCCAAAACAATTTTTTCGCATGATTTTGCCGTATCAATTCTGGAAACGGCCTTAATGTTGTGCGCTTTTAAAAATTCGGAACATTGAGCAAGAGCCTGCGGATGAGATGAAGCGCTGACAATATCTTCAAGTTTTGCGCCTTTGATTGCCAACAGCTGATGTTCAATGCGCAAAAAATGCTCACCGATAATATGAAGACCTGCTTTCGGCAATAAAAAATGCACGTCTGAAACACGTCCGGCATTGGAATTTTCAACCGGAATAACCGCCTTATCAACAGTCCCGTTATTTACCAACTCCATTGCTATTTCAAAAGAATCACAAGCAATATATTGTTGATTTGGAAAAAGCTCCATGCAGGCAATATGTGAATAAGCTCCGGCAACACCCTGATATGCGATTTTTTGCATTTTACACCCCTAAAAAAGAAAACATAATATGTTTTTTAGCAAAATTTTCGCGCTTGTCAATGATAAAAGAAAAGTCATGCCCGACGAATATTAGGCATCTGATGCAAAATCCCTTCATTGTCATAACGAGGAGGACTTTAGTCCGACGTGGTGATCTTCCAGATAAAAACAAGTGTTTATTATAAAATCATAGCACCGCCCTTAAACAGGCGTGAAAGATTGCCTCGTCGAACATTCGTTCTCCTCGCAAAGACAATTATCACTTTCTAAACGTCAATATCACAAAGTTGTCGTTACCATCGTGAAGCCACTCGTTTGCCTCTGCCGGAGTCCAACGTTTTTTGGCAAATGGGTATTCATCCAAGCAAGCATTATCCCAGAAAACCTGTCCTTTGGCATAGCAAGAAGATTCGTTTGGTCTTGATCTGCTAGGCACATAACCTTTTTGCCCGAAATCAGAATCAAAGACATCGGTCAGGTTAATAGCATCATAAGGAGCTAATAAATAATCTTCTAGCGAGCTGTATTCCGTTGTTTCACAATTTTGTCCTTGCGCATCGCAAACTTTGAGTTTCCCGTCAGATGTAAAATCATATGTTTCAATAATATCTTGATTGCCATAATTGTCAACTTTGCTTACTGGTCTGCCTGATTCATCATAGATGATGCTATAATCATCCATCGGCATAGAACGTACTGAAGAAATCCTTCCATTTTCGTACTCCAATAATGTATCGGTATATGGTTCCCATATTGTAGCCCCAAAATTTATTATATTGCCTTCAGCATCAAAGCTCGCATTAACAAAACCTAAAGCATTTCCGTTTTCATCATAGCTTTGCATGAATTTTGAAGTTTCACCAAAATTAGGATAGTAGGCCGTTGCATATAAAGGATCCCCCTGCATATTTTCAGGACTATTAATAGCATTTCTATAAGTTCTTATATCTGTAGACCAATCATACTGTCCTGGATTGTCGTTTTTTATAGTTACTATATTACCATCATAAGTATAAGTTTCGGCACGACTACCAGACCTATAATATGACATAAGTCCATTATCATAATATTGGTATTCATTCCCATAAGAATCTCTGGTCACATAAAAAGTTCCATCTTTAACATAACCTTCATTGCGACCGTCTGTACATTTATTATCAGAATCGCAATTAAGAATAGGATCATTGTCGATAACTGTTTTACCGCTCACTATTCTAGCATAGGCATCTGTGCCATAAATTGCAATCATAGTTATTAAAATTAAGGTTGTTTTTTTCATTTTAGTTCTCCATTAAAATTAAATTTTAAAAACTTTAAGACCGCTATAATAGCGGTCGGAAGCTGAAAACTATTAAAAGACAAATAGTGCGTTTTATTAAAATCTCAAGGATTTCTATTCACACGCCTTCCGACCAATATAGTCAGAAGTATTTGTATAAAAAAATGTCTTTTACGAGGTTTTCAGGCCTCCGAGCCTTTTATGCTCATCTTTTATATTAGCTGAAAAAAATTATTTTGTAAAGCAAAAAAATAAGAACCAAGGCGGACGCAAACTTAAATTTTCGGCTTCTTAAATAAAATTTAAGGGCTTTGGTGCTAGAAAAAAATTATAATAAAAAGAATCGGTGCTTAAAGATGATGACAACCAATATTAAATACATATTTTCTACCATAAAAAACTCTTTTTTGCCGGCACTTTGCTTTGCGCTCGGGCTGGTGTTTTTTTATGCTTATCAACCATATGAAACCTCAACAAATCCGTATTTGCACTGGATTTTTTATTGTTTGTCTTTTGTTTCTTTAAGCGGACTGTTTTTTGTTAATCGCTCAAAGCCGTTTTTGAGCCTGCTTTGCGGAACGTTTTGTTACTTGCTTTTGAATAATTTGAAAATTATGAAAGGTGCTGAATTTTCCGGCTCGGCTGAATTTTTATGGCTTTGTTTTTTGTTGCCGTTGAACTTGGGAACTTATTATTTTCTGCCTCCTGCCAAATTAAAAAATATGCGCAATTTTTATTTGTTGTTGCTGACTTTTGCCGAGTTGATTTTTGCTCAAAATTTCGGCGAATTTATTTTGCAGATTCCTTATATTGATATGACTGTCGGTATGATGCCGCTATGGATAACAATTGTCTGGATTTTGGTCTTGGTGCCGATTGCACTTGATATAAGTTTTCATAACACTATCGTCAACACCGGCTTGTTTTATGCCGATACGGCATTGTTTTTCGGGCTTATATATGCAGATAACGCTTCGGCTTGCACCACTTTCTTTCTTACTTTTTCGGTAATTTTAAGCGTGACTGCTGTGTTGGATTTGCGCCATCTCTATCGCTATGACTATCTTGACGGTGTCGGCAGTTTTCAATCATATATCTCACAAGCCGGAAACAAATTTCCGTTCAAATATACCATAGCCCTTTTGTGCATTGATAATCGCGAAAAACTGTTTAAGGCAATCGGCAAGCGAAAAGTAAAAATTTTGGAACAAATGATCGTTAATCGCATTCAAGATTTTCCCTACGAAATAGAAATTTTCCGCCACGAAGCCAATGAATTGATTTTGGTTTTTAAAAATGAAACCGCAAAGCATGTTATGGATTATGCCGAGGAAATTCGTCGCACGTTAGCCGGTTCGGAATTTATTTTTCAAGATCAGGACAGCGTTAAAATAACCGTTTCAATTTGCGTTTCAGAAAAAACACGAAAAGATCTTAATGCCGCCGAAGTTATAAATCGCGCGCACAACACTTTGCAAAAAGCAAATGCTTTGAATTGCAACATATCCATGAAGGCTTAAAATTACTTTTTTACAAAAGCTCTATAAATGAGAAAAACACCTAAAATAAGTGCCGGAGCTGATAAAATTTGCCCCATTGTTGTGTTAAACCACAAAAAGCCGATTTGCGCATCAGGTTCGCGGAATTGTTCGCAAAAAGCTCTGAAACCGGCATAACAAAGCAAAAACAAAGCTGAAATAAAGCCTTGTCTTTCACGCATAAACTTAAAGCGCCAAGCAATGTTTAAGATAATAAACATCAATAAACCTTCCAAAAGCGCTTCATAAATCTGTGACGGATGTCGCGGAATATAGCCTCCGCGCGGAAAGCGTATTGCCCATGGCAAGTCGCTGGCTCGACCCCAAAGTTCGTCATTGGCAAAATTGGCCAAGCGACCTAAAAATATGCCGATTGGCACAACCGGAGAGATTGTATCCGTTAAGCGCAAAAAGCCGTATTTTATTTTGCGTGACACAAGCCATAAGGCAACTATCACTCCGATAATTCCACCATGAAAAGACATTCCCCCGTGCCAAATTTCAAATATTTCCAGAGGATTTTGCAAAAAATGTTCGCGTCCGTAAAACAAAATATATCCGATGCGACCGCCCAAAATTATGCCCAAGGTCATATAAAAGGCGATATCTTCCATATTTTGTTTTGTAAGCCCCAAATTGTATTTTTTATTGCGCAGAGCCACCAGCCACCAACCGGCCAAAATGCCGATTAAATATGCCATGGAATACCATCTTAAGGCAAAAGGTCCGATTTCAAAAATTATCGGTGAGATATCAGGATAAGCCAATCCGGTCATTATTATTTCCTCACTTTATAACTCAGATAATTTCAATCAGCGCGCGCTTCAGTTCATCAGCTTCAACAAGCTTATAATAAGCCTTGTTGGAAACATTTTGCGGAAAATATTCCATAATGTTCAGGGCATATATGTTTGCCTGTTGATTGATAAAATCTCGGCTTAAGTTTATGGCATCGGAATTTGATATCAAATATTCTTTATAATTTGAAATCGTATTTTTGGCATCGTTCACAAAACTGTTTTGCTGACCGAAAATTTTAGTAAATTCAAAAATTATAAAGACGGCGCCAATCAGTAAAATTGCGGTAATGTTTCCGATATAAATACTGCTGAACAACCAAATAAAAATCAGCGCAACAATGGAAAAAACTTTCAAAATAAGACTGATTAAAAAGCGCTTAAATTTGTGTCTTAATATCCATACATAAAAACAAGCGAAGGTTGTTGTGAGCAACAAAATAATGAAGCTTTGGGCAAAGTTCACGCTTATAACGGAGATTGAAATAATGGTTACCAGCAACATGGCAAGGCTGAAAATCAAATATCCGATATTATGACGCAATTTATACTTATTTATCTGCTTTTTTGAGTGCTTTTCAAACACTTTTAAGGCTTTTTTTATTCTGACATTAAATGCTTGATTTATTTCAATGGCAGAAAGTTTGCCGAAGAGTCTTTTTAAGCCTCTTTTTTCTACTTTTGATAATTTTGCGCTTTTGATGTTTTTCTTTTCCAAAAAGACTCTGCCGTTGTCAGTTCTTATGTTCAAGGCATCTTTGCGATATAACTCCAAGATTTGTGCAACAAAGGCAACACGGTCATATTTTCCGACCAGAATACTGCGCATAATTGAGCCGTTATATGATGGGTTATATTTGTTGTTACGCTGATTTCGCTTTAAGGTTAAAAGTGAAATAACAAAAGACAGGAAAATTACCGAAAGTCCGAGACCGGCATATAAGATTTTTCCCCAATCGGTAATAAAATGCGAGAAGTTTTTATCAAAATCTTTAATAAACAAATTTGAGTTCATAACTGCCAGAATATTCATATTTTCCATATTCAAAACAGGGGTAACCGAGGAAACGGCCAGAACATTTTTTGCCATTAAAAATTGATTAACTCTCTCAGAGCTGTATTTACCGGCGCGACCGATAAAAGTTTTGGCATCTGAAAAAGTATGTCCCTCCGGAAGAGAAATTATGGCATTGGCTGAGGTAATAAAGGCATTAAGCGCACTGCCGGTTATGTTCCAATCAAGAAGCGTGAAATCGCCGTCCGGATGAAGTTTGTTATTCATCATATAGTTGAATTTATAGGTATAAACTCCCGGCTCAAGCTCCTGATTATACTGCGGTTTCATAATAAGATCATTACCGATTTCTTCCAAAATGTATGGAACATTGGTGCCATTGACAGTTACCGAATTCAAAATCAATTCAACTTGATGACGTTTGCCTTTTGCATCATAAGCATATTTTGGGAAATAGCGCGGAAAACCGTATTTGAATTTCTTGCCGTCAGCCACAATGATAATGGTTTCTTCAATGGTTAAATAGCCGTTTGATTGAATATCAATATAGCTCAACAGATAAGGAATATGCTCATCAGTCGGTGCCAAAATTTTTCTACCGCTCGGTAACTGAACGGAAACGCTCGGAATGCTTTCCTGTTGTGGCATTTGACGAGGGGCAAGGGTAAAGAATCTGGTTGCCGTCTCAGCTGTTTGGCTTTGCTCTTTTACCTCGCTTGACGGTTCATTTGTTGCGTTTGATGATGTTTTGTCTTTGTGCAGTGCAGCAATTGCTTCATCATAAATTTTTTGAAAAGTTGTCTTTTTAGCTTCTTTTTGCTTTTCATAATATTCAGGAGTATGCAATACCCCGATTGAAGAAGGTTTGGTAATATCAAAATTTTCGTCTTTTTCACTTCTGGCGGCATTTTCAAATCTTTGTTTGAAAAAGGCTTTTACTTCTTCCTGATTAGACGGATTAGGCAGACTTTCAGTCACAATAACATCAGCAGGCGATTTCATATCAGGCGCTTGTTTTACTTGCCCCGGATCCGCCAAAGAAACAACATCGGCATGCGCATTTTCAATAGTTAAAAAACCTAAAATGAAACATATTGTAAAAAAAAGTTTTTGCATAAAAAGCCCCTAAGTCTTTACTAATAAATTACAATCTGATTATATATAACAACAAAAACTAAAAATTTCGTAAAGGGAGATAATAAAATGGAAAACAAAATCGCCGCAATTATTTTGGGTGCCGGTAAAGGTACCAGAATGAAATCCGACAAGCCGAAAGTTTTGATGCCGGTTTGCGGAAAGCCTATGATAAATCACATTATTGACACTTTGAAAACAATTCCGGTTGATGATATTGTCACGGTTATTTCTCCCGAAGGTGAAGATGTTAAAAAGGCTGTTGCACCATATAGAACATGTGTGCAGGAAGCTCAACTCGGCACAGGGCATGCCGTTAATTGTGCGCGCGATTTGTTAAAAGATTTCAAAGGAACAGTCTTGGTTGTCTTCGGAGATACTCCGCTCATCAGTAAAAAAACTTTTCTTAATTCCGTTAATAAGGTTAAAGATGGCTTTGCCGTTGTAGTTTTGGGTTTTCGTCCCGATGATCCGGCGCGTTACGGTCGTCTTGTTATGAAAGGCGGAGAGCTTGACCGCATTGTGGAATTTAAAGATGCAACCGAGGAAGAAAAGAAAATTAACTTCTGTAATTCGGGCTTTATGGCGTTTGACGGCAGATATCTTTTTGAAATTTTAAGCCATATCGGCAATAAAAATGCTGCCGGAGAATTTTATTTGACCGATGCGGTTGAAGAGGCGCAAAAAATGGGTTTGAAATGCACTGCGGTTGAGGGAAAAACCGAAGAAGTTGCCAGCGCAAACACCTTAGAAGAGCTGGCGGAGTTGGATAAATATTATGAAAATTCACACAATTGATAAAATTTTCAAATTTGTTTATGTTTTTTCTTTAGTGCTTATTGTCAGCTTTGTGCTTTATATGATGACAGTGCTGATAATTTCGCCGAAAAATGACTTAAAACAACGCGGATTTATTGCCTGCACACGTGAACTTGTTTTGAAACTCGGCGAGTGTGAAAGCGGGCAGATAGGTTGCGTTTTCACATCGTTTTATAAAGATGTTGCATGCAATTCCGGTATAATTTCAAAAGGTTTTACCGATTGGCTGAAAGGAAAGCAATCAACGCCATGGGCAAATTATATTTTTGAGCCTGAGTGGCAGGAAGAAAGCGAAAATCCGTATCTCGGAAATCCTGAAACAGATATGGAAAATATGGCTTTTGATCGTGAGTTTATGCGCCAAAAAGAACAAGAACTTGAAAATATCAAAAATCGCGCTCTTAAAGCAGATGAAACAGTGATTATATCTGATCCGGAAACGGAAATTGAGCCTGACGGCGAAGAAAAAACCGAGCCGGAAACGATTGAAAAAACAGAGCAAAATATTGATGATGAAGCCTTAATCGGTGAAATAAACATCGGTGATGTTTCACAAGAAAAAATTGAAAAATTGCCACCGCAAAAAATCAAAAATGACAGTGATAAAATTGCTCAAAAGGCGAAAAATGAGGTTTTGAAAAAGGAGAATAAAAATGAATAAAATGCCGGCCTGGGATTTATCTGATTTTTATAAAAGTATTGAAGATGAACAAATTCAAAAGGATTTGGATTTTTATCAAAAATCGGCGCAAAATTTTGCCGATAAATATAAAGGAAAGCTAGCCGTTCTTTCGGCTGAAGAATTCTTGGAAGCGATAAAAGACATTGAACAACGCTCAAAAACGGCTTCAAAACTCGGCGGATTTGCCTATTTGAATATGGTCACGCAGATGAAAAATGTTGAGGCGGTAGCGTTTTATCAGGGCATAGAAGAAAAATTGACTGAATATGCCAAACCGCTTGTGTTTTTCAGCATTGAGTTCAATCAGTTGCCGAAAGAAAAAATTGATGAGTGGCTCAAAAATAAGGACGTTAATTTTTATCGTTATTGGATTAAGCGTTTGCGCAAACTCAAAGATTATGAACTATCCGAGCCGGTGGAAGAAGTGCTTTTGGAAAAATCGCTTACTTCCGGTGATGCTTGGGTTCGCTTGTATGAAGAAACATCTTCGCGCCTTGTTTATGAAGTTGACGGCAAAAAATATAATGACGCTGAAATCTCAAAATTGTTATTGGATAAAAATCCTGAAGTTCGCGCCAAAGCAGGTGCCGAAACAAATCGTGTATTAAAAGAAAACGCCCACCTTATCACATTTATTTATAATATGGTGATGAAAGATAAGGCTATTGAAGACGAGAAGCGCGGGTTTAAAACACCGGTTTCTTCGCGAAATCTGAGTGAAGATGTGAGTGATGAGGCGGTGGAAGTTTTGGCGCAAACGGTGAAAAAGCACTATAAAGATATTGCACATCGTTTTTATAAGCTAAAAGCTAAGTGGCTCGGGGTTGATAAAATCAGTTATTGGGACAGAAACGCTCCGTTGCCGTTTTCAAAAGATGTGAACTACACTTGGGACGAGGCGGTTAAAATTGTTTTGGACGCCTATAAGGAATTTTCGCCGAAACTTTATAATATAGCCAAAGACTTTTTTGATAATAATTGGATTGATGTCCCTCCGCGTGACGGCAAGAGAAGCGGTGCTTTTTGCAGTGGTCCTTTGGCAACCATGCATCCGTATTTAATGCTGAACTTTGTCGGCAAGCAAAATGATGTTTTGACTCTTGCGCATGAGCTTGGTCACGGCTGTCATCATCAGTTAAGAATTAAAAACGGCGAACTCAATGAGCATTCACGCATGACCTCGGAAGAAGTTGCTTCTGTTTTCGGTGAGATGATGGTGTTTCAATCAATGCTGAAAAATACGAGCGATGACAAGGCAAAACTTTGTTTAATTGCCTCAAAAGTCGGCGATATGATAAACACGGCGATTCGTCAAATTGCCTTTCACTTTTTTGAGCTTCGCGCGCATAATGAGCGCAAAAACGGCGAAGTTTCCGAAGAGCGCTTGTGTCAGATTTGGCTTGAAGAAATGCGCGACAGTTTGGGCGAATATGTTGAAGTATCCGATAAAGATTGTGACCACGTGTGGGAAATGGTCGGTCACTTTTTCTTTTTGCCGTTTTATGTTTATGCATATTCGTTTGCCGATTGCTTTGTTAACTCGCTTTATAAGGTAAGTCAAAACGGAAAGGTGGAAAATTTTGCCGATAAATATTTGGATATGCTCTCTTTGACGGCTTTGGAAGATTATGACAAGATTTTGGCTCCGTTCGGCTTAAATCCGAACACAGCAGATTTTTGGGAATACGGGCTTGATTTGATTTCTTCCTATATTGATATTTTGGAAGAGTTGGATAAAAAAGTCAGCACAAAAAGCTAAAGTACTGTCATTATGCGGAAGAGCATTCTTTAGAATGTTATGTGGTAATTTCATAAAACAAGTGACTCGGCGAAGCCACAAAAAAAGAAAAGTCATCCCTAAAAATTTTCTTGAAAATTTTTTCAAGGGATCTTCAAATTAAATTTTACTTATATATCAAATAATGTTTTGTACCTAAACTTCATTAATATCTGTTACAAGTAACATATGCAATAAATTAATCCAACATTAAAGGACTTTGCTATTGCAAAGTCCTTTAATGCCCGCCTTAAGGCGGAGGCATCGTAAGCTTTTGATACACTCAAAAGCTTACGATGTACGATGATTTATTAGTGCAATCACTTTTTGAATGTCAATATAACAAAGTTGTTATCATCATTCAATAAAGGCGCCGCCTCGGCGGGAGTATATTGAATGCGGTTGCAAAATCCACCCATATCCTTATAGCCGGCACCGCAACCATTGGCAGAACTTATGCAAACTCCGTCTTTGCCTAAATAGCCATCTCCGCAACCCTTGGATTCACTAACACAAAGATTATCTTTTAAGTAGAAGCCTACATCACAGCCTTCGCCGTCTTCTCTGGCAACACATTCATCTCCGACTTGTTTTTCCCCATAACCGCAACCAAGATCTGCAGGGAAACAGGAAGGATAACCTTTGTTATTGGTTCCAATTAAATACCCATCATCACATTCGGAAACACATTTTCCTTGTTGTACATAAAAACCTTTTTGACATCTGTAACATTCACCATAATTATTCAATAAACAATTTTTTGGCACACACATTCCTTTTTCATAGACAATTTTTTTTGTTTCACCTTCTTCACATTCCTCAACACACTTACCTTCCCTCATGTAGGTATTATTTTTACAACCAAAACAAACACCATATGATGCATTACAATTTTTTGGGCGACACATCGAGTTACCTATGTCGTCATCATATCCTTCAGGACATGGTTGATCAGAAGGAATACATTCATAACCTGTATTCTTATACCCTTTTTCACATCTTTGACAAACCGTATCTTGTCCATATAACGTATTCATTCTATAGCAATGCTCTATTTCAATTGGTTGACAGGTACCATTATCATTAGGAGCATAACCATCTTTGCATTCTATGCAACGATTACCATTATTTGCACAATGAGCACAATTATCATCATCACAAACAAAACAATTTCCTGAACCACTTCCACCATATCCCTCTTGGCAATTTTCGCATCTGGCATAATTACTATAGCAAGTCAGACATCCATCGATGGCACATTTGATACACTCTCCATTTTCATTTTTTCCATAACCGGTTTGACAAGATGAACAAATATTTACGTCTGATGTACAATTCGAACAGTTTTCAATAGCACAAGCCTGACAAGAACCATTAACTAATCTAAAACCTGTCTTACAGGTACGACAGGATGTGTAATTAGATCCACCGCAATCTGAACAATTAGAGTCGGCACAAGCTATGCATTCTTTATTCCCTTCAGAATTTTTTATTCCTAAACCTGTTTTACATTGTGTGCATGATTTATAATTTGCAGTGCAAAAATTACACCCATCAATAGCACATTTAACACACTCTCCATTTTCATTTTTTCCATATCCAGGGTACTGACATTGATTACATATCCGATAATTTGTATTACAATCACTACAATTTTTATTAGAACATTTTTTACAATTATTATTTTCATCTAATCCATAGCCCTCAACACATTTTGCACATTTACCATTTATTCCACAACTTGTACAATTATCCTGACATTTATCTCTATCTAATTCCAATGAACATTCTCCGTTAATTAAAATATACCCACTCGTACAGCCTGTACATTTACCTGTTGTTGCATTATACCATGAGCAACCTTCAGGATTTTGTTTACAATTTCCATTTTCCACATAATACCCGCTATTACAACCCCCGCATTTGCCTTCATTCACATTGTACCATGAACAATTTTCCGGATTTTGTTTACAAACTCCATTTTCCATATAATATCCGCTGTCGCACCACGCACAATTACCGCTAACACCGCAAGCACTGCAATTTTCCGGACAAGTATCAGAATCAGCCTCTTCCTCACATCTTCCATTAACTGTTATCATATCATCATAGCAACCATCACATTGCTTATAATTATCTTCACAGTCTTCGCAATTTGAATCTTCACACCGCACACAAACACCATTTTCATTGTGCCCATATCCATTGTCGGCACAATCGTCACAATATCCGGTTTCTTGGTCACACGAATCTTCACTATAACACATTGAATTTCCGCCGCATAAATATTCATTATACTCCCAAGCATAACTTTGTTTGAACCCTAAAATTATCATAACTAAACTAAAAACAATCTTTTTCATCTTTTACTTCCTTTTCTAAAATTATTCCCATTTGCATAAAAGAAAATCGCCACATAAAGGGGCGACTGGAAGCTCGAAACTATTACTTGGTCAGATAGTATGATTTATTCGTAAAGCCATGCTTTCTTATCTCATCACCTTCCAGCCATACATGTATGACTGAAAACAAACTATCCTTTTATGAAAGGACAACCAAGTAAGAGGTTTCGATACCTCCGAGCCTTTTATGCTCACTCTTTATACTAGCGGAAAAAATAAAATTTGTAAAGCAAAAAATCTAAAAAGAGGTTTCTTCGTCCTCAATTTCATATTTCAACACATCGCAAGCTACGTCATAATCAAATCCGGCGCGAACCAAAGCTCCCATATCTTTTTGATAAAACTCACGGCGGGCTTCCTTTTGGCGATATGGTCCGATTTTTTTCTTTTTTGCCAACTTCAAAGCCATTTGAAAAACATCATATTCCTGCTCTTGCAAAATTTCTTCAATAATCTGCTCGGATATGCCTTTTTGCTTTAATTTCGGCTTGATATAGCGCTCCGGCTTTCCGGCACTTAAATAGGCGCGGATTTTTATCTCGGCAAATCGGCGGTCGTCCAAATAGTGCAGGCGCTCAAAATCAGCTAAAATCTGCTCTGTCCATTCATAGGCCTGATGCTTATCAAAATCAGGATTCTCTTTTGCATAGGCATTGATACGTTTTTGCAAAACTTGGCGCAAATTTTCAACCGATGATTCAAAGCGCTTCAGATAATAAAGTGCGATGTTTTTCAAACGTTGCGGTGTGATTTTTTTCTGCGGTTTTCGCTTGTATGCGCCGGTTTTTTCCTCATTTTGATGATTTAATTCATTAAACACTTGAAAATTCCTTCAAATCAGCCTAAGTTCTGTTTTATATTTACAGAAAAGAGGTTTTTAAATTATGAACAAAAAGCTTGATAAATGCATTTATTTTAATTTGGATAACAACGCTTTTCGCGGGCGCATTGTGCGCTTGAAAAATACTTTGGGTGATATTTTTAAGCGCAGGGAATATCCGGAAAATGTTTCAATGGCGGTGGCTGAAACTTCGGTTTTAGGGACAATGTTTGCTTCTCTTTTGAAATTTAACGGCCTGTTCACGTTGCAAATTCAAGGTGACGGACCGATTTCGGTTTTGGTTTGTGATGTTACTTCCGCCGGCAAAGTTCGCGCTTGTGCAAAATATGATTTAGAAGCCATGCAAAAAGCTCAAGAGCTCCGCAAAACCCAAGGAGAACTGGAAGAAGCTCCGTTTTGGCTCGGGAAAGGTGTGCTGATTTTCACGGTTGATCAGGGAGAAGGAACTGAACTTTATCAAGGTGTTGTTGACCTCCAAGGCAAAACTTTGGCTGATTGCGCCATGCGTTATTTCAAAAATTCAGAGCAAATTGACACATATCTTAAGCTTTTTAAGCGCAAAACAAAAAACGGTTGGGAAACGGCAGGCGTTTTGTTGCAAAAAATGCCGACAAACGGCGGAAATAATGCGGCTGATGATGAAAAAATCAATGAGCTGTGGAATGAAGATAAAATTTTGTTAAACAGCCTTAAAGATGAAGAAATTTTTTCCGACAGCTTAAGTGAAGAAGAAATTTTGTTCCGTCTTTTTCATGAGCATGAAGTGCGTGTTATCAAAGAAAGCGAATATTTTTTCGGTTGCCGATGCAATCGCGAAAAACTGCTTAACACCTTAAGCGCGATGAGTGAAGATGACATAAACGAAATGGTTGAAAACGGCAAAATCACGGCAACATGCGGTTTTTGCGGTGAGAAATACTACTTTGAAAAAGGCGAACTGATAAAGCACTGAGATTGATATAAGTGCATGGCAATAAGTACGGCTTAACAAAACGGCAACGACGCAGATTCGTTGCCGTTTTGCTTAAGTGTTACTGATAAGGTTAACTATCATCTTATAAATTATATTTTCGGATGTTCTCCATTGTCTTGATTAAATAAAGCTTTTGTTTCGGAGTTAAACGGCTGAAATTATATAACAATTTCCACATAAGCATTGGCGAAAATCTGGTTATTTTTTGGCTCTGTTCTTTTGTTTTAAGTTTCTTGATATTCTTGATTTGCTTCATATTTTTATCCTTCACATGTATTTTGTTGTTAATTTTGTTTTATTTTATGAAATATCGTTCATGGATAAACAATATATTTCAAGGTATAACGATAACATGAAAAATGATGTAAGAAAATATTTGGGCTTAAAAGTTCGCGCCATGAGGGAGTCCGCCAACATGACACAAGAGGAATTGGCTGTGATTTGTGATGTCAGTTGGCGAACTATTTCCAATTTGGAAAGAGGAACGGTGGTTCCCGATTTGTTTATGGTTTATCGCATAGCTCAAAAGTTTAATGTCAGAATAGATGAGTTGCTTGACCATCAAATCACTAACCAAAAAAGTTTATCTCGATTAAAAAAAGAAAATATGATTATTGAAAAAATCAAACAAATTGATGATAATGTTCTTGATTATGTTGATGAACAACTTTGTCTGCTTCTTAAGCATTTTAATCATTGATGAGTGTGTAATCCTTTTGCTATTTCATTTTCAAAACATTTTTGCGCGAGCTGTATAAAGTAAAGGCTGTCATTAAACGAACAATGCTTCATTGTTTTTTCCAAGCTCTTTAATTGAAAATGTATTTGATTAACCAATTGGCAATATTCTTCCGAATTGTTATTGTTGGATTTAGTTGTTTTGGTAGTTCTCATTTAGTTATCCTCATAAATTTAGGTTGAACATATTATTTTCTTGTGTAATATTTATTTCATATATATAAGTTTGAGAAGAAACTAATTTCATATAGGTATCTAAAATGGGGATTAAGAATAATTTTATCTGGGCAAGAGAGATTTTAAGCTTTTTGGAAACCGCCAGAAACGGAACAATTAACGGCACGGCCGAAACCAACGGTATGAAACAATCTAATCTTTCAAAAACGCTGAAAAGTTTGGAAGACAAGCTTCAATGCCAATTATTGGAAAGAAATTATAACGGCGTTAAACTTACGGAAAACGGTAAGGAAATTTTCAAAGTAGCTTGCGATATTGATAAAGTTTTATACAAAGTTCAAAATTTTACCGCTTCGGATGCAAATGTTTCCGGCAAGATAAGATTGTGGACCAGTGACGGTTTGGCAACAGGTTATCTTTCAAGCTGTTTAGCCGGTTTTTTTGCTAAATATCCTGACATAGAAACAGATATTGAGTGTTCGCTTGAGCGTCCCGGTTTTTCTGCCGTAGATATGGCTGTTGTTTATGATGAGCCGGAGTATAATGACAGTGAAATTGTTTCACGCTATGAGTTAAAGTTCGGATTATTTGCCTCGTTAGGATATCTTTCCAAATATGGGGCGCCCAAAGATATCAAAGACTTACAAAAAAATCATCGCCTTTGCAACAGAAATAACTTTTCGGACGTATGGCCGGAATGGAAACAAATTATTGACGGTGCCGAACATGTTGTGGCAACAACCAACTCTTCAGCAATGCTCTTAAGAATGACGTGTGACGGAATCGGTATTGCTCTTCATCCTATTGCAATTGGGAAAAAAGAAAAAGATTTGATGCATTTATCTGATGTTGGTATTAAGCTCAGTCATCCGTTTTGGATTGTTTCACATAAAACCGGGCAAAATGATCCTAAAATCAAGGCTCTTGTTGAGCATATAAAGGAAGTAACTTTGCAACTGTAAAATCAAAAAAATCAAGTGCTTTGGGATTGTTTTCATTGCAAGATATCCATATTTTTTGTTTTAAGGTATTTCCGATATAAAATTCCGCATATTTTTCCAAAGGGTCTAGCGGAGGATCATTGCTGATTTTGATATCCGCCATAATATCTTTCTCAACAAAGTTCAATTTAATGTTCGGGTGGCTTTGTTCAAATTCCGAGCAATCGCTAAATTCCATGTTAGGGCTGATATATATGTTCAGCACCTTGTTATTAGAATTTGCATTTGTCTGCCGATTGCTTATTTTTTGTATATGCTCCTTTAATTCTGAGGCGAGTTCGGCAATTTTAAGCCCATCATCAGTAGGTATACATCCTTGCGAAGAGCGCTTAAAAAGTTTGGTCCCGATTTCTTTTTCAAAATTATTGATAATAAGGCTTAAATTCGAGGCTTTTATACTATTTTCTTCTGCGGCTTTGTTAATTGATTTACAGCGGATAATTTCCTGAACATAAAGGATAGCCCTAATCAATAAGGTATAGTTTTTTATATTCATTTTAAAAAATCTCCTTTAGTTATGCCCCAAAATATATAACCAATTTATTAAAGTAGTATATTCAAAAGTTTATTTTGTCAACCCTATAATATGTTATGCTTACCGATTATGACATAAAGGTTGATTTAGTAACCTCCGAAGAATTGTTTAAGGCAGCCATGGCTGTCAGAAGACAGGTTTTTGTAAAAGAGCAAAGTATTCCGAAAAGAAAAGAGTTTGACGGAAATGATTTTTGCTCTGCTCATGTCGTGGCATATATTCAAAAACGTCATCGTAAGTTGCCGATTGGCACAATGCGTATTCGTTTCTTTGGAGATTGTGTGAAATTTGAACGAATAGCTGTTACCAAAAATTTCCGTAAGACAAAGGTTGCCGAAGATATTATGCAATATGGATTTAATTATTCAGCTTTAAAAGGCTTTAGTGCTGTTTGCGGAATGTGTAAGAAAGAGTTATTGCCTCGTTGGAAAAGATGTGGCTATTATGAAATTAAAGGTGCAAAGCACGCGCATATTAATGGAATGGAATTAATCCCTATTTGCCGAGATTTAAAGCCAGACCCTAGAGCTTTATCAATGATATCTGATTTTCATCTGCTATCAGCAAAAGAAGGGCATTGGTATGATGCCCCTCAAAAAGAATATAATTTATCTAAAATTGACAAATTGATGATGAAACTCAGACAATTCAAAAGAGAATATTTTTGATTACTGAAATTTTAGGTTATTTCAAAGTCAGTTTCTTTTTATCTTCTTTTTTATGTAAAATTTCCAAATCGCGGTCAATGCCGATTTTTATCAAAACCGTTTTGATTACGGCATCAAGCTCTTTTCCTTCACGATAATCGGCCGGAAGCGCAAAATTAACGCGCTTATCTTTCAAAAGCTTAACGGCTTTTTCTTTCATATGCGAATGCGGTTTATAAACAGCAATCGCCGTTCCGTTATGACTTCTGACCATTTTCATTGAAGGAATATCTGTCAGACCGTCGCCGAAATATACAATGCGGGAATAAGGAATGCGCCTTTTATCATCGGGAATATATTCATTAACCGCCTTGTCTTCAAATTTGCCCAATCCCTTGTTGATTTTTGATAAGTATTGTACCTTGCCGGAATAATTCACCACGCGCGCCGGCCATACGGGAAGTCCGTCTTTACCATAAGCAAAGGCACAGCCGTAGACATCCTTAAAATGTTTTCTGATTGAGCAACCTTCAATAATTTCTTCATAGCCGGAGGAAATGATATAGTGTTCAATATCCAAGTCCAAATATTGTCCGAATTTTTTAATGCGTTCAAACCACTCTTCAACGCCCTTGAAAAAGACCACAAACTCACCGCAATAACGCAAGTTTTCTTTTGTTAATTTAATGTGCTTTTTTTCAGCCATCATTTTGAAATAATACATGCTTCCGGTGACCTGATCAACACCGTTTTTAACCGACCATTCATTAGCTTCTTTCCAAAAATCGGCAGGTTTCATCCCGAGTTCCGGAATGAGAAAATAGTCCTGCATATAGGTCGTACTCAAAGTTTCATCAAAATCATAAACAAAAGCAACTTTAGTTCTGCTCATTTTTTAATTCCCTCTTGCATTTTAAGAAGTTGTAGTATAAAACCGAAGTTATTAAAATTTAATCAATATTTTTAAATAAGGAATAAAATATGTCAGCAACTTCTATGGAACAATTGGTTTCTTTATGCAAACGCAGGGGATTCATCTTTCAAAACGCCGATATTTACGGCGGTATGCAAGGTGTTTATGATTATGGTCCGCTCGGAGTGGAATTGAAAAACAACCTCAAGGCCGCTTGGTGGCGCGCCATGGTATATGAACGTGATGATGTTGAAGGGCTTGATTCTGCTATTTTAACAAACCGCAAAGTTTTGAAATATTCCGGCCATGAAGACACCTTTTCTGATCCGATGGTTGATTGCAAAAAGTGCAAAGGTCGTTTCAGAGCCGACCAAATCGGCGGAAAATGCCCGAATTGCGGTTCAACTGATTTAACCGAACCGCGACCATTTAATTTGATGTTTAAAACGCAAGTCGGACCGGTTGAAAATGATGAAAATATTGCATATTTGCGTCCGGAAACGGCTCAGGCTATTTTTACGCAATTTAAGAATGTTGTTGATTCCACCTCGCGCAAGTTGCCGTTCGGTATTGCGCAAATCGGAAAATCTTTCCGAAATGAAATCACTCCGCGCAACTTTATTTTCCGCGTGCGTGAGTTTGAACAGGCTGAACTTGAGTATTTTGTTGCTCCCGGAAGTGATGTTGAGTGGCATGAAAAATGGAAAAATGCTCGTGTTGAATGGTGGTTGCAACAAGGCTTGAAAATGGAAAACATCAATATATATAAAACACCGGACGATGATTTGGCGCACTATGCGAAGGCTTGCTATGATATTGAATATAAGTTTCCGCATGGCATGGAAGAATTGGAAGGAATTGCCAATCGCCGTGATTATGACTTGGGTAACCACACAAAAAATCAAAGCGAGTTTGAGTTGGAAGCGCATTGTCATGAAAATCCGGATTCTACTACAAAATTGGCGATTCAAAACGAAAACGGCAAGTGGATTATTCCGTTTGTGGTTGAGCCTTCAATGGGCGTTGATCGAGGAGTTTTGGCAGTTTTGACCGAAGCTTATACCGAGGAAGATTTAGGCGAAGGCAATTCGCGTATTGTTTTGAAATTAAAGAAACATCTGGCGCCGATTAAGGTGGCGATTATTCCGCTTAAAAAGAACAATGAGCAGATTATGAATAAGTGCCATGAATTGAAGGCAAAATTGATGAAGCTCGGTATCGGTCGTGTGGCTTTGGAAAACACCGGCAACATCGGTAAAGCTTATCGTCGTCATGATGAAGTCGGCACTCCGCTTTGTTTGACCGTGGATTTTGAAACCATTGAACAACAACCTGAAAGCGTGACCTTGCGTGATCGTGATACTATGGAGCAAATCCGCGTGAATACTGCAGATTTAGCCGAATATTTGAGAAATTACTTTTTATAAAAAGGAAGAAGAATGTATAACGTTCGCAAAATTACCGAGGACTTATTTTGGATAGGTGCCAGCGATCGCCGATTGGCTTTGTTTGAAAATGTTTATCCGATTCCGATGGGTGTTTCGTATAACTCCTATGTTTTGAAAGATGAACAAACTGTGTTGCTTGATACGGTTGACAGCGCCGTTGCCGAACAGTTTTTTGCCAATCTGAAACATATTTTGGGCGATAAGAAGCTGGATTATCTGGTGGTTAATCATATGGAGCCGGATCATTGCTCGCAAATTGCGCGCGTTATGGATATGTATCCTAGTGCGAAAATTGTTTGCACGGCTAAAACCAAACAGATGATTGCCCAGTTTTTCGGCATTTCTGCCGGCGATGAGCAATTTGTTTTGGTTAAAGACGGCGATGTTTTGAAAACCGGAAAACACGAGTTTGCCTTTGTTTCGGCGCCGATGGTGCATTGGCCGGAAGTTATGGTGACCTTTGATAAAACCGACGGAATTTTGTTTTCTGCCGATGCTTTCGGAACTTTCGGTGCGATAAACGGCAATATTTTCGCTGATGAAGTTGATTTTGAGCGCGATTATTTGAACGAGGCGCGTCGCTATTATGCCAACATTGTCGGAAAATACGGCCCGCAGGTGCTTTCTCTTTTGAAAAAAGCTTCCGCGCTTGAAATAAAGATGATTTGCCCGCTTCACGGGTTTATTTGGCGCAAAAATATCGCTTATTTGGTGGAAAAATATGCCAAATGGGCTGAGTATGTTCCGGAAGAAAAGGGCGTTGTTATTGCTTATGGTTCAATTTACGGCAACACGGAAAATGCTTGTGAAATTTTGGCGGCAAAGTTGGCTGAAAAAGGCGTGAAAAATATCAAAATGTATGATGTCTCGGTTACGCACGGCTCATATATCATCGGCGAGGCTTTTCGCGCTTCGCATCTCGTTTTTGCCGCACCGACCTATAATGCCGGAATTTTCATCAATATGGAAAATTTGCTTCGTGATATAACGGCGCACAATTTGCAAAACCGCACGATTGCGCTGATGGATAACGGCTCGTGGGCAGCCACTTGCAACAAGCAGATGAAAGAGGAATTGCAAAAGCTGAAAAATATTGAGTTTTTGGAGCCGGAAATTTCCTTGAAATCAGCATTGAGCGAAGGACAATTGTTACAAATTGATGAGTTGGCAACAAAAATCGCCGATTCTTTGCGCTAAGCCTATAAATCAGAGAAAAATATTTGCATATCCGCCTTTTGAATGAGACGGATATTTTTTTCTTTACAAAACGGAAATTTTCTGCTAGCATTTTGATTGGGCATAAAAGGCTCGGAGGTCGATAAGCCTCAGGTACAGTATTATACTTCTGACTAATATGGTCGGAAGGTGGCAGAATAAAAACACTAGTGTTGTAATATGTCACACTATTTACTGTATCATAGTTTATCGCTTCCGACCGCTCGTTGAGCGGTTTTAAATTTTAAAAATTAAAATTTAACGGAGGACTAAAATGATAAAAAATGAAAAAGGACGCTCTATGGTGGAAATGCTGGGAGTATTGGCAATAATTGGTGTTTTAAGCGTTGGTGGAATCGCCGGTTATTCAAAGGCGATGATGCAATTTAAAATCAATAAAACCATCAACCAAATTATGTACACGGCTGCGGAAATCAGAACATTATTTGCCGGACAGCCGTATTGTGATGAAAAGGGGAACAATTATTGGGACAATCAACATATATCAAGTATAACAAGTAATATTTTTAAATGCGATGATGATCGTTGGCATAATTGCTATAATGAATGGGGTGAAACGGTTTATATATATTCTGAGTGTGTAAGATCAAGATATGAACAATTTGGCTATTATAACAAATCAGAATTATTCAGAATTTATACAAATATTCCATATGAGGCTTGTGTAAAATTTTATTCAACAGATTGGGGAACACGTGCAACAACCGGAGTTTTTGCTATTAATATGGATGATTCATGTTCAGTATATGAATTTGGTTGCGCATATCAGAGTGATTATAAAGAAATGCATGAAACAGAAGCTTCAACTTGGGCAAAAGATGTAGCGCAAGAAATGGGTATTCCAGCGGAATATACTATTCCGATGTCTGTTGCTGATGCAGTACAATTTTGTAAACAATATGAAGGTGATGACTTTGTGGGTTTTGCCATCTTTTTTGAATAAAATGAGTTATTATTTTAAAATAACATTATAGCATTAAAAACGTGGTAGTTAAATCACAAATCCTTATTCCGGCGCAGGAGAATATATAAGGCGCCGGTGCCGCCGAGTTTGGCACTAGGGTTCTTATAAATCAAAATAGCCGCGCGCAGGTGTGGCAAATTCAGCCATTGCGCTGATGGATAACGGCTCGTGGGCAGCCACTTGCAACAAGCAGATGAAAGAGGAATTGTAAAAGCTGAAAAATATTGAATTTCTAGAGCCGGAAATTTCCTTAAAATCAGCGTTGAACGAAGGACAAATATCTCAATTGGAAGAATTGGCTGAAAAAATAGCAAGAAATATATAAAAACTTAAAAGACAAAAACTCCGCCGGCTTTTACACCGATGGAGTCAATGGATTAACAATTAAAAACTGTTATTATCTTCCGGAATTAAGAATTCCTTTGCATTGAGCAACAGTCTTTACAGGAGTGTCACCACTTTCGGAGATAGCCATATCATCTTTACCTGTAAATTTCTGTTCTTTCCAAGTGAAGTTGTGCTCATCAGGAGCCTTCTTCTGAACATTATTAACTGTTTCCTCAACTTTAGCTGCTTCCGGAGTCGGAGTATGTTTTTCAAAAAATTCGGCTTCTGTACGGTTATTAGCAACAATCTTTTTAGGAGTTTCACCACTATCGGAAGCAACAGAATTATCCTTACCTGTAAATTTCTGTTCTTTCCAAATAAATTCGGCTTCTGTACGGTTAGTATCAACTCTCTCTTGTGCTTTTAAAATCCTTTTTACTGCTATATTAATCATTACTGGTTTATCATTTTTTTCAGTCATGGACTTTTCTCCTCTCAAGTTTTTCATTATACCATTCATTTTAACAAAGATATTTTAATTTGTCAAGTTTTTTACAAATCCTTATTCCGGCGCAGGAGAATATATAAGGCGCCGGTGCCGCCGAGTTTGGCACTCGGGTTTTTATAAATCAAAATTGCCGCGCGCAGGTGTGGCAAATTCAGCCATTGCGGAACACTTTTTTTCAAAATTCCTTTAACGGCAAAAATATCGTCATCATCGTTATGCGGCAAGCCTTTTCCGGTAACGATTATAATACAGCGAAGCCCGCGGTTATAACTTTTTGCCACAAAATTTTCCACCGCTTCAAAAGCCTGATTTTCCGTCATGCCGTGCAAATCCAAAATTGCCTCGGGGCGAAATTCCTCGCGTTTAAATTTCGTCAAAGTAGAATTGTCTATTCCGCCGAACTCGTGGTCATCCAAAAACTTGGAATTAAGCGAAAAATCCTGTTTGCTTAAATATTCTTTTTTCGGCTCGGTCGATTCGCTTCTTTTATGCTTAACGGCAACGCTTTCCGGCAAAACTTCCGGACGCTTTATCGGCGTAACATTTTCCAATGTTTCAAGCCAGAATTTTGTGTCTTCGTCGTTTGTCATCAGTCAACTTTCGGGGCTGAATTTTTAGGCAATAACAGATAATATTTTCCGGCGGAATTCATCCTTCCGGCAAAGTGAAGAGCGTCATCGCCGTGTCCCCAAAAATAATCACCGCGCACCGCGCCTTTGATTGCCGCACCGATGTCTTGAGCGAACATCAGTTTTTGCAACGGCTCTTTGTCAGGGCTGACCGTATCAAGCCACAAAACCGCGCCTAAAGGAATGAGAGAATTGTCAACAGCCATGCTTCTGCCGGCAGTTAAAGAAACGCCGAATGCCCCCATCGGACCGTCAGCATCGGACAAACGTTGAAAAATAAAGCGCTCGTTTTCCTGCATCAGCTTTTTGGCTTCTTCGGGGTGCGTCCTCAGCCATTTTCTGATGTTTTCCATTGAAACTTCACCGGCTTTCAAAAGCTTCTTTTCCAGCATAATGGAGCCGATTCCCTTAAACTTGTGCCCGTTGTTGTCGGCATAACCGATTCTTAATTCCGAGCCGTCATCCATTTTGGCGATTGCCGAGCCTTGAATCTGCATAAAGTGAATATCCACCAAGTCATCAGCCCACATCAAAACCGGTGCATTAACCCCGTTATTTTCAATATCCGCACGCTTGTAATACGGCACAAATTTGCCGTTTTTCACATGTCCGACCAAACGAGTATTCGGTAAATCGGCGCCGAAATCACGCAAATTTATTTCAACCAAATCCTTAGGCTTGCCGTATATCGGATATTTGTAGCGGTCGCTTTTTTCCAAAGAGGCATGCACGGTTGCCTCATAATATGAGGTGAATTTGCCTATCGGGTTATTGCCGGCGGAAACAATATAAGGCGTGAATTTGTCTTCTAAAAACTTTTTCATTTTGGCGGAAGAATTTATGTTTTGCGCCGAAAAACTTTTGCACACGTTTTGATAGTCCGCCGTTTTTATTTTGACGGCTGAATCAGCCAAATAGGCTTTTTTATTCAGCATAATTTTGGCGCAATTTTTTGCAAAAACCGGTATTGCTTTGGAAAAATCATCATTATTCCAGCCCTCAAGAACGGAAAACGAAGTTTTGCTCAACTTGAGCGGAGCCGAGATATGAGATTTTTCATCTTCATGCGAGCAGGCAAAAATAAAGCAAATAAGAGCCAGTGCCGAAAGGGTTTTAAGCGCTTTTTTTGGTTGAAACCAAAGTCCAAATATTGTTTTTTGCATTTTTCGGTCTTTCAAAAGTCCACATATCCGTAATTTTTTGCACGAAGTTTTCATCGCCTTCAATAACTTCGCCGTCTTTATTTTTCAAAATGCTGACCTGTTCACTGACGAACTCAACCACAACTTTTATGGTGTTTTTAAGGTTTTTAACATCCTTAATTTCGCTTTTATCAAAGCAGATGAAATCAACTTCGGAAGTTATGTTATCAGCACGGCGATTTTCAATAACCTGATTAAAGGCATCAAAAACTTTTTTACTCATCAGCTCGCGAACGGGCGTTAAATCTCCCTGATTGAAGGCCGATAAAATAAGTTCAAAAACTTTTTTTGCGCCGTTTAAGAAGATTTCTTTATTTAATTTTTCCTGCTCCTGATTTTCTTGTTCTTTCAAAGAATCTGTTGATAAAATGCTCAAATTATTGTCTTTTGGGTCAATAATCTGCGAAATATTTTGCAAAATTTGCTTTTCCTCAGTTTTATCAACAGGTTTAAGAATAATTTTGATACCGCTTTCTTTGTTATCAGTGCCGAACACTCTGTAAAGCCTGAAAAGCACGCCCAGCGCAAGAATAAGAAGAATTATAAACTCTAATGCAGACAACTTTATCACTCCGATTTTAATTATGAACTCCCATAAATATATAACAAATAAAAATTTTATCAACATAAATATTTGACGATTGTGATTTTTTGTATTATGTTGAGCGAAAATTAAAAAAATTTAAGGAGATTTAAAATGGCTAATGAAGCAAATAATCAAGCACAACCTGCGATTATGATTCGCAATCAATACATCAAAGATATGTCGCTCGAAATTCCTTTTGCACCGGCAATTTTTAAGGAAGTTAACAATAATCAGCCGGAAATTCATGTTGATATGGGTATGAAAAGCGATGTTCAGGAAGACGGCTCGTATGTTGTTTCGCTCGAAACAAAAATGGACGCTGATGTCAACGGCAAAAAGCTGTTTATTCTTGAGTTGACTTATTGTTCTAATTTGACTTTGAACATTCCGGAAGAACATAAAGAGCCGATTTTGATGATTGAATTACCGCGCTTGATGTTCCCGTTTGTACGCAGCATTGTTGCCACAAGTTTGGCAAATGCCGGCTTGCCTCCGTTGATGCTTAATCCGATTGATTTTGCCGCTATGTATCAGGATAAAAAAGCAAAAGAAGCGGCAGAGGCTGAAAAAGGCGAAAAGAAATAAAATGCGTCTTGCTTTATATCAACCTGATATTGCCCAAAACACAGGCACTTTGCTTCGGCTTGGTGCCTGTTTGGATTTGGAAATTGATATTATTGAACCGTGCGGGTTTATGTTTAATGAAAAAAATATGCGTCGCGCCGGCATGGATTATTTGGATTTTGCAAAATATCGCCGTCATGATTCGTGGGCTGATTTTTTGGCATATCGCGATGCTCATCGGCAAGAATACGGGCGTTTGGTCTTGATGACGACCAAGGGCAAGACTTCATTTATAGATTTTGAGTTTTTGAAAAACGATATAATTTTAATGGGCAGAGAAAGTGCCGGAGTTCCGCAAAGCGTGCATGATATGGTTGATGCCAGACTATTGATTCCGATGAATAAAAACGCGCGCTCGGTGAATATGGCAATTTCGGCGGCGATGGCGGTGACCGAAGGCTTGCGTCAAACAGACGGCTTCCCGAAGCTGTGATTACCTTATTTAATTTTCCAATTTTTACTTTACAAAGCAAAAATTTTTTGCTAACATCTTTTATAGAGCATAAAAGGCTCGGAGGTCAAGAAGCCTCTTGTAGATATAGTCCTTGCATAAAAGGATAGTTTTGTTTTCAGTCATATTCGTATGGCTGGAAGGTAGTGAAATAAGAGACCTTCTGGTTTGCGAATAAACTACACTATCTTATCTACAATAGTTTCTTGCTTCCAGTCGCCTTTTTTGGCGATTTTTCTTTTATGCTTAATTGGCATAATTTTTTGAAAAAAGGAAAATTAAGATGAATAAAATTGTTTTATTAACAAGTGCGGCAGTAATGTGTTTTACCACAATCAGTAAATCAATAGCTGAAACCTGGGACTGCGGAGACCAAGGAAATAATGTCCAATGTACACTTGATGAGGATGGAACTTTTACTGTTTCCGGCAGTGGTAAAATGGCGGATTATGAGTATGATACTTACGATGGGGTAGGAAATGGACCATCCTCAGGCGCGCCATGGGGAGGTAGTAGAGCGGCAATGAATAGAATCAAAAGTATAATAGTAAAAGATGGTGTAACAAAAATTGGCAAAGGATCTTTTACCGGAGCAGCAGCGCTTGTGAGTGTTTCCATGTCCGGAGTTGAAGTTGTGGGGGAACAAGCATTTCGTGATGCTTATTTATTGAAGGAAGCATATATGCCTAAGGTGGAAATAATTGAAACTGGTGGTTTTGATTGGAATAAGAGTCTTGAAAATGTGTATGCTCCAAGTGTCAGAATAATTGATTCTTTAGCATTTGAAAATGCAGTTTCGCTTAAATATATAGAAATGGGTAATAATGTCTCTATAGGTTCTTCTGCATTTCATAATACTAAAATTCAAAACTGTGGAAATGGCGGAACCTGTATTAACTGTGGTGATAAATATGCGTTGTTAGGGAAAGGGTGTGTAAATAAATGCCCTGACAATTTTAAAATTAATGACGGTTATTGTGACCGCATTCGTTATACTCCTGCCGAAGCGGCTCAAGTTTTGCGCGATGATAATACAAACGAGGTGACAATTACGTTTAAAAAATAAGCAAAAGGGAGGAAAGTTCCTCCCCTTAAAATTATTCTTCCTTGAGGGCTTAATTATTCCGCCTCATAGGCTTTTTTGTCTTTCATAAAGCGCCAAACCGTGAACGGAATGGTTAAAATATAAACAAGTGTAACCAATCCGAGTGTCAGCCACGGCTGTGTCAACAAACAACTTATCAGCAGGGCAAACAAAATCATCAAAGGCAAAAACAAATCTGCCTTAACTTTGGTCTTTTTCAAAGATAACGTCGGAATTCGGCTAACCATTAAAAAGGCCACCAACAACATTAAAGCACTGCAAAAAAACTTGTTGCGCAAAATAAATTCCAACTCCGGATTATCAAACGAAATCAACAACGGCATAACGGCAATCGCCGCAGCCATCGGAGCAGGTACGCCTACAAAATAATGCGACCAATATTCCGGCACATTTACATCTTCAAGCATTGTGTTGAAGCGCGCCAAACGCATTGCCATGCCGGCCGAAAACATCAGGGTGAAAATCCAGCCCCAATGCGGAAGAGCGTTTAAGCTCCATTCATACATTAAAATTGCCGGAGCAACTCCGAAACTCACAAAATCGGAAAGAGAATCAAGCTCTGCTCCGAATTTTGATGAAGCCTTTAATTTTCGGGCGACTCGTCCGTCAAGTCCATCAAAAATTCCGGCCAAAAATATGCAACCGATGGCAAAAGTCCATTTGCCTAGAATAGCATATTTTATGGTAGAAATTCCGGCACACAAAGCCATTAAAGTTACGATATTCGGAGCCATTTTGCGAAAAGGAACTTCGCTCAACTTTCCGATTGCTTTTTGTTTTATTACACGGCGCGCGGCCTTGGCGCCGGCTGAAGTATATATTCTTCTGTTCATTATCTTATTTCTCCGTTTATGCTGGGAGCATCTGAATTAAAATCGGCAACAATGGTTTCTCCGCCGATAAGCGTCTGCCCCAAACAAACAAGCGGAGATGTTTTTTCCGGCAAATATAAGTCGGTATATCCGCCGAAACGGATAATTCCGAGGCGTTGCCCCGTTAAAAATTCATCGCCTTTTTTAAGGTTGCTTTTAATGCGCGGGGCGAAAAATGTTGCGGTTTGCACAACTGCAACATCACGGTTGCCTGAAGATTTAAGAGCAATCAGCATTCGTTCATTGCCAATATTGTTTTTATCAAGCGAATGCGAAAATTTTACTTCATCATCGTGATAAACATTGACAACGCGCGATTTTGTGGGAATTCGAGCAATGTTCACATCAAAAATGTTTGAATAAATACTGATCTTGTTAAAAGTTTTGTTGCTCAAGCCCAAAACATCAGGACCTTTTTCTTTTGTGAGCGCCACAACTTTTCCGTCTGCCGGAGCCACGATGATATCGTTGATATCAGGGGTTATGCGGTCAGGGTCACGAAAAGAATAAAAAATCCAAACGCTTATGCCTATTGCCACACATCCGAGCGGAAGCCACAGTATTAAGAAAACAAGCGAAAGAATCGCCGAAATGCTGATAAATTTCCAGCCGTCTTCATTTATGTTGGGGAAAAGAAGAGTTTTTACGGATGTGTCAACCGATTTCATTTTAACTCCCTTTAAGAATACCGAAACGCTGTTTCTGCCATATTCTTAACAATGTTAAACCAAGCAAAATCAAGTTTTGCGACAATTAATTAAACACATTTTGAAAAAAAATACAAGATTTATATTGCATTTTTATTTTTTTGGGGTATAAAACAATCTTGCATGATGCGCTTGTGGCGGAATCGGTAGACGCTGCAGACTTAAAATCTGTTGCCCGCAAGGGCGTGCCAGTTCAAGTCTGGCCTAGCGCACCAAATTTTTTGATTAAAGCACCTTTCAAAGGTGCTTTTTTCGCTTTTATGCGGTGAAAGTTCAAATAGCGAAACATTTAATAAAACCGGCATAAAATAAGAGTATTTTTTTATAAAAGTAAATAAAATCAAAAAGTTAAGCGTAAAACAGCTGGTCAATTTAAACCAACGTTTGTTGTCAACACTTTTTTTCATTTTTTTAATTTTTCGTCAAAAAGGATTTTAAGCCTTATAATTATTGCTTTTTAGGCATATCATTCTAACCTGACTCGTTCTGAAATTTTTCATTTTTTCATTGGTGGAAATAAACGTTCGTTTTGTTACAATTAGACAAATGACAAAATAAATTGATAGTAAAGGATACGAAAATGAGTGATAATACCTTGAAAATCGAAGTAATTCCTAATGGTTTCTTATATTTTGAGCCAATGGGTTCTGTTAGCGATGGAATGCAATTTATTGCAACGGCAAAAAGAAATTCTTCTCAAGATGCTAAAGTTGCAGATTGGTTTGAAGGAACAAAAAAACAAGGACAATCACGTGATTTTAAATCAGTAATGCATACAGCATTAGCGGCATGTGATGCGGTCAACGGCGGGAAGGATAAATGGAAGGTATTCAGAGCTATTGAAAATTATCAAAAATCACATAATTTGACGATTACTGTTCAACCTAAAGGTCAAAATAAGGGCAATACAGGTAATAATCAAAACAGCGGAAGACGTGATAGTCTTGTGGCTTTAAGCAAATTACCTCAAGGTGAGATTGTTGGAAAATTCCAAACAAAATTTGGTATCCAAAAAAGTGATTGGGAACAAAAAGTTACTCCTGTTGGTGGATCTTCAATAATTTCAGTAATATTGAAATATAAAGGTAAACAATATTCTGGAAAAGGAAGTGATAAACGTGCAGCACAGCAATCTGCTATTCTTGATTTTTTAGAAAAAGAATATGGTATTACAACAAAATCTGAAAGAGAAGCACAAAAAGCTGAAGCTGAAAGACGTGCGGCACAAGAAAGACAAGAGGAATTACTAGATGAGACAAAATATTTAAGAGTTTTAAGCGAGCGTTCAGATGTCGAAGTAAAACCTACATCTTGGATTAACCCACAAAGACCAGCCAAAGGCTCTCGTATTCCGGCAAATAGTTTTCTTATTGATACACCTTATGGTAAACAAAAATTAACAGATAGTGATATTTCATTAACGATGATTAAAGGCGTAAAAGTTTCTGAAGAAGAACGTGAAGCATATAATCAAAGAATAGAAGATGATAAAAAATCATTAATAGATGAGATTGAACAAAGAATTGCACATGAAAAAGAAATTGAGCGATTAGAAATTGAAATGAAAGAAAAGGAGTCACGAGAAAAGTTAGCTAGAGAAGAAAGGAGACAAGAAAATGGAGGTTTGAATGCTAAATTAGAAAATGCTGTTAAATCTGATAATTTGGAAGAGGTCAAATCTTTGATTAAAGAAGGAGCTCAAATTTCAAATGCATGGGATAAAAAAGAAGATTTTGAAAATACATTATTAATAGCTTTAGATGCTGTACCTATTAATCAAGATATGGTAAATTATTTGATAGATCATGGTGCTAAAACAGAATTTGAAACCTATGATTACGATGGGGAATTATCATCTACACAATCGTTGCTTTGTTCACGTATAGAAGATTTAGATGTAGATGCTGTTAGAGCCTTGGTTGTAGGTGGTGCTGATATTTGGTTTGAGTCACAAGGATATAGTGGAGGTACTAGTATTGATAATGCAATTGCAGAAATTGAAGAGCGTTATGACGATGAATATTACTATGGATATAAAGAAACCCAAGAAATCATGCAAATAATAAAAGATGCACGGGAAGGAAATCTTGAAATTCATAAAAAAGAAAATGTTGCTGAAACAGACGCCAAAGACAATGCAATTATAGAAAATAGTGTGTCGGTGATGACTGATGCTTCTAACGAGCAACAAGTTCAGAAATCATCAACAATTGAATTCGTCGGAGCGATGGACAATCCACACTTTATGGAGCGGCATTTCAATAAGGAATCTTTAACAATAGGCTCAAAACCATTACCATTAGCACCGGAAGAAAAAATGGTAGCTGCTATGACAGAACTTGACGCACATGCCCAAGAAATCATGCGCACACAAGAAGAGCCAAATAAAATTTATTTAGCGATGGAATTTGATCAGCATATGTCCACCAATCCTATTGCACCGAAGGATTGCGTTGAACAAGGTAAAATATTCTCGGTTATTCGTGATGCTGGAACACCATATGAAAAAGAAGTTCAAATTGCATTGATTTCGAAAGAAGACATGCCTAAAACCAATGTGGTTCATGCAATTTACGGACCATATGATGAAAAACAGTTTGGTAATTATACAGCATTTTTCGGGGCTATGAGCGAAGCATTTCCTCGCGAATTACCGGAAAATGCAACGCCGGAGCAAATTGCTCAGAACGAGAAGAATAAAGAGTATTGGGATAAACATATTTTCTTGGCTACACCGGAAGAAGTCGGCAAGATTGTTAAAGATTTGCAACAAGCAGCTCAAAATCCTGAACTAAGTGCAGAAAAGAAGCAACAATTCACAACGGTAGCTTCTGCAGCAAATATGCGTATTAATCTTTTTAAGAATATGGGGAAAAAATCACCACTAACGGCTGCTACATATCAAGCAAATATCGAGCCATATGAGATAAAAGTACCTCAGCCGAAAGGTAATGGTAATACTAGAGGCGGAAAAGGTATAGGTGAATAATTTATAATTAGGAGAAAAGAAATGAGTAATGAAGATATTTTAGCAAAAGTCCGTCATAAAGTGGCTGGTGACAGGTTATTGGTTGTTGCTGATAACTTTGATGCAGAGCATCCGCTTGATACTGTTGTTAAGACAACTTCCGGCAAAACAGCTTATGGATATATTCCAGAAGAAATTGCTGATAAAACAGGCGGAAAACCGGCTCCGGTTATTGTTACCGAAGAGTTGTTCGACCATTTAGATGTTAAAGGTACGCGTATTCAAACCGTTGCTCAGCGTGGTTTTGATGATATACGTGATGCTGTGGAATATGCTTTGCAAAAACCTGAGGCTGTGGCTTTAGGCGGTGGTGATGGTTCTTTTAATATCTTCTTTAAAAAAGAAGGTTTTGAAAAAGGTTTAATGTATGCAAATTTGATGTATTCAAACGAGCCGACACCGGCTTATATTGTTCGCTCAATTTCTCCAACAGGTAAGGTTAAAGGTGATTTATTATTTGAAGGTGATTCTGTCCCGTCAATGTCTATTCCGTCAGGGTTTAATGACAAAGAGTTTGAAGAAAAAATTAAATCGTCATCAGGGGATCGTGTTTCCGGTAAAACTTGGAATAAAGGCAATGTAATGAAAGCTTTGCGTATGCATGCGCAAGAAGGAAAATACCCGACAACAGAAGAATTTGCCGAAATTAAGCAATGGGTGGCTGATGGTAAAACTGACCATTTGACATCAGGCAGTGTGGGAATGTATATTAAACAAGCATTAGAGCAGAAAAACAGTGCAATGTTCTTTAAAGCCGGTCAAGAGGCAGATGTCTGGGGAAAAGTTTCTCCAGCTATTAAGTATGTTACAAGTCAACAATTTTTAGAAACAATGGAACGTGCTGATAATGCTTCTGTTGACATTAAATCAGCAATTATATTAGCAGGAATGGCTGTTGCGGCACCGGAAGATAAACGTGCAGAAGAAGTTAAAAAATGCAGTGTTACCTTCAATTTAGGCGGAAAAGATTTAGCTACGGCACTGGTACAAAGTGAAAAAGGTTTATTGGAATTTGATTTGAGCAATGCCGAAAAAGCCTATAAGACAGTGGAAAGCATCATGGGTAGTAAGTTTGAAAATGAACAAATGTTGTCTGACGTGTTGAAAGTATGTAAGCTTAAACATCCGGATTTTGAAGTTGGTCAAGTTGGAAAATATTGTCATCTTGTTGCAGATGCCGTCAAGACAGCTCGATCAGGTGTTGATATAAAATCTATGTCTCCGGAAGAAAAGAAGGCATATTTCAGCAACAAAGCAGCGTTTGATATTGCTGCGGTTAAATCAGCCTTTACTGCAGAAATGACCAAAGATAATTTTATCGGACCAAGATAGTTTTACAAATAAGCTTTTTATTTTAAGCCGTCACAGAAAATTGTGGCGGTTTTTGCTTTTCAAAGGTGGATAAATGGCAAAAAAAACTTTTGATTTTATGCACCGCTTGCTATATTAAACCAGTTTTAAAAAATCTATATATAGAGGTGTGATTGTGACAGAAGAAATAGAAGAAAACGGCGTTCAAAAAACTGATAATATTTCTCCGACCATGATTTCGGAAGAAATGCGTCGTTCGTATTTGGATTATGCCATGAGCGTGATTGTTTCGCGTGCGTTGCCTGATGCTCGTGACGGTATGAAGCCTGTTCATCGCCGTATTATTTACGGTATGTATGAAAACGGCTATGACAGCACGAAACCATATCGTAAATCGGCGCGTATTGTCGGCGATGTTATGGGTAAATATCACCCGCACGGCGACAGCTCGATTTATGAGGCAATGGTGCGTATGGCTCAGCCTTTTTCAATGCGCTTAACGTTGATTGACGGACAAGGAAACTTCGGCTCAATGGACGGTGACGGTGCCGCCGCTATGCGTTATACCGAAGCACGTTTGGCAAAAGTTTCAACCTATTTGACTGACAATTTGGATGAAGATACGGTTGATTTTATGCCGAACTATGATGAATCGCTTCAAGAACCGACTGTTTTGCCGGCACGTTTTCCGAATTTGCTCGTTAACGGCGGTAACGGTATTGCCGTAGGTATGGCCACAAACATTCCTCCGCATAATTTGGGCGAGGTTATTGACGCATGTTGCGCTTATATTGATAATCCTGAAATTTCTATTGAAGATTTGATTAAAATCGTTCCGGGACCTGATTTCCCGACCGGAGGTTTGATTTTGGGTTATGGCGGTGCGCGTCAGGCATATTTGACCGGTCGCGGCTCAGTTATGATGAGGGCAAAATGCTCAATTGAAGAAATCAGAAAAGACAAAGAAGCAATCATTGTGCATGAAGTTCCGTATCAGGTTAATAAAGCGGCTCTGGTTTCTCATATCGCCGAGCTCGTTAAAGATAAGCGCGTTGAGGGAATTTCGGATATCCGCGATGAATCAGACCGTCAGGGTGTTAGAATCGTAATTGAAATTAAGCGCGATTTCCAAGCCGATGTTGTCTTAAACCAGCTCTATAAATATACCGCATTGCAAACAAGTTTTGGTATGAATATGCTTGCCATCAACGGCGGGCGTCCGATGATGATGAACTTGAAAGACATTATCTCAACCTTCATTGAGTTCCGTGAGGAAGTAATTCGCCGTCGCACGATTTTCCGCCTCAACAAGGCTCGTGACAGAGCGCATGTTTTGGTTGGTCTTGCAATTGCCGTTGAAAACTTGGATCCGGTTATTGAACTGATTAAAACCGCCCCGACACCTCAGGAAGCTAAAGATCGCTTGATGTCAACCCAATGGAAAGCCGGCACGGTTGAAGATTGGGTGAACTTGATTGATGAGCCTGATCATAAGGTTGAAAACGGAATTTATATGCTTTCCGAAGACCAAGCAAAAGCAATTTTGGATTTGAAACTCCAACGCTTGACCGGCTTGGAAAGAGATAAAATTCATGATGAATTGGTAGGACTTGGCGAATCTATCAAAGAATTTTTATCAATTCTAGCCAGCCGTGAAAAACTTTATGGCATTATGCGCGATGAGCTTGTTGCCGTTAAAGACGAATACGCCACTCCGCGCCTGACTGCAATTGAGGATATTGAATATAATCAGGATATTGAATCCTTAATTCAGCGTGAAGAAATGGTGGTTACGGTTACCGAAGCCGGCTATATTAAGCGCGTTCCGCTGAATGCTTATAAGGCGCAAAAACGCGGTGGCAAGGGTAAGTCCGGCATGACCACTAAGGAAGAAGATTTTGTTACCCGCTTGTTTGTTGCCAGCACACATACGCCGGTTTTGTTCTTCTCAAGTCGCGGTATTGTATATAAGATGAAGGTTTATAAACTTCCTCTCGGTTCGCCAACCTCAAAAGGCAAGCCGTTCATCAACTTGTTGCCGTTGACCGAGGGTGAAAATATTACCGCTATTATGAAATTGCCGGAAAATGAGGCAGAGTGCGAGAATATGTCTATTGCATTCGCCACAAAGAGCGGTAACATCCGTCGCAACAGCCTGATGGACTTTGTGAACGTTCAATCAAACGGCAAAATTGCGATGAAACTTGATGAAGGCGATAAATTGATTAACGTTGCGCTTTGTGATGAAAGCAACGATATTATGCTTGCCGCCAAGAGCGGAAAGTGCATTCGTTTCCCTGTGGCTGATTTGCGCGTGTTTGTCGGACGTAATTCAACCGGTGTGCGCGGAATAAAGCTTGGCGGTGATGATGAAGTTATTTCAATGTCTATCTTAAAGCACAGCGATGCAACTGCCGAACAACGTGACGAATATTTGCGCGTGTCTTCGGCAATTAAACGCATGGAAGCAGAAAACGGCGGAAATGCCTGCATCAGCGCTGATCAAACCGGCTTGTTGAATTTGCTCTCGACGGAAGAATACGCTAAGATGGCTGAGAACGAAGAGTTTATCTTAACCGTTACGGTAACCGGATACGGCAAGCGCTCGTCTTCTTATGAATATCGTGTCACCGGCCGTGGCGGTATCGGTATTGCCAATATGGAAATGTCTCCGCGCAATAAGGAAGTTATCAGCTCGTTCCCGATTGAGGAAGATAACGAAGTGATGATGGTAACTGATGGCGGAAAGCTTATCCGTATGCCGGTTGATGATATCAGAATAGCCGGTCGTAAGACGCAAGGTGTGATTTTGTTCCGTACGGCGGAAAATGAAAACGTTGTTTCGGTAACAAAACTTGATGCCGATGCGGATTCCGATGATGAGTTGAATGATGAGAGCAATGAGGAAATTGATGATTCCGAAAATATTGCTCCGGAAATCAACGAACCGTTGACCGAAGATATTGAAAACTAAGATATTTTCAAACTACTTTAGACTCCGCCGTTTGCTCGGCGGAGTCTTTTGCTTTTGAAAAGGAATTATTTTTTGAAAACTGGCGTTAAGTATTCCACTATTTAAAAAATTTAAAAAACTCTTGACAAATTCGTTAAATTATTTTAATACTGACAGTATCAAAGCGATTATTCTTTTAATTATTAATACTAAAAAACATAAAATATGAAAAAGATTACAAGATTCTTCCTGAGGATGATTATCATTCTGATGGTGGTCGTTCCTCTTCTGTTGCTTGGCGGTGGAATTTACCTTTCAACCGGTCCATTCTGGGATGCTCTGATGCTTGTTGGTATAGCTGGATTGCTAGTGTATGATTTCAAGCAGTACTCGGCTGTTCGCGACGAGCGAACTCCTGTAGAACAGGCCCTCTATAGGGTTGTTGCTATGGGAACGGTGACGGCATTATTTGCTCTGTGTGCACAGGCTAATTTTTGCCATTTGCATGGGGCAGAGCGTTTGCTGGTAGAAGCTTCTATGGGCTGGCTGCTTATCTTGATGGGTATCAATTTTATCAGTGTGTTAACAATTGGTAATAAAAGTGTTGTTTTCACATGGGCAGTTATCTTGGGCATCTGTTGGATTTCAATAGGTGTCATTGCTATAATGCTTGATTTCTATGAGTACTTCAGCGGTCAGGAAATTCCTCAGCGAGTAGGTAACATACTCGGAATGCTTGCCATATTTAGCGCAATCGGATTCATTGTACTGATGATTGCTGAAGTTATCCGGGGAAGTTTCCGTCGGTAAAATCTATTTCAAATACACCTCTGTTTCTTAAAATAAGAACAGAGGTGTATTTTTTTGCGATTTATTTTTTGAAAGTAATCGTTACTGAATTATTATTATCATCGGTCAGAACTTCAGCCGCTTCGGCAGGGGTGTAACGTAAGCGGTCGCATTCACCGTCATTGAGCTTAAAATTTTCGTTTTTGCATTTTGTGCAACCCGAGGCGCCCATTTTTGTGCAACCGTCGGGATAGGCAAGTAATTTTCCGGATAAAAGATCGTTTAAATGGTCTTTACAATCGCTTATCCAAGACGGATAGCGCTCTTCCAATTTTTTCCCAGCCTTATCACAATCAACATTACTGAACAATTCTTCGCATTTTTCGGCTCCGCAATAAACCTTGGCATCTGCCCCTAAAGCTAAGTTACGAAGAAACCAGCCTTCAATTGAAGTTATGCTCGGTGGAAGTATGAGTGTTCCGTTAAACCCTGTCGAAAGGTTAGCCCAAGGACCATCTCCTAATGTGGTTTGTCCGTCATTAACAATAACCGTTCCGGTCACAATAGCTTGGTCAAATGAATTAGAATCTGTCTTATTAACCTTTAGAACCCCATCCTTACCGTGTATATTTGCTCCGAAAATATAAAAAGCGTGCTGTCCTATTGAGCTAAACTCTCCATCAATTTCAACATCGCTAACAGTTGGGAAATTTCCGCTTTCGTAATATCGAGGTGAAAACATTCCCTTTGAAACAACGGCATCAGGCTTGGTCGCGGTTACGGTCAACTTGCCATTATTATAGTTATAAGTGCAACCCTCGCCGCAATTATTGGGAACTCCGGGATTCCATTCATGGCAGGTATCAATCCAATTTTTTTCGGTCGCCATACATTCTGCCCGTGATTCGGTGATAGTGATGAGGGTTAAAACAATGGCAAGCACCGGAATCGTCATTATGAGGAGCATTCTTTGAATGCGACGTGATAATTTCATAAAACAAGTGACGCTTGCAAATAAGTATTCTTTATTTGCATGAGTACCTTGCTCAGGGAGATAACCACGTCGGACTGAAGTCCTCCTCGTTATGACGCCCTCTATTTCAAGCGCTTCGCCACATTCACTGCCGATTGTCGCCGTCCCGCCGACGAGGTTTTTATACAAAAACCTCTTGGAATATTTATTGCATTCTTCGCCTGATTTAAGCATTTGAACACTATTAAAATTCTTCCTCATCTTTTACTTCCTTTTCTAAAAAAAATACCACTCAGCATAAAAGAAAATCGCCTCATAAAGGGCGACTGGAAGTTGCGAACTATTGTACATCAGATAGTGTGATTTATTCGCAAAGCTAAAGCTTTCTTATTTCATCACCTTCCAGCCATATAAATATGACTGAAAATAAAACTATCCCTATTTATAAGGACAAATGTACAAGAGGTACGCACACCTCCGAGCCTTTTATGCTCTAGAGGTATGCTAACAGAAAAAATTTAAAAAGTCAAACGGAAATGAATTTTAACGGAATTTTTTAACGGCGCCCGAAATGCGCAAAATGCAATATTCGGCAACATTTTCTGCCGGTATGGAAGTTGTTTTGCAATCGCGCTCGCAATCATAAAGCATGAAAAGTGCGCTCAAAATCCGCTCTTTGTTCCATATTCTTAATTGACGCAAAAAGTCATCTTTGCGATAAAACATCAGTTGCGGACGAAGAGTTTTTAATGCTTCTTCGGTTGTTTTGCCTTGCGTGACAAGGGCTGAAATATTCAACAGCTTCAAAAAGTGATAGCTGATTTGGCGCATAATGCTTGCCGGTTCTGCCCCTTCTTTGATGAATCTTTCAAACATGGCGCACGCTTTTAAGGTGTTGCCGTTCGCCACAAAATAGCACAAATCATCATAATCGGCGCCGGCAATATCGCTCACAACCGCGCGAACATCGTCTATTGAAACATTTTTGTTATCGCCCAAATACAAAGCCAATTTATCAATTTCTGCAACATTCAACTTGTGATCGGGAGAAAGTTTTGACGCCAAAAACTGCACCGTGTCGGGAGAGGCACGCAGACCGCGCTCACTCAGCATTTGTGCGGCGCTTTGCGCCAAATTGTCATCACGTTCCTCATAGCAGGCGACAACATAAATATCATCGCGCTCTTTTGCCCAACTTATCAGAGAAGAGCGAGTGTTTAAGCTTGTTGATGAAATAATCAGCAAATTTTCCGATTTTGTTTCCGGCAACATGCTCTTGACAATCGGATAAATGTTGTTGTCGGCGTTCTTTATCACAACAACACGGCGTCCGCCCATCAGCGATTGAGCGTGATATTCGCCGTATATTTCACCGCCGTCAGACGAAATTTGTCCCATTTCAAACGACTGATAACGAAAGGCATCATTTATGTCTTCACAAACCGCCAGCGCGCACTTGTTTTGCCACTCGTTTATCAGTCCTTCATTTGTGCCGAATAAAATTATGCATTTTATATCGGTATTCGGATTACGGCAAAACGATGCCAATTGCGCCGGTTTAATATTCATCAGGGTTTCCGCGTTTTGTTTTAACCGAGTGGAAATAAGAGGCGATTCTCAAAGAAATGTCGTTGGCAATAATTTTTGCGCCGTCTTTTTCAACTTTTTTCTTATCCATGGTTGTGGAATAAGGATTATCAAGCAAGTCATAACTCAAGAATACCCAGCTTTTGCCCGAAACAAGATGACCGTCTTTTTCGCTCCAGAGCTCATAACTGACGGTGTATTTCACCTTTTCACGCGTGGCGGTAATATCATCACGCAAAGCCTGCTCGGTTGTTTCTTTGGCAACCGGCTCGATTTTCAAAAAATATTTGGCATTTTTCGGAGTTCCGTGCGGATTAAAAGTGTCCATCAATTCATTTTTGATAAGCTGACCGATTCGGTCGGTAACTCCCTGAATGCGGATTTGCGCCATTTCACGCACGATGTCGGTATCATATTTATTGTTATAATACCACAAGTCATTACCGCCGGTTTTTTCCACATAAAGCGGTTCAAACCCGCAGGCAGATATAAGGCAAATCAGCGCCAATACGGCTATGTTATTCTTTTTATGCAACAATGTTCACAATCCTATTCGGCACAACGATTACTTTCTTTATGGTTTTTCCCTCAAGCTGGCGTGCCACATTTTCCAGCTTTAAGGCTGCATCTTCGGCGGTTTTGTTGTCGGCATCTTTGGCGATGGTGATGGTGCCGCGCATTTTGCCGTTTAATTGAACGCCGATGGTCACAACATTATCTGCCGCCAATTTGGCATCGCCTTTCGGCCAACTTTCTGCCACGATGAATGAATTATAGCCCATGCGCGCCCACATTTCTTCCGCCAAGTGCGGAGTGAACGGCGACAAGAGCTTCAACAGCGTTGCATAAAGCTCTGCCGGAACTTTTTGAAGTTCAGACATATAATTAACATATACCATCAGCGAAGAAACGGCAGTGTTGAACTTCATCTGGTCAATACGTTCGGTAACTTCCAAAATGCACTTATGCATGGCGCGCAAGTCAGCCTCGCTCGGCTCAATTTTATAAACTTTTTTGAACAAAGAATAAACTTTTGCCACAAAACGATAAACGCCGTTCAAGCTTTCTTCCGACCACATTGCTACTTGGTCAAACGGTCCGATGAACATCTCATATAAACGGAAGGTGTCGGCGCCGTAGTTGTTTACAATATCATCAGGGTTCACAACGTTACCGCGCGATTTACTCATCTTTTCACCGTCTGACGCCAGAATCATACCATGCGAAGTGCGCTTTTGATACGGCTCAGGTTGCGGAACAAGACCGCAATCATACAAGAATTTGTGCCAGAAACGAGAATACAACAAGTGAAGAGTGGTATGCTCCATTCCGCCGTTGTACCAGTCAACGTTCATCCAATAATCAAGCGCTTCTTTTGAGGCGAATTCCTTATCATTGTGCGGGTCGCAATAACGCAAAAAATACCACGAAGAACCCGCCCAGTTTGGCATAACGTCGGTTTCACGGCGTGCATGGCCTCCGCACTTAGGGCAGGTGGTATTAACCCACTCTTTGGCATTTGCCAGAGGAGATTCGCCGTTATCATTCGGGCGATAATCCGGAACTTCCGGCAATTTCAGCGGTAACTGGTCTTCCGGAATCGGTTGCCAGCCACAATGTTCGCAATATACCATCGGAATCGGCTCACCCCAATAACGTTGGCGCGAAAATACCCAGTCACGCAGTTTGAAATTAACCTTTGCATGACCGAAACCTTTGTCCTCGGCATATTTGATGGCGGCATCCATAGCTTCTTTTTTATCCATGCCGTTCATAAAGCCGGAGTTGATATGCAAGCCGTCTTCTTCCCAGGCCTCTTTAGAAATATCACCGCCCTCCAAAACTTGAATAATCGGCAAATTAAAGAGTTTGGCAAAATCATAGTCGCGCTGGTCGTGCGCCGGAACCGCCATAATTGCACCGGTGCCGTAGCCGGTTAAAACATAATCGGAGATAAATACCGGAATCAAGTCGCCGGTATAAGGATTCTTGGCCTTTATGCCTTTTAATTCAACACCCGTTTTGGTGGTATCAGCCGTGCGTTGAAGTTCAGACTTTTTCGCCGTTTCATTAACATAATTTTGCACCGCATCGGCATTTTCAAAGTTATTCATCAATTCGGAAACAAACTTATGTTCAGGCGCCATAACGCAATATGTAACACCGAAAGTTGTATCCGGACGAGTGGTATAAACCACCATTTTCTTGCCTAAGCTATTGCCGGAATTGTCGGTCAATTCAAATTCCAATTCCGCACCTTCAGAACGCCCGATCCAGTTGATTTGAGTGGACTTAACACGGTCAATAAAATCAACCTTTTCAATGTCATCAATCAAGCGGTCGGCATACTTGGTGATGGCGAGCATCCATTGTTCTTTGTCTTTGCGGACAACTTCGGCACCGCAACGCTCGCAATGACCGTTAACCACTTCTTCGTTTGCCAGACCAACCTTACAGGACGGACACCAGTTGATTGCCATTTTGTCCTTATAAGCCAAGCCGTGCTTGAAAAATTGGATAAACATCCACTGGGTCCATTTATAATATTCCGGATCGCAGGTATTGAAGCATCTGTCCCAATCAAAAGAAAAGCCAATTGATTTAAGCTGACGAGTGAAGTTTGCAATATTTTCCTTTGTGGAAACAGCCGGATGCACACCGGTTTTGATGGCATAATTTTCTGCCGGCAGACCGAAGGCATCAAAGCCCATCGGATATAAAACATTAAACCCTTGCATACGTTTTTTACGGCTGATAACATCAAGCGCGGTATATGAACGCGGATGTCCGACATGCAAGCCGGCACCGGACGGATAAGGAAACTCAACAAGAGCATAAAACTTTTCTTTATTGTGGTCTATTTCAACCTTATAAACCTTTTCATCTTCCCAAATTTTTTGCCATTTATGCTCAATGGTGCGGAAATTGTAACGATCTTCAATTTCCCACTCTTTTTGCCATTGTTCAAATGTTTCTTTACCGTTATAACGCGCATTAGCGGACATTTTTTTAATTCTCCTTGAAATCAAACTCAAAAATATGGCTCAAATTAACACGCTTTTTCTTAAATTTCAAAGATTTTTTCCACCTTATGCGCAAGCAATGGATATTAAATTATTTCTTGAATGTAATAGTTACCTCATTCGTATTATCATCACGCAATACCTTAGCCGCATCCGCCGGAGTCCAATGTACATGGTTACAGAAATTTTCAAACTGACGATATCCGGCACCGCAACCTAAAGATGCATCTATACATTTTCCCTCTTTTCCTAAATATCCAACTCCGCAATCTTTCACGCACCCCAATCCGCTTTTAACATAATCATTACAAATACCACATGACGTATGTTTATTAGAACAAGAAGGAATTTTAGTACCATCAAAAACATGACTTCCGACCATGGCATTATCCTTAAATTGTGCAAATTCAAGATTTGTTGAGCCAGCAAATACTGAGGCTGCAATTACTGCGTTTGGTATAGATATGCTCTTTAATTTTCCGGCAGATTGGAAAGCCCAATTACCGAGAGATTCAACGCTGTCTGGGATATAAATACTTTCTAAGTTTTGTAAATTTTTGAATGCTCCTGCTCCGACTCTGGTAACTCCTTCACTAATTATAATTTTTTTTATTTGATCTGTTTTATCTTCCCAAGGACGCTCAACCTCTAAACCTGTATCATTGTTCGTGTAATAATCTTTTATATTTCCTGTTCCGGATACAATCAAGGTGCCATCGTTTTGAAGTGTGCAAATAACACTACTCTTTTCATCGCCACAGTCCCACATTTCCGCTTTTAAATTACCGATAAATGCTATATTTATCGCTACGCTTGTTAATAAAAACAGTTTTTTCATATTTATTTCCTTTCCTTAAAAATTATTTTCATTTAGCATAAAAGAAAAATCGCCCCAAAAAGGCGACTGGAAGTTAGTAACTATTATGTATTAGATAGTGTGATTTATTCGTAAAGGTTACCCCTTCTTATTTCATCACCTTCCAGTCATACGCATATGACTGAAAACGAAACTATCCCATCAAAAGGATTAATACATACGAGGTTACTACACCTCCGAGCCTTTTATGCTCAATTTTTATGCTAGCAGAAAAAAATTGCTTTGTAAAGAAGAAAAATGATGTTTGATTACAGAAAGCTATTGTTGCATGGCAATTATTGCTATTGTTTACTTTTTTCTTATTTTCCTGCATATTTTGCAACAAAAGTCTTACAATAATCTTTTTTTGTTTTATTACAAGCTTTGCTGAAAACCCCCATTTTAATGGGGGTTGAAAGTTCCCGACGACGATGTTATTAAATTACTTTCTGAAAGTAATTGTCACTTCATTGCTGTTATCATCAAACAAAACTTCGGCGGCTTCAGCAGGTGTCCAGCGAATGCGATTGCACCAATTTTCAATCCTTTTATAATTGTCACCGCAACCGGTCGCGGCGGCAATACATTCACCGTCTTTTTCCAAATATCCGCTTTTGCAAGTCTGGCAATGTATATCATCGCGCATTTCTTCGCAATTTGCCGTAACGGTGCGGCATTTTCCGCTCTTTTTATCACCATATTGACCAATCGGACATGTTTCAGCACAAGTTCCGGCTAAGGTCAGATATTTGCCTTTTTCGCATGTCTGATCTTGATTGCCGATACATAAACCATTTGTCAAACTTCCGGCAGTACAATTGTTGCAAGCAAAACCTTCTCCGGATATACTGCATCTATTGCATCCGGCAATTAAATTACTGCATGTATAACATGTGCCATCCTTTTTTATCTGGTTTTGTCCTCGGCAATCAATACATTGGCTTTTATCTGCGTTCCAGCCGGCGTAATCAGCGCATACGAGTGTAGTGCGCCCCTCATCATCAACATTACATCCTGCCGTATGCTGAGATGACGGACAAGTATAGCATGTCCCGTTTTTAATTTTTTGATTTATGCCTCGGCAATCAATACATTTGCTTTTATCCGCGTTCCAGCCGGCGTAACCGGCGCATACGAGTGTAGTGTGCCCCTCATCATCAACATTACATCCTGCTACATGGTTTAGTGTTGGTGTTGAACAAGTATAGCATATACCATTTTTTAATCTTTGATTTATACTGCGACAATCGATACACACTCCGTTTTCATTCAATCCATAAGGAGAAAAGCAAGCAGCAAAAGAATTATTCAAAGAAAACATAAATATTGCTATGGTCGATATTACTAGCAAAAATATTTTTTTCATTTTCTTTTTCCTTTCTTTTTTATAAATTAAACCACGCATAAAAACCAAAAACCTCCGAAACGGAGGCCGGAAGAGACAAACTATTTCGTATGATATAGTGTAACATATTCGAACTTGACAATTCTTATTCTGTTACCTTCCAGCCGAAAAGGATGGAAATATTGCTATTTTTAGCTTTCATACGAATGAGGTTTGTCTACCTCCGAGCCTTTTATGCTCAATTTTTATGCTAGCAGAAAAAAATAGCTTTGTAAAGAAGAAAAATGATGTTTGAGTACTGAAAGCTATTGTTGCATGGCAATTATTGATGTTGTTGGTCTTTTTTCTTATTTTCCTGCATATTTTATAATAAAAGTCTTGCAATAATCTTTTTTTGTTTTATGCTTAAGGTCAGTTTTAAAGAAAGTTTTTTAAGAGGAAAAAATGGAAACAAGAACCAGATTTGCGCCAAGCCCGACCGGCTATATGCATATCGGCAATTTGCGCACAGCTTTGTATGAATATTTGATTGCCAAATCACAAGGCGGAAAATTTATCTTGCGTATTGAAGATACCGACCAAAAGCGCTATGTTGAAGGCGCTACCGATATTATCTATAAAACGCTCAAACGCGTTGGTATGAATTGGGACGAAGGACCGGATATCGGCGGAAATTTCGGACCGTATGTGCAATCGGAACGCAAACCTATTTATGCCGAGTATGCTCATAAATTGGTGGAGTTGGGCGGTGCGCACTATTGTTTTTGTAAGCAAAAAGAAGAAACTGATGATGAAGAAGGCGAGGGCGCTGAAACTCATACAAAGCTCAAGGACCCGTGCTTAAAACTTTCATTGGAAGAAGCAAAAGCGCGTATTGCCGCAGGCGAGCCGTATGTTGTGCGTCAAACCATTAACAAAAAAGGAACATCCGTTTTTCATGATGTGGTATATGGCGAAATTGATATTGATTATGATGAGCTTGACGAAGGCGTTTTGCTTAAATCTGACGGCTTTCCGACCTATAATTTTGCCAATGTGATTGATGACCACTTAATGCAGATTACGCATGTTGTGCGCGGTAATGAATATATTTCCTCAACCCCGAAATATAATTTGATTTATGAAGCTTTCGGTTGGACACCGCCGATTTATGTTCACGTTCCGCAAGTTATGAAAGATGCTCAGCACAAGCTCAGCAAGCGCAACGGTGATGCCTCGTTCCAAGATTTGGTGGCAAAGGGATATCTGCCGGAAGCGGTGCTCAATTATATTGCGCTTCTCGGTTGGAATCCGGGGACAGAGCAGGAAATTTTTTCGCTTGAAGAGTTGGAGAAAGTCTTTACTTGCGAGCGTCTTAATAAATCGCCGGCAATTTTTGATTCAACAAAACTAACTTGGATGAACGGCTGTTATATCCGCAATTTGAGCGCCGAAAAGTTTCACGAGATGGCTATGCCTTATTATGACAAGCTTGAAGGCAAAAGGTATAATCTTAAAATGCTGAGCTCGGTTTTGCAACCGCGTATTGAAGTTTTGAACGATATCAGAACACAAACCGAATTTTTGGCAGAACTTCCGGAATATGATGTTGCGCTTTTTGAAAATAAAAAGATGAAAACTAATCCTGAAATGGCAAAAAAATCGCTTGAACTTGTTCTGCCGGTTTTGGAAAATGCCTCAAATTGGAGTAATGAAGCTTTGTTTGAAGCCTTAAAAGAAGTTGCCGGCGCAAATGAGCTTAAAAACGGACAAGTTTTATATCCGCTCAGAATTGCGCTTTCGGGGTTGGAAACAACACCGGGCGGAGCAACCGAATTAGCGGTGGTTTTGGGTAAAGCCGAAACTCTGGCACGAGTAAAGAAAGCTTTGCAAAAGTTATAAGGAATAATAAAAATGCGCCGGCGAACGAGAGATTGTATAGCAAAAATTATAAAGCTTGCCGTTGCCGGTGCAATTTTGTTTTTATACATGTATCCCGAATACATTAAAAGGCCGATTTATCAGCATTTGTACGGTAAACCGTATGAAAAACGGTTGAATGTGTGGGAGCATGATGTTTTCGGTGATTTGAATGCGGAACAAAAAAAATCTTTTTCGCGCAAATATAAAGGCACAAAAATAACATTTTTCCCGCAAAAATCGTATGAAGTGGTGGCGCGTATCGGTGTTTTGGAACGCTATGACACTTTTTGGGAAAAGTTTTATCACGGATATGATGAAAACCGGCGGATATATAATTTGTTTTCGCCGATTGATTTGGCGCTTGTGCAAGGGCAGGGCGCATACAGCAAAAAGTTTAACCGGTGCTTTAAGCATGAATATCGCTTGCTTTGGTCTTGTCCGGATATTGACAGGAAGTATTTTAATAACAATCATATGATTCCGGCAAACAGAACCATTAAAAAGGGGCTTGAAACTCTGCATAAAGGGGATATAGTTTATATTAAAGGACTGCTTGTCAATGTTAAAGTTCCTGATTGGGATATGATGCTGACCGGAACTTCGCACGATATGACGCACAAAAATCAGTTTGCCGGCGGGCTTTATACCGGAATGTGTTTTTTGGTTTATTTGCAAAAATTAGCGGTTAACGGCTATGTTTATGAATAGGAGGATAAATGAACAAGTTGATAGTTTTGCTTTTTGCCGTGGTGCTTTGCTCATCTGCAAACGCGCAGGATTTTGATTTGAGCGACATAATGCAGGGAGGTTTTTCCGGCGTATCAAGTGCCGAATATGATGAGGCCTTTAATGAACTTGACAGCAATAAAAACGGTTATTTAAGCGAAAATGAGTTATTGAAGTTTCAGCAAAATGGCTTGGGGCAGGCTGAAGATTTAACCTATAAGGTTTTTGACGCTGATGAAGACGGAAATGTGAGCAAAGATGAGTATTTGGCTTTTTTCAAAAAACAACCGGCACAAAATGTTTCCGAAGCCGATTTGGCGCGAATTTTTGAAGATATGGATGCTGATAAAGACGGCAATTTATCGCCTGAAGAGCTTAAAGAATATCGCCTTAAACATCTGGAAGCGCAGAATCGTGAAATTTTTAAGCTGATGGATTTTAATCACGACCGAAAATTAACCAAAGAAGAATTCGGCAGTTTTATGGCATTTACAAAAAGCATTTTGGGAAATATACAAGGTTTTTAAGATATTAAACAAAAAACAACGCCCGCGGATTTGCGGGCGTCAGTTTTATAAAAAAGCATCAAAACTATTTTTTAGCCTTGCCTTTAGGGGCAGATTTTTTCGGAGCTTTTTTAACCGTTTTTTTAGCCGGCTCAGCTTTAGTCTTTGCCTTTGATGCTGTCTTAGGTGCAGATTTTGCTGCCTGCTTAACAATCGGCTTTTTAGAAGCCTTGGCAGATTTAATACCTACTTTTTTATCAATGATTTTAGTGATTTTTTCTTCATCTTCCTTGGAAATTATGCCATAAAGCGGAATTGAAAATGCCGGAAACGGATTGTGTTTCTGTAACCAATTATATTTATAATCAATGCCGTCATGAGCAACCAGAGAAAGAACCTTGCGGTTTTTGCCGCAGCACTTAACCATTGTTTCTTCCGCATAAGCAATATCTTTCCATGCAAGCGGGGCATTATGGTCAATTGTGATGTCTTTATCTGTTATCACTGCCATTTCATTATCAGCGCAAAACTTATACAGCCAAACGCCCAAATGTGCGGATATGATAACCAGTAAAGCCGTGAATTGCCATATATAAAGACTGGCAGAATAACAAACCAGACACTTGAACAAAACAGCCAATGCCGCAATATCAAATATCAACCAAGTCCAAGCCCAAAAGCCTTTTTTGAAACGATAATAAATAACTTCTTTCATATTTTAATCTCCTAAAATTTGTTATTTTTCCTTATAAATAGATTTTAATGCTTAAAATTTATTTAATCAAGCACTAATTGCCTAAAAATGATAATTTAAGCTCAAGCCGGTATCCGTGCGATATTCGCGGTCAATATTTGTGCGAAGTATCGCCGAAATATCAAGATTTTCTTTGATGTTATAACCGGCACCGAAGCGAAGAACAGTGCGTTTGTCGCCGTGTTTTTCATCTTTGAGCTTATAATTACCATTCATCTCATTCATGCCGACTTTCAAATCATAAGGGTCGGCAAACTCTTTATAAAAAGACATGCCTCCGCTGATTTTAAGCACAGAATCTTTGTTCGGCGTAAATTCTTTTTCCAAATTAAAGCCGACGCCGGATTCAACCGAATAATGATTTTGCGAGTCAATATTTAGGCTGTATTGTTTTGTATCTTCACGGCCCTTAACATTGAACCCAATCATATTAAATTCGGCATTCGGCACGATTTTTACACCATTAAACTTGAACGGATAGCGAGCCTCGTTCATCAAAGCAAAGGTTTTGCGCTCAACCGTTCCGTCATAGTTTTCACCGTTCAAACCTTCACGCTCGTATGAACCGCGGGCATAGCCGAGTTTAGGCGAGGTGATAAGCTCAAAACCATGTGTTTTGTGTGAAACAGGCATGCTGAGCATGATGTTTTTATCCAGTTTGTTGGAATTCTTGCTCTTGTTGTCTGCTCTGACATCTGCAACAGCCAAGCCGACGGCAACCGACGTTTTTCCGTCACTGTATCCGTTTAAGGCATAGTGACTGCTTGAGCCGAATTTTTGCCCCTTTACGATTTCAACACCGTCAGCCAAAGAAAATGTGCCTTTCTTTTGCTCGGTCAAGTTGTCATTCATGGCAAAATTCATCTCACGCAAAGTGTTCAAATCTTCAAAGGTTAAATTGCTCATCAGATTATTGCCGAACAAATCATTAAGGTTTTGGTTGAACTGTGCGGAATTTTCGGCTGATTTAAGCGAATTAAACAGATTTTCGTTATTTTTCTCGGCATAGTTATTTTCCAAGAAATCAGCCAACGATGAGTTTTCAACCACACTCGCAAAGTCTTTTTTGCTCATGATGACATCGGTATTGCCGTTGTCGTTAAGCGCTTTGTCAGCATTGAACAAATATGAACCCGAAGTGATGTTTAAGCCCATATCCTCGCCGACGAACGAATTTTTGTTGGTGTATTCGTTTTCAAATCCGCCGAGAGTTATATCGGAATCGGCAACAACATTACCGCTGAAAGACAAAGCCTTAAAACTTCCGCCGTTTGCAATATTTACGGAACTTGTGTCATCGGTTGAAGCACTGAAATCAAGCGCCGAATTTGTGGTTATGAGACCGCTGTTGATGATTTTTCCGGAGTTGGAAGCCATCATCATTGTTGTTTTTGGCGCTGATAAAGCTAATGATGACGGTTTTACTTCAGCTGCTTTTCCGGTTGCAGTAGCGCCATTTTTACCAACTAACCCATTTGACAAGGACTCTTCTGTCGGCATATATATGTGTGTTGCATTATTATTGGTGTTAGTTGCTGTTGAACCACTACCGCTTGCAAACATACCATAAGACGATGCATCATTTATGATAATAGTTCCGTTATTAGTTATTCTACCACCGTTTACGGCGTACATACCATAGGAAGCCGAAGCATTCACAATTATGGTTGCACCGCTTGCATTGGTTGCCGTTGCGCCGGCACCATCTGCCGTCATGCCTGATGAACCTGCTGCACCTGCTAAAACGTTAATTGTTCCTTTATTTATAGCACTAGATCCATTTCGGGCATACATACCGGATGAGCCGGTTGAGCTTACATTTATGACTCCGGCGCCGTTTCCGTCACCGTTTGTAACAGTGGCTCCCTCATCGGCAACCATACCGTTTGATGCAGAAAAGGCAACGTTGATTGTTCCTTTATTGGTTGCGGTTGCCTGCGTTGTTGTATCACCATTATGGGCATATATACCAATTACATTGGTTGCCGAACTGCTTGAAGACGAACTCTCAGGAGCAATATCTATTGTACCTTCATTTACAACATTTCCACCATTATATGAGCGCATACCAAAAGTGTTGCTTCCGGTCAACTTTATGCTTGCACTGTTTGCATTTGTTGCAGACGAACCGCTGCCTTGGGCATAAATACCGAATGAATCGGAGCCGGAGACAATAATTGTTCCGGAAGTGTTTGTCGCTGTGCCTCCGTCTTTGGCGCCAAGGCCGCGAGCTTTTTCTCCGCTTACACGAATGGTACCCAAATTACGAACTGATGAACTTTGGTTATTGTTTGATATCATGCCGTAAGCACCATTTGCTGAGGCATTGATTTCACCTGACGCAAGATTTTCGGCAATGGTGGAAATGCCATTACTGCTGTTAGATATTATACCATAAGAGTTTATGTCATAAATATTGATAATGGCACTGTTTTCGGCTTTTGCTCCGTCTTCTATGACAATGCCTGCTGATCTGTATTTATCGGAACCTTCCGAGCCGACATTTATAACACCATTTGCACCATTGACTGCCTTTGCTCCCAGACCTGTTGCATAAATGGCTTGCGAGCCGTCTTGTTCATCGTTATTTGCGCCAGATGCGTTCATTGTACCGTTGTTGGTAACGTTAATTTTATTGCCGGATGATGTGCTGTTTGCATATATGCCGGCACTCTCTGTTTGAGTAGAATTTATAACCCCTCCTTCGGCATTTGTGATGTTTGTAGTTCCGGCTTGAAGTTGATCTGTATGAATACCGCTTGTTTTATAGCCGGAAGCATTGATTGTTCCAGAGTTTGTTACAGTTGCACCACTGTTGGTATAAATACCGATAGCGCCGTGATTATCTGTTGTACCTGCTCCGCTTGCACTGATAGTGCCGGTATTATTAACTATTGCGCCATTTTCGGCGAAAATACCGACAGAGCCGTTTTGCCCCGCTGTTGCACCGGTGGAAGCCAGAATTGTGCCTTTGTTTTCAGCTTTTGCCGAACCGACAGCATGCATACCGCTGGCTGAAGAATTTTGAACATCGATTACACCGGTTGAACTTCCGCTACCGGAACCGTTTGTAATGGTAGCTCCGTTTGAGGCAAACATACCGTTTGCATTTTCACCGCTGACGCTGATATTTTTGGCATTGGTGGCGTTGGCAGACGAACCGGTAATTGAAATACCGATGGCATCTTTATGTTGAATACCTAAATTTGCATTGTTTACGGTTGTTGAGCCGGAAAGCCCTTTGAAAAGGACTTGTCCGTCTTTGCCGGTTGCAAAATCGGAGTTAATCGTAAGCGTTCCGCCGTTAACGGTGTGGGCAAAAGTAGATGTTCCTGTTGTGGTTGCGCCTCCGCTGAAGTCCATTATTACGTTTCCGCCGATTTCGTAATAGATAAAGTCTTCAGGAATATCATCGCCGACATCCAAAAGCTCGGTTAAAGTCATATCCTTATCAATGCGCATACCGATTGTGTCTTTTTTGCCCTCCGTAACCTTAACTGTTCCGTATTCGGCGATTACAGATGTTGAATCTTTGCCGATATAAAAGGCAACAGCCTCATCATCGCTTAACAAAATGGTGTTGTAGTTATAAATTTTTCCGGAACCGTTTGAAATTATGGCATAACTGTTCTTTTTCTTTACTTCAATCACACCATAGTTCTTGATATCCGCTGTTGAGTCTTTGGCAGTGAACATGCCGACACTTTCTTCATTATTGACAACGATTTTACCGTTTTCAGTGTTGATGATTGCAACGCTATCTGCTGCTGAGGCACTTATCATACCGGCAGATTTTTTGGTATTGATATTTATGGTGCCGTTGTTCACGGTTGAAGAGCCGTTAACGGTTGAAGATGTGGCATAGATACCGACAGATTGTACGGTTGTACCGTCACCGCGATCATTAAGGTTAATCGTGTTGTTGTTTCTTACTTCTCCCAAAGCACTGTTATTGGCAATTGCAGCCGTGTAAGATGAGCCTGTAAGAGAAACAATACCGTTATTGATTACCTTGTAGGTGGTTGAAGCAGACGTTCCGCCGGAAGCTTGATTTAGGCTATTGCTTCCATCTGTATTTACAACAGCATCTTGTATATTGAAAGCTAAAGTATCAGGAAATTCGGATGTTGATGCCGAGCTTGAACCTGAACCTGAACCTGAGCCAGAACCGGAACCGGAACTCGGATTAGTATTAGGAGTTGTTTTGTAATCTACTGTTCCGTTATTGATTATGTTACTGTATTTTCCGGCAAACGGGTGTGAACCTGTGGCACTTTTTTCAATTGTTATAGTACCTGTATTTGTAATTGTTGTTGCGCCGGAATAATCATTTTTTATACCGGTGGAATTATTTGAATAAATATGAATATTGCCGACATTGGTCATATCTGTTCTTATTTCACCGATACCATACATGCCGACATTATTGGTATAATCAGTATCGCCTTCGGCACCTAATATAATAGTGTTATTATTCTTTAATGTTCCGCCTTGATAAGCTGCCATACCATACGCATTGCTGATAGCAAGAGTAATTTTTCCGTTATTGGTAACAACCGGAGAGATATTGCCCAAGCCTGATACCGTGCCGTTACCTTTAACCGCAACCATGCCGTATGTAACACGGCTGTCTGTTGCACCTGAAGTTAAATTGATTTCTCCGGTTGCCGAATTGGTAATAGTACCGCCGTGTACTGATTGCATGCCGGCGGCAACGGATTGAGAACCGGTATCCGTTGTTGACATATTTATGTTAATTTTACCATTGTTGACGGCCACGGTGTTGGCGTCGGATTTTATGCCGACAATACCACCGGTTCCGTTTTGTATGTAATCATATTCGGCAGCATATTTCCCAAAATAAGAAAGATTTATGGTGTTCTCATTGGTTATTTCGGCTTTTTCACCGCGCTTGATGTTTTTACTGCCGTTTAAAAAACCATTATCAAGATAAGAACCCATGCCGATAAGGCTGACCTCAACACTATCAACCGGAGTAATGCTTGAATGCTGACCGGCAACCAAGTCTATAGTACCTGAATTTATAGCTTTTGAAACAATGGAAGATGAATCGGTGTTGGCATTTATTATCATCAACTCCATACCGACCATGGAACCCTTTGTTGCTGAAGCAGTACCGCTTTCTTCCGAGGTAAGCGAGGCAGTTCCGTCAATTAAACCATTATTGACAATACTTGAGCCGGCATCGCCATACATACCGATTATGGCGTTAGTTTTTTCATAACCTTTAAAGGTTAAGTGTATGCCGTTTGCCTCTGTTCCGTTATTATAAGCGCTTGAATGATCGCCTGCAAGCATACCGATTGCGGCATTATTACCCGAAACGTTTACGGCACCGCTGTTGGCGGCTGAACTGCCGTCATATGCCGACATAGCCACAACTCCGCTTGAAGCATTTAAATCCGTGTTTTTGTTGTTGGTATATGTTCCGCCATTGGTGGCTTTTAAGATGACATTCAAGTCTTTAGAGTTGTTTGTAACATCTTCATTGAAATTAACCGTTTTTACGGATTCTTTATCATTGCTCATGGTTAAAACGGAAGAATTTGTTTTTGTTTCTCCGCTTCCGGCAGTGCGCATTACCGAACCATTCTGTGCCAAGAACTTGCCGGCGCTGTCAATTTTTTCTTTTGACGGACCGGAAGAGCCTTTCCCTCCGCCACCACCTCCGCCCAAGGCAAGAGCAATACCACCGCCGACGAGTGCGGCGCCTGCTGCCCACCAAACCCAAGGGGCAACTTTATATTCTTCTTTGCCCATCATGCCATATGCGGCGCGAGATGTACCCGATATCGGAGCAGTGCCGGCAGAGTTAACAAAATCCTCATATCCGTAAATCGTTTGTGTGCAAGGGTGACGCGGGTTCGCACCGGCAGCGCGAAAGGCGTTATATGTATAAGTATCTCTTCTTCTGGCGGCAATGCAAAGACCGGTATCGCCGTTTTGATTCATAACATCAATGTTCATACCGCGACGCACTGAACCGCGTAAGGCTTCAACCTGACCGTTTTGCGCCAGATAATACATCTGCGAAAACGAAATAGGAACAAGCATCTGACTTTGTGCTTTTTTGGGCGCCAAAGTTGCGGCAAAAGCTCCCATAACTGTTAAACTTACGGCTCTTGTAAACAAATTATTCTTAAACATTTCAAACCCTTTCCGGACACAAATATTGTTGCCAGTCTATACCATAATTTTTAAGGTTTGGTTAAAAAATACTTCAAAAATTGCTTTACTTTTATGTTTAAAGCTTTATTTTAAGGCTTAAAGGAAAAAATATGATAACACAGTTTAATCGTGAAGAAATTCTGCTCGGAACAGAAGCTATGAATATTTTGAAAAATTCGCGCGTGGCGATTTTCGGCGTTGGCGGAGTCGGCGGATATGTGGCGGAAGCGTTGGTGCGAGCCGGTATCGGAGAACTGGACTTTACAGATAATGATGTCGTCAGTCTTACCAACTTAAATCGTCAGATTATCGCTTTGCATTCAACTTTAGGTAAAGCAAAGGTTGAAGTGATGAAAGAACGGGCAATAGATATAAACCCTGAAGTTAAAATAATTACGCATAATTGCTTTTATCTTCCCGAAAATGCAGGGCAGTTTGATTTTAAGCAATATGATTATGTTGTTGACGCTGTTGATACCGTAAGCGCAAAAATTGCTTTGACGGAACAAGCACATAGAGCCGGCACGCCGATTATCTCGGCAATGGGTGCCGGCAACAAGCTTAATCCGGCGGAATTTGAAATCACCGATATTTCAAAAACAACGGTTTGTCCGCTGGCAAAAGTGATGCGTAAAGAACTCAAAAAGCGCGGAATAAGTCATCTGAAAGTTGTTTATTCCAAGGAAACTCCGCTTAAACCTTTGGCAACCGATGAACAAAGCAACAAGCGCCAGACAGCCGGAAGTGTTTCTTTTGTGCCGCCGGTGGTCGGACTTTTGATGGCGTCGGAAGTTATTAAAGATTTGCTTAAAAACAGGGGCGCTTTATAGATGAATAAAATTTCCCTTAGTGAATTGTTTGCGATTTTTTTCAAAATGGGACTTTTTACCTTCGGCGGCGGTTATGCCATGCTGCCGATTTTGAAAACAGAAGTCGTTGATAAGAAAAAATGGATAACGGAAGAAGAACTCTTGAACTATTATTCCATCGGGCAATGCACGCCGGGAATTATTGCCGTTAATGCCGCTTCATTTATCGGCTATAAGTTGCGCGGAATTTCAGGAATGCTCAGCACAACATTGGCGGTTATTTCGCCCTCGCTTATAATCATAATTTTGGTGGCGGCATTGCTGAGGCAATATATGGACAATCAATATCTGCAATGGGCATTCGGCGGAATCCGCGTCAGCGTTGTGGCGCTGATTATTATGACAGTTGCGGATTTGTGGCGCAAAGGCGTGAAAAACAAGCGCGATTATCTGGTGTTTTTTATAGCATCAGGACTGCTGTGGTTTTTCAATTTATCGGCAGTGGCGGTGGTTATTTTGGCAGCCGGCGGAGCATTTGTTCCTAATCTTAAAAGGAGCAAAAAATGATATACTTTTTGCTCTTTATTGAATTTTTCAAAATCGGACTTTTTGCGGTTGGCGGAGGTTTGGTAACCATTCCGTTTTTGTTTGATTTATCTTCCGAATATCACTGGTTCACAACTTCCGAATTGACCGATATGATAGCGATTTCACAATCCACTCCGGGGCCGATAGGCGTTAATATGGCAACTTATGCCGGATTTAAGACTGCTGGTATCAGTGGGGCGATATTGGCGACGTTAAGCCTGATTTTGCCGGCGCTTATCGTGGTTTATTTCGTGCAAAAAGCCTTGGATAAGTGGAAAAACAGTCCTTATGTTGCAAATGTTTTAAAAGGCATTCGTCCGGCAGTGATGGCGCTGATTTTGTTTGCCGGGTTGGATGTGGCAAAAACGGCAATTTTTGATTATAAAACCGCAGGACTGTTGGCATTTTTATTGGTTTGTATGAGTTTTTATCGCAAAAATGTTTTTATTTATATTGTGATTTCCGCGGTTATCGGCATTGTGCTGAAAATATAAAAAAAGCCCAGAGAACCGATTTGGTTCAATGGGCTTGGAATTTACTTGTAACGAGAAAGACTCTTTACAACATCGTTCAGCCAGTCGCTGGCATCGCGCCCCAAAGTCGGTTCACACTCTATGTCCGTTAAGAACCAAACACCCTTGGGACCTCTTTGCGCAGAAATCAAAACCCAATCGCCGACAGCAACCGAATTAAGAACTTCCATACGGCTCAGCTCTTTGACCTCAGAATAACTTATCTTAAAAGTTATCTTTTCGCCAAGCTGATAAGCCTGACCGTTTACAGAAGTTTCGCGCGCACCAACGGTGAGCATTACTAATTGTTTTGTCGGCAGGTTAACCACACGCTCGACAACACCTTTGATTAAGGCCTTTCTTTCTTCGTTGTTCATAGGTCTAATAATACTCCGCCTTTCCGGAGTTTTAAGTTAATAATAGTAAATTACGCATACTATAGGCTTTTATTTTTAAAATGTCAAAGAAAATTTTTACAGGGGATTTTTCACTTGCATTTTTTATTTTCATGTGCTAGGCTCAAAATAGAGCATAAAAGGCTCGGAGGTGTGATAACCTCTACAGATTTGCCCTTGGAAAGAGGGATAGTTTTGCTTTCAGTCATATTCGTATGGCTGGAAGGTGGTGAAATAAGAAGGCATAGCCTTACGAATAAGCTACACTATTTAATCTGTATAGTTATCAACTTCCAGTCGCCTTTTTGGGGGCGATTTTCTTTTATGCTATAGATTTCATAATATTAATATGGAGAAAATAAATATGAAAAAACTATTTTTAATGATTATATCAGGGGTATGTTCAATTTTACCACTTGAAAAGATCTTAGCCTGCTATCATAGTGATAAATATACACACTATTATACCTATGATGATGGAACTATCGGTAGTACTTTTATATCAGGAAAAACAGTTAATCAAACTTGTGTTAGTCCTGGTGGAGGTAAGGATGTAGATGAATACGATTCATATGGTCGTAGAATTAAGCAAACTGAATACTGGAATTGTTCAAATGGTGTATGTGATACAAAATATGAAACAGAATATGATGAAGCCGGCCGTTACATAAAAGAAACAATGTTTAGTTGTTCAGGTGAAGATTGTTCTATAAATGAAATAAGGGAGAGTGTACGTGATAATAATGGTTATGTGACTTCTGCAACAACCTATTATTGCAACAACGGAACTTGTTATAATGGTATATATGATCCGAAGGATATAAATACAGAAAGTTATTATTATGATTCTAATGGTAATCTTACAGGTGGTTATACAGATGGATCCGGAATTTGTAGTGGTAGTTGGTTTGAATGCTCTGGTAAAACATGTACTTGTGAAAACGGAGAAACATTCTCTTCCGAAGAATATATTAAACCGCAGAAAACTATTTGTTTAAATGATAAAACTTATGCCAACGGCAGTCAATGTAGTGCTTGTCCGAACAATGCCGAATCTTGTTATTTAGACGATAAAAATCGTATGGTTACAACATGCGAAGGAGAATATAAAGAACAAAACGGTAATTGTGTGTCTTCTTGCGGGGCAGATTATCGTGATATGGGTGAGTGGTGTAACCGTATTCGCTGGACCCCTGCCGAAGCGGCTCAAGTTTTGCGTGATGACAATACAAACGAAGTGACGATTACGTTTAGGAAGTGATTGTTCAGCGTCATTCTGAGTGAAGCGAATGCGAAACGAAGAATCCATGAATTAAATATGAAGCGGCGTTTGTGTGCCTCACGGCACGACGCCGGAGTAGAGATTCCTTGAGCGCCTGACGCGCCGCGCAGGCGCAGGAATGACAATACCTGTTTTTTTGATGAAAAAAGACCTTTATTTGTTGAAGGTTTTTCCCGATAATTATTGCATTTTCGGATGGTTTTGAAAAAATCTTAAAAAAAATTTAATTTTAATGCATTTTTTGCTTGCATTTTATTTTTTGTTGTGTTATATACGCGCCACAACAATTGTTTTGAGGGGGTTCTCCCCGCAGCGAAGCAAATATAAAATATAGGGCAAACCTTTGTTGCAAAAGAGCGAGCCCACAGTTTTAACAATTTTAGATGGCAAAGACCATTGTTGTTTTTTGTCGTTTAGTTATAGGAAAAAGTGTAAAATGGAAACACAAAATATAAGAATTCGCCTTAAGGCTTTTGACCACAGATTATTGGACCTTTCCACCTCGGAAATCGTTCATACTGCCAAAAGAACAGGCGCAAACGTAAGAGGACCGATTCCTCTGCCTAACAAAATTGAGAAGTTCACAGTGAACCGCTCTCCGAACGTTGATAAAAAGGCTCGTGAGCAGTTTGAAATCAGAACTCACAAAAGACTTCTTGATATTGTTAACCCTACACCGCAAACAGTTGATGCTTTGATGAAGCTTGATTTGGCTGCCGGTGTTAATGTAGAAATTAAATTGTAATAATGTTAATGTTGGCTTTCGATTTAATCGTCTGTCAACCAATTAAGAAAAGGAAAAAATAATAATGCGTACGGGTCTAATCGCAAAAAAATTAGGAATGTCCCGCATTTTCGAAGCAGACGGAACTCATGTTCCTGTTACTGTTTTGAGTGTTGAAGGCTTGCAGGTTGTCGCTGTTAAGACAGCCGAAAAAGACGGATACAATGCTGTTCAGCTCGGAACGGGCGCTATTAAAGCGAAAAACGTTACCAAGCCGATGAAAGGATATTTCGCAAAGGCTAATATTGAACCGAAGAAAAAGCTCGGCGAATTCAGAGTATCTGAAGATTGCTTGCTTAAAGTCGGTAATGAATTATCTGTGGAACACTTTGTTGCCGGTCAGTATGTTGACGTTTGCTCAACTTCAATCGGTAAGGGTTTCGCCGGTGTTATGAAACGTCATAACTTTGCCGGTTTGGAAGCTTCTCACGGTGTGTCAATTTCTCACCGTTCTCATGGTTCTACAGGACAAAGACAAGATCCAGGTAAAGTCTTCAAAGGCAAGAAAATGGCCGGTCATTTGGGTAATGAACGCGTTACCGTTCAAAACTTGAAGGTTGTTTCAATCGATGCCGATAAGGGCTTGATTATGGTTAAGGGCGGCGTTCCGGGCTCTGAAAACACATGGGTAAGAATTACCGATGCAGTTAAGAAACCTGCGTTTGCCGGTGTGCCGATGCCTGCCGGATTGAAGAAAGTTGATGAACCTGTTGCTAAAGCCGAAGCTCCGGCTGATAAGGCAGAATAATTTGAAGGAATAATAAAATGAAACAGGACATCTTAAATTTAGAAAACAAAAAAGTCGGCAAAATTGAACTCAATGATTCGATTTTCGGATTGGAAGTTCGCGCTGATATTTTGCAACGTGTGGTTACATGGCAGCTTGCTAAGGCTCAATGCGGTAATCACCAAACAAAAGGCCGTTCTGATGTTGCTTTGACTGCAGCAAAACCTTTCAAACAAAAAGGTTCGGGTAATGCACGTCAAGGTTCCAGAAAGGGCGCACAATTCAGAAAAGGCGGAGTTGTATTCGGTCCGGTTGTTAGAGATCACTCTTTTGACCTGACAAAGAAATTCAGACGCCTTGGTCTTAAAACTGCTCTTTCGGCAAAAGCTAAAGAGGGCAAGTTAATCGTTATTGATGAAGCAAAAATTTCTGCTCCTAAAACAAAAGACTTGAAAAACAAGTTGGTTGCTTGCGGACTTAATAATTGCTTGTTCATTGACGGAAAAGAAGTAGATGTTAATTTTGCTTTGGCAAGCCGTAATATCGCCGGAATTGACGTTCTGCCGACAATCGGTGCCAACGTATATGACATCTTGAGAAAGGACACTTTGGTATTAACAAAAGATGCAGTTGCTTGCTTAGAGGAGAGATTAAATGGTTAAGAACAAATCAAACAATGTTACTGCAAAAATGTATGATACATTGGTTCGTCCGGTAATTACCGAAAAATCTATGGTTTCATCGGAAGCTGGAAAAGTGGTATTTATGGTACCTTTATCAGCTACGAAAGACAGCATTAAATCTGCAGTTGAAGCAATTTTTAATGTTAAGGTTTTAAGAGTAAACACCATTAAACAGAACGGTAAGGTAAAATCTTTCAGAGGTCATTTGGGCGTTCGCTCTGACTATAAGAAAGCCATTATTACTCTTGCCGATGGTCAAAACATTGATGTTACAACAGGAATTTAGTCATGGCTTTGAATACATATAAGCCCACTTCTGCAGGACGTCGCCAACTGATACTCGTTGATAAAAGCGAGTTATATAAGGGCAAGCCTGAAAAGAAACTGACAAAAGGTCAGTCAAAAACCGGTGGGCGTGATAATTTTGGACACGTTACAAGTCGCAGAATCGGTGGCGGCCACAAGCAGAGCTATCGTATTATCGACTTCAAACGTAATAAGTTCGATTGCGAGGCAACTGTTGAGAGAATCGAATATGATCCGAATCGTACGGCATTTATCGCTTTGGTAAGTTATGCCGACGGCGAAAAGGCTTATATTTTGGCTCCGCAAAGATTGAAATCCGGCGATAAAATCATTTCGGCTCAAAGAGCTGATATTAAGCCGGGTAATGCAATGCCTCTTAAAAATATGCCGGTTGGTACTATTGTTCACAACGTTGAGTTGAAGGCCGGAAAGGGCGGACAGCTTGTTCGTTCAGCAGGTTGCTATGCTCAAGTTGTGGGTAAAGATGCCGGTTATGTTCAATTAAAGATGAGCTCCGGCGAGCTCAGAATTGTTCGTGAAGAATGCTTGGCAACCGTTGGTGCCGTATCAAATCCGGACAATCAAAACATATCTCTTAGTAAAGCAGGCCGCAAGCGTTGGATGGGTAAACGTCCGGTATCTCGCGGTGTTGCAATGAACCCTGTGGATCACCCGCTTGGTGGTGGTGAGGGCAGAACTTCAGGTGGTCGCCATCCGGTTACACCTTGGGGTAAGCCGACTAAGGGTGCTAAGACTCGTTCTAACAAGAAGACAGATCGCTTTATTATGAGATCTCGTCACAGTAACAAGAATTAATAAGGAGAAACGCTAATGACACGTTCCGTATGGAAAGGACCTTTTGTTGATGGCTATCTTCTTAAGAAAGCTGACGCAGCTAGAGCATCTAGCCGTAATGAAGTGATTAAGATTTGGTCCCGCCGTTCTACAATGTTGCCGCAATTTGTCGGTTTGACATTCGGTGTTCACAATGGTCACAAATTTATTCCGGTATTGGTTAGTGAAGATATGGTTGGTCACAAATTCGGTGAATTTGCTCCGACACGTACTTTCTATGGCCATACCAAAGCAGATGCTTCAGGAAAGAGAGGTAAATAATGGCAAACGTTAATAAAAAACAAGCGATGGCCGTATGCCGCTCGATTCGCACCAGTCCGCGCAAATTAAACTTGGTTGCACAAACCATTCGCGGTTTGGGTGTTGAAAAAGCGGTTGCAGAACTCAGCTTTTCCAAGAAGAGAATCGCAAAAGTTGCATTGGGTTTGTTGCAATCTGCAATTTCCAATGCCGAAAATAATCACAACTTAAATATTGACAAGCTCGTTGTAAGCGAAGCTTATGTCGGAAAAGGTATCGTAATGAAGCGTATGCACGCGCGTGGTCGCGGTCGCGGCGCCAGAGTTTTGAAGCCGTTTTCCAGCATGACAGTCGTTGTTTCAGAGCGTGGGGAGTAAAAAATGGGACAGAAAGTAAATCCTACAAGTCTTCGTATCGGTGTTAATCGCACTTGGGACTCTCGTTGGTATGCTGATAATGATAAGTTTACCGACTATCTCCACGAAGATCTGAAAATTAAAAAGTTCTTGAATGAAAAATTGGCTCAAGCCGGTATCAGCCGTATCGTTATTGAACGTCCGGCCAAGAAAGCAAGAGTTACCATTCATTCGGCAAGACCGGGTGTTGTTATTGGAAAGAAGGGTCAGGATATTGAAGTTTTGAGAAAAGACATTCAAAAATTGACTGATTCCGAAGTTCAATTGAACATCGTTGAAGTCAGAAAGCCTGAGCTGGACGCAAAGCTCGTTGCAGATTCTGTTGCTCAACAGTTGGAAAGACGTGTTTCCTTCCGTCGTGCAATGAAGAGAGTTATGCAATCTGCTCTTCGTTTGGGTGCTGAAGGTATTAAGGTTAGCTGCAGCGGTCGTTTGGGCGGTGCTGAAATCGCCAGAACGGAATATTACCGTGAAGGCCGTGTGCCATTGCACACATTGCGTGCTGACATTGATTATGCAACCTCTACGGCTCATACCACCTATGGTGCTTGCGGCGTTAAAGTTTGGATTTATAAGGGCGAAATTATGGCTCATGATCCGATGGCGCAAGACAAAAAGTTGGCTGAACAGAAATAAGATGTATGAGGATAAAATAAAATGTTAAGTCCAAAACGTTTAAAGTTCCACAAGCAGCATAAAGGTCGTATTCACGGCTTGGCCAAAGGTGGATCAGAATTAAGTTTCGGTCTGTATGGCTTGAAGGCTTTGACACCGGAGCGCGTTACGGCTCGCCAAATTGAGGCAGCTCGTCGTGCAATCACCCGTGAGATGAAAAGAGCCGGAAAGCTTTGGATCAGAATTTTCCCGGATGTACCGGTGTCAGATAAACCTGCCGAAGTACGTATGGGTAAAGGTAAGGGTGCTATCGAGTTTTGGGTAGCCAGAGTTAAACCGGGCCGCATTATGTTCGAAATCGACGGAGTATCCGAAGAAGTCGCACGCAGTGCATTTGCTTTAGGTGCCGCTAAATTGCCGGTAAAGAGCAAATTTATTAAACGCTTAAACTCTGATATGCCGAAAGGAGAAGCATAATGGTTAAAACTAAAGATTTACGCGCTATGACAGTTGATGAGTTGGAAACCAAATTGACTGAAAACAAAAAAGAGCAGTTCAATTTACGCGTTCAACAAGCCACAGGTCAGTTGCAGAACACTTCTAATATCAGAAAGGTTCGCCGCGAAATTGCAAAAATCAACACGCTCATTACTGAGCGCAAGAAGAATAGTTAGGAGAAAGAACATGCCTAAAAGAATTCTTCAAGGTGTTGTTGTTAGTGATAAACAGGACAAAACCGTCGTAGTCAGCGTTGAGCGTCAGGTTATGCATCCGGTTTATAAGAAAATCGTGAAAAAGAGTAAGAAATTTGCTGCTCACGATGAGAATAATCAGTACAAGATCGGCGATAGAGTGTCCATTGAAGAATGCCGCCCTATTTCCAAGAACAAGTCTTGGACTGTTGTGTCTGATAACGCCTAAGATATGAAGGAATAAAAAAATGATACAAATGCAAACCAACCTAGATGTAGCGGATAATTCCGGCGCACGTCAGGTGCAGTGCATCAAGGTTCTTGGTGGTTCCAAGAGAATGACTGCCTCAGTAGGTGATGTTATTGTTGTTGCTATACAAGATGCATTACCGAAAGGACACGTTAAAAAAGGTGACGTATATAAAGCCGTAATCGTTAGAACGGCAAGTGATATTCGTCGCAAAGACGGAAGTGTTATCCGTTTTGACAGCAATGCCGCTGTTCTTATTAACAAAGACGGTGAGCCGATCGGTACTCGTATCTTCGGCCCTGTTACAAGAGAATTGCGCGCAAAGAAATTTATGAAAATCATTTCATTAGCACCGGAGGTATTGTAGTATGCCTAAGTTGAAAATTAAGAAAAACGACACCGTAATCATTTTGTCTGGTGATGACAAAGGCAAGACCGGTGTAGTTAAAAAAGCAATGCCAAAAGAAAACAAGGTTATTGTTGAAGGCATCAATATGGTTAAGCGCCATACAAAACCTTCTCAAGCAAACCCTGGCGGTATTGTTTCAAAAGAGGCTGCCATTAACGCATCCAATGTTGCATATTGCAAAGACGGCAAAGCAACAAAAATCGGATATAAAACCGTTGACGGCAAAAAAGTACGTATTGCACGTAAATCCGGTGAAGTAATCGATTAATAGGAGAAAATTTTATGACTAATTTCGAAAAATTATATAACGATGTCATAAAGAAATCTCTTGTGGAAAAATTCGGTTACAAGAACCCACACGAGATTCCAAAGCTGACTAAAGTAGTTTTGAATATGGGTATCGGCGATGCTGTTACCGATAAGAAAAAAGTTACTTCCGCAATGGAAGAGTTGGCTTTGATTGCCGGTCAACAACCGGTTATGACAAAGGCTCGCAAGTCTATCGCAACCTTCAAAGTAAGAGAAGGTATGCCGATCGGCTGCAAAGTGACCTTGCGTTCAAGCAAAATGTATGAGTTTATGGAAAGACTCGTAAACATGGCTTTGCCGCGTATTCGTGACTTTCACGGTATTACAGGCAAGAACTTTGATGGCAAAGGAAACTTCGCTTTCGGTATTAAAGAACAGATAATCTTTCCGGAAATCAACTATGAAAAAGTTGATGAAGTAAGAGGATTAGATGTTGTTATTTGTACAACTGCTAAGACAGATGAAGAAGCAAAATTTTTGCTCACTTCATTTAATGTTCCTTACAAGAAATAAGCGGAGATTTTGCTATGTCAAAAACAAGTTCAGTATATAGAAACTTAAAAAGAGTTAAGATGGCTGAGAAGTATGCTAATCGCCGTCAAAAACAAAAAGCAATTGCCATGGATAAGAATGCAGCTCCTGAAGAGAGAATGCAGGCGCAGTTTGCTTTGCAAAAATTCCCGAGAAATTCTGCAAAATGCCGTATTCGCAATCGTTGCAAATTAACGGGACGTTCACGTAGTTATTACAGGAAGTTCGGTTTAAGCCGCGTTGAGCTCAGAGACTTGTGCAGCTTTGGTGAAATTCCTGGTGTAGTAAAATCAAGTTGGTAAGGAGATAAAATATCATGTCTATGAGTGATCCTTTGGGCGATATGCTCGCACGCATCAAAAACGCACAAAGAGCAAAGAAGAGTGATGTTGTATCACCTGCTTCTCGCTTGCGTGAAAATGTGTTGGAAGTTTTGAAAAAAGAGGGTTATATTGAAGGTTATGAAAAAACCAATGTACGCCCTGGTGTTGATGAACTTCGCATTAAATTGAAGTACTTTGAGGGTGCTTCCGTAATAACCGAAATTTACCGCGTTTCCACTCCGGGTCGTCGCGTTTATTCAAGCGTTAAAGATTTGCCTAGAGTATATAATGGTTTGGGTATTTCAATCATTTCTACCCCGATGGGTGTTATGAGCGACAATGATGCCCGCAAAGCCAATGTCGGCGGTGAAGTTTTGTGCCAGGTATTCTAAGGAGGAAATAATGTCAAGAGTTGGAAAATATCCTGTTGTTATTCCTGCCGGAGTTGAATTAAGCATAAATAACAATACCGTTGTTGCAAAAGGTAAATTAGGTGAATTAAAGTATTCATATGATGACAGTCATGTGTCTGTTAAATCTGAAGAAGGCAAAGTAACGGTTACTCCGCTTTCTCAGAGCCAGATTGCCAGAACTCTTTGGGGTACAACCCGCGCACAAATTAACTCTTTGGTTAAGGGTGTGAGCGAAGGTTTTACCAAAGATATGGAATTGGTCGGTGTAGGTTATAAAGCACGTATGGACGGCAAGAATCTTGTTTTGTCTTTGGGCTTTTCTCATGAAGTAATCTTCAATACTCCGGAGGGAATCAAAATTTCCTGCGAGTCACCGGTTCAAATCAAAATCTTTGGTGCAGACAAGCAGTTGGTCGGTCAAGTTGCCGCAGAAATTCGCAAATACAGAAAACCTGAACCTTATAAAGGAAAAGGTGTTAAGTATGCCGGCGAGGCTGTTCGTCGTAAAGAAGGTAAGAAGAAATAAGGAATAATTCGATGAATACACCAAAAAAATTGTTTGAAAGAAGAAAGGCGCGCGTAAGAACAGCTCTGAAAGCTGCCAACAACGGCAAAATGAGACTGTCTGTTTTCCGCAGCGGAAAGCATATTTATGCGCAAATTATTGACGATGTTAAAGGTATTACCGTTGCTTCTGCTTCTACATTGGATAAGGAAGTAAGATCTAACATCTCTAAGACTTCTAATGTTGAAGCTGCCGGCTTCATTGGTAAAGTAATTGCTGAAAGAGCAGCTAAGTCCGGAATTTCCGAAGTGATTTTTGATCGCGGCGGATATATTTATCACGGACGTGTTAAGGCTTTGGCCGAAGCTGCACGTGAAGCTGGTTTGAAATTCTAGGAGAGAAAGATGGTACAATCTGATCGTCATAATAAAAAAGAAGTTAAAGATGAATTGGTTGAAAAACTGGTTCATGTGAACCGTGTTGCCAAAACCGTTAAAGGCGGACGCACGATGAGTTTTGCAGCAGTTGTTGTTGTGGGTGACCAAAAGGGTCGTATCGGATTTGGTTCCGGTAAGGCTGCCGAGGTTCCTGAAGCAATTACAAAGGCTACCAACGAAGCAAGAAAGAATATGATTCGTATTCCGTTGCGCGAAGGCAGAACTCTTCACCACGATGTTGCCGGAAGATTCGGCGCCGGAAAAGTTGTTTTGAGAACAGCTCCTGCCGGTACCGGTGTTATTGCCGGTGGCCCGATGCGTGCAGTGTTTGAAGTTTTGGGTGTGCAAGACGTTGTTGCCAAATCTTTGGGTTCTAACAACCCTTATAACATGATTAAGGCTACTTTTGCCGCATTGCAAGCTATCAATTCTCCGAGAATGGTTGCTGCAAAGCGCGGTAAGAAAGTAGGCGATATTGTTAGCCGCCGTGAAAACACCGGTGACAAAGAAGTTAAAGAGGAGGCATAAACCATGGCTACCAAGAAAAAAACTATCAAGGTTACCAGAACAGGCAGCACAATTGCCCGTCCGGCTATTCAGGAAAAGAACCTCATCGGTTTGGGCCTGACAAAAACCGGTAAGACAGTTGAGCTTGAGGATACTCCTTCGGTTCGCGGAATGATTAAGAAGGTGGCTCACTTGGTAAAAATCGAGGAATAGAGGATTTTCGCCTAAGGGCTGTCAAGCTTGCAAATTTTTTTCTTATGTACTGCTTTGTACACCGCAAAAAAAATTGGCTGCGCAGCACAGCCCTTAGTCGGAAATCTAAAATGACGAGATTTTCCTGGTGGAACACTTGAAGAAAACAGTTAAGGAATAAAAAAATGAAACTTAATGAATTAAAAGACAATGAAGGCGCTACAAAGAATCGCAAACGCGTTGGTCGCGGTATCGGTAGCGGAAAGGGCAAAACCTGCGGACTTGGTCACAAAGGTCAAAAAGCTCGTTCCGGCGGTGCAAAAATGGGATTCGAAGGTGGACAAATGCCGATTTATCGTCAGCTTCCGAAACACGGTTTCAAGAATCCGTTTGCAAAGACTTATGCCGTTGTAAACTTGGATACAATTCAAAAGGCTATTGACAGCGGTAAATTGGATGCTAAGTCAATCAGCGTTGAAACATTGCTTGAAAAGAATGTTATTTCAAAACAGCTTGACGGCATTCGTTTGCTTGCCAGAGGCGCTGTTACCAGCAGTATTGAAATTACCGTTCATTCAGCTTCTAAGGCTGCCATTGCTGCAGTTGAAAAAGCCGGTGGTAAGGTAAATCTCGTATAATGGTCTTCTAGAGCAGTTGACTACGGTCTCAAAAAATTCATGTACCTCAATGTACACTAAAATTTTTCTCGCCTTGTCAACCTCTCTATAAGTCTCATTCTCCGAGATTTACGCGGAGGTATTTTAGAAAGGAGGTGCTTGTAGCACTTCCTTTTTTTATTTTGACCGCTTCGTTTTTTGTTCAATTATCAGGTTTATGATTTTAATTTATATTTCACAAAAATTTAACAAAAAAAGGATTGTGAAAATTTGCTTAATGTGCTATAATAAAATAAATATTAACAGGGAGATGTTTCATTACAGAAGCATAACGGCGATGAGTATATTTTTCATTGGAGACAGTAGAACGGTTGGTCAGGCAAAGGAAAATGGTTTTTCACGTGCCGGTAGTACTGTTGTAGGCAAAAATAATCAGGGTGATTATTATTATGCAAAAGTAGGTGAGGGACTGCAATGGTTTAATAAAAATACTCCTGATATTATTCAAAAATCAAAAGACTATGATGCGATTGTTGTGAGCCTTGGTGTTAATGATATTACAAACAAACAGAAATATGTAGCCAAGATGAAAGAACTGGCTAATGGTCCATGGAAAGGAAAACGGATTTATTTTACATCTGTAAATCCGGTTGATAGGACAAAATATAAGGGGTTTGTAACGAATCATATGATTGATGAATTCAATTCTTATGTAAAAAAGAACCTCCCAAGCAATATTCGTTTTATTGATACAAATACTCACTTTAAGGATAAGTTCCAATACACAGATGGTTTGCATTATAAGCCCAAAACCAACGAAGCCATTAATGACTTCATAACAGCAGAAATTCAAAGAGATTGTGCTCAAAGGGGGTATACGCAACAACAAACTGTTCCTGAAAATACCGGAACTGGTGTTAATGAAAGTACTAAGAATGCAATGCTCAAAGATCAGGCAAAGGCTCAGGAAACCAAACAATTATTGGATTCCGATAATGAGGAAATCAGTAATGCTTTTAGGAAATTATTTGCCGGTAATTGGGAAAATAATCTTTTGGGGATGTTGGTTAGCATCCTTTTGACCGGAAAACTTCCGGAAACTTCAGAAAAAAAGGAGCAGGCGGTTCAATCAGCTGATATGGATTATACAACCCCTGTAAACACCCCAATTGCTTCTTCACAGCAGCAATATAGTAGCCTTAAGGATTATGCCGTAAAAAAATGGGGTAAGAGTTCTAAATCTAATGTTGCAGAAATTTCAGATTATATTCTCAAATATTCAAAGCAATATGGTGTTGATCCGTGCTTTGCTTTTGCAATTGCCGAACAAGAAAGTAAGTTTAATCAGAATATCGGCTCTAAAGCAGGTGCATGGGGTGTTTTTCAATTAATGCCGCAAACAGCTAAAGGGCTTGGCGTTGATAGAACAAATATGGAGCAAAATATAAAAGGCGGAATCAAATATTTAAGTCAGTTGATGAAGCAATATAATGGTGATTTATTGAAAACGGCAAAAGCATATAACTGGGGTCCAGGCTACTTAAATAATGCATTAAAAAGCGGTGTGTCCGCTCAAAATGCAGGTGTTGGAAATAAAGAAGTTCGCGGTTATTCTCCGAGTGTTTTGCAGAGAATGGATAAATATCGTAAAGTGATTGGAATAAATCAATCTATGTATGCTCAATATTATGGAAATAATCAAAATCAAAATTATCTTGCCCTTAATTCACAAAAGGGTAACAGCGGGCGCGCTTAGTTCTTTTTCTTTAGTAAGCAGGGATATTTTTTATTATAATAAAACACACGGCAGAAGAACAAACTTCTGCCGTGTGTTAATAGTATGAGTGCCGTTAAATATCCAAATTCTGAACCTTTAAGGCGTTTTCCTGAAGAACAGTCACGTTTCGCCAGAAGCTATCAAGGAGATGATCAACCGCTTCAAGCTTTCCGATGGTGACCAGATGGCACTGTTTGAGGTGCAGGCTGAGAAGGCCAAGAACCTTATCGCCGACTATGTGCGCCTCTACCACAAGCGTTGGGGGCTGGTCGACAAGGCTCGTAGGAAGGCTATCGCCTGCGGTTACATTAAAGTATGAGAAAAACCACCGGTTTATACCGGTGGTTTTTTTGTTGATTTTTATAGTTTTTTATGTTACATTCCATCCGAAATATCATTATTGTTTAACTCTTAAAATTTTTATGTTATGTCAGATTTTGAAGCAGGAGCGCCTTGCCCGCTCGCAATGGTGGAAAGCTATCCTCTGATAGCTAAAAAGGACGATGAACCGTCTAAAGTTACGGTTTATGTGCGTTATCGTCGCAAGAACACTATTTTCCCCGTGAAGGCTTTTAAGGACAGTCAATATTTTGAACTGCTTTCCAAACTTCGCCCGGGAGACCAGATGTTTGTTTCAAGTGACGGTGAAGATATTACCGAGGTCATCAGGAATCCGCTTTGGAAGCGCATTTGGCTAAGAATGACATGGTCACTATGAAAAAAAGCCTTCTTTGTTTTGGTGCAAAGAGGGCTTTTTTTAGGTCACTTCTTAAACGTAATCGTCACTGAGTTATTGTTATCCTTCAACCATTGATTTGCTTCGGCGGGAGTGTAACGTTTTTTAGCGTAAGTTACGTAAGGAGAATAGCAAGAATCCCCGACTTTGATATAGCCTGTTCCCTCATAATCGCAAACAATATCTTCACTGTCTTCCGGACGCATTATACACTCGGAGCCGGTATAATACATGTTATTGTCGCAATAAGCTTCTTTGCGCGAACAACTTGTGCCGTTCCAAAAATACTTTTCACCCGTGCACAGCTTTTCAGTCGCCGGTGCAAATGTTGCATTTGTTAAACAATATGAAGTACAAGTTCCGCCTTTTGAGGTTGGTATATATTTTGCAAGTGCCTCTCGACATTTATCTTCATCTCCTATACATGTAATAGTGGAAATTTTCGTATTTTGGAAAATCTGTGAATTCCATTCAGAAACTTGTTCCGAAGTTAGAATATCAGAAATAACTATTTCTTTAAGCTCTGATTCATGATTGTTCTCGCTAAATGTTGTAGAATCAATAGAAATTAGTGACGACGGTATCGTTAATTTTTCTAATGCAGATAAATCAAAAGCTTCTTCACCAAAACTTTTAACAGAATCCGGTAGATCTAGTTCTTTTAATGATGGTGTGTATTCTATCGCCCACGGTCCAACAGTCTCTAACCGACTTTCTGTAGGAAAATAAATATTTCTAAGCGAATTCATTCGGTTAAATGTACTCATTCCTAATTGTTTTAGTGATGCAGGAACGTATGCTGATGTTACATATGAAAGACCTTGAAAAGATCGTGCCCCTGTGCTTGTAATACCTTCTCCAATTTCTATACTTGTTATCTTATCCCAATAATCACCATAACTCGCTTGTGTTGTTGCGGATTGAAAACTCGGATTATTCGTCATAAATCTTACTGAATTGTAATCCTTCATTGCACCATAACCGGTTATCAAAAGTTTTCCATTGTTATCAATTTCCCAATGGCAAGATGAAACACCATCATTGGCCGCACAATCATCTCCGCTTGCAATTATTTCCGCCATCGATTCGCTGACATAGGATGTTGATAACAGCGCCACTAACATACTTACAGCAACAAATTTCCCCATTCTTTCCGATTTGCAAACTTTCTTAAAAACAAGTGGCATTTTTAGTAAATTTTCAAACACTTTGGCGGAGTTGCGTTGCAACGATGTCAAAGTGCCAACCGCCGAAAGCGGTTTATCCGCACTGCTTAAAAACAACCGCCTCGTCTGTTTTATCCCCGTGCCGATTGTCGTCGCACCAATGACGAGTGTTTCATACGAAACACTCTTGGAAAATTTGTTGCAATCCTCGCTTGATTTAAGTATTTGTGCTTTATTAAAAACATTATTCATTTGAACAGTCCTTTCTAAAAAATTATACCTTTTAGCATAAAAGAAACTCGCCCCCAAAAGGCGACTGGAAGTTGATAACTATTGTAACTTAGATAGTGTAATTTATTCGCAAACCAACCGGTTTCTTATTTCATTACCTTCCAGCCATACGAGTATGACTGAAAATCAAACTATCCTTGGTTAAAGGACAAAGTTACAAGAGGTTATCACACCTCCGAGCCTTTTATGCTCTACAAACGAGAGTATCAGAAAAAATCACAAAAGTCAAAAGAAAAATGGCAGAATGCAAAAAACACGGCGGAGAAAAGCTCCCCGCCGTGCTTTCTTCTTATTTCTTAACGATTAAGAAAAATTTGAGTTTGCGAATAATAAAAACAATTTTTATTATCATTTTCGTTTCCTTTATAAAAAAGAACGAAGTAAACTCTTACACATATTTTTTACAAAACTATTGACTTTGCTCAAAATATGTGATATCTTAACTCCAGAATAAAGTTAAGAAACGTTTAACTTCGTTCGGGTTTAAGATATTTGTCGGTGTTTGCTCCACCGACATATTTTTTATATGCATGATTTTTTCTCTTGTCAAACAAAAACAACACAGCGAGGAATTTCTCCCCGCCGTGCTTATAAAATACACTTCCGAAAGGCGGATTAAATATCCAAGTTTTGTACCTTTAAGGCATTTTCCTGAATGAACTCTTTACGAGGTTCAACCACGTCACCCATCAAGGTAGAGAAAGCCTCATCGGCTTCTTCAATAGAGTCAATCTTAACTTGCAACAAAGAGCGAGCCTCAGGATCAAGCGTTGTTTCCCAAAGCTGTTCAGGATTCATCTCGCCCAAACCTTTATAGCGCTGAATTGAAATGCCCTTCTTGCCGGCTGCCGTTACGGCATTCATCAAACTTACCGGTCCGTCAACACGTTTCAAACCCAAAGACTTGGTGTTGAGTTTTGACGAATGCTCAAAGTTTTCAACCAAGAAGTCATGCATATCATTAAGCACTTTGCCTTCCGGACTTTCCAAAATATTGGCGCCGATAATGTGTTCTTCCTTAACACCGCGCAAAACGCGATAAAATACCACGCTGCCTTCATCATTGACTTCAGCTTTCCACCCGCGGTCATATTCGGCTTCCAAAGAATCCAAACGCTCCGCAGTTTTATTAAGTTCAGCCTGCAAAGCGATTTTATCTTGTAAAACTGCCGGATTAAACAAACCGCGAACGGCCAATTGTTCAACAATTTTTTCCGGAGCTTTCAAGGTTAAAGCCTTAATCATGGCATTGGCTTTTTTCGTGCTTTCAACAAAGCTGATTAAATCTTCGCCGATAAGGCGCTCGCCGTCAGCTTTTTCCAAATAGCCTTCTTCGCAACCGCCGTGAATCAAATAATCTTCCATTTCGCGGTCATCTTTAATATAAATAACCGAGTTACCGCGCTTTGCCTTATACAAAGGAGGTTGGGCAATATAAATGTATCCGCGACGAATAAGCTCCGGCATTTGACGATAGAAGAAGGTAAGCAACAATGTTCTGATGTGCGCGCCATCGACATCGGCATCGGTCATGATAATGATTTTGTGATAGCGACACTTGTCGGCATCAAAATCATCACGTCCGATTCCCGTGCCGAATGCCGTAATCATCATACCGATTTCGGCAGATGAAAGCATACGGTCAAAACGAGCGCGCTCAACATTCAAAATTTTACCTCTGAGCGGCATAATTGCCTGATTTTTTCTATCTCTTCCTTGTTTTGCGGAACCGCCTGCGGAATCACCCTCAACGATGAAAACTTCCGAAAGGGCAGGGTCTTTTTCCGAACAATCGGCAAGTTTGCCCGGCAATGAGGCAATATCCAAAACGCCTTTGCGACGGGTTAATTCACGCGCCTTTCTGGCAGCTTCACGTGCCGATGCGGCTTCCAAAATTTTGCCGACAATGGTTTTGGCTTCCGTAGGATGTTCATCAAGCCATTCTTTTAATTTGTCACCGACAATGCTTTCAACAACCGGACGAACCTCAGACGAAACGAGTTTGTCTTTTGTTTGAGATGAAAACTTCGGATCCGGCGCCTTAACAGACAACACGCAGGTCAAACCTTCACGCATATCCTCGCCGGTGATGATGTCTTTATCTTTTTTCAAAAGTCCGTTTTCTTGAATATAGCTGTTAATTGTGCGCGTCAACGCTCCACGGAAGCCTGCCAAGTGGGTTCCGCCGTCTTTTTGCGGAATATTATTGGTAAAGCAGAGCATGGATTCGTTATAAGCATTGGTCCACTGCAAAGCGCATTCAACTTGAATACTGTTATTTTCACCGACAATGGAAATAATGTTTTCATGCAACGGAGCCTTAGATTTATTGAGGTGCGTAACAAACGCTGATAAACCGCCTTCATAATGAAAGTCAATTTCCTTTGGCTCGGCACCGCGATTATCAATAAGTTTCAAATAAACACCTGAGTTCAAGAAAGCTTTTTCTCTGATGGCACGTTCCAATGTTTCAAAATTAAATTCGACCTGCGTAAAGGTTTTCGGTGATGGCAAAAATGTTACTTCCGTGCCGTGACGATTTGGCGCATCGGCAACAATGTGAACATGCTCAACAACATTACCATCGGCAAATTTTGCCTCATATTCCTTATCATTACGCCAGATTTTGAGTTTTAACCAAGTAGAAAGAGCATTCACAACCGAAACACCAACGCCGTGCAAACCGCCGGAAACTTTATAGGAATTGTTATCAAACTTTCCGCCGGAGTGAAGTTCCGTCATAATAACCTCGGCAGCCGAAACGCCTTCTTCTTTGTGGGTATCAACCGGCATTCCGCGTCCGTTATCGCGAATGGTTGCCGAGCCGTCCGGATTCAAAATTACGAGCGTTTGGTCGCAATATCCGGCCAAAGCCTCATCAATCGCATTATCCAAAACCTCATAAATCATGTGGTGCAAGCCGGAACCGTCATCGGTATCGCCGATATACATACCAGGGCGTTTTCTTACGGCATCAAGACCGCGCAAAACCTTGATGGAATCGGCATTATATTCTTGTTCGCTTTGCAAATATTCTTCTTCGGTTAAATCTGTCATTATTTCCTCATTATAAAACATATTACACAATGCTGAAAATATAGCGCAAAGGCAAAAATTTACAAAGTATAAAATGCAAGTTATAAACGGAAATTTTTATTGTTTTAACAATTCAACTTCAGCGCGGGCTAAAGCATCACAGCGCTCATTTTCAGGATGTCCGTTATGCCCTTTAACCCAAATCCAGCGAATTTCGTGTTTTTGCACCAGTTCATCAAGCTGTTGCCATAAATCAACATTTTTAACGGCTTGCTTTTTGTTGGAGGTTTTCCAGCCGTTTTTCTTCCAATTTGTCATCCACTCGGTTATGCCTTTCATAACATATTGGCTGTCGGTATAAAGCGAGATGTTACATGTTTTTTTTAAGGCACTCAAGGCTCTTATCACAGCCATTAATTCCATGCGATTATTGGTAGTTTGTAATTCACCGCCGCTTAATTCTTTTTCCTCTGTCTTATAGCGCAAAATGGCGCCCCATCCGCCGATTCCCGGATTTCCGGAACATGCTCCGTCAGTAAAAATTTCAACTCTTGGTTTCATGATTATTCTTTCAAAAACTCATTAAAAAATTCCGTGATTAAAATATCGGAAGAATCGTCCGAGCGCAAAGCTTTCGCCACAAACGAGCGAAGTGCATTTTTCGGCGCATAAAGTCTGAACGAGCGCGGAGCTGCGCCGTCTGCACCGATAACACCGTCAAACAGCAAGTCTTCATCCACAAATTCCGCCAGAGTTATTTCCGCTTTGGCAAATTTAATGATTCCGCGCGGAGGAAGGCGCAATTCCGCTTTTGTCATCAAATTGAAATGCCCTGAAATTCCGGCAATAACATACATCTGGTTATAATCCAAAAATCTTATTTTGCCGTAATCACTGCCCACACTTTGTGTGTTGCAACTCAAATACAATTCGCTGGCAATAACATTGCTTTCATTTTTGCACAAAATATCAAAGCCAAGTCGCACATATTTTTGCGGAGGAGTATCAATGGTTTTCGGATATAAAATATCTTCATCTTCATTTTCAACAATTTCCAGATGCTTATTTTCCAACAACAATTCCACATTCGGTTGCGGACGACGGCCAAACATTCCGGCAATAACGGAATATGGTGCCGGCACATTATTTGAGCCTGAGCGAATATAAATATGACTGCCGATAGTGGTCATCAGCGGAGCAACTTCGGAACGCGGAATATAGGTTGCTAAAAATCCGTCACCGTTTTCATCAACGCTGATAATATGATTGCGCACTTTATTGTGGCTCGGAATTGTGCAACCCGATATGGCATTTTCAACCCAGCTCATAAAACGATGAACATTGGCAACTTTGACTTTGCTTTTGGCGACATCTCCGATGTCTTTTTCACGCGAGCATTCCACACCCCAAACAATAACACCGCCTTCGGAATTACCGAAGCCTGAAATGCATTTTGCCAAGTTGCGCCTGTCATCAGTGCTTAAAGACCAGCCATGCTTGCCGGTTGAAGTTGCCTGTTTAAAATCCAAAAACAGCTCTTCGGTTTGGCGCTCCATAATAAATTCATTTAAGGCATCTTCACCGAAATAAATAAGTTTTTCAAAAATATCTTCTGCGCGTGACATAGCATTCCTCCGCCGTTATTTTGCGAAAGTATAGCGCATTTAAAGTAAAAATACAATTAAATTTACTTCTTATGATTTTTTTCTTTACAAATGACTTTCCTTTTGTTACTTTAGAAACAGAATGATGTTTAATCATTTTAGGGCGTAGTAACCCTTTATACACGTAGTCGTTTGCTGACTTTTATGCTGGTATTCGTTTGTGCGGATGTCAGCTGAATAAGGTGAAAAGCCGAATAGGCTGAGCCATTTGCGTGTATATGGTTTACTAACATCCGCCCGCCTTTCTTGAAATAAGAATGTCGGGTTTTTCTTTGGCTTAATTTATAAAAAAGAAAGGATGTATAATATGAAAAGATTTGCTTTATTACTAAAAATAATGATTTTATTTTTAGTAATTACAGGAACGACAAAAATCAGTGAGGCCGCCAATGTTTCGTACGTTTGGACAGACAGCGGCAGTTGCGGCGAAGGTTGTGAATATACTTATGATTCAACCTCAAAAACCGTAACTATTACTGCTTCGGGAGAAAATGCAACACTTGATAAGGGGCGTTTTTATTATTATAATGTTAAAAACATGCCTCAAATAAATAACATCATAATCAGAGGTGCAATTGCAGTGGGGGAAGATGCATTGCATGGAAATAATAAGTTAATTTCCGGTTCTAACGGAGTTTTGATTTTTAACGCAATCGGTTGGCATTCTTTAGGTAATGTGATAGTTGCTTCAGATATTATAATTCCTAAGGATGCTTCACTTGATGAGTTTGCTTTATTAAATTCCAACATCAGAGGAAAAATTTATTGTGCAATTGATAATTGTGCTCAGAAAATGATTGATTCTTGCCATGTTAAAAAATACGAAGGATATTGGTCATCTTGCCTTAATACTGTTAACTCTATTATTTCAAATCCGGCAAAATTTGAACAAGCACCAAAAGGATGCAATCTCTATTATTTAACCAGTTGCTTAAAGCCTGAAAAATGTCAGGATAATTATTCTCTAGATGAAAACAATAATTGTATACTTTGCAATAAAAAAGGTTATAAAAATATTGATGGATACTGCAACCGCATTCAATATACTCCGGCGGAAGCCGCGCCGTTGTTACATAACGACAACACAAATTCGGTGACGATTACTTTCAAAAAGTGATGTAAAAACAATTTCTTGTCGTCATTCTGAGTGGAGTGCAAACGAAACGAAGAATCCATGAATTAAATATGAAGCGGCGTTTGTGTGCCTCAAGGCACGACGCCGGAGTAGAGATTCCTTGAGCGCCTGACGCGCCGCGCAGGCGCAGGAATGACAATACCTTAAACCTTTATTTTGTTTCGGCCATTTTTGCGCGGACAATCGTGGCTGAGCCGGCACAAAGATTTTCATCAAACTTTACGGCATCTTTTTCAAACAGGCAGATAACAGTGCTTCCCATCATAAATTTGCCGATTTCGGCGCCTTTGGAAAAGCTGATTTCCTGTTCGTCATAAGTAAAAGTTGCCGGTTCATTCCAAGCGCTCGGCGCCACAACACCTGCCCATGCGGTGGAAATTGAACGCACAATTGTTGCTCCCACCATCACAACCGCCATTTTGCCGACCGATGTTTCAAATATGCTGACCACGCGCTCGTTGCGGGCAAACAATTCCGGAATATATTCGGCACTGTTCGGATTAACCGAAAAAGCCTCACCCGGAACATAAGTCATTTTGAGCAATCTTCCCGCCAAAGGAATATGCACGCGGTGATAATCTTTCGGCGAAAGATATATCGTGATGAATTTGCCGTTCGCAAAAGTTTTGGCATCATCTTCATCGGCGAGCAGGGCCTCGGTGGTATAGTAGTGATTTTTTGCCTGAATCAATAAGTCGTCTTTAATATTTCCCAATTCACTGACTTTACCGTCTGCCGGAAAAACGGCACTCTTTTCACCCTTATCAAGCGGGCGGGCATTTTTTTTCAATTCACGGGCAAAAAACTCATTGAAAGTTTTATAATCTTCCAGAGGTTTTTCGGCTTCGGAAACATTGATATCATAATGCTTGGCAAATTTCTTAATCATATAAGTTGTGGCTTTTCCCAGTCTTGCTGACATCAAAAAACCGCTCAAACGAGTTATGAGTTTTTTCGGTAATAAATATTGCGATTCCGCTTTTAATTTTTCCTTGTTCATTATATTCCCCTTGTTGTGAAAATTTTTTTTGAAGAATAATCATATTTACGGCAAATTTCAAGAGGTAAAATAAGATTTTAATAATTTGCGGTTGCTGATTTTTTGGTTGACAAACTCAAAATAAGTTTTATTACAAAACAAAACGGAAAATCTAAGAGGGCAAATATATGCTTAATGAAGCGCTGGACTTATTGAAAAATCAGTATGAACAAACAAAAGAGGAAGTTGCCGGTCAAGAATTTTATGAAATGTATTGCAATGAAAAATGGCGTCACTCAATGCAAGTGTTCGGTGCCGGAAATTATCTGGTGCGGCGTATCAAATGGCTGAAGAATAAACCGGCTGAATATGTTGAAATGGTAAAAACGGCAATTTTGTTGCATGATGTTTGCCGTTTTAAGGAAATATCGTCTTTGGCAAAAGGTAAAAAGATTGATCATGGTATTGAAGGTGCGAAATTTTTACATCAAACAGAGCTTTTTAATGATGTCAGAATTTGTCTGCCGATTAAGCATCACGGGCATTTGATTGAGGCGCTTTATGACGATGAACAATATCAAAATCTGCCGAAAGATTTGCAAAAAGAGGTTGAACTTATATGTTTTATTATTCGTGATGCCGATAAAATAGCCAATTTGCATATGTTGGCTTATGAACCTGAAATCCGACCTTTATTTACGGGAGAGGGGACAGGTGATGGAAAAAAGGATTTCAGTATCTCCGATTTTGCAAAAAAAGATGCATTTTCAGGGCTAACCGTGCGACGTATACCGGAATGCACGAAAGCCGACAGAATGCTCGGATTTTTAACTTGGTTCAATGATATAAACTATCGCTATTCGGTTGATTTTTGCCTAAAACTGAAGGTTGTGGAAATTTTGAAAGACTATTTTGCGCAAATTTGCAATGACAAAGAATTTGTGCAACAATATTTCGCTTATTTTGATGAATGTCTGCGCGATAGAGCTTTTCTTGACTGAAGCTTGCCGATAACATCTTTTTTGTTGCGAAACTCCTCAATTGTGGCGGTTGTAACGGCACCGAACAGCACAACTGCCCACCATGAATACATCCAAATCAGTAATAACGGAACGGCAGCCAAAGCGCCGTATAATGTGCTGTATGTGACATTCATTTTCAAAAACCAGCTGAAACCTTCGCGCAAAATCAAAATCATGATAAATGCCGTCAATGCACCGTAACATGAACTTGAAAATCTGATTTTGCGATTCGGCACCAAACGATATGCCAACATAAATACCGCAAAGATAAATAAATTAGGTAAAATCAAACCGGCAAAAAATTCATTATCCATAAGCTCTTCCGGATGAAAATATTTTAATGTCAGCAAAAATCCGCGCAAACTGAAAGCCAAGCCCAAAAGCACCGGACAAATCGTGATGATTAAGGCATAAATAGCGACTCTGGTTATGATTTTGCGTTTTTTCTTAACGGCAAAAATAAAATTAAAACTGCTTTCAATGGTATTGAGCAATAAAAATGCCGTTACGGCAATACCGATTAAGCCCACCGTCTTTAACTTTGTGGTGGCATTAACAAATTGGCGGAAATATTGCTGAATATTATCTCCGATATTCGGAACAAAGTATTGAAAGACAAAGTCCTGTACTTGAGTACGCACATCATCAAACACCGAAAATTCGGCAAAAACCGCCAAAACTACCGCTATAATCGGCACAACGGCAATAAGCGAAGTATAGCTTAAAGATGAGGCAACCCGCAAAATCATAGCTTCATCTGTGCGCAAATATAAGTATTTTGCAAACATTGTTGCCAATTTTTTCCATTTTTCGAGGTTTATACTTTTAGTCATTTAACAACTTTCAAAAAAGGGTTTACAAACTCAAATATTTGAGGTAAGTATCCTGCAAGAAACTTGCTCGTCCGGTGAGCAGTTTATAACAAAAATTTTAAAAAGCAAAGGAATATATTATGGCCGCTGAACAACTTATGGCTGGAAAAAAAGGTTTAATCATGGGACTTGCCAATGATCGCTCAATTGCTTGGGGTATTGCACAAGCCTTGAACGCCCATGGTGCACAAATTGCAATTTCGTATCAAAATGAAGCTTTGGAAAAAAGAGTTAAGCCTTTGGCTGAACAACTTGGAAATGCTTTGCTGATTAAGTGTGATGTATCTGACAGTGCTTCAGTCGAAGCATGTTTTAAGGAATTGGGTGAAAAATGGGGAAAGATTGACTTTTTGGTTCACGCAATTGCTTTTTCGGACAAGGATCAACTTCGCGGTCGCACGATTGATACCACTTTGGACAACTTCTTGAACACTATGCACATTTCTTGCTATTCGTTCTTGGAAGCTTGCCGTGCAGCTTCGCCGATTATGAATGAAGGAGGTTCAATCGTAACCTTAACATATTTAGGCTCCGAGCGCGTTTTGCCGAATTATAACATCATGGGTGTGGCAAAAGCTGCTTTGGAAGCATCGGTGCGCTATGCCGCCGTTGATATGGGCAAGCAAAAGGTTAGAGTTAATGCCATTTCTTCAGGTCCGATTAAAACTTTGGCTGCTTCGGGAATCGGTGATTTCAGAACAATCTTGCGCTGGAATGAATTAAATGCGCCGTTGCAACGCAATGTTATGCAAACCGAAGTCGGTAACACGGCTCTGAGCTTGCTTTCCGATTTGGGTTCGGCAATAACCGGCGAAGTTTTGCATGTTGATTGCGGTTATAACACCATTGCCATGATTAACATAGACAACGCTAAAGAAAGCGCCGAAGTCTTGAAAGAATTTGAATAATGTATCTCAAGGCAGGCTTTTATTGAGCCTGCCTTTTTTTTGTTGAAGGCAAATAATGAAACTTTCCGTTTATATAATTACCTTAAATGAAGAAAAGCGCTTGGAAAAAACGCTTCAAGCGGCTTCAAAGGTTGCTGATGAAATTGTGGTTGTTGACAGCGGTTCAACCGATGCAACCGTTAGAATTGCTGATAAATACGGCGCAAAGGTTATTTTCAACAAATGGGAAAGCTATTGCCAACAAAAATCTTTTGCCGAAAAAAGTTGCTCGTCTGATTGGGTTTTGATGCTTGATGCCGATGAAGTTTTATCGCCGGCTTTGATTGAAGAAATTTCAGCATGGAAAACGAAAACACCGGAGTTTAAGGCATATAACATAAAAATCCGCAATATGTTTGAGCAAGACTTGGCTCCGCGCAGGTTTGCGCAAAGCTTTAATGTTGTGCGCCTGTATAATCGCCGATTTTCGTATCTTCCGCCCGAATTGCACAATAAAGACCGAGTGAGAGTGCCAAAGGGTGAAAAAATCGGGCAATTTAAGGCGCCGGTTTATCACTATTGTTTTTTGAATGTGGCGCAAGCGGTGGCAAAATATAATCGCCACAGTGATGAACTCTTAAAGACCGCTATTGCTGAAAATCGCAGGTTTTCACGCTTGCGTTTATCAACCGAATTTCCGCGCCAATTTTTGCGTTATTACTTTTTTAAGCGCTATTGTTTGTTGGGTTCGCAAGGTTTTACTCAAGCCATGATTTTGGCATACTTTCGTTTTTTGAAAATCGCAAAATGGTTTGAGTGGAACGAAAAAAACAAAAATTAACAAAGCCGATTTGTTCCGGTGTTTTGTTTTTTTGCTTTACTTTTGAATCTTTCTTTGCTAAAATGTTTCCATAAATGGCGCATGTCATTTTAAGAACCTTCGGGTTCGGGGCTGTAGCAGGCTCTTTGTAGACAGAGGTACATGGATACAGTGTCCCTCGGATGCTGTTTTTTTGTACCCAAAATTCCCCACATTGGATGGGGAGCTTATGACGTATGTACAGGCTTTTTAAAAGCTAAAGGTCTTAAGAGTCATAACTGTCTACATGATTTGCTAACTCCCCGCCCGCTGTAAAAAACAGAGGGCTTTTGAATTTTAAAAATGTTAAAGAAAGGATAATGATATGAAAAAACATATTTTAATGACAGGAGTGGCAATGATTTTGACTTGGGGAACGATAAGCGAATCATCGGCGGAATCATGGAACTGCGGTCCTCAAGATTCTAGCGGGCAATATAGTGATAGTGTTAAATGTACATATGATGAAAAAAGTAAAACTCTTATTATTGAAGGAGAAGGAAATATGGGTAATTATGCCCTAGCTTCGTCCACTCCTTGGAAAAGCAAAGAAATTGTTCATGCTGTTATAAAAGGCAATGTTACCAGCATAGGGGACAGGGTTTTCAAAAGGATTTATTCTCTGCAAGATATAAGTGGTACTGAAAATATCACATCAATAGGAGTGGCTTCTTTTAAGGATGTAAATTTAACAACTGCGGATTTTCCAAACGCCACATATATTAGCAGAATATCCTTCCATGGAGCATCAAATTTAGAATATGCTAATTTTGCGCAAGGAGCTATATTTGAAGAAGAAAATCCAACTAAGCCAACCTTCGGATTAACAAAAATTCCGGAATGTAATACTACCGGTAAATGCTGTAATGGTTATATAAAAAGAGGTGCCGGTTGTGTTAAAGATTGCGGTGAAAATTTCCGCCCTAACGATGGTGAATGCGATAGACTTCGCTATACTCCCGCCGAGGCGGCAGCTATTTTGCATGATGATAATACAAATGAGGTGACGATTACATTCAAGAAGTAAAACAAACTTATTCAACCGTTACATCTGTCAAAGTGAAGGAATAAAAATCCACATTTGACGGTATTTTGAGCTTTGCCTTGAAATTAGGGGTGATGTTTGTGGCGTCAATTGCACCTTCATCCAAAACATTTTTCTGGCGATCATCAAAAGTAACGGAAATGATTACTCTGTTAAAAGTTTTATCGGAAACATTTTCCAACAATCCGCAAATTGCCTGATCACAGCGCTCAAAGCCATATACCTTTAAGCCGTCTTTGTCATAAACATTTTCTTGCGCTTCGGTTAATTCCGGCAACTGTTCGGTTGTTTTTTCTTCACCTTTATCGGCAGACGGTAAAACGGCATAAATACCCAAAACGGCGATGATAATGGCAGTTAAAGAAATCTTTTTCCCGCCGATGGTGATTGATTTGCCTTTAATATATTTGCCATATCCTTTCCAGAGAAGCTTAAGAACCTCTTTTAAAAAAGCAAAATATTTGCCTTCTTTCAACAAATTAAACAAAGACACGGCTTTTTCCTTATCAAGAGATTTGGCAATTTCTTTAATCTCATTCATTTCCATATTTTAACCCTCTGGAATGTTAACATATCAGCATTATATAATCACAAATTCTTGAAAATTAGTAAATAAGCGCAAAATTTTTAAGCCAAACTATTTCGTATGATTAATGATGTTTTGAACCAGCTTCTGATAGTATTGCGATTCTCTTAAACTTTCATCATGATTGAAAATATCGCGTTGAGATGCATATTCATTAGATAAGCGATAATAGATGGAAGCTTTTGTTTTAAATTTCATCATTTTTTTGAAAGCGCATTCATCAGTCAGTTGAAGCTGTTCTTTTAAAAGAGCTATTTTTTCTTCAGTTGAGTGTTTAACATCTAATTGAGCAGAAATTTCTTCAAAACGTTTTCGGGAGGCATCAACATTTTGAGGATTTTTTCTTTTCATTTTCAATTTAATTTTTTCATCCAACTTTTTATAAAAGTTATTTGTGCCATACTGATATTGTTTGGCTTGTTTTTGCAAAAGTTTCAGATAATCGCGCTGACTATACGGAGTATTATCAACAATCTTGGATAGTAAGAAGAGTGCATGTGTATTGCTTGGGGCAAATTTATCCGTGCCGATTAAGACGGCATCATACATTTTTGCTTTATAGCGCGGAGCGATGTTTATTTGGTCTGCGGTTTTTTCATATTCCTCCAACAAAGCAAATTCTTTTTGGGAAATATACTCTCCTTCGTCACGTGAAACCAATTCAATCAGGCTTTTATGCAAATCATTAAACTTTTTCAGCTCATTATAATCCTCAGCAGGCAAAGTGCTATGCAAAACAAACAATTCCTTATTTGAATCACCCATGCGTCCGATGACAAACAAAGCATCAAAATATTTATCCAATCTTTTATCAGCATAATTCAGAGCCATTTTTCACCTCGCTATAAATCTTTAACAACTTTCATAAAAGTTATGCCTTGCTCGTCAAAAGCATCGCCCTCAATATGATAGCCCATTTTTTCATAAAAACCGACAACCGAGAGCATGGCATGCATAACAATTTTGGAATATCCGGCTTCTTTTGCGCGTTTTTCGGCATATTTAACCAATTCTTTTCCGATACCTTCACCCTGATAAATCGTATCAACGGCAACCTGCATCATGCGAATGTTTTCATCATCAAGCGGAACGAGCATAAGCCCGCCGACCAATTTGCCGTCCAGCATTTCAACGCAACCCAAATGCAAATAATTAGCCTCTTCCGGACGAAAAGAATCCAAAAACTTCAAGCCGAGCGGTTCAAGTAAAATTTTGTATCGCAGTTCAACCAACTCATTATAACGAGATGAGCCGAATTCAATATCAAACATCTTACGCATAAGTTTTCTCCAATATATAAAAACTGATTATCTGTCATATCCTTCATTTTTGAGGGCAAGTTTTAACGGTTTACTTGGTTGTTGAGGAATCATTTCCGGTTGCGGACGATTTTTCCAAATAAGAGAATCCTCTCTTGCCACTTTTGCAAGGTTTCTGATTGCAAAATTCGGATTAAGACCTATTCCTACAGCAGCAGGAAGTTGCTCTCCGATAGTTGTATTTTCATCACTTTGAAGTCCTTCAGCTGTTTTACCTTTGCCCCAAAAATACATGTGCACTAAGCTAGCCTGTGCGGAACGAGGCATATTCCAAAAATCATCAGGATGATCCTCAATTGCTCTATCTGTGGCTTTTTCAACATCTTTGGCAAATGTTTGTTTCATTCCTTCTTCATCAAGATGTCCCATGCCAATGCTCCATAGGTCACGATTGTTTATATTACGCCTTTTTTTCTTATCTTTCTGGCTATTCAAGTATTTCATCGTGGAAATCATCTTATCAAATTTTTGTCCTTTTTCCTCGTCTGATAAAGGATTTCCCTGATTATCCAAAAGAGGTAATTCGATAAATTTTTCTCTGTAGGCGGCGACTTTTTGCGGATTAGGCTTAACATATGTCTTCTGTGTCTTCTGGCCTGTCTTTCGACTTTTTTTATATCCCCCTAATACGTATATTTTATGTACCACCAAATGCCCAACTCCGATAGTCGGGTGTCCTTCACTATCAACGTAAATTTCTCCCGGTTTTCCGGGAACGCCTTTACCTTCAATCTTGGTAAACTCACCAATAGCATATTCATAGAATTCTTCTTTGGTTTTGCAAGGAGTGATGTCTCTTTCTGTACTAACATTTGGTTCAGACTGCACCTTTCCAATCTCTTCTATTGCTGTTGGTTTTTCGAGATTTTGTGATGCAATTTGAGCTTTTTTACTATCATCTTTAAGAGTTTTCTTCAATCTACTCATAACTTTCCTCCTTTGAAAGAAAAATCATCAATATCTTTAATTTTCTGTATCTTATCATATAAATTTTTCAAAAGCAACACAATAAATAAGACAGAACCGATTTTTAATATTTTTGTAACATTCGGGTGGCTATTAAAATTTTTATTCTTGACAAATTTTTGTTCATCTGGTATTGTGTGGTAAACTTTAAATTATATAAATATGGATTTACTTAATTATCTAGGCATTGTATGCCTGAGTTTGTTAGCCGTAATCGGCTTTTGTAATGTGTGGTTTGCGAATAATGACGATCCTGATTTAAGGATACGCATTCGTCCGCTCTGGTTGCAACGGCTTTGTCGTTTTTTCTCTGTGATGGCCGGTGTGTTGTTGCTGTGGATGGATGTGATTTCCCTGAGTGGATGCCAGACGATTCCAGATGAAGATGCAGTTATAAATGCTGTAAAGTTTATTGGAGGCTTCTTCTTTGTAGGTGTGATTCTGGTAGTTTTAGCTTTTGTGTTCTACGCATTTTGCAATTTTGTTGCATTTTGCCTGAAAGAACTGGCAAAGTACATCTGGAATGAGTGATTAAAAAAAACTTCTTGCGTAAATGTATGGCAAGAAGTTTTTTTATTCTTGCCAAGCGCAAAAAAATATTTTATGGTGTTGCAAAACAAGAAGGAGAGATTATGCAGGATTTAAGCCTTATTCGCAATTTTGCCATTATTGCCCATATTGACCACGGAAAGTCAACCATTGCCGACCGCTTGATTGAATATTGCGGTGGTCTGCAAAGCCGTGAAATGACCGAACAAGTTTTGGATTCAATGGATATTGAACGTGAGCGCGGTATCACCATTAAGGCGCAAACCGTTCAGCTGAAATATAATGCGAAAGACGGGAAAACTTATCAGCTGAATTTGATGGATACTCCGGGACACGTGGACTTCACTTATGAAGTTTCACGCTCATTGGCTTCGTGTGAAGGCTCGGTTTTGGTGGTTGATTCAACTCAGGGCGTTGAGGCTCAGACTTTGGCAAACGTGTATTTGGCGCTTGATAATAATCATGAAATTTTGCCGGTATTAAACAAGGTTGATTTGCCGTCTTCCGATGTCAAAAAAGTTAAAGAACAAATTGAAGATGTTATCGGGCTTGATACTTCCGATGCCGTTGAAGTTTCCGGCAAAACGGGCTTCGGTATTCCTGATTTACTCGAGAAAATCGTGACCAAGCTTCCGGCTCCTCAAGGCGATGTTAATGCGCCGACAAAGGCATTGTTGATTGACAGTTGGTATGATTCGTATTTAGGTGTTGTGATTTTGGTGCGCATAAAAGACGGTGTGTTGCGCAAAAAACAAAACATTCGCATGATGTCAAACGGGCAGAATTATGTTATTGATAAAATCGGTATATTTACGCCGAAAATGACTGATGTTGAGGCTTTGTATCCGGGGGAAATCGGCTTTATTACCGCCAGCATTAAAAGTGTGGAAGATTGCAAAATCGGTGATACGATTACTGATAATAAATTGCCGTGCGAAAATGCTTTGGAAGGTTTTAAGCCTTCGGTTTCCGTGGTGTTCTGTTCCATTTTTCCGACCGACAGCAGTCAGTATGAGGCACTAAAAGACGCGCTTGCGAAATTAAAACTTAATGACGCCAGCATAAACTATCAGCCGGAAAATTCCGGTGCTTTGGGCTTGGGATTCCGTTGCGGATTTTTGGGGCTTCTTCATATGGATATTATTGAAGAGCGTATCGGGCGCGAGTTTGACTTGGATATTATTACTACGGCGCCGTCGGTGGCTTATAAAATATATATGACGGACGGACGCGAATTTACGCTCCATAATCCTGCGGATATGCCGGACCCGTCAACAATTAAGATGATTGAAGAGCCGATGGTGCGCGCCACAATTATGGTTCCGGACGAATATTTAGGCTCGATTTTGAAACTTTGCACCGAACGCCGAGGAGAGCAGGAAGATTTGACTTATGTCGGCAATCGCGCCATGGTGGTTTATAAGATTCCTTTAAGCGAAATCGTGTTTGATTTTTATGACCGCTTGAAGTCAATCTCGAGCGGATATGCCAGCTTTAATTATGAGCTTATCGGCTACGCTCAATCTGATTTGGTTAAGGTGCAGATTTTGATTAATGAAGAGCCGGTTGACGCGCTTTCGTTCTTGTGCAATCGCTCGGAAGCCGAGGCGAGGGGGCGTCAAATTTGCGCAAGGTTGAAAGATTTAATTCCGAGACATTTGTTCAAAATACCTCTTCAGGCGGCAATCGGTGGGCGCATTGTGGCGCGAGAAACCATCTCGCCGATGCGCAAAGATGTTACGGCAAAATGCTACGGCGGAGATATAACTCGTAAACGTAAGTTGTTGGATAAGCAGAAAAAAGGCAAACAACGTATGCGCCAATTCGGCAAGGTTGAAGTTCCGCAGTCTGCCTTCATCGAAGCCTTAAGAATCGGGGACGAATAGGGGAAAATAATTTACAGAAAGGAAAAAGCATGCAAGAAAATGAAAATGTAACAAAGGAAACCAAAGCAGATAACAGCAAAAATTTACAAGCTGATAATAAATTTATTATCGGAATGAAAATTTTAACGCTTATTATGCTGTCTTTCTCGGCATATTATCATACTTATTTACCGAGATTAGCGGCGCGTATCGGCAATGCAATCGGCTCTGCTCTCGGAATATATATCGTTTTAATGCTCTTAACTTATCTTCCGCTTTTGTTGATAAAAAATAAGAATAAAAGGCGGGAAGTTTCAGCTATCCTAATCTTTGCGATATCTCTAATATATAGTGTTTATCTGCTTTTCGCCTGACAGTTTAGTTTAGGTAAGAAAAAATGAAGTTGAAGTGCAAAATACTGTCTGATAATTTATCTGAAATTGCCGATACTGTTTCTAATGCTTGGGATAAAACAACAGATTACTTTGGTAATTTGTTCAATAACGATGAAGAAGAGGAAGATGAGGAAGAGAAGAGAAAAAGACGTCTTGGGCTGCGCTGAGCAGCCCTTTTGGCTGAAGATATTAAAAACCACAGCAATTTATTTAATTAAAGCGCTGGATATACTGTTTACGTTATTTGTTTTTTTTATTTTCGTAGGCACCATTCACGAAATGGCAAGATATAGTAAACTGTATGGTATAATATTCTTATGCAGTTTAGTCTTGTGTCTGCTCTTATATGACAAATTCGCAAGCGATAAAATATCTTTCAAAACAACACTGATTCTCTTTATATCTTCTTATTGGATAACATACGGATTGGTGTTAAGATATAATTAGTTTTCAATAACGATGAAGAAGAGGAAGATGAGGAAGAGAAGAGAAAAAGACGTCTTGGGCTGCGCTGAGCAGCCCATTTGGCAGAGAATATTCATAACTTTGTGCATTTGGTTGTACAAAATAGTTCAAGTTTGTTTTTTATTACTTATACTGTTTGCCTTTATGGTTATTATAGAGCTTACATCTCGAAAAGTCACTGAATGGTATGAGGTTGTGCTTATTTTGGCAACCGTGATATATGCTGGGCATATTACATTTTTGATGAAGTATAATCACATAAGAGTCAGGGGAAAGGTTTATGGAGGGAGCATTATAAGCAAAATGGTGTATTATTGGGAAAATATGCCGAATTGCGTTTACTATTTTATATACTCACTTTTAATATCTTGTGTGATTATGCTTTTTATAAATGAAATAATCATTTCGGCCGATAAAATGGTTGGTATTTTGTGGTCAATAATGCCGATAATTTATTTGGTACTGACATTTAAATTTTCAATAGAAAAATCGTGGCCTGATATTTTGTTAATCATATTTTTAATCATATATTGGTATTTTAACGGAGAAGATATATCAGAAAATATTAAGGCTCACCATCATTAGAATCAAAAGAAATAAGAAGATGAGGAAGAAAAACGCAAAAAAAGACTTCTTGGGCTGCGCTGAGCAGCCCCTTTTTATGGCCTTTGGAATTAAATAGTTTTTCTTATTCATCGAAGCGCTTGGGGTTTGTGATGAATAAATTAAATAATATTTTTCTTATTTTAGGCTTGACTTTTGAAATTTTTTGTGTTATAGAAAATTTAGTTTTTGCTTATATTAAATTGATGGACGAGTGATTGTGTTTTAATAATCGCCTGTTTCTCATCACTCAAATAAATAAGAAAAATATTATAAAAAATAGTAATACAGATTTTTAGGAGATAAGAATGAGTGAAATATCAGATGACTTATATCAAAGATTGCATGGATTTAAGGCAGTGCAGAGAATCAGTTCCGATTCAGACAAAAGTAATTGGTATTATATTGATCCGCGTTATGAAGAAGGAAATCCTCATCGTGAAATTGATGTAAATAATGAAAACGAGGTTAATCCGCTTTTAAAAGAGGTTTTAGCTTATGATGTTTGGAAAAATCCCAGTGAATATTACATTTGGCAGACGGTTGGTGATGAAAGAGTTCGTCCCGAACACGAAGAACATGATGGTTATGCTTTTAACTGGCATATCCCATCGGAAAACGGATATCCGGGAAGTGAACATAATTGTCGTTGTTCAGCAATAAGCTATAGCCCTAAAAAACATAAAGTTATAACGGTTGATTTAAGAGGTCTTAATATTGGAGATGACGAAGATGATTTGATAATAACCATTAACAACGCCTTTATTAATCAAGTAGTAGCAGAAACATTATATAAAGATGATGAGGTTGATTATTCTTTATATGGAGAGGGCTTTACAAAAGAATTCATCGACCAAATGTTGAATGATGATGAATTTCAAAGAATACTGAATGAATATATAATTCCCAATGAAGGAGGTTTTTCTGATCGAATTAATGATAGAGGTGGTAAAACAAAATATGGTATTTCTTACAGAACATATCCTGATGAAGATATCAATAATTTAACAAGGGAACGTGCTAATGCAATAATTTACAGAGATTTTTATAAATGGAACGGAATGGATAAATTGCCATATTGTATCAAGGGATTTGTTGTTGATTATGGTATGACAACAAGCCCTTTAAATGCAATACGAACTGTACATAAAATCTTAAATTTACCACCGAATGGAACGATTATTGGTTTTTCCACCATTAATAAACTTTCAAAATTTTCGGAAGCAGATTATGAAAATTTTCTAAATCAATATAAGGTTGAAATGAATAATTATTACAATTCTATAGTAAAAAAAGATCCTTCTCAAAGAAGTAATTTAAAAGGTTGGATTAATCGGGCCAATCGAGCCCATCTAGCTAAATAGAAAGTTTGGAAAGAGGAAAAATATTCTCCTCTGCTATTTATAATTTTCTAGCAGAGGAGAGTAAAAAAACATTTTTTCTTTGCTTGATTTTATTAAATTATGTATGTACCATTTTAAAAAATCAGCTAATTCAGAATCACTTTCTATTTCACATATACTACCGGTAGGCCATGCATATTTGTTACGACAATTTTTTAATCCATAGGCTTTAGATAACGCGTTTTTTAAGTTTCTATAGTCTTCCATATTATATTGGGGTTGCACATATAATGTATTCAAGATTTTTTCGGCAATTTTATCATAGCACTGCAAAACATAAGGCAATTCAATCGGACAATTATCCATTTCTTCCTGATAGTGCAACAGTAATGCGTAGTTATCAATTAATTCTATAATATCTTCTTTGCTGTTCCAATCACTGTTTTTATAAACAGCATCAATATCAATGCCATGATAGATTTCAGCTCCAACATTTGTAGTTAAAGCCAAAAATAAAGATGTTAAACACATAAACTTTTTCATATTTTTTCTCGCAAGTAAAAAGTCAGGTTTATTTAATATAATCATGGAAAAGTTAAAATTGGCTGAAAATAATTATAAATGTTAAATACCGCTTTCTCTTTTTTTGCAATCTGCTCTTAGCTGGCAGAAATCAGCTATCAATCGGCTAAAGCCAGTATAATATATTTTAAATGATTCTCTTAAATTCTTGACAAGAGTTTTTAATTAAAGTATAAAATATCTGTCGTGATGCTGATAAAATAAATGTTATGATATTTGAGTGAGTGTAAATATGGAAAATAAAGATATAATAAAAATTGAATCTCAGTCAGCTAATAAACTGATTATTAACTATAGAATTACGGAAAAATGCAATTATAAGTGTCCGTATTGCTGGTTTAAAGGCAGAGAGCCTGTTAATATAGAAGGCGATTTGCCTAAAATCAGAAATGTTATTAAAAATTTGGAAGTTGTTGTTAACTATTATATAAAGCAAGGTAAAAAAATAAATTTGTTCTTAACTGGTGGTGAGCCGTCATTATATCCTTTATCATTTTATGATAATTTATTTAAGCTTATCGCAACAAAAAAATTTGAGAAAGTTACGCTTAGCACGAATTTCAGCGCTGATAAAGATTGGTTTAAAGGTTTTGCCGATAATTGCAAAAATAATACCGTTTTTGAAATTAAGGCGGCATATCATCCGTCCGGATGTGATTTAGATGAATATATTGCAAAAATTAAAGATGTTAAAGATTGTGCCGATAAGTTTATAGCTCACTTTACTTTTGATGATAATAATTTTATCGGGATGGATAAAATTGATGAAATCAAAGCTTTAGGGGTTACTATAGATGTGGTTCCGATACATTCCAAAAAAGATGCCGATTATGGTGCATTTGCTATAACAAATCCTGATTTGTTGAGTTTGATAGCAAAAAAAGGGACGGGAAAAAAGTATAATATATATTATAAGGACGGCACAATTAAAGAAACAACTGTTAATTTTATTAAAGAAATGGATTTCAGTTTATTAACACCTGTTTGCTATCACAGTGATATAACGATTATGCTCGGTAAAATCGGCATAAATTGTGAATATATGCGCTCAATAAAAAGAATCAATCCTGATAATTGGCTGGATATTTCGGTAGAAAAATCTGAACGCGAAATATACAATTATTTAAAAAATGATTGCTGTATAAAATGCAATAAAAAAGATATGGGGATGGGCAATAATTGCACTCCAAGTGTTTTGAAGTTTTCATCGGATAATATCTTAAAAAAGTTGTGTAAATTCATTAAGAATATTGTATAAGGGTTGCCATATGGACTCAATAAAAAAAATATACAAAGGTGATATTCCGGCAATAGTTTTTACTCTTGATGATACATATGTTCCGTATTTTTCGGTTGCTTTGGCCGGTATAGCTATCAACGGTTTAAAAAATAAAACTTATGATATTGTCGTTTTATCAACCGATATAAGCGAACAAAACAAGGAAAAGCTATCAGATTTTATAACAAAATTTCCTAATATCTCTTTGAGATTTTATGATATCGAAAAAATAATTGAAAAAGAAAAACAGTATATGAAATCAAACATAGAGCATATAAACGAGGTTGCTTTTTATAGATTATTTATACCTTCAATTTTTAAAGAATATAAAAAGGTAATTTTTTTAGACTGTGATATTTGTGTTGATGGAGATATTGCTGAATTATATAATATCGATTTGAAGGATAATTATATCGCGGCGGCAAAAGGCATGTTTTCAATTTCTCATGAACATAATATAAGAATTTCTTTGGATAGGTATAAAGCAGCGCAATACATGCATGAAGTTTTATCTATTCCGGTAAAAGATTATTTTAATGCCGGTGTTCTTGTTTTTAATATCAAACAAATTCTTCAAGACGGTAAGCAAGACGAGTTTATAAGTAAAATCAGTGAAGCTCATAAATTCAAATATAATGATCAAGATATACTGAACATTTGCTGTCATAACAGAGTGAAATTTTTGGGAGTGGAGTGGAATTTTCTAAGAAAGTTTAAGGATAAAAATTCTGTTTTAGTATACGATTCTATGTTAACTTCAAAAATCAAAATATACCATTATGTAGGAAATAATAAGCCATGGCTTAAGCATGACAGATTATTTTATAATGTTTGGTATATGTATGCCATATTGTCACCATTTAAGGATTTTTTATTTTCTGATATTGATAAGGAGTGAATATGAAAAAATCATCGGATAAAGCAAAAAAATGTTCTGTTGTTATTAATACTTCTTTTGATAGAGAATTATACAATACGGTTGCGTTGATAAATTCAATAAAAGAGTTCGCAAAGTCTTCCAACATATACACCATATATGTTTTGTTTTATGATAAAACAAAAACATACGTTAAACAAATTTTGGATGGGATGCAGACAAACAACATCAAAATTGTTTGTGTGATGGATTTTTATGCCGAATATCCTCAATTTACGGAAATTGATAAAAAATTAGTGCCGATATTTTGGCCGAATATTGTAAAAGATAAAAATCTTGTATTTTTATCGCCGAATACCATTGTTCAGGCAGATATTGCAGATATTTTTGATATAAAACTTGATGATAAGGTTGTCGGTTGCAGTTATGATTTGTATGATAAAATAATTAGAAACAATGAGGCAAATACCATATTTAATACAGATGTAACGGTTGTTGATGTGACTGCGTGGAAACGCTTAGTGCTTAGTGATGTATGCGAGTCATATATTATTAAAAATTCACCTAGTTTGACTCTTGCTTCATTAATTAATGTTGTGTGCAACAACAATATTAAAGATTTAGGTGCTGAATGGAATTTTCAATATTGGAATAACAAACAAAATTTTTCAGTAAAAACAGTTTTGAAAAACCGTAAAGCTAAAATTATAAATTTTGTTGACAATAAGCCTTGGATAAGACCGATGATGGATAAAGCTGATATATGGTGGAAGTATGTTAGAAACAACCCGCTATATGAAGTGATAATTTATAGAAATATTAACGTTAATTTCTCTGATAACGGATTGGGAAAGACGTCGGAAAAGAAAATAAACATAAATTATATTTTTTTCGATAAATTAAAAAATGAAGTAAATGGTTATTTTTCCGGGAAAAGTGATAATAGAGAAATTTTGGAAAAAGTTATGAATGATAAAAATCTGTTTTCACTGATAAGAAGATATGTTCATTTGGCTTTTAACTATATGTTTTTGCGTTCAAAACGAGAAAATATAAAAAATGAAATGTCTGAAATATATGCTCAAATCTTGAACATTATTTCAACTAACCAGTTATAGCAATATTCTTATGACGAGAGTGTACGATGGCTAATAAATTTTCCGTGATATTAGAGTACAATAAATTAAATTGTGAGTTCATAAATAATATAAGTTCTCTTATAAATCAATCAATAGAAAATGTTGAAATTATTATAGTGTACAGTGACATTTCAGGTGTTACCGAACTGAAAAAACTTCTGGGAGATAATCATAAAATTAAGTTTTGCGAGAAAAAAGACAGAAACCAAGTTTTTGCAATGCTTGACAGCGAATGTTTGATTTTTTGCGACGGGCGAAATACTTTCAAACATAACGGGCTTGAAGATTTGTATGAATTGCACAAGAAAAAAAATAAAGATATAATCATTCTTAATAAAAACAGTTCCCGTACAAATAATGATAATATTTTTACTTGCTATAACCTTGATATATGCAACCTTTTATTCAATACTGATTTTATAAAAAACAGCGATATCACTTTTGATGAGTTGTGTAATTTATCCTCGGCATCATTACTGAAAATGATGTGTGACGCCGATATTGCAATTATTAACCATAATCCGTATCTTAAATCCAGCAGGTTGCAAAAAGATAAATTGTCTGAGTGGAAAAGATATTTATCGGCATTTGATGAGTTTTATAAGTATCTCAGTGAAAACGATTCTGGTGATAAATATATCAATCAATTTTCTGATTTTTACTTACAATATATCTACGATTTATTTTGCCTGAAAAACAACGAAGAGCTGAATAAAATTATAAAATTTGTTAAAAAAGATGTTCCGTCGGTTATTGATATAATTAAAAACAATGAAATATTTGCTCAATATGATATTTTGAAAAAATATTTTGTTTCCGGAAACAAAAAGGCCTCCGTTAAATATTCTAAGGAATTAAATATCGCAATATATTGTGATAATAACAACGCCCCATTTTGTATGGTATCGCTTTTATCTTTAATAAGGCATGCCAACAAAGGAAACCTGCATAATATACACATTTTGCACACCGGATTATCTTCTGAAATAATCAGAAAATCGTACCATCTTGCGCAGGATAATGTTCATATTTTTTTCACGGATATCAGTGAATATTTGAATGATGATAAGGTAAATATCGGTAATATTGAATTAATAATACCGCTGGTGTTTGCCGAATTGGATAAGGTTATTTACATTAAAAATTATACTTTATGCAAGTTTGATATTAGTGAACTGCTTAAGGAACGCTTTTCTGAATGCCATATTATAGGTATAAGCAAAGATGATGAAAAGTTTGATTTACAAAATATTATTTTGTTTGTGTTTGACATAAAAAAATGCTTGGAAGAAAAAATTTCGGAGCAACTGTTTTTGTTCTGCTGTCAAGACGATAATAACGAAAGTTATGCGACCGAATATATTAAAAAATGCAGTAATAAATATAATTTTGTGTATTTAAGCGATGAATTGATAAATACCGATAATATTGATTCATATGAAGTTGTTGAGTGGTTGAATTATGCCGGAAAAAGTCCGTTTTATGAGTGGCTTCTTTACAATCTTTTTGATAAAGGAAAATAAAAATGTCGAATAAATATATTTTTGATAAAAACTATTTCTCAGTAATAATACCATTCACTAACGATTGCAAGGTAATAGAACGTAGCCTTCAATCTTTGTTGTTACAAAAAATGATAGGGTTTGAGGCCATATTTATAAATTTGGGCTCAAATGACGGAACTGAAGAGATTATTGCTAAGTATGCCAAACTAAATCCAAATATTGAAATTATCAACAATTCTTCAATAACTAATATAAATCAGGCATACAACTTCGGAATTTCTATATCCAAAGGTAAATACATTAAATTTATGAGCGCCGGTTCAATATTAGATTCAAAAGCCTTATTGGTTTTAAGTAAAATGATGGATACCGAAAAAACAAATTTAGCCTTCCATATCAAATCACAAGAGTTTAATGATGAGCAGTATGTAGTCCCTCAATCATTTAATTGGGTGAAAAAATGTGTTTCACCGACTTATAGCTTTTCTGTTTTGGATAAGATAATTTCCATAAATGAGTTGCAACATTTTATAGCATTTAGCAAAGAAAAATTTGTGAAAGAAAATGCTTTTTTTGACGATACTCTCTCATTGTTTGATTGTTCAAAACTTATTAAGTTGTTCTGCATTAATCAGAAAGTTTCCGTGATTTATTATGATATGATCAGAGAATTTTTTTCGGATATCTTAACTGTGGTTGATACGCAAAAAAGCCTTCTGGATATTATCAGTATAAAGAAAAATATAACAAAGTATGTTGAAGAAAGTTATTTTGTAGGAGCATATAAAAATCAGATTGACGCATTTTATATCAACCAACTTTCAAAAATATATAAATTTTCTTCTAACAATGATGCTAAAAAGGTTGTTTCAAAAGCAAAGTCAAATTTAAAAAATTTTTGCTTTGATTATGAGGCAAAAAAAGAAATATGTAATTATAAAAATCTTCTGTTTCCGAAAAGCAACATTAAACTCTCTATAATTTATACCTTTTCAACGGTAACGGAAAATTTGAGGAAGTTCGTTAATGAGTTTGTTAAAAGAAGTAATTTATATGAAGAATTGATTTTGGTGTGCACAAATCCTAAAGGCAGTGATATAGGCCAGTTGTGTCAAAGTTGCAATCAAATAAAATATGTTCAAACAAATGATATATATCGGGTGATTAAAGATTATGTTAAAGGTGAGAATATCATTTTTCAAAATGATGAGGATATTAATATAGAAGACTTGCTTGAAGTTTTGTCTTATTCTTTCAAAACAGGTGCAGAGATTACGTTCGTGCCGATAAAAAATCTGGAATATGATAGTGAAGCAGTTTATAAAGGATATTTAAAATACGAAAAAACTTTATTTAGTTACAATAATATTTACGCAAATAAATTAACGGATTTATTATATAAAGATGCGGAAATTATTTACAAAACGGAATATGTCTTAAATTTGTTTGAAAAAAGTAATTTCTTAAATTTGGATTATTTATCTTTGCTTGCGGTATTAAACAGCAAAAATATAACTTTATATCCTGAGTACATATCGGCCTATAAACGAAAAATTGATTTTAATCATGAGGAAATCAGAAAGATATTTTATCATATTACGTCCGTAAATTTTGACCAATTGGTAGAATATGAGAAGATTCTTTATAAAATGGAAGTTCCTGATGTTAAAGAATTTTATAAAAAGATTTATTATCTGGATAAATTCCATGGTAATAAATTGGATACACTGAAAGTGAATATCAACTCAAAAGAGCAATATCAAATCAACAGAATGAATGTCCTTAATTCCGGTTTGTGGGATGAAAGGTACTATTTGAAACAATTTGATTATACAAAATCAAAGATAAGTGTTGATCCTGTTGATCACTATCTTATGGAAGGTTGGGAAAAGGGATATTCGCCATCTAAATATTTTAATGGTGCCGCTTATACCAGACAGTATCCGGTTGTAACAGAAAATCCTTTAGTATTCTATTTAAATATAGGACGTTTCCAATATAAAACATACCCGACTAATCCTTATGAAATATCTGAGGACGATATAGCAACCTACTGGAAAAAGAAGAAAAAGAATAAAAAAGTTATTTATATGTGTATTACCGGCAATTATGACAATTTGGAAGAAATTAAAGCTCATACATATACCAATAAAGAGTGGGATTATGTGTGTTTCACGGATAATAAGGAGTATTTAAAGAAAAAAAGATTCGGTATCTGGCAGATAAGACCTCTGAAATATACAAAACTTGATAATACCAGAAATAACAGGTGGCATAAAGTTCATCCTCATATTTTGTTTCCGGAATATGAGGAAAGCATATACTTAGACAGCAATATTAATATTTTAACACCATTCTTATTTGATGAAATAAGAGAACGGAATACCGATTTATTGTTGCCTAAGCATGCCGGCAATTTTTCTATTTATAACGAGTATGTTTGGGCTATGGGAGAAGCGGTTGATAAACTTGATGTGTTGATGAAAGAGTGCGAAGAAATATTTAAACAAGGTTTTCCTTTTTATTATGGTATGCCGGAGTGCAACATAATTTATCGACGCCATTCTTCAAAACAGGTTCGTGAAATTATGGATGATTGGTGGTATTGGATTAAAACTTATGCTAAGAGAGATCAGTTAAGCTTCTCATATTTATTATGGAAGCATTATGTAAATATCAGTGATTGCACTTTTGTAAACGCGCGGATTGCTTATAAAGATTTTTGCGTATTCCAGCATCCGATTTATAGAAAGTAAGAGGGAAGCAGGTTAATAAAAAAAGAAACCTTGTTTTTTTAAGCAAGGCTTCTTTTTTTAGTTTTATTCAAACCTATGTGGCATCTCGGCTTCTTTTTGTAAGAGAGCAATGAAGTCATCAAGAGGCATAACTTCTTGTTTCTCTGAGCCTAGGCGACGAACCGTAACCGTGCGGTTTTCTTTTTCCTTGGCGCCGACAACGGCAATTAGCGGAACTTTTGCCATCGAGTGTTCACGCACCTTATAATTGATTTTTTCGTTGCGCAAATCTGTTTCAGCCTTAATACCCAATTTATCAAGCTCCGCCTTAATTTCTTCGGCATATCCGTCAAACTCGCTCACAATCGGAGCAATAACAACCGGCAACGGAGAAAGCCAAAGCGGTAATTTTCCGGCATGTTGCTCAATCAAAATACCTAAAAAGCGTTCAATCGAGCCGAACAACGCACGGTGCAACATAACAGGTCTGTGTTTTTCACCATCTTCGCCGATGTATGAAATATCAAAACGTTCCGGCAAATTCATATCAACCTGAATCGTTCCGCACTGCCATTCACGGCCGATTGCATCTTTTAAGATAAATTCCAACTTAGGGCCGTAAAAAGCGCCTTCACCGGCATTGATTTCATATTCATAGCCGTGTTTTTCCAAAGCGTGAGCCAGCGAATTTTCGCACAAATCCCAAATTTCATCGGAACCGATACGATAAATGCTGTCCGGTCTGGTTGAAAGATAAATCTTAATCTTGTCAAAGCCGAAATCCTTATAAATATTAAAAATCAGCTTCATCGTGTTGATGCATTCTTCTTCCATTTGTTCCGGAGTGCAGAAAATGTGCGCATCATCTTGAGTGAATTCGCGAACACGCATCAATCCCATCAGCGAGCCGGAAGCTTCATAGCGGTTAACCTTACCGAATTCAGCCATTCTGAGCGGTAAATCGCGGTAAGATTTGACACCTTGCTTAAATACCAGCAAGCTGCCCGGGCAGTTCATCGGCTTAACGCAGAACATGCTGCCGTCTTCCATTTCGCCGGAGTAGTTATGTGCGCCGTATTTATCCCAGTGACCGGATGTTTCCCACAAAACGCGGTTCATAACGCGCGGAGTTTCAATTTCAATATAGCCGTTATGTTCTTGGCGATTGCGCATATATTCAATCAACTTGCGATATACTCTGAAGCCTTTGTCATGCCAAAAAACGGCACCCGGAGCATATTCAGGCTCAAAGTGGAACAAATCCATTTCTTTGCCCAACTTGCGGTGGTCGCGTTTTGCGGCTTCTTCAAGCATGGTTAAATATTCATCCAAATCTTTTTTGTTTGCCCATGCGGTTGCATACAAACGTTGCAACATCTCATTTTTGGCATCACCGCGCCAATATGCACCGGCAACTTTGGTAATTTTGAAGGCATCGCCGATTTTTGCGGTTGACGGAACGTGAGGTCCGCGGCACAAATCTGTATAATTTCCCTGACGATAAAGCGAAATAATTGCATCTTCAGGCAAATCTTCAATAATTTCAACTTTATAATGCTCGCCTTTTTTCTTGAAAAACTCAATAGCTTGCGCTCGAGGCATAACAATGCGCTCAATTTTTTCATCACGCTTAACAATTTCATGCATTTTTGCTTCAATTAAAGCAAAATCTTCGGTTGTGAACGGTTCTTTGCGCGCAAAGTCATAATAAAATCCGTTATCAATAGCCGGACCGATTGTAACTTGAGTATCAGGCCAAAGCTCTTGCACTGCCTCAGCCATAACGTGAGAGCAGGAGTGACGCAAAATTTGCAGACCTTCTTTATCCTTAGCGGTAATAATAGTGACGGTAGAATCGGTTGTGATAGGTGCGGTTAAGTCTGTTAATGTGTCGTTTAATTTAATTGCCAAAGCGGCTTTTGCCAAGCCGGAGCTGATTTTTTGCGCAATTTCCAAGCCGGAAATTCCGTCTTTTTCTTCTAAGATACTGCCATCAGGCAAAGTAATTTTAACCATTTTTTTTCTACCTTTTCTATTATTTTAAGTTTAAAATTTCGTCATAGACTTTGAGCGTTTTATCACACATAATTTGTTTTGTAAAGTGGTCTTTTATGTTTTTGACTGCCGCCGCGCCGATTTTTTCTCTTTCTTCGGCAGAAAGGTGCAAAGCCCAGCGCAGTTTTTCCGCCAAATCATCGGCATTATTGCTTTCAAACAGTCTGCCGGTGACGCCGTCAACAACCGTTTCTTTTGAACCGCCGATGTTTGATGCCACAACGATTCTGCCCATGGCCTGCCCCTCAATAGCAATACGTCCGAAGGCTTCCGGCTCAATGGAAGTTGAAAGCACAACATCCGAAATCATCATTGCTGCCGGCACATCCGAGACATGGCGAATAAAGCAAACTCTGCCCTCAAGACCGAATTTTTTCACCATTTCTTTAAGTTCATCGGAATATTTTGTACGTCCCTGATCATCACCGATAAGAAGTGCGCAAAAATCTTCATCTTTGATTTTTTCCAAGGCATTCAGGAGCAGTTTTTGCCCTTTCCAGTTTGTAAGACGCCCGATAAGCGTAATCAGCGGTTTATCTTCCGGAATTTCATTTTCTTCCATAAGTTTAATCATGCGTTCGGCAGAGATATTGTTGACATCAAAGTTTTCCATATTAACGCAACGATGAACGAGGCGGATTTTGTCTTCATTAACGCCGTAATTCTTGATGATATGCTCTTTGATATGTTCCGAAATGGCGATAACTCTTTCGCCATAAGTCATAATTTTGTTATAAAATTTTTTAATTCCTTTCGGACCAAGTCCGTATGTGCCGTGGAAGGTTGTTACAAAATGCACACCGCAACGTTGGGCTGCCCAATAAGCACTCCAAGCTGGCGCGCGAGAACGAGCATGAACAACGGTTATGCCGTATTTTTTGATGATTTTTGCCAAGCGCAAAGAATTAAGATACATCTTAAAAATGTTTTTGGTTTTTAAGGGCAGGGTGAAGTGCTTAACTTTGAGTCTTTCCAAAGCAGGCTCCATTCTTCCGCCTTCGGAAGCCACAAAATTTTCAATTCCGCGTTTTTGCAATTCCGAGGCAATTTCAATAGTTCCGAGTTCGACACCGCCTTGATTTAATTCCGGTAAAACCTGCAAAACAACCAACTTTTTTTCTTCCATTTTTTACTCCGTTTTTATATGGCATAATTAAGGCGCAATTTAATATATTTTGCATTAAATTCAAACTTGGCATAAAGACTTATGCACAATATGTTGTCAGTCAATCGGGCCGTTTTCTTTCAAGTGCTGGCGAACTTCGGCAATATTTAAGTGCAAGCGCTCTTTTGAGATGTGTTTAATGATGTAGTAATAAGCTATGCCGACATAGCTTCCGGCAACCAACCAGGCAACGGGACCGGCATAAAAAATACCGACATAACCGAATGATTTTGCCAAGACAATGGCGGCAAAAACGCGCACCGCCAGTTCCATGCATGAAGAAATAAGCGGAACAATCGGCTTGCCTAAGCCTTGAATGGTGTTTCTGAAGACCAATATCAGCCCTAAGAAAAAGTAAAAAGGCGTGCTGATTAACAGATATTGGCGACCGGTGTTGATGATAAATTCGTTATGTTGATCTAAAAATACCGCAATGGCAAGATGTCCGTATAATCTGACGATGATAAAGCCGAAAATTGCGATTAAAGCAACGATGATAAGGGCTTTTTGCGCGCCGTTACGGATTCTTTTTAAGAGTTTAGCGCCCCAATTTTGCGCCGTGAATGTTGCCATGGCAATTCCCAAGGCAATCAGCGGTTGAGTGGCAAATTGCTCAATTCTGGTGGCGGTAGCAAAGGCGGCGATAACTTCTTCGCCGTATGAATTGCAAACGCTTTGCACAATGGCAATGCTGAACGATAAAATAGAAAATTGCAAGGCCATCGGAAAGGCAAGTCTCAGATGTTCGGACATGATATTATTTTTGTATTTCCAAAATTTTTTATTATATCCGAGAATCGGCATTTTGGCAAAAATAAAGATATAGCAGGCAACAACGGCAACAATGTTTGAAATAAGTGTTCCCATGGCTGAGCCGACAATTCCCATTTTGAAAACGGCAATAAACAAAAAATTAAGCAAAATGTTCAAAACGCATGAAAAAATCAGAAAATACAGCGGGGTTTTGCTGTCACCGAGCGCGCGTATCAGACCGGATAAGAGATTATAAAAAACGATAAAAGGAAAACTCAAGCTCAAAACAAACATAAACTCATAAGCGGGAGCAAAAATTTTGGGCGGGATATTGCATAGCTGAAGGAGCGGAGCCAAAAATATCAGCATAAGCGCGGTAATGACAAGGCTTAAGCAAAAAGCCGCCAAATGGCAATGAAAGGCTGATTTTTGCACACCGTCATAATCTTGAGCGCCGAATCTTTGGGCAGTGATAATAGTTAAACCGCCGGTAAAACCGAACGCCACCATCAAAACCACCAAATAAAGCGGACCGGTTGCCCCGACGGCGGCTAGCGCTTCAACGCCGATGAGCCTGCCGACAATAATCATATCGGAAAGCTGAAAAATTTGCATAACCAAGTTGCCCAAAAACAAGGGCAGGGCAAACTCAATAATCAGCTTAATCGGGTTCCCGATTGTTAAATCTTTTATCATCTCATCACCATAAAACAGGGCAATATATAAAGCACTTTTCGGAAAAGTAAAGAATTTTTTTATTAAATAAAAAAACAGCGCCCCAATGGAGGACGCTGTTTTTTTGAAAGAATATTTTTTACCTCGGTAGGCTAAACATTACTTCATGTTAGCGCGGAGGTTGTTGATTAACTGGTTTGCCATCTGGTAGTCGCCTGCCTCGAGGCTGTTACGAAGAGCCTTCACGTCTGCATCAGTGCGCTTCTTTGCACCGCTGAACTCAATGCCGACTGTTACACCAGCGAATGGCTTGCGCTTGCTACCTTCAAGGTAGTAGCGCTGGTAAAGGCCACCGAAAGCCTTTACGGTGATGGCTGTACGCCCCATGTGTTTGAGGCTGAAACGAGCCTTTACACCACCGTAGATGGCTGAGGAATTACCCTTAACATCTGACATGCCGTCATATGTTAAGGAACCTCCATTAACGAGAATGGTCTCGTTAATGTCGTTGGCATTCTTATCAAAGATGAACATGTACCCTACAAATGGTACAAAGACTCCCTGATTATTGTAGCCACGCATTTTGAATCGGCAATTGTATCCCAGCTCGCCGTAAGCCATTCCGGCGAAGAAGCGCTTGCCTGCCTTTGTAGATTCCTCGTTGTACACGTTTGTGGCACCGAGGAAACCACCGGTGATGTCAATTTTTTTCCACGACATTGTAACGTGGAAACCTGCAGCTGCGCTGAAATTCTCAGCCAGCATAACTCCACCGGCGTCTACGCCGAACGCAACGCCGTTTGTGACGTTACGGATCTGCTCCTCTTGCCATACGGCAATCAGAGAATCCGTCTCGCTAGTCGGCGCCTCTATCTGGAATTTTCTACAATCAAAGATATACGTGTGTGCCGATGCGGCGCTGATGGCATCTGATTTCTCTTTTTGACCTTCGGAAAGCTTCCAAACGGTAGCCTTCTCGGTGAGGCGGTTAATAACTTGCTCGTTGCCGAAGCTCTGAGCGTTAACGTTCTCTACTGCAGCGAAAGCTGCGCATGCTGCAAAAGCAGCTATTACGATATTTCTCATAATCATTGGTTTTTGTGGGAGTGGGACGCGACTGTGTGCAAGCCCCGACCCCCGGATTTATAAAATATGAAATTTTTTACTTCTCGTCATTCTGAGCCGAAGGCGAAGAATCCACTGGATCCTTCACATTCGTTCAGGATGACGGGAAAACCACCTCTTTTAGAAGTGGAGAGTCTGGCCGACCACGCCGTCCAGAGTAAGCGTAACTCCATAGCCACCATCGATGATGGTGTAGGAGCGACGAACATCAACCACTGTGTTGTGGCCGTTGTTCCACTTATCTCTGTTAGCTGTGAGGTAGTCCAGATTCCTGCGAGACTTGCCGCTCTCATCATACCAAGTCATGTATGATGAGCCGTCAACAGCCTTAGCAGGCATCCAAGCTCCTCCGCTATATACGGTGCTGTTGATGCCGCTCACCTTAGAACTCATGTTGAACGTAAACGTCTTTGATGAGTTCTCAGCCATTCCTATTGATCTATAACCGTCCTCGAAGACGATTACAGCTACGTTCTTGTAGAAAGAACGATTCTCATTAGGAGTGCTAGTGAACAGAACCTCGCGCACCTTTCCGTGCTCGTGGTTGGTCTCCGGCTCTGCTTTTTTCAAGTTGATGGTTCCGGGAAGATTTACTGACTGTGATGCGCCAAATATTACATTGGCAACAACAGAATATGAGTAAACTTTCTTAGAATCATCCTCGCTCTTAAAGGTGGTTGACTCTGCGCCCTTGTTTACAATGAGCTCGGTGGTCTGATACTCCTGTCTCTCATCATCCTTTTCGCGAACGATGTCGCCAGGAACCTTAACGAGAAGAGAGTTTGTCTGACCGGCAACCGTGTTGTACACACGGTAGGTATACTCATTGTAAGAGAAGTTGCCAGACTTCTTAGGGGTCTTGCTAATCAAAGTCTTTGCAAACGCATTGGATACATAGGTACCCAAATTGTCTACATTGATTGTCCAATTAGTCTCCGGTGTGACGGAGATTGGAAGATTAGCTGCGTCCTTCTCAACAGTCTCACGGCTGCCGTCAGGATTTACTTGTATCTTCTCCCAAGAAGGTGTGACATACGTGGTTGTGTATTTTATATCCCACGTTGTCGTATAGGTAGGCTTCTCTGGATCAGGCACGGGCACGTCGCCCTTGGCGAAGAAGGCGATGGTCTCCTCTTTGTTGAACACCTTGCTCGTATTATATCCAGTATAAGTTGCCTTAATACTGTTCTTATAATCGAGTTCGGTATAGCCGTCCTTGCTTGAGAGCTGAGCGCCGGAGAAGTTATCTAAAACATTCTCCACCTCAAAGCCCTCAGAGGTGAATTCCAGCGTGCCGTTTTCGCCGAGGTAAGTCGCTACCTCCTCGTACGTTGTATACCTAACGGTTTCACCGGTACTACCAACCTCAACACCCTTGTAAGGATTGGTTGAATAGCTATCGATCTTCCAGTTGCCCTCACGGCGACTGTCGATCAGACGGCGATCAGAAGAGAATGACTCCCCAGCGTTGGGGTTGTCAAAATTCTCAACAATCACCTCACGGTGAGGGAGAGCAGTGACCTTAACCTTAAGGAGCACTCTGTCAAAGGTGCCGTCAGGGAGACGGACGCTATCGCGCTTGGTGCTATCATTTATAAAGGATTCCCATCCTTTGAGGCCGTCAGTATTAGCCTCAAATCTTGTATCCAAACTCTGGGAAGAGTTTGTGTTAAAATCCTTGTCGCAGCTAGCGAAACCGACCATTACCATAACCATAACTACTGCAGAGAACAGCCTTGCCGTCCAACCTGCAAAATTTACAGACTTTTTCATATTTTTTTATCTTTTAGTTTTACATTCTTCTTTAAAGACGGTTGGGCAATGTGCTTTCCCCGTCTGAAATATTTTGTCATCATCACAACAAAATGAGATTGCCACGGAGATAAATCTCCTCGCAATGACAATATTGTAGATGATGGAATTAAAAAAGTAAAACTACCAATGAAAAGAATACCATTAACGTCGAGTCGCTAACCGAAAAGGCAAACAACCGTCATCAACATTTTATTCTTTCCCCTAATTATAATCTTAAAGGTTATCCATTGGTAATATGTTTTAGTATCCTCAACATACCACAATTTTTTTTAAATTGCAAGTACTTTTTTGACAAAAATGCAAAAAAAATTTATTTTTTCTTAATTTGAAATAAAAATGAAGCAAAATCAATAGGTTAAAAATAAGGAAGCGGCGCATTGTGTGACTTACGTCACCGCGCCGAACTCAGAGATCCTTTGATGCGGTGATGCGCCGCACACCGCAAAGGATGACAAAGAAGGCGCTGCAATATAAAATGATAAGGAAGCGGCGCATTGTGTGACTTACGTCACCGCGCCGAACTCAGAGATCCTTTGATGCGGTGATGCGCCGCACACCGCAAAGGATGACAAAAACCGACTTTTTATTTAATTTAATTCGAAGATCCCTGGAATTTTTTGCATTCGCAAAAAATAGGGATGACTCTTATTTTTTCAAGAGTCACTTGTTTCAAAAAGATTGCCGCGTCGCTATGTTCCTTCGCGATTAGGAAGGTTCAAAATGACTTTTTTTAAGTATGGATGCATTTTTTTACTTGATATCTGAAACTTTGTGGTATAGATTGTGCGCAAATTGAAAAAATCTTTTAATTTTAGTTGCGGAAAAATCCGTAACTCGGTTTAACAAATATAGCTAATATAGGAGCTTAAATTACCATGAGTAAATGGGTATATACATTTGGAAACGGCAAAGCTGAAGGCGATGCCAATATGCGTAATCTGCTCGGCGGTAAGGGTGCTAACCTTGCTGAAATGAACAAGGTAGGTTTGCCTGTTCCTCCGGGATTCACCGTAACAACCGAAGTTTGCACTTATTACTATGCAAACAACAATACTTATCCTTCTGACTTGAAAGATCAGGTTAAGTCTGCGGTTGCCGGTGTTGAAGCCATTATGGGCAAAAAGTTCGGCGACTCGAGCAATCCGTTGTTGTTCTCGGTTCGTTCAGGTGCCAGAATCTCTATGCCGGGTATGATGGACACTGTTTTGAACCTCGGTTTGAATGACGAAAGTGTTAAAGGTTTGGCTAAAATCTCCGGTAATGAACGATTCGCTTATGATTCTTATCGCCGTTTTATTCAAATGTTCTCAGACGTTGTTTTGGGCGCAGATTTGGATGAATATGAAGGCGCTTTGGAAGCTATGAAAAAATCTAAAGGCTATAAATCTGATACGGATATGACAGCCGAAGATTTGAAAGAATTGGTTGAAGAATACAAAAAAATCGGTCAAAAATTGGGTAAAATTGTTCCGCAAGATCCTTGGGAACAATTGTGGCTCGGTATCGGTGCCGTGTTCGGTTCTTGGAATGTTGCGCGCGCTATTACATACCGCAAGCTCAACAATATCCCTGGCGATTGGGGTACGGCTTGTAACGTTCAAACCATGGTATTCGGTAATGCCGGCGACGATTCTGCAACAGGTGTTTGCTTCTCTCGTGACCCTGCTACCGGTGAAAACAAATATTATGGTGAATATCTTGTAAACGCTCAAGGCGAAGACGTTGTGGCAGGTATCAGAACTCCGCAACCGATGAGTTCAAAAGGCGAGGGCAACTCTTTGGAAGAATTGTGGCCTGATCTTTATAAGCAACTCGTTGATGTCAGAAACGCTTTGGAAGCACACTATAAAGATATGCAAGATATGGAATTTACCATTGAACATAAAAAATTGTGGATGCTTCAATGCCGTAACGGTAAGAGAACAGCAGCAGCTGCCGTTCGTATGGCCGTTGAAATGTATGACGAAGGCTTAATCACTAAGGAAGAAGCTATTATGCGCGTTGGTGCTGATCAACTTGATCAATTGTTGCACCCGATGTTGGACCCGAAGGCTGAAAAGAAAGTTATTGCCGTTGGTTTGCCGGCTTCTCCTGGTGCTGCCGTAGGTCGTGCCGTATTCTGTGCTGAAGATGCTGAAGCTTGGGCTGCTAAGGGTGAAAAAGTTATCCTTATCCGTAACGAAACTTCTCCGGAAGATATCGGCGGTATGCACGCTTCTCAAGGTGTTATCACCGCGCGCGGCGGTATGACTTCTCACGCTGCCGTTGTGGCTCGTGGTATGGGTACTCCTTGCGTTTCAGGTTCTACCGACATCACAATTGATTATGCTTCAAAAACCATGACCACAAAGTCAGGCTCTTGCATTAAAGAAGGCGATTGGGTATCTCTTGACGGCGGTAAAGGCCAGATTATTGAAGGCAAAATCCCGACAGTTAAGGCTGATACCAACTCCGGCAACTTCGGTCGCTTTATGAAGTGGGTTGATGAAATCCGCACCATGCATGTTCGCGCAAATGCCGAAACTCCGGCTGATGCAAAGCAAGCTATGGAATTCGGTGCAGAGGGTATCGGTTTGGCTCGTACGGAACACATGTTCTTTGATCCGAAACGTATTTCCGATATGCGTACCATGATTTTGTCTGATAACGAAGAAGGTCGTCGTGCCGCTTTGGCTCGCTTGTTGCCTTATCAAAAAGAAGACTTCAAGCAACTTTATCGCACAATGGACGGATTCCCTGTTGTTATCCGTTTGTTGGACCCGCCTTTGCACGAATTCTTGCCGCACACTGATGCTGAAATGCAAGAATTGGCTGACAAGATGGGCAAAACATTGGCTGAAGTTAAGAATCGCTCAAATTCTTTGCATGAAATGAACCCGATGCTTGGTCACCGCGGTTGCCGTTTGGCTGTTACATATCCGGAAATTTGCGAAATGCAAACCCGTGCAATTTTGGAAGCCGCTATGGAATGCCGTGATGAAGGCGTAAAAGTTACACCTGAAATCGAAGTTCCGTTAATCGGCTCTAAGAAAGAATTGGATATCGTTAAGAACATTATTGATACCACTGCTCAAAAGATTTTTGCTGAAAAAGGCAAGAGCATTGAGTATGAAGTTGGTACCATGATTGAGTTGCCGCGTGCTGCTTTGATGGCAGAAGAAATCGCTGCATCTGCAATGTTCTTCGGTTTCGGTACAAACGACTTGACACAAACCACTTTGGGTATGAGCCGTGATGATACCGGTGCAATTTTGGATTGCTATCGTTCAAAAGGCATTTACGTTGCTGATCCGTTTGCTTCAATCGACGTTGACGGTGTTGGCAAACTCGTTAAACGCGCTTGCGAATATGGTCGTTCAACAAACCCTGAATTGCTTTTGGGCGTTTGCGGTGAACACGGCGGTGATCCGAAATCTATTGAGTTCTTCCAACAATGCGGTTTGGATTATGTATCCTGCTCGCCGTTCCGTGTTCCGGTAGCACGTTTGGCAGCTGCTCAAGCCGCTGTTAAGTTCGGCAAAACTCAAAAAGAGCACAAAAAAGCCGCTTAATTTCTAGCGTAAAGCTTTAAATATATAAAAGCCGTGGGGATAATCTCCACGGCTTTTGCGTTATAAAAAACGCTTGACTTTTGATAAATTGTTTTTTATTTTTCGGATACACAATTTATAATTAAAGTCAAATTATTAACTAAGAACATAAAAGCTTATGGAAAAGTATTATTTATTAGCGGCTATTTGTTGCGTATTGCTTCTTATTGCAATCAAAATTTGGATTGTTCTGCGTGCTCGCAGATTGGTAATTGAAACAAATGATGAGGAAAATTCGTTTATATTGTCGCGGACAAAAAGGGACATTATGTTAAGAGAGTATGACTATGATCCTTATAATACGGCGATATTTCCGGATACCTTATTGGAAATGTTGAAAAAGGTTAACCGGCTTAATCCAGATACTCGTCAACTTGATGCGATGGATGAATGGTTCAAAAGAGCTACGCCAAAACTGATGCATAATGGTAAGTGTTTGTCTTATATTGATCATTATGGACATCTTGAGGACATGTTTTGGAAAAATGTGTCGGAACTGAATTTGCACCCTGAGCAAGACAAAAAATTTCAAATGCTTTTGTTCAGCTGTCATTATGTAAGTAATTTCGGATACTGGCATAATAATTTTAATAATATGCTGTTTCATTTCGGAGGTAGTTATGGTACTTTGTTACCTGAAGTTGAGGAAGTCATCAACACAGACAATCGTCTGAAGGCAGCCAAGGAAATTTATTACCTTGCCAGAGGATATGCCAAAACGTAATACTAAAAAAGCCGTGGGGACAATCTCCACGGCTTTTGCGGTATAAAAACGCTTGACTTTTGATAAAATGTTTTTTATTTTTCGGATACACAATTTATAATTATGAAACTTTAATTATTAACAATATAAAATATTATTAAAGTATGGAAAAGACTTCTTTAACTAAGTACATCGTCGGTTTGGCATTGTTTATCATCACCGGTATTCTTGCCGCCGCGACCATTTCTTTTGACGCGTTTATGCCGCTTTTTGAGGGGCTTAAGACGTGGACATACGATGATTATGCCTTAGTGGCTGTCATTACTCTGATTTTCGGGCCTTGGTTTGTTTTGTTTCTGTCGCCGATGTTTGTCACTATTTGGGATTATATCGGAGAGGAATATGGTAAAAAACAACATCTGCTGAACGCTTGTTGGCTGATTTTGTGTTGTGCATTTGCTTATTTTGCGGGTAATTTTCCGAATGTTTTGATAAAAATCGGTAAACTTCCCGCCATAAGTGAATTATCTCTTCAGTTATATCGCTTGGTGATTATCCTTATAACATGGTTTTTGTTATGTTGGCTTTGTCACTTGATTGATTATTACAAACACCTTTTGGAATATCTCGAAACACCGATGAGAAAACCACGGGGCGAAAATATTGTAGATACAAACTAAAACATAAGTGCTTATGAAAAAGTTAGTCTTTGCGTTAATTGCCGCGCTCAGCGTTGCGTTAACAGGTTGTTCCGCGTTTGACAGTGATCCGATTGAGCCGAACATCATCGGTACCGGCAATCTGCAGTATGAGGTAAAAAGCGGCATTTGGTTTGTGGTAATTGATTCAAATATGTACACTATTGCTAATGTGACTATTCCTGACCATAATCCGCGTTCATTTAGTAAAACTCAGAATGTTGAGCCGGTTGAGGGAATGCTCGTTACCGTGTTCACTTCGCCGCGTAAAACCGGAATACAAGCCGTTACCGGTAAGCAGTCGGTTGAGCAGATTGAGGAATTATACCACACCAATTCAACTGTCGGTATTATTCTTCTTGGGCTCTTACTGCTGTGTGTCTTAGGTATCGCTTCACCACCCAGAACAAAAAAAGTTGATGTAGTGCATACCGATGTCTGAAATTTTAATCCCCCGCCGCCTAAACGCCGCGAGGGATTTTTTTAGATAATATCCAAAAAAAGCTTGCAATATAAAAAGAAATGTGTATATTAAGGGCAAATCACGGAGCATATTTTTTCTCGCTCGTTTTTTGATTGTGATTTAATAAACAGTAATAAACTTTTTTTGAGTGGTTTTGAATGAAAAAAACAAACAATAAGTTTCGCAATAATGGCGGAAATAACAATAATAACAATATTTATTCGTTGAACTATAAATTTGACAGTGTGAGCATTGCCGGAAAATTTAATGCGACGGCACTTGATTTGATAAAGCGCTATAATGAGCTGGCAAAAGAGGCTCAAAGCAGAGGTGATTATGTTGATATGGAGGTCTTCCGTCAATATGCCGAACACTATCGCAAAATTGTTACGGAAATAAACGAGCGCAAAAATCAAAACAGAGAAAATAATTCTGCAACTCAAACTGCACAACCGCAAGAACCGGAAGAAAATGCTCAAGATTCTGAAAATCAAGCGGAAACAGTGAATAACGGTTTGGTTGAAACCGAGGCTGCTCCGCGTGAAGAAAATACTTCGGATTCCGATATGCAAAACAAGCCGAAAAAGCGCATGCTTAAACGTGCGTTCACCGTTGTTGAAGTTAGTGAAGCCGAAAACAAAACCGAAGATGGCGCCAACGAAAATACCAAAACCGCAAAACCGGTCAGAAAACGTCGTTTAACCGTTAAAAGCTCAAATGAAGAAAATAATAAAGCTCAAGGTGAATAATGATTAAAAATATTTTGCTTGATTGTGACGGAGTTTTATATCCTTTGGAAGAACTTTCAACAAAAGAAATTGTTGAGGCGATGAAGCAGGTATATCGCAATGATGTCGGCTTAACTCCCGATGAACAGCGCGCCATATCCGAAAAAACGATTAAAGAAAATCATTTGGGAATGTTTAATTACATCAATGAAATTTGCCGTTATAAAAACTATGATTTTGATGAGTTTTGCGAAAACATGGTTGAGAAAATAAATTATGATAACATAAAGCCAAACCCTGTTCTTTGGAATGCTTTGCAAAATGTGTCTGATAAATATAATGTCGGGGTGCTTACCAATAATTGCCGTGCGCATCTTGATAAGGTTTTTCAGCGCGTTTTCGGAAAAGATATAGCGCAGGTGGAAAAAAGCTCCGTTAAGGCATATGACATAAAATTTATGGAACACGGCGGATATTTTCGCCCGAAACAAGATGAAATAGGCTTGGTAATGTTTTTGAAAAAACAAGGCTTTAAGCGAGATGAAACGATTCTTTTTGATGATACTCCGCGCAATATTGAAAAAGCAAAAGATGTCGGAATGAAAGCAGTTTTAATCAGTAAAGAAAATACCTTACTTAAAGAATTAAATAAGCTTGGAAATATTGTTTCCGGTGCAGTAAAAACTTATGAATAACCGTGCGATTGAAATAGCAAAAACGGCTGATGTTTCTTCTTTGCCTGACAGCATTGTGCTTTACAGCGTCAGCTATTTACCGACAAAAGAAAATAAAATCAAGGCGTTAGAATACTTAAAAGCGCATAAGGAGTGCATTACTCTTGATGATACTGAGTGCGGAAAAATGTTGATAGCATTGGGTACGGAAACAAATTTTAAGGCGCCTGAAGCTGAATTGATGGAAATTTGGGCGATTGCTTCCGAGCGCTTTATTATGAGCGCTTCCGGCAATGTTACGGCGTTTGTGGATAATGCCGACCCGCGCAGTACCTTTCGCAAAATTGAACTGCCGTGCCTGCTTAAAAACGAGCGGATCACTTCAATAAACGGCATTGATAAATTTGTTTTTGCCGAGAGATTTTAAAAGGAAAATAGGGCTTTTGAAAGTAAAACAGCGCCGATAATAATGCCGACGCTGTTTTTTTTATGTATTTTGCTAAAACTAGTCTAGCAATTTGTATTCTATTCTGTCGGGATAAACGCCGGTGATTTCCATTTTTACACCGTTGACGTCAATGTATTGCGCATTTTGATTATATACAAATTTTTGCGCTCTTCCGGCTTGTTCGCCCGTATAATCAACATAAGTCAGTTCAAACAATCCGTTATTTAAGCCGTCATACTTGATTTCAAAGTTTTCTTTAGGATCAGAAACATCCATGCGCTCGGCATCAGTTTGTTTTATCAACAAATTTTCAGGATATACGGTTGAATAATTTCTTGAGAACAGTAAATCGCCGTGATATAAGGCATTGATTGAAGGCAGAACATGACCATATTCGTCAAGCAACAAAATTCCGCCTTTGCCGTCAGCATCAATCAGCATATAATATTTGCCGTCAATTTTTACTTCTCCGAGCGGATAAAATTCCTGCCCCTTGGCAATATGAATATCACTTCCCGTGTTTGAAATAACACCGTCGCTTTGAGCCATGATTTTATTTTGAGTAAATCTTTTTATCTTAAAAGTTTCAGAATCAACCATGCGCTGACCGACACGTGCCGAAACCACAACATTGCGCTGATAAGTATGAGTTACAATGTCTTTTGATTCTGCTAATTTTTCGGAAGAATCAAATTCATCGGCGCCGTAATAATAAACCGGATAGGTTGTATAGTTTCTTATGCGATTGAGCCAATAGTTGCTACTGTCGCGTTCAAACATGCCGTTTGTGCCTGCACAGGCTACGGCAAATAATGCTAAGGCTGAAATAAATATTTTTTTCATGTTAAAACTCTTTTTAATGTTTCGTATATATACTGATGCCATGTTAAAATAATTTAGTAAAAAAAAGGTGAAAAAATGAGCAATAATTCCGGAAGCTGTTTTGTGATAAAATTTGTGCCGTCTGATGATATTTCTGAAGAGCTTGAAAATTTTGCGACTGATTTTTTTGAGGTGTATTCAATAGATTATCAAGATGACGGAAAGCTTTGTTTGACAGGTTATCTGCCGAAAGATTATCAGGAAAAAGATTTGCTTAAAGCGGCAAAAAATTATGGTATCGTTTTACCGGCTTATGAAACGCAGTTTTTGCAAAGCGATGATTGGCTGACGGAAAATGTGATAAAATTCGCCCCTGTTGAAACTAAGGATTTTGTGGTCTACGGAATCCATGAAAATAGTGTTGATACAAAGGGGAAAATCGGTGTTAAGGTTTATGCCGCAACGGCATTCGGTTCGGAGCATCAAACCACAAAAAGCTGCCTGGAGGCAATTGCGGATATTGATGAACTGCGCACAGATGTTAAAACGGTTTTAGATGTCGGTACCGGCTCGGGAGTTTTGGCAATTGCCGCTGCAAAATTATGGAAAAATGCTAAAATCGTAGCAGTTGATATTGATGACGAATCGGTAATTGTGGCAAAGCAAAATGCTAAAGATAATAGTGTGGAACAGCAAATTGAAGTGGCATACAGTGACGGCTATTCATCAGAAATTGTGAAGAAAAACGCTCCTTATGATGTGATATTTGCCAATATTTTGGCGCGCCCGCTGATTGCAATGGCCGAAGATATGGCAAAAAGCTTGAAAAAAGGCGGATACGCTGTAATTTCAGGGTTTATTGATGAACAGGTTGAATGGGTTGTCGGTGAACATGAAAAGCACGGTCTTAAACTAAAAAAAATCTATGAACTTGATAATTGGCGCGCAGCGCTGTTGGAGAAAAAATAATGCTTGGAATTTTAAGAGAAAAAATTAAATCCGCCGGTTTGGATGCATATGTCATCAGCCATAATAATCGTTTTCTGGGACAAGATGTCTTAGAAAAAGAACATAAATTGAAAGCGGTTTGCGGTTTCAGCGGTTCAGCCGGTGCGCTTGCGGTTACGAGCAAAAAAGCATTTTTGGTTGTTGACGGGCGCTATGAATTGCAAGCCAAAAAACAGGTTGATGGCTCAAAAATTCAGATAATTAACGATTCGCCCAGATTGAAAACTTTATGCGATGTGTTGGAAAGCGAAAATGTGCAAAAAATAGGCTATGATTCGTGGAATTACAGCGTTGCGGAAATGGAGTTTATCAAACGAAAATACCGCAATTTTGAATTTATAGACGTCGGGGATTTGGTTGATTTATCGCAAAAAAACGAAGTGGAAATTTTTGAACGCGCTGAAAAGTTTTCCGGTCTTTCAATAAAGCAAAAAATTGCTCTGATTTGTGAAAAGATGGCGGAAAAAGGTGCGGATTATCAGCTTATTTGCTCGGCAGACAGTGTGTCGTGGCTTTTAAATATTTATGCATCTGATTTGCCGTGTTCGCCGGTTGTGAGAGCCTATGCCTTAATTGATAAAAACGGAAAAGTTATGCTGTTCGGAGAAAATTTCAAAACGAATCTTAATATTAAAAATTGGCAACAATTCGGTGAATTTTTTGGGTTAATCGGCAAAAAAGTTATTTTGTATGACCCGCATAACACTCCGGAAAAGTTCAAAAATCTGTTGAATGACGAAGCTTTGGCGATTAAGTGTGATGATATCTGTCAGGATTTAAAAGCACAAAAAAATCAGATTGAATTACAGGGAATGATAAATTGCCATATCCGTGACGGTGTTGCTTTGTGTAAATTGCTTTGCTGGCTTGAAAATAATTATGAGGGGAAAACTGAGCTTGATGTGGTGCAAAAAGCACACGAACTCAGGGCAAAACAAGACTTGTTTTTTTCCGAAAGTTTTGAAACAATCGCCGGATTCGGCGAAAACGGGGCAATTGTGCATTATCAACCGAATCAGGCGACAAACGCTGATTTGAAAAGCGGTTCTTTGTTGCTTATAGACAGCGGAGGGCAATATCTTGACGGCACCACCGATGTTACGCGAACTGTTGCAACAGGTGAGCCGACAATGGAAATGAAACGCGATTTCACCCTTGTCTTGAAGGCGCATATTGCTTTGGCAAAGGCAAAATTTCCACTCGGCACTTCAGGATATAAACTTGATACATTGGCGCGCGCTTCGCTTTGGGCAAATGCACTTGATTATAAGCACGGAACAGGTCACGGAGTTGCCTGCTTCGGCAATGTGCATGAAGGGCCTTTGAGTATCTCGCTTTATGGTTCGGCATACGGATTGAAAGAAAATATGGTCACTTCCGTTGAACCGGGGTTATATAAAGAAAATCAATACGGAATTCGTATTGAAAACTTGGTTTATACCAGAAAAGCCGGTGAAACCGCAGACTTTTTGGAATTTGTACCGCTTACTATGGCTCCGATTGATAAGAATTTGATTTTGACCGATGAATTGGAAACAGCAGAGAAAAAATGGCTTAATGACTATCATCAAAAGGTTTTTGAAACAATTTCGCCATATTTATCAGAAAATGAGCAAAAGTGGCTTGAAAATGCTTGCGCTCCGCTGAAATAAAGATAATTTTAATCATTAAAGTTTATTTTATATGGCAGTTAAAACGCAAAGGAGATATAATGAGTACGGAAGATTGTATTTATGATGTGTTGGGAATCGGTAATGCGATTGTTGATGTTTCAGCCAAAGTCGGAGATAATTTTTTGACCGAACGCGGTTTGAAAAAAGGTTCAATGACATATGTTGAAGCTGCCAAAGCCGGCGAAATATATAATGACATTATTCCGGAACGTCAGGCTTCGGGCGGATCGGCGGCCAACACGGTTGCCGGACTTGCATCACTTGGTGCTGATTGTGCATTTATCGGAAAAGTTCATGATGATGAGTTGGGAAAATTATTCAAACGTGACATCGGCGCGGCCGGTATAGATTTTTTTACCAAACCTTTGGAAGAAGGTCCGATGACCGCCCGCAGTATTGTTTTGGTTACGCCGGATACTCAACGTTCAATGTTCACTTATCTCGGTGCGGCGCGCAAACTTTCAATAGATGATATTGATGAAAAGCTGATTTCACAGAGCAGATATCTTTTTATTGAGGGGTATCTCTGGGATGATGATAATTCTCACACCGCTTTATTGAAGGCGTGCGAATTTGCTCATAAGCACAAAAGAGAAGTTGCATTCAGCGTTTCTGATACATCGTGCGTTAAAAATCATCGCAAAGAAATGAAGGAATTTATCCATAAACATGCCGATATTTTGTTTGCAAATGAAGAAGAGTTGCTTGAGTTGTTTGAAGAAAAAGATTTTTATAAGTGCCTTGATTTGATTAAGCCGATGGTTCAAATTTCAGCTATTACCAGAGATTCGCGCGGTTCGGTTATTGTGAACGGAAGGGAAAAAATCTTTGTGGAAGCCGAGCAAATGGAAAAAGAAATCGTTGATTCAACCGGTGCCGGTGATATTTATGCCGCCGGATTCTTATATGGTATGGTTAAAGGAAGAAGCTTAGGCACTTGCGCAATTATCGGCAGTATTGCTGCTTCAGAGGTCATAACTCACTATGGTGCAAGACCGGAAGTGTCTTTGCGAGGTTTGGTGCGCAATCGCTTGCTGCAATACGGCAAAAATGCCTCTATGTGAAGATTTTTTTTAATTAAGTTCAGTTCAGATAAAAAAAAAGCGGACTTGGGGCAGTTGCGCCAAGTCCTCACAATTTGAATAAATTTTTTTTCTAATTTGGTGGAGAACAATGGCAATGCTCTGCACCAATTTTTATGTATTTTTCTCTCCTTCAAAAAGTTATCTTATTTCAAAGAGAGAAAGACTGTATCTAATATAATCATAATACATTTTCAGAGCCACCTTAACAAAATAGACGAAAATTGTCAAGTGTTAATTTAAGAAAAAAAGAGTGGTGTTAAAAATGTTATAAATGTTTTGACTTTTCTATTGTTGATGATTAAAATATCACTCGGTTTTTGATGATGAAAAACGCAAAAATGTTAGGGAGATTTGCGTAGTGTGGAAAATAACGGATATTTCAAAGTCTTTCTTCCTTGAAGATTGGAATTTCGGGAGCTATTTTGATATGCTCAAAGAAAGATTTTGGGGTTTGCGTGACATATTCTTAAGAGAATACGGAAGCGCCGGAGATTGGTTCTTCTGGGGGTTGTTTTTCTTTTTGGGCGTGATTTTGTGTATTTATATTAAATCACTATCTGATATGCTTAAAAAATCCGATGAAGTCCTTAATGAAGAAATAGAGCAGGAAGACGAAGAATATACCCAAGATTCGGAAGAATATGAAAACTATGAAGAAAGCCGAACAGAATACGAAAACGAAGAAATTGAGCAAAGCGACGAAAGCGATGCTGAAACATTGGTTATAAATGACTATGATAAAGAATATCCGTTGCTTGAAAACCAACAAACAGATACAGATGAGGAGGAAGAAATGGAAAAACAATTATCAGCAGAGATTGTGAGAACATCAAAAATTTCAGATGATTATCTGAATTTGAAAGATGTACTTTATAAGCAATCAAAAGCAAACAGTGAAGGAAAGACGGTTTCTTTGGATAAGGCGGAGCAAGCAAAAAGTCTTGATGCCGATAATGTTTGGGATTTGGATCAATCGGTAGGTGTTATTATCAATATGTTGGCGCATCAGGTCAGCGATAAAAAAATAGCACAAACGGTTTATTTTTTGAATAAAGGTGCTGATGATCCGGAAGAAATTATGCAACTTGTGCGCTCAATCAAAAATTTTATCGGTTATTGCAATACCGGAAAGTTTGCCCAACTTCCGAAGCATTTATCTTTGCCGGATTGTTATGATGCAGTCTATTCTTTAGCTTTAGGTGACAATAAAGCCTGTATGGAGCTGATGGAAGCCCTTTTAAATGCGCAGGTTGCCGTGGCTCAACGCCAAAAAGGTCTGTCAAAAGAACTATCTTATGCTTTGGCTGCCGATTATGCCTGCACGATGGGAACTTTGGCAAACTTGAACAACTATGAATTGGCAATAAATTCTTTTGAATTGGCTCTGGATTTGGCTCCGAAAAATGTTAATGCCTTAAGCAGAGCGGCTGATTTATATTTGCAAGACAATAATTCGGCAAAGGCGGCGGAAATCTATCAACAGGTTTTAAATTTGGCTGATGATGTGATTTATCCGGAACAGAAGGCTAATGCTAATGTTAAGCTTGCACAGTATTATAAAAATTCAGGCAAGATGTTTAAGGCTGATGAAATGGAAAAAGACGGGCGCAAATTCTTTGATGCCAGCGGTATAAGAAATCCGCTTTCTGATGCCGAAAAGAAGACTTTGCAAATATTGCTTGCCGAACAAAATGACAAATTAGGCGAATATATAAAGAACCTGCTCTGAATCGTTAAAATAAAAGAGTTTGCGGAGGAATTATGAAAAAATATATCTATCTTGTATTGATCGGGCTGGCCGTTTTATACGGGATTGGTGTTAAATACGGATTCATGCCGACACTGAAAAATTCGTTTTTCCAAGCGAGCGATTATTCAAACGTTAAAAATACCATACCTCTTAAAAACGGCGTTGATAAAGAATATTACGAAAACGGGAAAGTCAGAAAAGAAACTCCTTATGTCAACGGCAAAAGAGAGGGTGCGGTTAAACAATATTATCCGAACGGCTCCTTAAAATCGGAATCAATGTATCGCAACAATCAATCAACCGGCGTGACTAAAACATATTACGAAACGGGTGAGTTGGAAAAGGTTTATTCATATCAAAACGGAGCGCTTAACGGAATTACCAAATCTTATGCCAAGGACGGATCTTTGCGTGCGGAAGCAAACTTTAAGAACAATGTGCAGGTAGGAGAGGAAAAAGGCTATTATCCGAGCGGAAAACTGAAATATGTCTTAAATTTTGATAACAAAGGCAATATCAACGGCAAGGCTGTTCAATATTATGAAAGCGGAAAACTGCTTTCGGAAACATCGTTTGTTGATAACAGGGTAGAGGGATTGGAAATTGTCTATTACGAATCCGGTAAGGTTAAAGAACGTAATAATTTTGCCGGCGGATATTATGACGGGATACAGCAAACATATTATGAAACAGGCGAACTTTATTCTGAGGCAAGGTACAATAAGGGCAGGCTCAACGGCGAAGTTAAAACTTATTACAAAAATAGAAATCCGCGTGAAGTTATGCATTTTGTTGATAATGCTAAGACAGGTGAACATATTACATATTCGGCAAACGGCAAGCCATATACCAAAGCAAATTATGTGAATGGTGTTATCAGCGGGAATCTTGTTACTTATGATAAAAACGGAAATCTTTATTCCGAATTGCCTTATAAAAACGGAAAAATTACCGGTGTGGCAACAATGTATTATCCGAGCGGGAAAAAGAGTTCGGTTGCCGAATTTTATGAGGATAAGCTTAACGGGCAGGATATTGCCTATTATGAAAACGGGAATATTAAATATAAACGCAATTATGTTAATGGTGTTGAAAACGGCGAGTCCTTGGAATATTATGAAGGCGGAAAGCTGAAAAAAAAGCTTACTTATGTTAACGGAGTTGTGGACGGCGAAGTCAGTGAATATGATGAAAAAGGCAATCAAATCGCTACTTCGGAATACAAAAAAGGAAAGTTAAGCGGAGATCTCTTGGTTTATGATGAAGGAGAAAATGCCGGCGAAAGAATTATTCCGGTAAAAAACGGGGTTATTTCCGGCGATATAATCAAAAAAAATCCTAACGGAACAACATCGGCAGTGTTGAGTTTTAAAGATGGGGTATATCAGGGTAAACAAACCGGTTATTATGATAACGGAGTGGTGAAATATGTTTTGCAAACCGCTTCGGGAGAACAAAAACAGGGTGATGAACTTGCTTATGATGAATATGGCAGATTGCGCTCGGATAAGGTAAGCGGGACATTAACAATTTTTTATGAGGACGGCTCTAAACAAGCTGTTTTACCATATAAAAAAGGTGTGGTTGACGGCAATGTAAAACTTTTTCATCCGCAATATGAAGTTGTTGATGAAGAAGCAGAGGTCAAAGACGGAAAACTTAACGGAGCTTTCAAAAAATATGATGACGGCGGATTATTGATTTATGAAACATCCTATAAAGACGATGTTATTTCAGATGATGTTGTTATGTATTATGAAAACGGCAAGCCATTGGTTGAGTTCGGATACCAAAACGGATTACTGAACGGACAAACAATCGGTTATTATAAATCAGGAAAAAAGTTTTATTCGGCTGACTTCAAAAATAATTTGCGTAACGGTTGGCAACGTTATTATTATGAAAACGGCAACACGGCTGTTGAAAGCTTTTATGAAAACGGGGTTTGGAACGCAAAAGACTATAAAGAATATGATGAAAACGGCAATCTTTTGATAAAAATAGAAAATAACGGCTATGGCACAAAATATCTTCGTTATGAAAATGATGAGGCGATTGCCTTAAATGAAGATGAAAAAGCTCAGCTTATGCAACGAATTGATGAACGTGAAAAAGAACAGGAATTGGCTAAATCAATGAGCAAAAAAACACCTAGGGTCAGAAAATTTTTCTAAAAACAGGAGAAAAAAATGAATAATGAAATTGAAAATCGCTTGATTGAAATTGAAACTGCTCTGGCCAATCAGGAAAAATTCGTTGATGATTTGAATGAGGTGGTAATCAAACAAGGCAAGATTATTGACGCGCTCATTAAGCAGATGAAAATAATCAAAGAAACAATGCCTCAAGATTTAGTTAAACCTTTGAGTGAAGAAACTCCGCCTCCACACTATTAGAAAAAATGTTTGATATTGATGCAAAATAAGCTTGTATTTTTTTTTATATCATTTATTATAAAAAAATAATTGGAGAATGCTTATGGCTCAAAATAATGATGATGACGAAGAAAGCGGTGGTTCAAAAAAGCCTGTCGCCAATAAGTCAGAAAAAAAAGGATTTGATGAACAAGGGCGCTTGAGTTTGCGTATTGATGCTCAAGAAGCAACGCGTTATCAGGCCAATAAAGACAAGGGCGATTTAAATAATCAAATAACCGGTATCAAAAACCTGCGTAAAAAAGTTCGTGATTCTCATGATGAAGATGAAAACGGAATTGATACGGATGTTATCGCTTCCTTAAATCAGTTGCAGATGAATTTGGTTGATGCTTCAAACGGTGATAATACTCTGTTGGCAGCTGTTGAAATCGGTGAAAAGCGCAATTTACAACAAAATACCAATATTGAAATTGCCCGCCAAGAACAAAATGCCGGCAAGATGAACGCCATTTTGCAAGCCAATAAACTCTCGGAAAAAGCCGGTGTTTCAAAGATTACCGATGCCGAATTTGTGGAAAAAATGCAGGAAGCCATTTATAATCCGAAAAAACTGCAAACCAAGGTTTTAGAAGAAAACATCTCTAAAAAAATCGGAATTGAGGGCAAAATTGAGAAAAATAACACGGATCACGTTGTTGAAGGTGTTAAAAGAATCAGAGAAGTTGCCGGTAACAGACAGGTTAAGAAGGTTAATTTTGATGATGTGGCAAAATTGGGCAGTAAGAAGCCTAATCAAAATGAAACGGCTGAGTTGATTTTGCGCAAATCGGGACAGACGGCGCGTCTTTCCGAAATCAAAATGAAAAACGCCGTTGATGAAACCGGTGGCAAGAAAAAAGAACATAAGTCGCGCGGATACTCCAAGAAAATGAAAGAACTCTTGGAAGAAACGCTCAGAAAAAACGATAAAGTGCGTTGATTTTTAATATACATTGATGAGGTAAAACATGGAAAACAGATATTATACATTGATGGAAAAGCAAGACTTTTTTGAAATTATAGAAAACAAATACGGAGAGCTGGCTGTGTTTATTGATGCTCGTGACGGCAATCCGGTTGAGCCGGTGCTTGAATTTGACGGCAAGCAAACCGCTTTGTTGAAACGCGATGAACGTCGCTCCATTATCTTGGAAAATATTGACGCGGAAACGCGCAATGTTTTGGCCGAAGCAGAATTTGTGATGATTGTTGAGCTCAAAGGTGAAGTTGTTGAGCGCGTGTATGCTACTCCGGTTGACAATGTTGATGAAATCGTCTTAATCGGTCGTCATACCCGTGCAGATGAATTTTTCAAAGCCAAGAGCAAAAAGGAATTGTTGGAATCTTTCGGAGCCATAAAAGTTTGGTCGGGCGGTATTGCAAAATGATAGGTCTTGTTTTTGTAACGCACGGTGATTTGGCAAAGGGTTTTAAGGCAGCAATGGAACATGTTGTCGGCGAGCAAAAGCAGGTAGAATGCGTTTGTATCGGTCCGAATGATGATATGGATGTGCGCCGTCAGGAAATTTTGGATAGGGCAAAATCCGTAGATTCCGGAAGTGGTGTTTTGCTTTGTACGGATATGTTTGGCGGAACTCCTTCAAATTTGGCGATGTCGGTTATCGGACACGGAAATTTTGATGTTATCGCCGGTGTTAATCTGCCGATGCTGATTAAATTGGCAAGTGTCCGTCAAACAGAATCGCTTAAGCAGTGTGCTTTGAGCGCGCAAGATGCCGGTAAAAAATATATCAATATTGCATCGCAACTTTTGGGCGGTTCGTCAAAATGAGTGAAATTCAGGTTGAATTGTTGGTGCAAAATCAAAAGGGCTTGCATGCGCGTGCGGCGGCGGCCTTTGTGAAAAGTATCAGCGAGTATGATGCCGAGGTTACAGTCAGTAAAAACGGGCAGGAGGTTGACGGTTCATCTATCTTGGGACTGATGATGCTCGGTGCTTCCAAAGGCTCCACGATTGTGGTTAAAGCAAGCGGAAATCAGGCTGAAGAGGCCATAAAAGCGGTTTCTGTTTTGGTTAATTCTTTGTTCGGCGAGGAAGTGTGAAACAAAAAGCTCCGCGAAATAAGACTCTGGAATTAAGCCCAGCAGAAGAGAAAAAATATGCCTCAAAAGCGGTGGAACTGAAAGAAAAAGCGTCGCTTTCAAAAATTAAAGACCACATAATTTTAGGCGATTCGCTGAAGGCTATGAAATTTTTGCCGTCAAAAATCGCAGATTTAATGATTGTTGACCCACCTTATAACTTAACGAAAAATTATGCCGGCCGAACTTTCAAAAAACGCGATTTTGATGAGTATTGCACATGGCTTGATAAGTGGCTTAAATCGGCTGACAGACTGCTCAAACCGAATGCCAGCATTTATATTTGCTCCGATTGGCAAACATCTATTGCCGTTCCGTTGATTGCTCAGAAATATTTTATTTTGCGCAACCGCATTTCTTGGGAGCGTGAAAAAGGGCGTGCTTCAAGCAAAAATTGGAAAAACTGCTTGGAAGATATTTGGTTTTTTACCAAAGGAAACGACTATACCTTTAATCTTGACAAGGTAAAAATGCAAAAACAAGTGATTGCGCCGTATCGCGAAAAAAGCGGAAAACCGAAGGATTGGACCGAAGAAAACGGGCAAAAAGTTCGTTTGACCGCACCGTCAAATTGCTGGACGGATATAACGATTCCTTTCTGGTCAATGCCGGAGAACACTTCTCACCCCACACAAAAGCCGGAAAAGCTGATTGCCAAGCTGATTTTGGCATCAAGCAATGAAGGTGATGTTGTGTTTGATCCGTTTGTCGGCTCGGGGACAACGGCGGTTACAGCCAAAAAATTGGAGCGCAATTATATCGGCATTGAGCGCGAGAAAAAATACGCCGCCTTATCATTAAAGCGCATAGAACTGGCAGAAACCGACAAGCATATTCAAGGCTATGAAAACGGCATTTTCAAATGCCGAAACAGCTAGATTTTTCAATTTTTTAATCGCTTTCTTTTATACGTTCAATATCTGCGCCGACAGCTTTGAACTTTTCTTCCAAAGTTTCATAACCGCGGTCAAGGTGATATACACGGTTGACAATGGTTTCTCCTTTGGCAACAAGTCCGGCTAAAATAAGCGCAAATGAGGCGCGCAAATCCGTTGACATAACCGGAGCTCCCGAAAGCTCTTCAACCCCGCGTACAATTGCCGAAGCATGCCCGTGAACATTGATATTTGCCCCCATACGCATCAGTTCAGGAATATGCATAAAGCGGTTTTCCCAGATGCTTTCCGTAACCATGGCTGCGCCTTTTGAAACACACATCAGCGCCATAAATTGCGCCTGCAAATCAGTAGGGAAGCCCGGATAATAATCGGTATAAATATCCACGCCGTTAAGTTCACAATTTTGGGCATCAACGATGATTGAATTTTCGGTTGTTTCAATTTTTACGCCGACCTTTCGCAAAATATCAAGCGGAAGTTGCAAATGCTCAGGGTTGGCGTTTATCAATTCCAAACGTCCGTGTGTCATGGCACCGGCAACGGCATATGAGCCGGCCTCAATGCGGTCATTGATAATTTCATGAGTGACGCCGCGCAATTTTTCAACCCCCTCAATAGTCAAAGTGGAAGTTCCGGCGCCTTCAATTTTTGCTCCCATTTTTGAAAGCATATCAATTAAGTCAGCAATCTCCGGTTCTTTAGCGGCATTTTCAATCACGGTTGTACCTTCAGCCAAAACGGCAGCCATCAAAATATTGCAGGTTGCACCGACGGAAGCCGAATGGAAGGTGATGTTTGCACCTTTTAAGCGCCCATTTATATCGGCGATAACATAACCGTTTTTAATTTCAATGTTTGCGCCCATTTTTTCCAAGGACGAAAGGTGAATATCCATCGGACGCGCACCGATTGCACAACCACCCGGAAGAGAAAGCTCAACATGTCCGTATTTAGTCAACAGCGGACCCAAAACATAATACGAAGCACGCATTTTACGCACATAATCATAAGGCGCAATCAGGCTCTTCGGTTTCGGGGTGGAATAAGTGAATGATTGCGTGTTGTGCTGGTTTAAAATCTCTTGTTTGCCGGAAATTTCCGTGCCGATTTGCTCCAATAGCAAATTTAAGGATTTTATATCCGATAAAATAGGTAAATTTCTAATGGTTGACGGCTCATCACTCAAAAGTGTTGCGCAAATAATAGGTAAGGCCGTATTTTTGGCTCCGCTGATATAAACTTTGCCGAACAGCGGATTTCCGCCTCTGATTTTTATCTTATCCATTTTTCAGTCCTTTCGCGAGTTTTTTTTCTTCCATTAAAGCTTGCTGTTTTTTGCGTTTTGCAAGATTTTTTTGCAAGGCTTTTGCTTCTTTTTCAAAACGAATGTCTTTTTGCGTTTTTTTGGTTGTCATAGTGCTCCTCCGCTGATTTTATAATGAAAGACTAGCAAAGCTTTCTTAAGTTTGCCAGTTAATTTTTGGCTTATAAACAAGCATATTTCCGGCTGTTTAAGACAAATTTTACCGATTCTTGTTGCAAAGAGGAAAAAAATGTGCTATAAAGCTATGGTGTTTTAACAGAGTATTTCCGCAGATGATTGTTGACGGTAATAACATAAGGCAACGTAACATATTGATAAATAAGTGCTTTTATCAAACAACGATGAAAATTATGCACTTGTTTGAGCAAAAAGGCGATGGTGATTTTGCCAACAAAACCATCGAGGCAATCTCGGCTTATCATGAAATTGTGCAAAAAAGACGTCGGAATAACTACGGCGAAGATTATAATTCAGCCTTTGATACAATAGATTCGGCGATTCGCAATGTTGCAAACAAAGTTTTTTATACCTATGGTGCCGAAAGTTTCAATAAGGCTTATGATTCATTCAGAGATTATAACTATTTGCAGGTTGTGCGCGGGCATTTGCGCAATCATTCGGTTAAATAAATTTTTTTTAAGGTTAAATGCATTTTTTCGTTGATTTTGTCAAAAATGTATGTTATAGTTAGTCATAATAAACTATAACGGAGCAATAAAATGAGCGAGGATAAGAACATGACAATATTGAATAAAGTACGAGATAAAATCGGAAATGGATTGAATCGCGCATTGGTTACTTTGGCTTTTATGGGATGCGTTAATGCTTTATCGGCAAAAACGGTTGTCGGTAGGGTTTTAGACCTTGATGGTACAACAGCTTATCTTCAAACAGACAAAGGAAATTTGAAAGTTGAATCCGGAAATTTAGTCAGGGCAATTACCGCTGTGAACCAAAAACGAGGTGAAGTTGGTGTTGTTAAACTTGATGTTGATGATAACACTTCCGCTGTTAGAGGTGGTCTTGTTTATCCGACAGGTATCAGAGTTACAAGTGGTGTAAGCAATATAGTTTATGATATCGGTTCGTGGGCGTATGATATTCAAAAATTAGGGAATGACGGAAGAGCCGGTAATGTACGTCGCGTGATCGGTGATGTGGTTGATGGAACAGTTAATGCAACACCGGAAAAAGTTATTGGAGAGCAGGGAAGTTGTGTTTATGTTAAGGGACATAGAATTGTAAACGGAAAAGATAAAGAGGGTTGGATGCCGGTGCATAAGCGTGGTTCTGATGGATATTATATGGAAAATGGAGGAAACACTTCATACACCAATCAAAGCAGGGGTAATTACCAAAGTTCATACACTAATCAAAGCGCAGGTGGTTCTTATTCTCAATCGACACGAAGTATTAGTTTGAACCAGTTGGCAAAAGCGAGTGAAAACCGCAATAATGGCTATAATTATACCCAAACAAGCACTTCAAACCGCGATTATAGTCAAACAAATACATCATTTGGGTATGGCTCGTCAAAGTATGACAAAAGTCGTTAATATAAAGCAAGGAGAATAAGCTAATGATTTATTTCTTGGCATTTGTGGCTTTTGCCGTGTTGTTCTTTTTGTGGCAACATTCGTAATCGGCTCGGCTATATCTTGAAAAAATAAAACAACATCATATATCCTTAAAAAATAATAAGGAGGATATGATGTTGACCATTTTAAAATATGTGATTTTTGTTTTGGGACTTTTGGCGGCTTATGTGTTAATTGAACATTTTATAATTAACCGCGGTGAAGAAGAGCAAACTATTTCGGAAACAATCAGCGACACAGGCAACGCCATAGTTACAAAGGTTCAGGAAACAGGCGCTGATATAAACGATGAATATGTTCAACCGATGGTTGAAGAGATAGAAAACTAAGTATAAAACTCGTAATTTGCTTGATATTACGGCTGAAGTTTAGTATAGTCGGTAAATAACAGGAGAAATATCATGATGGAATTTTTTATTTGTAAGCACTGTGGTAATATTATTGCCTATACGAATCGCTCAGGCGTTAAGGTTAAGTGTTGCGGTGAAGAAATGCAAAAAATTGAGGAAAATACCGTTGATGCAGCTTTAGAAAAGCATGTTCCGGTTATTGAACGCGAAGGCAATAAGGTTACTGTTAGAATCGGTGCGGTTGAACACCCGATGATTGATGTGCATTATATTCAGTGGATTGCTTTGGAAACAAAACAGGGAAATCAGCGCAAAGTATTAAAACCGGGTGACAAACCTGAAGCCGTGTTCTATATTGCCGATGATGACGAAGTTATAAAAGCTTGCGAATATTGCAATATCCACGGACTTTGGGCTGCCAGAGCTTAAAAAAAGTCATCAAATTTATATTTTCTGCCGTCTGAACGCTGTTTGTGGATGGCAGAATTTTTTTTACACATTCTATCTGCTTGATTTTGCACAATTTTTAAATATACATACCTGAAAGTATATAAAAATGCTTGCAAAGTGAAAAAATATTTCGTATAACATTCAGTGAAGTATGTATATTTTTTTAAGGAGAAATAAAATGAAAAAAATTATATGTCTTATCGCAATGTTTTCCGTTTTGGCAGCTCCGCTTGCACAGGCTGAAACGATTCTGGTTGTGAACGGCAACAATGTTGTTACTCAGAAGCTTTATACTTCTGAACCGCAAGTTGTGGTCACTCAACCGCCTTATGTTTATCAATCACAAGTTGTTACGCAACCGGTTGTTGTGCGCGAAACCGAATATGTGCAGAATTATCACTATGATCCGGTGGCAACGGCTGCGGTTGCCGGTATTACCGGTATAGCAATCGGCGGACTTATCTTCGGAGGTCATCACCACCGTCGTCACAGCGGTCATTATGTGATTCATCATGGCGGACACCATGGTGGTCATCACGGAGGCAAACATCATCGCCGATAAAAAACAGTATCAAAAATCTTCGTTAATAAAAAGCCACCGATTTTGTTACTTTGTCGGTGGCTCATTTATTGTTCAACGTTTTATGAAATTTCCGTCTTTATACTGATAAACCGCATACTTTTCATTTTCTTTCGGCATGCCGTTATTAAACATTTTATAGCCGAATTCGGTTTTAATGCTTTTGTTATTTATAGCTGAAGAAAGTTTGTCATAAGAAAAGGAGCGGGTGTTTTTCACCAACGTTTTCCACAAATTTACGGCAGAATAACCATATAACGAAAGTCCGTCAAGTTCAAATCCGCGTAACCGTAATTTTACTAAGGTTTCGGCAAATTCCGGATCATCGCTCAATCCGTGAAGCTCTAAAAAATAAGTGTCTTTTGCTAAATCTCCGAGGTATGAAAAATATTTTTCTCCGGCGGCATATTTATTGGTGAAAATAACAAAATTTTCATCTTCTTCTTTAAGCGCTTCCGCCATTTTGCGAATGTTTTTTTCATAGCCCGCAACAAAAGCCAATTCGTTGCCGTCATTAACAATGATTTCAGCCAAGTCTTCATAATCTTTTTTGGTGAGGGAATAGTCATAAGTTTTCAAGACAACCGACTTTCCGTGCGTGGAAAATTCTTTTGTTATGGCGTCAATATCTTCTTTGCTTTCGGCATAGTCCTTATTATATATCAGAGCAACTTTTTTGCCGGCAAATTCACGATTATAAAATTCAAAAAAAGCCTTTGATTGTTGCGAATTATAACCAAGCATTTTAACCAGCCCTTTTTTAATTACTTTGGCTTGGGAATAATTAACCGTTGTCGGAACAATTTGAAAAATCTTCGCTTTGGCATAAATGTCGGCAATTTCGGCAAACGAATTGGCGCAATAAGGACCGATTACCAAATCGATTTTGTTTTCCTTCAAAATGGTAATCATTTGTGCGGTTGAAACGGCAATGCTGTCATTGCACTGATCATCAATTTCAAGGAGTTTTACTTTTTTACCCAACAAACCGCCGGAAGAATTTATTTCATCAACCGCTTGTTTTGCGCCGTTTATGAGTTGCTCTCCTTGTTTGAGAAACTCTCCGCCCTTTGGAGCGATTAGGGCAATGTTGATTCTTGCAAATGCGCTTGAACTTATGGCAAGACAAAGCAAAAACAAATATACCGCTAAGGTTTTGAACATTAAAAAACACTCTCAATATATTAACTTTTCGTTAATATATACGAATATTTTTTCAGAATCAATAACTTTTTTTAAGCTGTTTCCGTTGGCTTATTGCTGGCGCGTTTTCTGGCAATCGGGTCAAGAATGCGCTTGCGAAGTCTTAATGATTTAGGGGTAACTTCCAGTAATTCATCAGCCTGAATATAAGACAAAGCCTGCTCTAAGCTGAGTTTTCTAGGCGGAATCAAATCAATAGCCTCGTCTTTGCCGGAAGCACGGATATTGGTAAGCTGTTTTGACTTGGTCGGATTAACCTCAATATCATTATATTTTGTGTGTTCACCGATAATCATACCGACATAAACCGGACTGTTATGCTCAACAAACATCGGACCGCGTTCTTGCAATTTCCACAAGGAATAAGCAATTGCCTGACCGTCTTCGCTGGAAATCATCACTCCGTTACGACGCTCATCAATTTCGCCTTTATACGGCTCAAATTCATAGAAAATGCGGTTCATAACGCCGGTTCCGCGCGTATCGGTCAAAAATTCGGAATGATAGCCGATTAAACCGCGAGACGGTGCGTGAAAAATAAGACGCACTTTATTGCCGATTTGCGATGGAATCATCTCAACAAGTTCCGAACGGCGCTGGCTTAATTTTTCAACAACCACGCCGGAAAACTCCTCATCAACATCAACCACAACCTCTTCAACCGGCTCTAAAAGCTGACCGGATTCATCGCGTTTCATAATAACCTGCGGGCGAGAAATTGAAAGTTCAAAACCTTCACGGCGCATTGTTTCAATCAAGACACCGAGTTGCAATTCACCGCGTCCGGCAACCTCAAAGGTATCGGTATTATCGGTGCGGGAGATTTTCAAAGCAATATTTCCTTCGGCTTCTTTTTCCAAGCGCGCCCAAATTACGCGAGATGTAACTTTGTCACCCTCACGGCCGGCTAAAGGAGAATCGTTAACTCCGAAGGTCATGGTCAAGGTCGGAGGATCAATCGGCTGAGCCTTAATAAAGTCTGAATTGGCAACTTCCAAAGCGCAAATCGTGTCGGCAACCGTGCCTTTTACAATGCCGGCAACAGCGACGATATCTCCGGCATGAGCCTCGTTTAAGGCAACACGGTCTAAGCCCTTGTAAGCCATAATTTTAGTAATTTTCGTGCGCTCAATTTCGCCTTTTTCGGAAATAACTTTAACAGTGTCGTTGACCTTAACGCTTCCGCTTTGGATTTTTCCGGTCAAAATACGACCGACAAACGGATCTGCTTCCAATGTTGTGGCAAGCATTCTGAAAGGCTTGTCCGGCTCGCAAACCGGCTCACTGACATAAGACAAAATCGTTTCAAACAGAGGAGTTAAGTCTTTATGCTCGTCTTCCAATTCGCGTACGGCCCAGCCATTGCGCCCCGAAGCGTAAAGAACCGGAAAGTCAAGTTGTTCGTCAGTGGCATTAAGGCTGACAAACAAATCAAAAATTTCGTTCAAAACATCGTCCGGACGCGCATCAGGCTTGTCGGCTTTATTGATAACAACAATCGGTTTTAAACCGATTTTCAAGGCCTTGCCAAGCACAAATTTTGTTTGCGGCATCGGGCCTTCTGAGGCATCAACGAGCAAAACAACACCGTCAACCATTGATAAAATGCGCTCAACTTCACCGCCGAAATCAGCGTGTCCCGGAGTATCTACAATATTGATATGAGTACCGTGCCATTCAACGGAAGTGCATTTTGATAAAATCGTAATTCCGCGCTCACGTTCAAGATCGTTGCTGTCCATAACACAATCGGCAACTTTTTGATTGTCGCGGAAAGTTCCGCTTTGACGCAAAAGACCGTCAACCAAAGTTGTTTTGCCGTGGTCAACGTGGGCGATAATGGCAATATTTCTCATACTCATAAATTTATTTCCTTTTGATTCTTTTTTAAAAATTCGCCCTACAATAGCGCATTTTTTTTATTATGCAAGCATTTTTGTATTTTATGGAGTTAAAATTTCTGATTTTCAATCATGCTTAAGAGTTGATTTTTTGATAATTTCGCTGATATCCACATCTAGATAATTTGCAATTAACAGAGTTGTATACAAAGAAGGATGTTGTGTAAAATTTTCAATATATAATATAGAGCTTTTACTCATTGAAATATCTTTTGCCAACTTATATTGACTGATACCTTTTTTTAGGCGTTCTTCCCGCAAAAAGGCGACGATTCTGTTACTTATTTCCTGAGCATCTCTTTTATTCATGATTTTAATATAAAACACTTGAAAAAATTTTAATAGTTCTGTATAATGAACTATCAAAAACATAATATGAGGAGAAGAAAGGTGAAAAAACTTTTAATTATAAGCGTTGGAATTGTATCATTAAGCCTATCAAACATATCGTTGTCAGTTGCAGATGAAAGCGCAACAACGGCTGAGGAAACACCCCAAACTCAAGAAGCACAAAAATTATTACCGAATACCGGTTCTTGTGGAAATGGTTGCCTGTACGAAATCACCACCGATTCCGCTACCGGAAAGCAAAACCTTCGCGTCTATAATGCCCCGAGTTATACCGGAGTCGCAAATATTGCAAATGAGGCTTTCGCAGGAAAAGGAGAAGGTACCAGTGCTGGTACATATTATGAATACCATAACAATGCCGTTTTTGATAAAATAACCATTGATGGTGATTTTGGTACCATTGGAAGGCTTGCTTTTTGGCGCAATGGTGCAAGCG
>JAZSBR010000018.1:0-40053 GCA_045602545.1 Alphaproteobacteria bacterium
TTTGCAAAGAAAAAATAGCAGAATTTGCCGCAAGAGCTCGTTATATTAGCGGTAACAATATTATCTTTGACGCCGGAGATCATAGAGAATGTTTCAGAACAAGTGAAGATGAGGAAAATGTCAGTTATTACCATACCGGAATAGAATGTGCCGAGTTGCCAGAAAGCGGAAATATAACTTGTGCCAGCGGTTATGCTGATTATAACGGGAATTGCTATGCTCAATTACCTTTTTCAAAGAAGCGTTGGACGCCGGCGGAAGCAAATGAGTGGCTTCACGATGGCAACGACAACTTCGTGATTATCACTTTTAAAAAATAAGCCACCACTTTCCAACCAAAAAACGGGCGGTGTTGTTATACATCGTCCGTTTTTTTTACACTAACTTATTTCAGAACTCTTCTTCGGGCGTTTCTTCCACCGGTTTGGCCAAATCTGCCATAACTTTCGGGTCGTGCATCAGCTTATTGATGCGCTCAACCTCATCAAAAGTATCATCTGCCCTAAAGCTGATTTCCGGCGTAAAGCGAAGTTTAAGCTTGTTCGCCACCAATTTTTTAAACAACCACTTATCGGCATCAAGCTGTTCTAAAACAATGCCCAAATTTTTGCCGTTAAGCGTTGTCAAATAAACGGTTGCATATTTCAAGTCCGGCGACATCACCACTTTTGTAATAGTGATAAAAGCCTTGGCTATTTCCTCGCTTCTGACATCGCCCTGCTCTATCGCCGTGGCAATAACCTTCTGAATTTCCTGTCCGACGCGCAATTGGCGTTGCGATAATTCCTGAACCATTTTTTGCTCCTTACAATGTCTTGGCGATTTCTTCAACTTCATAACATTCAATAGAATCATTTACCTGAATGTCATTATAGTTTTCAAAACTCATACCGCACTCATAACCTTCTTTAACTTCTTTAACATCGTCTTTGAAGCGTTTTAATTGTCCGAGATTACCGTCATGAATAACCACATCATCTCTGAGCAAACGCACTTTTGCACCGCGTTTAACCAGACCTTCGGTAACCATACAACCGGCAACACGTCCGACCCCCGTGATATTGAACACGTTTCTGATTTGAGCGTAACCCAAAATCTTTTCGCGCAATTCCGGAGTAAGCATGCCTTCAAGCGCCTTTTTAACATCGTCAACAACGGCATAAATAATTGAATAATAACGAATATCAATACCATCACGACGAGCCATATCACGAGCTTGAGCATTGGCACGAACATTAAAGCCGATAACAAACGCATTTGACGCCTTGGCAAGTGTAATATCCGACTCGGAAATCGCACCGACTGCCGAGTGCAGAATCTGCACTGATACTTCATCATTTGACAATTTCTTCAAACTGCCTTCCAAAGCCTCAATCGAGCCTTGAACATCTGCTTTAATAACAACTGATAAGTGCTTGGATTCGCCTGATTTTATCTTATCCATCATTTGTTCCATAGCAGATTTTGCGCTCTTAACAAGCTTGGCATCACGTTCTTTTCTGATGCGATATCCGGTAACTTCTTTGGCCTGATTTTCATCCTTAACCACAACAAATGTATCACCGGCCATCGGAGTTCCCTGCAAGCCCAAAACCTCAACCGGAGTTGCCGGATCTGCCTGCATAACCTTTTTGCCGTGTTCATTAAACATGGCACGCACGTGACCCCACTCTTTTCCGGCAATCAAAATATCACCGATTTTAAGTGTTCCGCGCTGAACCAAAACCGTTGCCACATTACCGCGACCTTTTTCCATTTTGGCTTCAACAACCGCACCTTCAGCCGCGTGATTAGGGTTTGCCTTCAAATCAAGCATTTCGGCCTGCAACAAAATTGCCTCAACCAATTTATCAATATTTATGCGCTTTTTGGCTGAAACTTCGGCACAAAGCGACTCGCCGCCCATTTCCTCAACGGCAATTCCGTATTGCAACAATTCCGTCTTAACGCGCATCGGATCAGCCCCCGGCAGGTCAATCTTGTTAATTGCCACCACAATAGGCACTTCAGCGGCTTGAGCATGACGAATTGCCTCAACCGTTTGCGGCATGATACCGTCATTGGCAGCCACAACCAAAACCACAATATCGGTAACCTTAGCACCACGAGCGCGCATTTCCGAAAATGCCTCGTGTCCCGGTGTATCAATAAATGTAATCTTCTGCCCGTCGGCAAGTTTGATTTGATAAGCACCGATGTGTTGCGTAATACCGCCGGCTTCTTTTGCCACAACGTTTGTTTCACGCAAAGCATCAAGAAGCGATGTTTTACCGTGGTCAACGTGTCCCATAACCGTAACAATCGGCGCGCGTGGCAACAAATCAGCCTCAGTATCTGCAGGACCGGTGAGTCCCTCTTCAACATCACTGTCGGCAACACGTTTGAACTTGTGCCCCATATCCTCAACGATAATCTGCGCCGTATCGGCATCAATCGCCTGATTTATGGTTGCCATAACACCCAAAGACATCAAACGTTTGATAACATCGGCACTTTTTTCAGCCATACGGTTAGCCAACTCTTGCACCGTTATTGTTTCCGGAATAATAACTTCCTTAATGATTTTTTCCTGCGGTGCAACAGGTTGAACAGGTTTCGGTTGTTTTTTCTTAAAATGTCTGCGCGGAGCGCCGTAGCCGTAATCATCATCGTCGTCATTATCCATATAGGAGTTTACGTTGATACGATTATTATTGCGTCTTTGCGGCTCAAACGAACGCTTTTGAATCTTTTTGCGCTCTTGCTCAAATGTTTCTTCTCTGCTCAAAGTATGACGCTCAACCGTAACGGATGATTTTTTGTTTCTTTTACCGAAATCTTCTTCCTCATCCTCGTCATCATCATAATCTTTGGCTTTTTTGTTTTTATATTCATCAGCCTTACCGCCTGATTTTTCAGCTGATGCAAGTTTACGCTCATTTTCTTCGGCAATAAGTTTTGCTTTTTCTTCAGCCTCTTTTTCTTTGCGGGCTTTTTCTTCTAATTTTTTCTGCTTTTTCTCTTCATCAGCTTTTTTTGCCGCCAATTCCTCTTCTTTTTGCTGGCGAATGGCGGCTTTTTCTTCCTCTTCGGCCTTTCGCTTTGCATCGTGCTCTTTGGCTTCGGCAATCAATTTGAGCTTTTGTGCCGTAGCATCATCAATCTCAACTTTCGGCGCAACCGTTTTATTTGTGTCAACAACACGTTTTTTGCGCACTTCAACCTGAACAACTTTTCGTCCGTCGGAAACCGGAGCTTTGTTCAGCTTCAAAGTCAAAGTAGATTTTGCAGAAAGTGTTAATTTACCTTTATTTTCTTCACTCATAAGCATAATTCCCTATTATTATCCTTTAAGATAAGTTTCATATCGTTTCAAGTTGGTATAAACCATATTGCAGACCTCGCTTTTCAAAATTGCCGCATAAACAACCGTTTCACGATTAAAAGCTGTTTCCAGCGTTGCCGAATCATAAATTTTAAGTTGTTCAATATCTCTGCACAATTCAGACATTTTTTTTGCTCCGTCAGCTCCGGCATCTGTTGCTTCAATAATGAATGCCACCTTGTTTTTTATGATTTGTTCTTTTATTTTTTCAAATCCCAAAACCAAGGCACCGGATTTTCTGGCCAAATTAAGCGCTTCTAATCCTTTGGCTGCCAAAATTTTTTCAACCAAATCAGGTAATGACGGATCGGCTTTCGCAGGTTTATGCAAAATTTTGCCTATTCTGACATCTTTTTTTATACCTTCAAGCAAACTTTTGGAGTTGGAAACATAAACGCCCTTGCCTCCCAATTTTTTATTAAAATCGGGAACAAAATCACCGTTTCTTAAAACCGTAAAGCGAAGCAATTCGTTTTTTGGTTTTATCTCACCGGTCAAGACGCATTTTCTGGTTTCCAACTCTTCAGTCATAGCGATATCCTGTTATTTAGACTTATCTTCCTCAGCAAACCAGTGTTCGCGAGCCTTCATAATGATTTCGTTTGCCTCTTGATTTGAAATTGTATCTTCACCCAAGATTTCAACCAACTCATCAGCGGCCAAATCAGCCAAATCATCAATGTTTTTAACCTTGTTTTCAGCCAATTTAATAATCATATCCTGATCTAGGCCTTCAACAGTTTGCAAGCTCTCATCAATTTTGAGTTTTTTACTCTTTTTGGTGAACTCATCATTGCGCTTTGCCACAAAGTCTTTGGCACGATTCTGCAACTCGGTGGCAACATCTTCGTCAAAGCCTTCAATTTCAGCGAGTTCCTGCAACTCGGCAGCGGCGATTTCGTCAACGGTAGAAAATCCTTCCGCAACCAACAAGTGTGCAATCATATCATCAACATCCAAAGCCTCAATAAAGCGTGTTAAACGAACCTTATTTTCATTTGTACGGCGTTCTTGTTCTTGCGCTTCAGTCAAAATATCGATATCAGCCCCAACCAATTGCGATGTCAGCTTAACATTTTGCCCATAGCGTCCGATAGCCAAAGAAAATTGCTCTTCAGGTACAACAACTTCAATTTTGTTTTTCTCTTCATCTAATACAACTTTTGTAACTTCTGCCGGAGAAAGAGCGCTGACAATAAATTGAGCTTTATCCTCAGAATAAGGGATAATATCAATTTTTTCACCTTGCAATTCGGCAACAACGGCTTGAACACGAATACCGCGCAAACCAACGCAGGCACCGATCGGATCAATTGTTCTGTCATTTGCACGAACGGCAATTTTTGCCTTAGATCCCGGATCACGGGCAACAGCCATAATATCAACAATTCCGTCATAAATTTCCGGAACTTCCTGTGTGAACAACTTAGCCATAAATTGCGGGCAAGTACGTGACAAGAAAATTTGCGGACCTTTAACTTCACGGCGAACATCTAAAACATAAGCGCGAACTCTGTCACCGTTTTTGAACTTTTCTCTCGGAATAATTTCATTACGACGGAGCAATGCCTCGGCACGACCGATATCCAAAATAACATTACCGAACTCAATTCTTTTAACCGTACCGTTAACGATTGTGCCGACTTTTTCTTTAAATTCTTCATATTGTTTATTGCGCTCAGCCTCGCGAACTTTTTGCGTAATAACTTGTTTTGCGGTTTGTGCGGCAATACGTCCGAAATCAATCGGAGGCAACTGGTCTATTATAAAATCACCTACTTTATATTTTTTATCATAAGCTAAAGCATCACTCAATCTGATTTGAGCCGCTTCATTTTCAATAATGGCATCATCTTCAACGATTTCACGATAACGTGAAAGAGAAATTGCACCGGTTTTGCGGTCAATAGTAACTCTGATATCATGCTCAGAGCCGTATTTTGTGCGGGCAGCCTTTTGAATTGCGACTTCCATTGCCACAAACACGTCTTCTTTTTCAATTTCCTTTTCTTTAGCCACCGTATCAGCAACTAAAACAATTTCAGGTCTTGGCATATTTTCTAAATTTTCCATTTTTTCCTCGTCTGATTAAATAATGTTAGAGTTCAACAGCTTCATGTGCTGCCTGATATTCTTCCCACAATTCGTCGGTAATAACCAATTTTGCCTTATTTATTTCGGCAAACGGAATTGTGTATAGGGTATCTTCCATATTGATAGTAACATTTGCATCATCAACATCGGCGATTTTCCCTTTAAAACGTTTACGATTTTCCACTTTGTTTTCGGTTTCAATTTTAACATCATAACCTTTATAACGAACAAAGTGTTTGAGCTTTGTCAGCGGTCTGTCAAGCCCCGGAGAGCTAACTTCCAGAATGTATTTATCTTTAATCGGGTCTTTTTCATCCAACAAATCAGATAAAACACGGCTGACACTTGCACAATCATCAACAGTGATATCGCGGGAACCATCCGCAACATCAATCATAACCTGCAAAGTCGGATTAGCTTGTCCGATGGTAATAACTCTTACCAATTCAAAACCAAGCTTTTCCACCTGAGGCTCAATTAAATCCTGTAAATAGTGTTTTTGCATTTTTATCCTTAATAAAAAAGCGGGGCCTCACGGCTCCACTAATTATAATATTGTAACATTGTCAATGCTTATAATACGCTTTTTTTTATTTGTAAAGCATTTTTTTTACAAAAATGTGGATTTTTTTATTTTCTAAAAGTAATCACCACAAAATTGTTATCATCTTTCAACACTTCAACCGCTTCGGCAGGAGTATAGCGAATGCGGTTGCAATAGCCACCCACATCTTTGCAGACATCAGAGCAACACTTTCGCTTACTTAAATCCGGCTCACGCACGCATTCTGCCCCGTTCCAAAAATAATTGGTGGACACACATTCCTTATAGCCGGCTAATTTCACATTACCGGAAAGATTTATAGTCTGTTTATTATTACTGCCATCCAGATGTGTGTATGTTTGCAATTTTTCTTTTAGCTTATCGCATTCGGTTTTACCTCCCATGCAGATAATTGTCATATTACTTATAGTATATGTATCAGATCCTAATGCTCCGGTTTCGATGTTTTTAATAGTTGATGGTATAATTAATGACTGAATATACGGTCCTCTGAAGGCCTTAGAGGCAATTTCCTCCAATGAATCCGGAAGTTCTAAGGACATATTGCTATAATTATATGCAAAAGCATAACTGCTTATACTTGCAACAGTGTCATCCATATTTATGCTTCGTAAGCTTAAGCCAACAAAAGCGTTTTTACCTATGTTACTAACACCTTCAACATCTAGACTCCAAACTTTATATTCTCCCCATGGAGCGGAGGTATGTCTGGAATCTCCATCAATTTCTTTACGCTCATAATCATACATATTTCCGCTACCGGATACAGTTAATTTTTTGCTTGTGGTCTCATAACTCCAATTGCAATTATCACCGCATTTTTCGCAAGTAGTAATGCCATCTTCACGCAATCCGTTTATACAACTTATTGTAGTTGCCTGCGATTCAGTGGTTGTGATTAGAATAAAAATGAGGACAAGCATCGGAATCGTCATAACGAGGAGCATTCTTTGAATGCGACGTGGTAATCTCATTAACCGAGTGACGCTTGCAAATAAGGATTCTTCATTTGCATGAGTACACTTTTCAGGGAGATAACCACGTCGGACTGAAGTCCTCCTCGTTATGTCGTACCTTAACAAATTTTCCACCACTTTGGCGGAGTTGCACAGCAACGATGTCAAAGTGCCAACCGCCGTTAGCGGTTTATCCGCACTGCCCTCACTCAACCGCTGAGTTTGTTTTATATCCGTACATATTGTCGCCGTCCCGCCGACGAGTGTTTCATACGAAACACTCTTGGAAAATTTATAGCAATCCTCGCTTGTTTCAAGCATTTGTGAACTATTAAATTTCTTTTTCATATCATTGTCCTTTCTTAAAACATTTAAAAACTTAAAAGCCCTCTGTATTTTACAGCGGGCGGGGAGTTCAGAAATCATGTGTTGGTTAATGACTATTATGACCTTTAGCTTTAAAAAAAAGCCTGTACATACGCCATAATCTCCCCAACCAATGCGGGGATTTAGATACAAAAAAAACAGCATCACAAAGTGATACCATTTTACATGTATCACCAACACAAAGAGCCTCTGACAGCCCCGAACCCGAAGGTTCTTAAATGATGTTACATCATTCTATTAGCATGCTATCAGAAAAAATCAATTTTGTAAAGCGAAAAAAAGATAAAAAATATTTTTAAGGAGAAATTTATAAACAATCAAACAGCGACATGCTCTTTCTTAAAATATCTTCCGCCTTTTCGGTATAACTGCCGTCAGCCGAATGAACCACCAACGGAGGCAAAATTTCGCACGGAGCTTTAGAATCTTTTTGTGCGCAAACAATCACACGCTTGGCTTTTTGGTCTTTTTTGCTGTATATCGGCAAAATCTTTATATTTCCGGCTTTTCCGGCAAACTCCATACAAATAACGGGCAATGCCTCAACCCTGTTAACCATATAGATTTTTCCAAAAGGTTTTGCCATTTTCAAACAAAAATTCAACCATTGGCTAAGATTCATTTCACTTAAATTATGTGCCGTCGCTTTACTTGAATTAGGCGAAGGCATATCGTGATCGCTATACGGAGGGTTTGTAACCACAATATCATATGTGCAAGGTAAAAATTCCCTAGCCGTTTCTTTATTTTTTATATCGCGATTATAGAATTTCAAAAAATCAAAACCATTTTTCTCGGCGCTCATATTTGACAATTCTGCCAATCTTTCCTGAAATTCAAGCCCGTCAATTTTCACATTATTATTTTTGAGCCTTTCTGCCAAACAAAGCGAAATTGCTCCGGTTCCCGACCCCACATCAAGAATCTTAACGTTTTTCACTGATTCAACCATTGCCGAAAGCAAAACCGCATCGGTTGAAGCCCGATATCCGTTAAGGGGCTGAAAAATCACAACCCTTTTATCAAGCAAATAATCTTGAGTGTAGTCGTCCGTCATAAAATTACTTCTTTTTTAAAAGAACTCGGGACAAAAACTGCCCCGAGCAAAAATTATCTTAAATGCATAAATCAGTCATTTGCATTCGGGCAAATTTTTGCCTGTTCGGCATTGAATTTAATGAATTTTTCATCTGCTTCGGAATCGTTGCAGATTGCGCCGACCGGACATTCAGAAATGCAAACACCGCAATCAATGCAGGTATCCGGATCAACAACCATTTGTGTATCACAAGCGTGAAAAGCGCTAACCGGACAAACAGAAGCGCAAGTACCGCATTTAATGCAAGAATCATTAACAACTGAAGGCATATTATTATCTCCCTTAAAAAAATTAACATCAGTTTCCTCGCAATTTAAACACTTTAAAATAAAAATCAAGTACTTTTATTTATCCGCAAACAAGAAAAATCTATTGCTGATTTATTAAGCAAGTAACTAATTGTTTTTACTTAATTTTATCTTTAATATTCACTTTTTTTCCACCTCTTAGGCATTTTTTGCTGGATTTTTTTAAAAATGGGTGTTATATATGCGCTTGTTAACATTTTTTTAACCTGTTTTAAAAATATGTTAAACATTTTAACCCTTTGATTTTAAGTGGTATTTTCATACAGACGAACGGAAATTTATCTTAAAGGGAAGTTTGTTGCTTAATTTCAAAGATGCAAAAAGGTAACCTCTGAAGGTGTTTAATAAATTTAGTTTTCTACTGGTAAGTGTTTGCACTATGATAAGCGGCGCAATATATGCGAGTGCAGATACTGAAGCCCTCCCGCAAAGAGAATTTTTAACCGAAGGAACGCTCTGTTCCGTTGCTGCTGATAAAGCAGGAGCAGAATATGGTGTGAAATATGATTTATTACAGACAATTTCGGTAGTTGAAAGCGGTCGTTTTGATAAGTTACACAACCAATATGTTTCCTGGCCGTGGACTGTTAATGCCAACGGCAAAGGATATTACTATTCAACAAAAGAAGAAGCCGTTGCCGCTGTTAAGAATTTTAGAAAACAAGGCATTACAAGCATTGATGTCGGTTGCATGCAGATAAATTTAAAATATCATGGTGAAGCTTTCGATTCAATTGAAGATGCCTTAAATCCGGAAACAAATGTGCGTTACAGCGCAAAATTTTTGCGCAACTTATACAATAAAAACGGATATGATTGGAAAAAAGCCGCAAAACGCTATCATTCCGGCAATTATGTGCAAGGCGAACTTTATTCAAAGCGCTTGGAAAAAAAGTTTAATTCATATAAGCTTGCCGGCTTAACGCGCGGAGAAACTTTATTTTAGGCAATAAAATGCTGAGAAAATTTTTGAAAGAATACAACGTAAAAAGCTATGAAGCAGATGCTCATGGCTTTTTGCGCATCATGGCTCTGATGAATATTTTACAAGATGCCGCAGACGGCAGTGCCATGGAATTGGGTTTTGGTTTTGAAGATTGTTGGAAACGTGGTGTTTCGTGGGTTGGCTCAAATTATTTGATTGAAATCAACCGATTACCGAAAATTCATGAAAAGTTTATTATTGAAACCTGGCCGGCTGAGGCCAAACTTTGGGGCGCTATTCGTGATTTTATCATTAGGGATGAAAACGGCAACGAATTGATTCGTGCCAGCAGTCAATGGGTTTTGATTGACATAAACCGCAAACGTCCTGTGCCGCTGGCAAAATATTTCAGTGAATATAAAGCCATTGAAGAACGCGCCATCAACATTGAATTTGCCAAGGCGAATGATTTCGAAAATCCCGAATCCGAGCAGGAATTTAAGGTTCGTTTCGACGATATTGACATTAACAACCATGTAAATAATGCCGTATATCCGCTTTGGGCAACGGAAAGCGTAGGCACAAATTGGCGCGAAAAACATACGCCAAAGCGCATAGAACTCTGGTTCAAAAAAGAAGCCTTATATGGTCAGACAATCAGAGTTTTAAGCAAATTTGCGGGCAATACCTCAATTCATTCCATCACGGATAATGAAAAAGAAAACGAGCTTGCCCGTTGCAACATTGACTGGCGTGAAATTTAATCTGCCTTTTTTTAAGTATTTGCAATAATATTGCCAAACCAATAAAGGGCTTATTCTCATAAGAAGACCTTTTTATCCACCATTAAAGCTGATGTATCATGTGTTCTCATTTCATTGTCATTCTGAACCGAAGGCGAAGAATCCAAAAAAAGCAATATTAAGGAATGGATTCTTCGTTTCGTTTGCACTCCACTCAGAATGACGATAAACAATCACTTTCTAAACGTAATCGTCACTTCGTTTGTATTATCATTACGCAATACCTTAGCCGCTTCGGCAGGGGTATATTGAATGCGGTTGCAAAAACCACCCATATCACGATAATTTTCCCCGCAACCGAGCGCCGAATCGATACATCTTCCTTCTTTTCCCAAATATCCGGCTCCGCAATCAGAAACACAGCCCGTTCCGCTTTTGCTGTATACATAATCACTTTTGCAACTCTGACATTTGTAATCCGTACACTCATCATTATAACCTGCCAATTTTCCTTTGTCGTTCAAGCTTTTAAGCGCCTTTAAGCATGATGATAAATAACTCTCCCTAGTATCTTCATAGCATGAATCATAAAATAACTTATAACAGTTTCCGGCTCCGCAGTAGACTTTGTGACCTTTATTTAGAGAATCTAAAAGCGTTATCCAATTATCGGCATTAATACTAGTCACAGAAGCGGGAATCACCACATCTCCGTCAATTTTTGCGCTTCCCATAAACCAACCGCCTATTGTTTTAATGCCATCGGCAAAAATCAAATTACCTTTTATATCAGCTGACGGAAGTGTTTGACCTCCGGCTTTTTCAACATATACATCACCTTGAATTGTACTATAATTAGCTATTTTTGTAGTGTTTGAGGATATCTTCAAAGTTCCGCTTTTAGGAACAATGGTAGCATCTGAATAAGCAAAGGCATGATTTCCTATTGAAGCAAAATCGCCGTCTAGTTCTATTTTGTTGAAATTGACTTCCTCGCCGTTTGTTTTTACAACTTTTCCTTCAGAATAAGCTTTTGGTGAGAAGATGCCAGTATCTATGGTGGCATTGTCGCTGTTTGCTTTAACTTTAACGGTGTCGCCGACAATTGTAAAGGTGCAATCCGTCCCGCAGATATATTCTCCTGCTTCTGTTTTGCCGAGAATATCAATTCCACTCCGACAGGTAACTTTTGTCGTACCAATTTCACATATTTCCGCTCGCGATTCGCTTATTATTCCAACAGATAAAACCGTCACTAAGCCAAAAATTTTTATCAACCTAAGAACATGCGACATTTGCAATATATTTTCCATCACTTTGGCGGAGTTGCACAGCAACGATGTCAAAGTGCCAACCGCCGTTAGCGGTTTAACTGCATTGCCTAAAAACATCTTCTGAGTTTGTTTTATCCCCGTGCCGGTTGTCGTCGTTCCGCCGACGAGTGTTTCATACGAAACACTCTTGGAATATTTATCGCAATCTTCGCTTGATTTAAGCGTTTGTAACCTACTTAAAACATTTTTCATTTTAACAGTCCTTTCTAAAAAAATACATTTAACTAACTTCTTGTTTGCAGAAAAACGAAAATTATATTTTGAGCAAAACAAAAAGCCGCTCATTGAGCGGTCGGAAGTTCGAAACTATTCTACAAGCGATAGTGTGACATATTTGAAACGCAGTAGTAACTTATTTTGCCACCTTCCAACCATATTAGGATGGAATATTACACTAAAGTAATTCTTGTAGACGAGGTTTCGACACCTCCGAGCCTTTTATGCTCTGGCTCTGATTTTAGCATAAAAAACTTTTAAAGTAAAGCTGAAAAATTAAAAGGCTCCGAAGATTCACAACAATCGGAGCCTTAACTCAAAATAACAAAATACTAACTATACCGCAACTTTAGCTTTTATGGTATCATAACTCTGATAATTTACCAGTTCAAAATCCTCATACTTAAAATCATTGATATCCTTAACTGCCGGATTTATTTTCATTTGCGGTAACGGATACGGCGTATGGCTAAGCTGTTCTTTCACCTGTTCAAAATGGTTGTGATAAATATGCGTATCACCTAACGTATGCACAAATTCCCCCGGTTCATAACCGCAAACCTGTGCCACCATCATTGTCAAAAGCGCATACGAGGCAATATTGAACGGAACGCCCAAAAACATATCACAACTACGCTGATATAGCATACAACTGAGCTTATTGTTCGCCACATAAAACTGAAACATCATATGACACGGCGGAAGATGCATTTCGGCGATTTTTCCCACATTCCAGGCTGAAACAATCATACGCCTGTCGTTCGGAGTTTTTTTCAAGCGTTCAATAACATCGGCGATTTGATCAATCCCCTCGCCGTTCCAGTTACGCCACTGTGAGCCGTAAACCGGACCGAGTTCACCGTTTTCATCAGCCCATTCATTCCAAATTCTGACACCGTGTTCTTGCAGATATTTTACGTTTGTATCACCTTTTAAAAACCACAAAAGCTCATAAATAATGCTTTTAAGATGCACTTTTTTTGTTGTTACCAGCGGAAATCCTTTGCTCAAATCAAAGCGCATCTGTCGCCCGAATACCGAACGAGTGCCAACTCCGGTGCGGTCCATTTTATCAACGCCGTTTTCCATAATATCTTTCAACAAATCCAAATATTGTTGCATTTTATTTTCCCTCCGTTTCCATATAAGCCAAAATATTTTTAACGACCGATTGGTCAACAAAATCGCCTTTTTTAAGCCAAACGGTTGTAATAACATTATCAAGTTCAAAGCGTTGAGGCAACGCAAAATACTTAGCCTCCAAAACTTCCACACTTTTATTTACATTTATCAAATCCTTAACTTCCGGCGCGATTTCGCCCTGATATACACAGTCAACAACAATATCGGGCATAATCGCCGGCGTGGTAAAAAACTTGGCATAAACCGAAGCACCGCCGGAAATATACAAATCTTCAGGATAATCTTTAAGCTTGTCGGCATCATCAACAACTATGTGATTTTCCTTATCAAAAACCTCGCAGGAATTATCAATATCCAAAACTATCAGCCTTTTTCCCATCAGCACTTTTTGGGGCATACCCTCATAGGTTCTGCGCCCCATAACTTTGATTTTTCCTTCCGTCAACTCACGAAAACGACGTGTATCGGACGGAATTTTCCACGGCAAACCCGCACCCGCTCCGATAATATTATCGCCCTTATGACGACACCAAATTGCCACAATTGTCATTTAAAGTCCTCTCTAAAAAAAATACTCCCATTCTTGATTATAATAAAACAAAAACAGGAGTATTAAAGAACATTTTGCAGTAATTAACAAATAAATTACAGCCATTTAACTTCAATAATTTCATACGACTTTTTGCCGTTCGGTGCCAGATATTCGGCAACATCGCCGATTTCTTTGCCGATTAAAGCCTTAGCCAACGGAGAAGAAAGCGAAATTTTATTTTTTTCAATATCTGCTTCATAATCACCAACAATTTGATATTGGCTTTCTTCATCAGTATCAGTGTTGGCAAGCAATACGGTTGCGCCGAAACGTACGATATCTCCGCTCATTTTGCTCGGGTCAATAACCTGCGCACGACTTATCACTGCTTCCAATTCCTGAATGCGCCCTTCATTAAAGCTTTGTTTTTCTTTGGCGGCAGAATATTCTGCATTCTCCGACAAATCGCCTTTTGAACGAGCTTCGGCAATCTCGGCAATAATATTCGGACGTTCAACACCTTTACGATTCTTCAATTCTTGTTCCAGCATATCATAGCCGAACTTAGTCAACGGGAATTTATCCATTTTTTATTTCCTTCCAAAATTTAAAACTTAGAAAAAATCTCGCTGCGAAATGTTAATTTCACAGCAATCGTTCTTAATATTGGCTATATTATATACCTTAAAAATTCAAAAATCAAGTATTTTTTTCAAAGCTTTCTATTCGGCAAGAGCAAAAACGGAAAAGTTAAGCGCATTTACGGAAATAAAAGCCGTAACAAGACAAAAAATCGCATAAATCTTAAGCATAATCAACCAATTACGATTTATGCTTTCATCAAATAATGAGCTGAATTTAGCCGCGCCTTTATCAATACCGAAAACACACAAGCTTAATAACAACATTTGCCCGAAAATACCGATTGAACGTAAACTTTCATCAAATGGAGATATAATTTTGCGTATTAAAGTAAAAAATAAAAATGCCGAACCGATACTGCCGTAATAAATTTGGAGCAAATTCTTCTGCTGATTAACATTTTGCGCCAACTTCTTTTTTATGCTTTCTTTACTTACTTTACTAACATCAATTCCACGCACTTTTGACTGATTTTCAAGCGCAATTTTTTGTTGTTCCTGAAGATGATTTTTAAGCTTTTCGGCAACCATACACAATCCGCACCCTTTTGGTGTGAAGTATGAGTGATTATGGTCTTTTTTACAACGTTTTAAGTTTTTCAAAATATATTCTAATTTATTTTGCCATTCAATGGCTGAAGGTCTGACATTGCCTTTGGTAAATGCGCGTTCAAACAGATTTAAGGTTTCCTGATCAAAATATTCATGAATACTGTAAGGATTCGGGGCTTGATAGTCATCAGGCCAAATTCCGTAGGCATAATGATATTTGAATATTCTCTCCTGCACCGAAAGCATTTCCGAATTTTTACGCGGTGTTCCCGTAAACGGGTGAATTCCCTCATTTAAGAGCCTGAATATAATAACCGCCAAGGCGAATTTATCCTGCTCTTCGCCCATTTGTTCGCAAGTTTCATTTATGCCTTCGGGATAAATATATTCTTCACTCACAAATTCTGCCGGATAGCGGTTTTGGTTTTCGCCCTTAATTGAAAAGCCGTCGCAATCAAACATAGCCACAAGCATTGTACTTTTATAAACCGAAACATTTGCCGGCTTCAAATCAACAATATAGTGTCCGCAATCATGCAATGCCGCAACAACCGATGTAATATTATAGGCGGCAAAAACCCTGTCCACATAACGTTCGGAAAGTCCCAGCTTTTTTCGCACTGCTTTTTGCATTAAATGGTCAAGCGAAATTGCCTCGTTTGTATCAATTTTCGGCATCAAATAGCCCACGCAATAACCCTGAGAATCTTCCAAAAGCGCGGTAGGCCAAGCAATTTGAATATATTCTTTTCCCTCGTTTTCAATAGATGGAATATTCGGCTTATTTAAAAGCATACCCTCAAGCTTTTTGCGGTTTGTTTCGCTTTTAGAGCGATCATGATAAATCTTTGCGACACTGTTTTTATGCGTGAGGTCTTCATAAATTTTACCGGCCGCACCGCCCTTGTTCAAGAGTTGTCCCAAAACAACTTCTTCATGGTGTCCGTCCGGATAAAGCGCTAAATATTTATTATTTTCACTCATTTGAATTTAGCCCACAGAAAAGTTTTATCATCAGAATTTATGCGCATTGCTTTTGTGCTTGAAAGAGTGTTTTTTAAAGCGTTCAGAGCATAATTTTTTCGAGGTTCCTCATCAAAATACCGCATAATCGGCATCAAAAAATTCTCTCTTATTTGCCCGAAATCATCAAAAACAAATCCGCTTACCCCGTCGGTCATTAAAACCAAACGTTTAATATCGGAAAATTCCGTAATACGCAGACTGTTTTTCCAGTCCGTCATGGTATAAAAAAATGTTTCACATGAAAACGCACCGTTTTCCGGCTCTGATATCACAAAATTTTGATAATCATCATTCAAAAATGCAATACCCGCTCCGTCACCGATATGGAAAAATACGCCTTTTTTTCCGTCATAAAAAGCGCCTACAAGTGTAGCCGAAAAATCAGCCAGATTTTGTTCGGATTGAGTTTTATTCAAGCGATGCAACATCACTTTATCGCGAGCATGTGCAATAGCTTTTTCAATATCATTGCGAATATTTTCAAAATCAGAATTCAAGAGAAAGTCACAAACGGTTTGAGCAACGTTTTTTGCCCCTATTTTGCCGTATTTTGCCGAACCTGCGCCGTCCGAAACAACAGCCACCGTCTTTTTGCCTTTATGTTTATAACAGGCATAATCCTGACACGGCAGTTTTTTAGACTTATGCAAAGCCCCGCAAATACTCAAATTCAAAACTTTGACTTGCTCTTTTTTCTTCATTTATTCCTTAGCCTCATTCCAGTCATTGATGTCATCAAGATAACTTTCGGCATTAGGCGCGGCCTTTGAAATACATGATACGCTTCGGCTGAGCCAGAGGAAGAATTCCGTAAACTTCAAGCCGGTCAACCTTTTCGGAGGCAACAACGAAAATTTTGATAATTTATCTAAATTTGCTCCTTGCGTTCCGATGGCATGAATCACAACTTTTTTATTTTTTTGGGCATAACGGCACAATTTTGCCGATTTTTCCCAACCGTAATCAGTCGGTTCACCGTCACTGATTAAAAAAATCCAAGGCCTTTTTGAGGTAACGCCCCAACTGTCATACAAGCATTTTTGGTCTTCAATTTTTTTCAAAGCAAGCTCCATAGCCTTGCCGAGCGGAGTCAAACCGCCGGCTTCCATAACCGGAGCATTAAAGTTCATGGCGTCGGTCCAATCGGCGGAAATTTCAGTTTCATCTTTACCGAACGCCTTAATTATCAAAATTTGCACGCGTGAGCTGGCATCAATATCTTCTTTTAATTCTTTTTCCAAAGCTTCCAATCCGGCATTAAGCTGCTTAATCGGCTCACCGCGCATAGACCCCGAACAATCAAGCACCAAAACACACGGAGTGCGTTCATTAACATTGTCGGCAAATTCCACATGAGGAATCGTATTTAAATTTGTTTCATCAACCATAACAAGCCTCCTTAATTTGCCGGATAATTATGCGGGAATCCGCTTCCTTCAACAGGAGAAGGCTCGGAATATCTGCCACATGAGCTTAAACCGGCAACAGCCAGCGCTAAGACAAAGAAAAAAAATATTTTTTGAAAATTTCTCATTTATTAACCTTTTCTTTTAACTCTTTAGTTATGTTTTCTTTAATATGCGTCATATTTAGCAGAAAGAAGTTAAAGAATGAATAAAATATTTAAAAGTTTTTGTTTTTTATTTTGCGCTCTGTTGATAACTCATCAAGCGGTTGCAAAACTCAATATTTTTGAAACACCGCGCTATATTCCGAACTTAAGTTATTATTCCGACAGCGGTAAAAAGCATAAGCTGACTGATAATAAAGAAGATATGTTAATAGCAATGCTTTGGTCGCGCACCTGCGGTCCGTGCATCGGTGACATGAAGCATTTGCAAGCTTTTGCCGACAAAACAAAAGATAAGGGCATAAAAGTTATAATCATTTCTCCGGCTGAAGAATGGAAAACCATTGACGAACGTCGCAATTTTATGAAAAAAATCGGCGCACCTCGTTTGGAATCTTATACCGACCCTAAATCAAATTTTTCACATGGTATGGGTATCATGGTAACCCCTACTGCGGTTTTGGTAAGTCGTGACGGTGAAGAAATCGGACAAATCACCGGTTCGGTTGAATGGGACGATTCTGAAGTTATTGATTACTTATTGAAACTTAAAGAAGACGTCTACAAAAAAAAGAAGCCCGAATCAAAATAGTTTAACAAGCATAAATCCGCCGATTAAAAGCACCAAAAACAATATTGAAAGCCAGCCTAAGTTTTTTTCAATAAACACTTTCATCGGCTCACCGAATTTATATAACAACCAGGCAATCAGATAAAATCTCAAACCGCGGGCAATAATTGAAGCAACCGTGAACACTGCCAAATTTAAATGCACAACACCGCTTGCGATTGTAATAATCTTATACGGGAAAGGCGTAATGCCGGCACCGAAAACAATCCAAGCTCCATATTGATGATACATATTTTGAAACTCAACAAATTTATCCATCACACCATAAAAATTCAATATCGGCACGGCAATCATTTCAAAACAGAAATGCCCGATTGCATAACCCAAATAAGCCCCGACAACACTTCCGGTTGTGGCAACAAAAGCATAATTCCAAGCCTTTTTCGGCAACGCCAAAATCATCGGAATCAGCATAATGTCAGGCGGAATCGGGAAAAACGAGCTTTCAACAAATGATATAACAAACAGCCAGAAAACCGCGTGTTTATTGGCTGAGAGATTGATTATCCCGTCATAAATTTTGCGCACAAACTGCGTGAACCACATACAAAAAGTTCCTCATTAAAAAATTTTCATTCAATTTACTTAACTCAAAAATTTTTTAATTTCAGCAATATCGTCCTGGCTATCCACATAAAAAATATTATTCATATTTATTTGCGCCGGAGCTTTAACAAATCCCTTTGCGCATTCAATGCACACCGCAATCGGATTATTTTTGCTCAAATACAACTGCGCCGCATCTTCATTATGGACTTCAAAACATTTGTATTCCGACTTTTTAATTTGCTTTAAAAAATTATTCGGTTTTTCGGTATATCGGTTCAAAAGCATAATATGATGTTCTTTTTGCCCGACACAATAGCTTTCAACAATATCCAATAATTCATCAATATTAAAAGGCGAATGTAGATAATGCGCCACCCCTTGATGATATACAAATTCAAATTGTTTCGGTTTAATCAAAACAATCGGATAATTTCGTCCGCTGATATCCGGAATCAGTTTTGAAAGCGAAGCCCTGACCGGATTATAATTATCCTCAACCCGAAAAATTATGATATTGGGATTTAGTTCACGCGCATAATTCAAGAGTTTATAAATATTGTCGGTACCGAAAACCTCAAAAGAACGTTTTTGAAAAAAATCTTCAAACTCTTCCAAACGCGTTTTATCCGTATCATAAACAAAAATTCGTCCCAAATATGCTTTTTTCATCAGCTTTTCCTTTATTCTTTTTTTTAAGGAAAATATAGTCTGCAAACCGTTTTCTTAAACCTGACGATAAGATTATATATCAAAAGAAAAAAATATTACAAAAAAATGCTTGCTTTTTAAAAATACCTGTGTTATTAGTCTGGCGATTTTGGTTGGCTTTTATGTATGAATGCTTTAACGCATATCCGTAGTAAGAGCTGTGTGTTTATCCGCTTTGCCTTGCAAAGCAACAGAGAAAAGAAAGGAATTATCCCATGAGACATGGTGACGGACATAGAAAATTTAATATGCCGAAAAGTCAAAGAAGAGCATTGTTTTCAAATTTGACATCTGCATTGTTGGAACATGAACAGATTACTATCACTTTAACACGTGCTAAAGAACTGAGAACTTTCGCCGACAATATGATTACTTTTGCTAAAAAAGGTGATTTAAACAGTCGTCGTTTGGCTGCCGGTTTCTTGCGTAATGATGAGGTAGTTTCTAAACTGTTCTCAACTTTGGCTGAACGTTATAAAGAACGCAAAGGCGGTTATACTCGCGTTTTGAAGGCAGGTTTCCGTTATGGTGACTGCGCTCCGATGGCAATCATTGAGTTGGTTGATCGCGATGTAAATGCCAAAGGCGCAAAAGATTTGGCTCGCGTTGCCGCTGAAAAAGCTGCCGCTGCCGAAGCTGAAAAAGCTGAAGAAACAAAAGAATAATTTTTGTTTTTTCAAAGAAAATATTCATGAGCCGGAACAAAACTCCGGCTCTTTTTTATCAAAAAACGATTGACAGCGCGCTCTTTCATCGTCAAAATAAGTAAAAAAATCAAGGAGAAAACATTTGAAACATAATAAGGCTGATGATGTCAACGGCTGGCTGATTATAGACAAGCCTAAAGGCATGAGTTCAACCAATGTAGTCGGCAAAACGCGCTGGCTTATGCATGCCAACAAAAACGGTCACACCGGAACTCTTGACCCGTTTGCCACCGGTGTTTTGCCTATTGCTTTCGGCGAAGCAACCAAACTTATTTCTTTTATTACCGATGGCGACAAGGAATATGAGTTTGTCTTAAAATTCGGCGAACAAACCTCAACTGATGATACGGAAGGCGAAGTTATAGCCACCTGCCCTAAAATTCCCACAAAAGAAGAAGTTTTATCGGCAATTGAGCATTTCATCGGTGAAATAACGCAAATTCCGCCCGTTTATTCTGCCATAAAAATCAACGGCAAACCGGCATATAAGCGCGCCCGCAAGGGCGAAGATGTTGAAATTCCGCCCAGAAAAGTTAAGATTTATGCGCTTGATTTGCTTGAATATAACTCCGATTCGGTAAAAATGCGCGTCAAATGTTCAAAAGGCACTTATGTTCGCACACTCGGCAAAGATTTGGCTTTATTTTTAGGCACAAAGGGACATTTAACCGAATTAAGACGTACAAAATGCGGAATTTTTTCGCTGAAAGATAAAATTTTACTGGATTTTTTAGAAAAAATAGATTATACAGATGAACGACGTAAGTCTCTTTTGCCGATAGAAACGGCCCTGCGCGACATCGCGGAGCTTGCTGTTTCGGCTGAAGATGCGACGAAATTAAGTATGGGACAAAGCCTGTCAGCCAATAAATACGGGGCAAAAGCCTCGAATATTGTTGCGGCAATGTCTGATAATTGTTTGGTCGCTTTGGTGCGAATCGATGAAAATAAAATATCGCCGATTCGCGTGTTTAACAACTTGAATTTAAAAAAGGAAATATAAAAGATGTCGATTACAAGTGAAATTAAAAAAGAAATCGTAGCAAAATACGGCACTTCTGCCAATGATACCGGTTCTCCGGAAGTTCAGATTGCTATTTGGACTTACAGAATCAATGCTTTGATTGAACACTTTAACGTTCACAAAAAAGATTTACACTCTCGCTTGGGTTTGATGAAGATGGTTAGCCGTCGTCGTCACTTGCTTGACCACTTGAAAGCAACAAGCGAAGAAAGATATCAGGCAATTATTAAGAAGTTAGAGCTTCGTAAATAATATTGCTTTTATAAGGGTTGCGAGCATCAAAAGCCTTGCAACCCTTCAAAATCCTGACGCTTTTGTCAGGTGAGGTTTATAAAGATGTTTGAAAGGAAAATTTATGATTAATTTTAATATTTGCCGCAAGGAAATGACTTGGGGTGGCAGAAAACTCGTATTAGAAACAGGAAAAATTGCTCGTCAGGCAACAGGTGCCGTTGTGGCAAGCTATGGCAATACACAAGTTGTTGCCACGGTTGTTGCGGCAAAAGAACCGAAGGAAGACCAAGATTTCTTCCCGTTGACAGTTAACTATCAGGAAAAATATTACGCAACCGGAAAAATTCCGGGAGGATTTATGAAGCGTGAAGGCAAGCCTTCCGAGCGCGAGGTTTTGATTTCTCGTCTTATTGACAGACCTATTCGCCCGCTTTTTCCTGACGCTTTTAAAAACGAAGTACAAATTATTTGTACCGTAATTTCGCACGATCAAAAACATGACTCTGATGTATTGTCCATGGTTGCCGCTTCAGCTGCTTTGGCTATTTCCGGCATTCCGTTCATGGGTCCTATCGGCGCCGCTCAAGTAGGCTATAAAAACGGTGAATATATCTTAAATCCGACAATTTCCGAAAAAGAAAATTCCGAACTTGAATTGACCGTTGCCGGAACAAAAGAAGGCGTATTGATGGTTGAATCCGAAGCAAACGAGCTTTCTGAAGAAACAATGCTCGGTGCGGTTATGTTCGGATTTGAAAGCTTCCAGCCGGTTATTGATTTGATTAACGAAATGGCTAATGAAGCCGGCAAAGAAAAATGGGAAGCTCCGACTTTCCCTCAAGAATATAATGACTTGAGCGCTAAAATTGAAAAAGAATACGGCGCACGCTACAATGAAGCATTTTCAATCACCAACAAACAACAGAGAGCTGATGCTTTAGGCGCAATCGCTGAAGAAATCAAAGCAACAATTGACCCTGAAAATGAGGTTGAAATGCGTTATGTCGGCGATGCCATTGAAAATGTTATGCATCACACGATGAGAGAAAAAGTTTTATCAACCGGTCACCGCATTGACGGCCGTGATACAAAAACCGTTCGTCCGATTTATTGCGAGGTCGGCTTGTTGCCTGAAGCGCATGGTTCTGCTTTGTTCACCCGTGGTGAAACTCAAGCTCTTGTTGCCACCACTTTGGGTGTTGCTGATGATGCGCAAATTGTTGACGGTTTGTTGGCTGAATACAAGCAAGACTTTATGCTTTATTATAACTTCCCTCCGTTTTCCGTTGGTGAATGCGGAAGATTAGGCACTCCGGGGCGTCGTGAAATCGGTCACGGAAAATTGGCATGGCGCGCAATTCATCCGATGTTGCCGAAAGATAAGGAACTTTTCCCTTATACTTTGCGTGTTGTTTCCGATATTATGGAATCAAACGGTTCTTCCTCAATGGCAACCGTTTGCGGAACCTGTCTTTCATTGATGGATGCCGGTGTTCCGATGAAAAAGCCTGTTGCCGGTATTGCCATGGGCTTAATTAAGGAAGATGACGGCAGAGTTGCAATTTTGACCGATATTTTAGGTGATGAAGATCACCTTGGCGATATGGACTTTAAGGTTGCCGGAACAAAAGACGGTGTAACCGCTTTGCAGATGGATATCAAAATTACCTCCATCACCAAAGAGATTATGCAAAATGCTTTGGCACAAGCTCATGAAGGTCGTATTCATATTTTGGGTGAAATGGCAAAAGCCATTGCCGAGCCGCGTGCTGAAGTTTCATCTAAAGCTCCGCGCATTTACTCTATGAAGATTCCGGTAGATAAAATTCGTGAAGTTATCGGTTCCGGCGGTAAGGTCATCAGAGAAATCATTGATAAAACAAATACAAAAATTGATATTTCCGATGACGGCATTGTTCAAATTGCTTCAAACAACGGCGCAAACTGCCAAAAAGCAATTGATATGATTAATGATATCGTCGCTGTTCCGGAAGAAGGAAAGAATTATCTCGGTACAATTACCAAGATTATGGAATTCGGTGCATTTGTTCGCTTTTTGGGACAGACTGAAGGTTTGGTTCATATTTCTGAAATCAAGAATGAACGAATTGCTTCTGTTTCTGATTTTTATAAAGAAGGCGATAAAATTTGGGTTAAATATGTCGGTACTGACAATCGCGGAAAGGTTAAACTTTCGGCAAAACATGTAAATCAGGAAACCGGTGAAGACCTGCCGAAGAACAAATAACATCCTTGTAAAGTGAAGAGCACCTCACGGGTTAAAAACTTATGAGGTGCTTTTTTGTAAAGAAAATAAATTTTATTTGCATTTATTTAAATATTTTGCTATACTATGGACGTTAATCGGAGGTGTTTTGTTATGAAACTGTTTAAAATATTGGTTTTTGCGCTGTTAATTTTCACGGTCGCCTGCTCTGATGAAAAAAAGAGCGACAGTGTGACAAGTTCGGGCAATCCGACCAAAAGCCTTGTTATATATAAGCAAAATACGAATGAAGTCAAAAAAGGCTATTTTGTTGAAGTTGCCGACAATCGTCAAGAAATGGCAAAAGGCCTGATGGGGCGAAACAAACTTGATACCGACGCCGGATTTTTGTTTGACGTGAACTTAATTCCGAGCGATATGGAAATTGCCATGTGGATGAAAGACACCTTAATTCCTTTAGATATGCTTTTCATTGATAAAGAAGGAAAAATCTATTTTATATATGAGAATGCCGAACCGCTGTCAACCAATGCCATTATGGCTCCTTCAAGACCGCGTGCCGTATTGGAAATCAACGGCGGACAGGTTAAAAAATTCGGCATTGAAACCGGCGATACCGTTAAGGCAGAACTTTTCGGAAATATGTAAGTCAGACCTATTCTGTTTATACTTCTAAACAAAACACTTTACTTTTTTTCATATATGCGATAGCATAAAACTTGATACAGGCGTAGCTCATCAGGATAGAGCGACTTCCTCCTAAGAAGTAGGCAGGCGGTTCGAGTCCGCCCGCTTGTACCATATCAAAGACCTGAAACAAGGTCTTTTTTTTAATCATAAACGAAGTATATATTTTCTCAAAGTTGCGCGTTCCACATTGAACATTTTAGCAATTTTTGTTTGTGATACGCCGTTATAAAGCATTGTTTGGATTTGTTTTTGATTTTTAGCAAGTTTAAGATTTTTCGTCTCCGCGCTTAAAGGTCTACCGAGTTTCTTTCCGGCTGCTTTAAGGTTTGCCAGACTTGCTTTTGTGCGCTGTGATATAAGATTTCTCTCAATTTCGGCAGCCAGTCCGAAAGCAAAAGCCAAAACTTTTGATTGTATATCATTACCGAGGCGATAGTTTTCTTTTATAGTCCAGACTTGACAGTTTTTATTCAAGCAAGTTTCTAAAATTTTCATAACTTCCAATAAAGACCTGCCTAAACGAGATATTTCGCAAGTTATCAATATATCATTTTTCTGCAAATTTTTCAATATGCTCCCCAATTTGCGCTTATCTAAGGCTTTTCGGCTTGATATTTTTTCCTGTACCCAAGTATCAATTTTCATACCTTCTTTAAGGGCAAAATTTTCTATTTCAAAACGCTGATGTTCAAGCGTTTGTTTATTCGAACTAACTCTGATATAACCTATTGTTTTCATGATAAAAAATCTCCAAAAATTATTTTTTAAACTGGTCAATTTAAACGTACGTTTTTTTCCTGCTGACAAAACATTAAGGAAAAAAGAAAATAAAACATGCTTATATATAAGTATTTATATGGACTGTGGGCAAAATTAAAAAAAATCAAAAAAAATTAAAAAAAGTATTGACATTAAACGTACGTTTTGTTACAATTAGACAGAAGACATGACAAAACAATTTTCTAAGGAGAAATAAAATGATTACAAATGATCAAGCTGCTAAGATGTTTGAAGGCGATGTTATGGAAGCAATTCCGTCTGATATGAAACGAATTGTTATTCCGGCATTCGGTTTTGCCGGTGCCACACCGCAAAAACGTCAGGAATGGGGTGCTGATGGCCCGTTTATGGAAGATGTTCAAGGGTTTGTATTTAAAAATCCGAAAGATAATGCCGATCAAGTATTAAAGCAAAATGATGGTGTTTTGCTTTGCTATGATGCTCCTGGACGCAAAAAACAAATTGAGGGCTATTTAGCCGAACATCCTGATACATTTAACAATAGCATTAAATTAAAGCATTTTATCAACTATCTGACAAATGAAGTGCTTAATAATGGCGGAAAGGCTGACTTGTGGGATTCCGACACAGCTTTTGCTGCCGGTTTGACAGGCGCTCCGGCAAAAGAATCTATTAAGCCGGGACAGATTTTTTCAGGTGTAAAGAAAAAAGAAGTGGTTCAGGCCTTTTCTGTTAAGGAAGGCGAAGTTTTTGAAGGAGCTGAAGGTCAGCCTCAAACAGCCGGCAAAGGAGGAGCTTTTGTGATTAAAGATTCTTCCGGAATGCGCCTTATCCAGGCAGATGCATTCGCAAAAGCTTATCAGGTTACCAAAATGCCTAAAACAATGTCTCGTGATATTGTACATGAGTGATTTGTGATACAAGGGTCGGACAATTCTGTCCGGCCCGTTTTTTTTAGGAATAAGACAATGGCAAAAAATATATTTACCATACGTCATGGAGAGGCCTCCCATCAAGTAAATCCTAATATTTGGGAAACTCATTCCAATGAAGATATTCCTCTGACTTCACTCGGAAAAAGTCAGGCTTCAGAGTGTGGAAAATTTTTTGCCGATATGCAAATAAATCCGGAAACGACGCTGATTATAACTAGTCCATATAAAAGAGCAACTCAAACAGCCGAACAAATTATAAAAGAAATTCCAGCACAACTTGTGACGGAACCACTGTTGGTAGAACAAGATTTTGGAATGTTTACAGGTCTTACTACCGAACAATGTTACGAAAAATATCCGAATTTAGCTAGATTATATGATTTTCACGCCGAAAAAGACGGTGAATATTTCGTTAAACCGCCTAAAGGTGAAAGCAAAGAAGATGTCGTTAAAAGAGCCGAACAGTTCGTAGAAAACATTTCATCATGGTTCAAAGATTCAAAATATGAAAATCTCATTATTGTTTCCCATTGTGTTATGAGTCGCTCTCTAAATAAAGTACTGCAAAATGAGTCTTCGGAATGGTTTCTTCAACTAAAACCGTTACCAAACTGTTCAATTCAACAATTTTTTCAATCAAATGACAAGTGGACTGATAAAGGACTGGTATTTGTACCTAAAGAACAAGGTGCAAATATCACTTTAGCCTGTCCTGAACATCTAAAGGGCAAAGGAGCTAACTATGAGTAATGCGGATTGGTATGTACCTTCATTGAATAATAGCGAAAATGAATTACCAGAAGGTCTTTTTATTACAATGTTTGATGCCAAAAATCATGTAAATGAAGGCTTAACAAGTGAACAGATTAAACAGGAATACGAACAAAATGCGAAAGCCGTGGGTGAATATGTTCTTTGCTTGTCGCCGGAACGCTTGGCTTTGCATGAAACTATCGTAGCAATGTCTACAAACTTAAAGTTTCAATCAGAAGATGACTTTATTGAAAAATTTCATAAAATATATCAAGAAGCCGTATTACCGAAAATTAAGGATAAAGAAAATTATTTTTCTAGAATGAGTATTTTAAGGCGTAAATCCGTAGAACAAAATGCAACTATATTTTTTGAAGATAAAAATAACCCAATTGTAAAACATCTGGATGACTTTAAATATTATGATTCTCGTTTTACGCACAATTTAGAGCGGTATAATCAGAGAATATCTGAACTAACAGAGCAGTTTAAACAGGAACGTCCTTCTCGTAAAGAACGTGATGAAATGAAACAACTAAGTAAAATTGTTGCGTTTATGAATGAAAATAAAGAACGCATTATTGTCGACTTAGTCGCCAACGCTGAGAATTTAAGAGAAAACAAACGATTGGTCGAAACAATTATTTCCGGTAAAGATGGTGTATTCGATTCACATTATATTGAACAATATGAAAAACTCACTCAACATAACAAAGATACACGACAATCGTTTCTAATCGTGGGCGGGGCCGCTTCCGGTAAAGGAAGTGTCACGAATGCTGTTAAGAATGAACAATCGGATAAAAATGATTTATTAGAAATTAATCCGGATTTATATAAAAAATTATTGCTTCCTTTTGAGGAAGTAAGAGATAATATTGAACTCCATGGTAGTTTAACACATGCAGAAAGTTCAATTGTGTTTGATAATATCGCGGACCGGTGGCAAAAAATGGCGGAAAGTGATAAGGCTCCGAATATATTAATGGATGTTGCAAGAGCGGGTAATTGGCAATTGAGTGTTTTAGGCACAGGAGATACTAAAATCAGTGCAAATACACCTATGTTGCCGGTATTAACAGCTCTAGAGCGCTCCTATAAACGGGGAGAACAAACCGGACGGTTTATGCCTACAAAAGAATTAATTCAAGGTCACAAAGAACAAGTTTCGCTAAATAAAAATGCGATGAAACGTGGTGTTGATTACCGTTTTTATAATACAAATGTTAAATTTGGAGAACCAACACCTTTGGTAGCAAATTTTGATGCTAAACAATCAAAGATGACTATTTACGATATGGGTGTGATGTGGGATTATTTTTCAAAATCTCAACTTAATCCTGATGCTCGTTCTGCTGATGATTTATCTTTTGCCTCTCCGAAAACTACAGCTAAAGAAATTATAGACCATACAGAATTTATGGATATAGCAATCCAAGATAAAGATGGCTTGATTGTTGCTTTAGCACAAAGGGAGGAAAAAGCAATTTTTGCGATTAAAGATTTTGACCGATTGGCTGATAATATGGGAAAAGAAAATGCCATAAATATGCTTGTCGGTATGAAACAAAACGATGTAGAAATAAGAGCTGATGAAAAGATACTAAATCTTGTAAACCAATTGATTACACAAAACTCAGCTAAACAAGAGCAAAATAATTCAAGAAATATAGATATAAACTGTCAACAATATGCCGAATTACTTGATCATTTGGTAAACGATGGCGTCAGAGTTGGTAAAACCGAAAATGCATATATTTATGATTTTGCTAATGATGAAGAGTTAAAAGATAAAAAACTTACAATTGGCACACAAAACCTTGATGTTATATCGCAAGAAGCGGCAAAACAATCGTTCAATGAATATGATCCTGCAGCTGATTTTAAAAAGCAAAAATTATTGATAATAGATCCGAAAGTATATAATAATGCTCAAAAACGGGAGCAGTTAATTGAGCGTATGCGTATGATACTTAAAACAACCGGAAAATTTGAGGCAGAAGGTGTTTATATGAATGAACGGCGTAAAATAACTGACGATTATCTATTCAATAATTCCGGTAAAGCAGAAGTTCAAATGGCAAAGCCAAATCCCGATGCTGTGCGAATTGCTTATAAAATAGAAGATAAAGCGGTTAAAATTCCGGTTCAATGGGGTGAATATGCTATAGAAAAAGATGGTTCAATAGTAATAAGAGAAAAAGATATGCCGGAACTTAAACGTGCTTTAAATAATTATCAAAAAGACAATAACCCTGCACATTTATTGGAGCCAGACGGAAAAGCAAAAATAGATGTATACGGTACAGATCCATTTTTCATCGAAGATAACTACTCCTATGTATTTTCTGAAACTGAATACAGGAAAGGAGTCGATAAGCTCATCTCAGAAGGAACAGTTATGGAACCGAAGAATTCAGCTAAATATGATTCCGTCATTGCATATCAAATTGAGAAAGATGATAAAATAGTACTTCCTGATGGTAATTTATTAAAAACCGGCGATTGGCTTTGTATGTCTAAGAATGAACTAGACAGAGTACAAAAACAACTAGATAACGGACAACTTGTCATCGGTATTTATAGCATTAAGCAAAATACAATGCAAAAAAGCTATAATATGTCGAAAACCGCATCTTATGGCGGAAATGGCCGCGAGTAGTGAAAGGATATGACCATGATAAGTACATTAAAATTGATAATTACCGTAAATAGCTGAATTATTTTATCATTAATCATATTTTTATCACAAATACCAACCTACTCTTTGGTTGGTATTTTTATTTTACCTAAAAACTTTCATCATTTTTTCGCACAAATTAGCACAAATTCAAAAAAACTGTGTACATTTTCAAAATTCGCCATATAATGCGGATAAATATGATGCTTTTATTAAAAATGATACCGGCGGAAACGGCAATACGATTTTTTTCCTTATCTGCTTGTATCAGAGGTTTGGAAAAGGGTTTTAAGTGTCTGAAAAATTTTATATAAAAACTTTCGGCTGTCAGATGAATGTTTATGATTCGTCGCGCATTGCCGATATGCTCAAAAAAGAGGGTTACGAGGAAACAAACAAGCAAACGGAAGCCGATATTGTTTTGTTCAACACTTGTCATATCAGAGAAAAAGCGGCTGAAAAGCTGTTTTCTGATTTGGGGCGCGCGCATTTAATACAATTAGAGCGTGAAGAACAAGGCAAAAAAACGATTATCGGTGTTGCCGGTTGCGTTGTTCAAGCTGAAGATGAACAAATAGTCAAGCGCGCTCCGTTTGTTAATTTTGCGGTCGGCCCGCTGATGTATCATAAAATTGCCAAGATTTTGCGCGATATTGAAGCAAAAAAATTAAGAGAATCGGTTGTGGATACCGATTTTCCGGCTGATAGCAAATTTGACTTTTTACCGGAAAACAAATCTCAAGGCGCATGTTCTTATCTGGCGGTGCAAGAAGGTTGCAACAATTTCTGCACTTATTGCGTTGTGCCATATACCAGAGGTGCCGAATATTCCCGCCCTGTTGCCGAGGTCATAAAAGAAGCCGAGCGTTTGGTTAAAACCGGCACGATTGAGCTTAATTTATTGGGGCAAAACGTAAATTCATATCATGGCGAAGACGAAAGCGGTAAGGAGCGTGATTTTGCTTATTTATTGAAGCGCGTTGCTTCAATTAACGGCTTAAAACGCCTGCGCTATACAACGTCTTATCCGGCCGATGTCACTGATAACCTGATTGCCTGCCATCGTGATATTGAAATTTTGATGCCTTATTTGCATTTACCGATTCAATCCGGCTCCGATAAGATTTTGAAGGCCATGAATCGCCGTCACAATTCGTCTGATTATTTGAAGGTGGTGGAAAAGCTGAAAAAGGCAAATCCGAAAATCGGTATGTCTTCTGATTTTATTGTCGGTTTTCCGGGCGAAACGGATGATGACTTTAAGGCAACATTAGATGTTGTCAATAAAGTAAAATATATTCAGGCGTTTTCTTTCAAATACAGCAAACGTCCGGGGACTCCGGCTGCCGTGATGGAAAATCAGGTTGAAGAAAAAGTAAAAAAAGAGCGCTTGGCTGTTTTGCAAGACCTTTTATTTGACTATCAAACAAAATTCAATCAATCATGCGTCGGAAAGGTTATGCCTGTTTTGTTTGAGCAAAAAGGACGTCATAAGGGACAGCTTATCGGGCGCACACCATATATGCAAAACTTGCATATTTCAACAAAAGATGATAATATAAATAAAATTGTTGAGGTAGAAGTTACCGAAGCAACAACTAACTCTTTGAGCGGAAAGGAAATTTGAATATGGCTGAAATGACTTTTGAACTATTTAACAATCAATTGATGCAACAACTTGTCGGCGAAGCTGATGCCAATTTGCGTCTTATTGAAAAGATGCTTAACGTTGAAATATTAAGCTTCGGAAATCAAATAACGGTCAAAGGCTCGGCAGGCGATGTTGAAAGTGCCAAAACGGCAATTGATATTTTGTATGACAAAGCAAGTCGTGGCATTGAAATCGGAGAACAGGAAGTTAAAGCCGCCGTGCGTATGAGCGGTAATGTGCAATCAAAAGAAGATACTTCGCATTTGAACGATATTGTCTTAAAAACCAAAAAACGCTATATTTATCCGCGTTCGGCAACTCAAGCTCTTTATATTCAAGAAATGATGAAAAATGAGCTTGTTTTCGGACTTGGCCCTGCCGGTACGGGTAAAACATATTTGGCGGTTGCGTTGGCTGTTTCTATGATGCTTGAGGGCAATATTGACAAGATTATCTTATCGCGTCCGGCTGTGGAAGCCGGTGAAAACCTGGGCTTTTTGCCTGGTGATTTGAAAGAAAAGGTTGACCCTTATTTGCGCCCGCTTTATGATGCCTTATATGAGATGTTGCCGGCCGAACAGGTTGATAAAAAGCTGGCTTTGGGCGAAATTGAAATTGCTCCTCTGGCTTTCATGCGCGGTCGCACGCTTTCCAACTCTTTCATCATTTTGGATGAAGCTCAAAACACCACGCCTATGCAAATGAAAATGTTTTTAACCCGTTTAGGCGAAAATTCGCGCATGGTTGTCAACGGAGATTTGAGTCAGGTTGACTTGCCTCGCGGTGTTATTTCCGGCTTAAGAGATGCTTTAAATACCTTAAAGAATCTTGATAATATCAGTGCTGTAACATTCAGCGCCAATGATGTTGTTCGTCATGGTCTGGTGGCAAAAATCGTTAAGGCTTATGAAGAAAAAAACAGAAAAGTGCAAGAAGAATATGAAAATATGGCTGAATCTTGATATTGCTGATGAGCGCTGGAAAAACGCAATTTCTGATATTGAAGATCTTTCTGAAAAAGTGAAGGAAACGGCGTTTGCATATGCATATAAAAATGATTCTGATGTGCGCGAATTGTTGCAAATGAACGATTTTTCAGTTAATGTTTGCTTGAGTAATGATGAAGAGGTTTGGCGCTTAAACAAAGAATTTCGCAACATGGATAAGCCGACGAATGTACTCTCGTTTGCCAACTTGGATTTTGCTGATTTTGAAACGTCGCCAAATGGAGAAATAACCGAACTCGGTGATATTATCATTGCTTTTGAAACCATGCAGAAAGAGGCTGAAATTGAGGGCATAACCTTTAAGGCGCACTATTGCCATTTACTCACGCACGGTTTTTTGCATATTTTGGGCTTTGACCATATTGAAGATGATGAGGCTGAATATATGGAAGGTTTTGAAACGGCAATTTTGGCTGAGCTTGGCATTGAGAATCCTTATCAGGACGAGGAATAGGAGAATTTTATGCATCGTCATTCTGAACAAGCGAAGCACAAATTAAATAACAAGTCATCGCTCGTTCAGCGCAAGTCTGAACGTCAAGCGATCTTCAAATTTGCTCTCTCCTCCGCAAGCGGAGGAGCCGGAGGAGGAAAATATATCCTTAACATTCACTCATGGTTAGTCCACAAATTTCCACATATACTTGTTAATCATCACAAAACAACCTCTCTTTTGCTTGGTTTGTTGCTGACTTTAGCTTTACCGCCGTTTTATTTTTATCCGTTTGCAATCGTTGCTTTTTCGCTTTTTTTCTGGCTCATTAACCGCATTGAAGGCACAAAAAAAATCTGCGCTGCGGGATATTTTTTCGGCTTCGGCTTTTTCGCCGGCGGATTATATTGGATTGGTAATGCTTTATTGATAGATATAGCGCGCACGGGCTGGTTATATCCCCTCACCTTGTTCTTAAACGGCGCGTTTTTCGGAATTTTCACGATTTTGCCGGCGCTTGGCGGCGCAAGCAAAAAATTGCACTCATTGACTGCCAGAATGCTTTTGTTTTCCACATTTTGGGGCTTTTCTGCCGAATGGATAAGAAGTTGGTTTTTCAGCGGATTTCCGTGGAATCCTCTTTCTTCCGTGTTGCTTTTTGATATAAATTCAGCGCAGGCATTAGCGCTTTTCGGAACTTACGGACTGTCAGCCATAACGGCTCTGGCTCTCATCTTTCCGGCACGTTTTTTGCTTGATAAAACAAAGCTGAATTTTGCATTATCCGTGCTTGTCATGCTTGGTTTTCCGCTCGGATTGATGATATACGGTGCAAGTGTTATTCCGTCTTCAACGGCAAAGCAAGACACAATTTCCGTTCGCCTTGTTCAGCCGAGCTTAAAGCAAACAGCCGATTGGAGTCGTGAGCGCGCGGAAAAAGAATTTGCTGAGCACCTTAATTTAAGCAGAATTTCCAAGAAAGAAAAAGCTCCTGATTTCATAATTTGGGGTGAAACCGCCTCGCCGTTTGACTTAACCTATGACCATGAACATGCCGAAAGATTAAAGCAAATTCTGCCAAAAAACAGTTATTTGATAACCGGAATGCTCCGCCGTGAATTTGAACCGAACGGCTATGATTATAAGCTCTATAATTCGCTTGCGCTTATAGATGACAATGCACAAGTTGTTGATTTATATAGCAAAAATCATCTTGTACCATTCGGGGAATATATTCCGTTTCGCTCAATTTTGCCTTCTTTTATTCGCCCTGTTACCAATATGGTTGCGGAGTTCGGCAAGGGTGAAAAATATCAAACAATTACGGCTGAAAATTTTCCGACTTTTGCGCCTTTAATTTGCTATGAAATTATCTTTTCCGACAATATTGTACGCAAAAACAATAACTTAAAATGGATAGTTCTCTTAACTTTTGATGGTTGGTATGGCGATTCCACCGGACCTTATCAACACTTGGCTGCGGCACAAATGCGCGCCATTGAAGAAGGCATAACCATTGTTCGTTCGGCGAACAGTGGCATTAGTGCGGTTATTTCCGGATATGGCGAAATTTATGCCAAGCTGGGCTTAAACGAACGTGGTGTTTTGGATGCCAAAGTTCCGCTTGACACAGCCCATAAAACTTTGTTCGGCAAATACGGCAACATGATAATGTGGATTATATTGAGTATTTTTACCGCTGTTGCCGCGGCATTCGAAACAACTGTAAAATTAATCAAAAAATAGATTATCTTTTATTTAAAGCCATTCCCAACTGATTAGAAAATTCGGCAATGCCTTTTTTGAGTAAAATCGGCAACAAATCGGCAACAATATCAATATTTTGCTCCAAAATCGCCTTATCCGCCTTAGAAAATGACGACAAAACATGATTAACAACCACTTCTTCCGCTTTGATATTGGGATGTCCGATACCTAAACGAATGCGGTTATAATTCGGCGTAATGCACGAATCTATACTTTTCAGCCCGTTATGACCACCTGCTCCTCCGCCGATTTTGGCTTTCATTTTATCAATCGGCAAATCCATATCGTCATGAATAACCACAATATTTTGCGGCAATATTTTATAAAAAGAAGCGGCTTTGACCACGCTGTTGCCGGAAAGATTCATAAATGTTTGCGGTTTTAACAAATAAACCTTTTCGCCCTCAATGTTGCCCTCGGCGATAAGCCCGTCAAATTTGGCGCGAAAGGTCGAAAAATTATAGCGGCGATGAATTTCATCAGCCGCCATAAATCCAACGTTGTGGCGGGTATTGGCATATTCTGCCCCGGGATTTCCCAAACCTACCACCAAAAACATTTCAATTCCTTATTTACGCATAAAATCAACGTGAATAGGTTTGTCAGAAACCGGATGAAATTGCACGTCTTGGCACTTAACTTTTGTGTTTTTACCATCAACGGCAATAACAATTTCAGAAGTGTAGAAATCGCGAACATCCAAAGCTTTTTCCAATTCAACCGGATCAAGACTGATTAACACAACGTCTTTTTTTCCGCCATAAATAACTGCAGGAACGCGACCCTCACGACGACAAGCACGAGCTGCCCCCTTACCTGCTTTTTCACGCTTTTGCGCATTAAAAGTAATCTCTGTCATTTTTTTATCCTTAAAATAAATGTTAACACCCGACAGCCTCCAGGGGTGCCATCGGTAAAGCGATGTATAACCCTTAAAAATTTAAATTGCAAGCATTTTTTTCATTTTTATGCATTCCGAATCATTTAAAATTTGACCAATTAAAAATATTGTTATAAAATACGCCTGTTTGGGAGAAAATTGAAATGAAAAAGTTTCTGAAATGCCTTTTATTTTGTTTTGCCCTTTTGGTTTGCGGTGCAAATGTTTCTGCTCAACCTCAGAGCGAAGTTGCCAGACAATGGGCGCTAAACAAGGGCGAGGAAATTTTGAAAATTCTCTCTTCAAAAGATTTGGAATACAAATACTCCGAGTTGGACAAGATTTTATACGAAGATATTGACCTAGACCACGCGGCGCGCTTTGTTGTGGGGCGCTATTGGCGTCAAATGAGTGATGAGCAAAAGGCAAAATATGTTCCGCTTTTCAAGCGTTATACCTCCGCACTTTATAAATCTTTCCCTTTAGATGTTCCGCAAGACAGTATCGGTTATGAAATTTTAAAAATTCAGCCAAATCAAGATTTTTTTGATGTTTTTTGCACCATCAATTTAAATAATAAAGGGCAAAACGAAAAAGAAAAAGCTAAAATCAATGTGATTTTTTCACTCATAAACCAAAACAATAAAATAATGGTGCGCGACCTGAAAATCGGCGAAAGCAGTCTTTTAATCGCCTATCGCGAGCGCTTTTATAAAATGATTCATCAAGACAATGATGATGAAATTGACTGGTTTTTGGAAGATTTAGAGAGCATAACCGAAGATAAAGAAATTGAAAATCAACATCTTTTGGATAATAAATAAGGACATGAAAGATGAAAATATTTTATAAAAATAAAACTCCCAGACATACCGACTATTATTTTTTAGGATACAGATTTTTGCGCAAAAGCAATTATACCAACCGCCAATTGCATGATGAAATTATGGATGTTTTTGACTATATCAGAGTTTGCGCTGATATTTCAAAAATTCCTCCGGCTCAAGGATTGGCGCGCCAAAGACAGCTTGGAATGCTTAAAATTTTGAAAACAGTATCAAAATTTTGCAAACACCGAAATATAAAATTTTGGTTAGATTACGGAACACTCTTAGGCGCTGTTCGCCATAAGGGTTTTATTCCTTGGGACGATGATGCCGATATCTCTATGATGCGTGATGATTATGAAAAGTTTGTTGATTTGTTCAATATTGAAACTCCTGATAAAAAACTTTTTGCCGAATGGTATTGCATGGACGGAATTTATAATATGATAAAAATCCGCCATAAAGACATTCCGTTTATTTGGTTGGATATTTTTCCTTATGACTTCGGATATAAAAAACTTTCTTTAGCTGAAGCTATCGAACAAACAACTCAAATAAAATCAATGTCAAAAAAATACAATAAAAAACTTAAGTACGAAAAAGACATAAATAAATTGAAACAATTTTTCAAAGATGAAAAAGAAAAACTGCCATTTATCGGGCAAAATAACGGAAAACCAGAAACAGTTTTTTACGGACTTGATTTTTATCATGACCGTGAAGACACTGTTATTTTTGATTATGAGATGTTCTTTCCTCTAAAAGAAGCCGAGTTTGAAGGCGAAAACTTTCCCGTTTTAAATGAAACCGAAACTTATTTAACATACATATTCGGAGATTATCAAAGTCTACCGAGTAAAATAACGAGGCACAAAGAAGGAGAAAAAACAGATCTCTGCGCTATTTTAGCCTTAAAAGAATACTTAAAATCAGACGTTATCTGAATGAAAGTTCAACAGATGCGCCGTCACTGCACACATCGGCAGCTTGCCCTAAGCTCAAAGGCGTAACGCTTGTTGTAGTACTTATTTTTATTCCCTTAAATCCGCTGGAAGCCGAATTTCCCCAATCTGCCGTGGCAATTTGCATGCAAACTTCTTCCGGCAGCGATGAAATCGTCAAAGTGAACAAAATTTTGCTGTCCGCGCCTTGGGCAAAAGAATATACAACTCCTGATGTTCCGCTGAAATTTTTGGCGGAAGAATCATACTCAACTCCGTCCGGATAAGCTTTACCGTCATAAAGATATTTATTTAAGCCGTCGGTAGTTGTTTCATATTCTCTGGTAACAATTCTGGCTTTGCGCACAAAAGACGAAATTTCTTCCATAATTTTGTTGGTATCATAAGAATTTTGCATCTTTTTAACCATACCGAATCCGCCGACCGATAAAACACCGATGATAGAAAGCACACCGAGCATTTCAATCATACTTCTGCCAAACTGATTATTTTTCATTATTTTATCTCCTTTTATAGTTTATAACCCAAATTTACGGTATTTGCCGTGGCTGATGCACAAGCCGTTGTTGCTTTAGCAATCGGCATCGGATAACCGTCAACACCCGAAAATGCCGAGTTTGTTCCGGCTGCGCACGCTGTATTGCTTTTAACGCAACTAAAATCAGCTGAAGCACCGACAATAACTCCGACAAAACGCGAAGAACGACGATTTCCCCAATCGTTTGAAGCAATTTTAAGACAAGTTTCACGGTCAAGATTTGCTGCGCTGACAACCACAATATCATTATTGTCAATTTTAGCCGTTACTGAAGCGCCCAGTTGCGATAAATCGTCCGGCAATTTTCCGGCTTGATTCAAAAATAAGGCATAATCTTTTCCATAGCTTGATTTAACTTCCGAAAAATATTGACGATTTTGAACTATTGTTGCTCCGAGTTTTGATATACCGCTGACAAAACTGTTCATTTGATTGTTGCGGCGTGCCTTGCTCACCATATCAAGCCCGCCGACTGATAAAACACCGATAATCGCCAAAACACCGAGCATTTCAATCATACTTCTGCCGATTTGACTATTATTCATTACTTTTCTCCTTATTATTTGCAATCAAGCTTTCCGGCTTCTGTTTTGACACGACTTTTCAAACCGGCATCTGCTTTCGGAAACTCGCTTTCAAAACTGCTGTATATAATGCATGAGCTTTTTCTGTCATTAAGTTTTGTTAAAGTCACACCCAACTTAAACAAGCTGTCAGGCGCTTTATTGCCGTTTTTATAATCCTCATATCCGCTTTTGAAAGCCTGCTTTGCTTTACCGTATTCACCGGTTTTCAAATAAGTCTCGCCGAGCCAATATTGAGCATTTCCGGCCAAATTATGCTTTGGAAATTTTTGCAAAATCTCTTTAAATGCGATTTCTGCTTCATCAGTCAAACCGGCATTATAAGCCTGCATACCGCTTTGATACATTTCTTCCGGACTTGCCGGTTTTGCCTGAGGGGCAGGATTTTCCTGATTATCCTGATAATTGATATCAGCCATCGGCACCAACGGCTGAGGCGCGTCTTTATCTTTTTGCGGAATAGCCGCCATACCGCTTAAGGGTTCTAAATCAGCACCCTTAATAGCATCTCCGGCAGCTTCTCTTGCCGGTTTATCTGCCATCGGCGAATCGTGAGTAACACCGACAGGCATTTTCGCCGGCGCACTCAAATTTGCCGGAACTTGCCGACCTTCCAAAATTTTGAAGCGAATTTCCATATCGCGGTTAATTTTATCAAGCTTTTCGTTTGTTTTTTTCAAATCATACTCAAGCGTATCCATTCTGCCATTAACCTTACGGATTATTTCATCATATTCGCTTATTTTAACCTGAACATCGCCTTTTACCGAATCTTCGGCAGTTTTTTGCACATTTGCATTGCCTGATGATGCAATATTTCCCGTGTTTCGATACATTTGTCGTTGCAAAACAAGAACATCTTCGCGCAATTCTTCAATTTCTTTTTGCCAATCAGCAGCACAAATACTGCCTGAATAAAGCAACACCATTGCCATAGAAACAAGTGCCGATTTTGCATTAAATTTCATAAAATACTCCTATATAAAAGTCACTTCCAGCACATTATAGCCATGGAAAAAGCATTCTTCAAGCAGAAAACAAAAAATCCACCGAGTTTTCGGTGGATTTTTATATTTGTCTTAAATAAAATATTACTTAAGTTCAACTTTAGCGCCGGCAGCTTCAAGTTTAGCCTTGATTGCTTCAGCTTCTTCTTTAGTTGCACCTTCTTTAACAGTTTTCGGAGCACCGTCAACCAAATCTTTAGCTTCTTTCAAGCCCAAGTTGGTGATAGTACGGATTTCTTTAATAACGTTAATTTTGTTAGCGCCTGCATCAGCCAGAATAACATCAAATTCTGTCTTTTCTTCAGCGGCAGCAGCACCAGCGGCAGCACCACCGGCAACAGCAACAGCAGCGGCAGCGGAAACGCCCCACTTCTCTTCTAACATTTTTGACAATTCAGCAGCTTCCATAACTGTTAAAGCTGACAATTCATCTACTAATTTGGCCAAATCTGCCATTTTTTTTCTCCAAATAAAATTAAAATTGTTTATAAATTAAAAACCGTTTTCATTTTCTAATTTTGAGTTTTAAGCTTGGTATTACGCGGTTTGTTTTGAGCGTGGTGTACAAAACGGTACATAAGCGAAAAACAAACAAGTAAGACCTGCTTAAAAACAAAATTATGCAGCTTCTTTCTCACTGTATGCCTTAGTAACACGAGCGAGTTTAGAAGCAGGAGCTTGCAACAAGCCGATAAGTTTAGCATGCAATTCGTCAATAGACGGAATGGTAGCCAATTCTTTGATTTCGTTCAAAGTCAAAGTCTTATCAGACAAAGCACCGCCGATAATTACGAGCTTTTCGTTGTTTTTAGCAAATTCAACGCAAGCTTTGCAGGCTGCAATCGGATCATTGGCATAAGCCATGGCAATCGGACCTTTGAATAAATCGGCAAGAGCCTCAAATTTTGTGCCTTTTACGGCTAATTTAGCGATACGGTTTTTAGTAACTCTTAAAGATGCACCGGCTTCGCGAATTTTGTTTCTCAACTCATCAGCTTCTGCAACGGTCAAACCTAAATATTCGGTAATAACCACAGATTCTGAATTGTTGAAAATTTCATTC
>JAZSBR010000019.1:0-3943 GCA_045602545.1 Alphaproteobacteria bacterium
TCTTTATTAAAACGATGGACAATGTACTCAATCCCTTTTGCTTTTAACATTTCTTGCAAAGGATATAAAAGTTGGTCAGCTGCACCGATGTTCTGATAAACCAAATCAACATTCTTAATGTTCATTTTTTCAAAGAAGTTAATAACTGCTTCATTCTCGGCTTCATAGGTCAGGAAATTTTGAAAATTATATTTGCTTTGCAAAATATCTTCTCCGAAACCTGTATTAAAATTAATGATTTTATATCTGGCGGCAAGTGGCGCAACAACACGATTTGCCGTTGAAAAGTAAGAGAAAATCACATTAACCTTATCTGATAAAATATATTTGTTAGCAATGTTATTAACCAGCTTCGGATCCATCTGATCATTTTCCACCAATAATTCGTAATGATACTTATTATTCGGATTTTTATTGGCATCGTTGATTGATGCGGCCAGAGCTTTATGTGCCGCATTGCCGATAGAAGCCATATTTCCGCTCAGCGGAAAAGAAGCACCGATTTTGATGGTTGGTTTCCCGTTTGCTTGTGTTTCTTCCTTTTTGTTATCACAAGCAGTCAGCGCTAAGACCATACATAAACTCAATAACCACTTTTTCATCACTTACTCCTCAACATCAACTAGTTTATTATTCTCAATTTTCTTCAAAACTGCTTGTGACTGCAAAATTCCGTCTTTATCTATCCATAAATCAGTACCAGTTCCGCCATCATAATTTTTAACCTCATGCAATTTTGCGACAACATTATCGGTATTTGGTATAGTTTCATCATTTTCAAGAGGGGCATTTTCATAAGCCCAAATGAGCAAATGAGCTGCATCATATAAATTAGCCGTGCAAGATTTTGGCGTTTCACCTAGTTCAGATTTGATTTTATTTGCAAACTCTGGTGTTCCGCTGGCAGAATTGACAAACCATAAACCATCAACCAGAGACCATGCAGGCTCTCCCATTTCGAAGAAGGTATCAATAGAGGTGATATTGCGTTTATGTGTTACTTCTTGCAACTGTTGCGTAAATATTTGCGAAGATGGCGGAATACCACAGAGAACATAATAATCAGGGTGCTTTGCTTCCATGTTACTGATGAGTATTCTAAAATCTATTTCAGTCGGGTTATAATACTGAATATCTGTGAAATTAATGCCAGCTTTTTTCATTACAGGAATGGCATAACGAGCTTGTTCTTCACAACCAGCTGTATTGACCACCATATAGGCTATATTAGTCAGATTTTCTTCTTTCAGCTTTTTGATTAGCAAATTAACTTGTGATTCAAAACTGGTTGAACTGTTAAAGTTATATTTTCCTTTAGCAACATCATAACCCCAAGCACAAGTCAAATGAATAGCTTTGTTCTTTTCTGCAATGTGAGAAACAGCCATTCCTGCAGGTGTCCACATTGATAAAATTGCTGTTGCTTTTTTTGTATCTGTAAAATTAACCGCATTTAACATAGCTTTTTTAGTGGTGGTCATATCATCTTCAAAATAAAGATTGTATTGGTATTTGGTATCGCCAAACTCTTTTAATGCCAACTCTATAACCTTTTTATTTGTTTGTCCGGCATCAGCCGCATCACCCGTTAAAGGTAACGTTATACCAATATTTACCACTGGCTTTTTATCAACAGCTTGCTCTTTCTTCTCATCTTTGCAAGCCATAAGTGCTAAGACCATACATAAACTCAATAACCACTTTTTCATTATCTTACTCCTTTTCAAAAGTACTCAACTTATTTTTGTTAATGGTTAATAATTTTGATGGGATATAAATCAACCCTTTATCTTTAGAGATATTCTCTTCATAAATTGTAGGAATATTATTATTAAAATACAAAAATTCCGCAACAGAATTGTTATTACCATCTTGACTGCTTTCAAAGGCATAAACTATTGCATTAAAAGAAACATAACCAACCGTTGCCCCAAATAGATAATTCTCATCATTATACTTTGATTGGTAATCTTTCAAAAAAGAACTATTTGGAATTGCCGGAGAGCCAAAAACGCTACCTTCATAAAGGTTTCTATTGGCAATATTAAGTCCTAAATCCAATCCAGTAATAACAATATCATCACCATTTATTTGTTTCAGTTGTTTGGTTAAAATATCAGCTTCTGGTGCAAAGGCTCCGATAATATAAGCCTGAGCATCAAAAGATTGAGCTTTAACAATATCAGTTCTAAAGTCGGTTTGACCGAAATTAAAGGTTGTTTCTTGATACGTAATATTTTGCTCTTTAAGAAGTTGTTTTAAAATATCTGTTCCTCCGATAAAACCGGTTTGATTAGCAGTAAACAAATAAACTTTTTGAATTCCTTTATTGGCGAGGTAGTCTGTAATAAGGCGAGCCTCTTCCTTCATATCAGCATAAACATTGTAGTTAAATTTATTTGTTACATATTGAGGAAACCATGATTGCCCAAAATGAATAATTTTGTTAGCCGTTGCCATTGGCCCGATAATATTTGCAGCAGGGTCAAACATTGTGATAATAGCATTTACTTTGTCTACACTTATCATTTTTTGAGCAAGATGTTGAATATTTTTATTGGCATTTGAAGAATCTTCAATAATAAGTTTATATCTGTTTTTAAGTTTTGTCGGCAGATTTTCTTGAGCGAGCATTAAACCTTGTTTTTCACTGTTTCCCCAAACAGCCAAATCTCCGCTTAAGGGTAAAATGGCTCCAATCTTGATGACAGGTCTTGTATCTGCTTGAGTTGTTTCTTTCTTCTCATCTTTGCATGCGATGAGTGCTAAAACCATACATAAACTTAATAACAACTTTTTCATGCTTTACTCCTCCACTACGACCGGTTCGCCATTGATAATTTTTTTAATAACCGGTTGACCGTTTAAGATACCATCAGGCTCGGTTGTAATTTTACCGATAGCGGTTATCTGTCCGGCGCTGTTATTTTGGATATAATCAATAACCTTTTCTCTATCCGTTACCCCTGCACCCTCATAGCCAAAGGTTATCATCTGCAAAATGAAATCCATATATTCGGCATAATTAGTCGTCGCTGTGCCTGTTTTGGCTTGATAACGAGCGACAAAATCATCAGTTGCCGGAGCGGCATCAACATACCATAAACCTTCTGCTAATTCTCTGTTTTGCAGATAAGTAAAACTCTCTATGCCCGTCACCGGAATATTTATGCTACTTTCTTGATACTGGCGCATAAATACATCAATAGTTGGCATTGCCATAAAAACAACAATGTAATCAGGGGTATTTTCTTTAATTTTATAAAGCATCAAACGAAAATCTTTTTCATCTGGGTTAACATAATGGGTCTTAGCAATTTCCAATTCCTTTCCATTGGCAACAGCTTGCTTAAAGTAATCCAACATAGATTCTTGTCCTGTGGCATTAACAACGATTATATCAACTTTTTTGGCTTTCTTTTTAACCAGTTGCTTGTATAAAAAATTTGCTTCACCCGCCGGATTAGATGATGTAATCAGATTATAAAAACCTTTGGCAACCGCCGGATCTGTTGCAACAGAGAAGTGGATAACTTTATTTTGCTCAGCTGTTGGCGCAACTGCCGCACCAAAGTTTGACATCACCGTAATCAAAACATCTGCTTTATCCGCGTTTATCAGCTTTTGTGTAATAGGCATTTGTTTGGCTAAATTAAATTGATTATCCTCAAAAATAACTTGATAATCAAATTTATGAGGTTTCTTATTGAATTCTTCAAAATACATATCGGATGCATTTTTTGCTGCCACACCGAACGCCGCACCATCGCCGCTTAACGGATACATAGCTCCGATTTTGATGACGGGTTTGCTATTTGCTTGTGCGGTTTCTTTTTTATTATCACAAGCCACCAGTGCCAACACCATACATAAACTTAAGATAATTTTTTTCATTTTGGTTCCTTTCGTTTAGATGCCTAAGTAAGATTCTTGAACGGCTTTA
>JAZSBR010000020.1:0-16497 GCA_045602545.1 Alphaproteobacteria bacterium
TGAAAACTGTGCCAGCGCTGATTCAAACGGTGTTTGCACAAAATGCAAGGACGGATTTGATGATATTGACGGTTACTGTAACAAAATACGCTGGACGCCTGCCGAGGCGGCAAAAGTTTTGCGCGATGACAACACTAATGAGGTAACGATAACGTTTAAGAAGTGACGTAAAAACAATTCCTTATCGTCATTCTGAGTTGAGCGAATGCGAACCGAAGAATCCAGTCCTTAATGTTGTTTTTTGGATTCTTCGCCTTCGGCTCAGAATGACGCTGTAAGGAATGACTTAAAGTGCCTCCGCCTTAAAGGCGGGCAAATAAAGGTCTTCTTTTTTCAAGAAGACCTTTATTTGTTGGATGATGTATAAATATATTTTACTATCTTCCTGAGTGTCAAACGTTAGTGAATGCCTCGCGGGTTCAAATCCTCATCTCGCTTTGCACCAACAAAAAAGCCACCCGAAGGTGGCTTGTCTTGTTGGTGAGCTCGGTGGGATTGGTTTTACCGCTGCGTCGTCGCTCGGGCTTATCGCCCTCACCGGCACACTCCCGTGTGCCTCTCCTCCTAGTTTCATTCTCGATAAAATTTTATTTTTTTATTTTTTATTTGAAAATTTTATCTTCGGTCACTCGTTCCCATCTGCTCGCTTCGGGGCGCTTTCGCTACCTTGCTTGCAGGGAAACTTCGCCCGTCGTCAACAAACAACATTTTGAGGTTGTTTGTTTTCCTCCGGCGCTTCTCGCGGGTTCAAATCCTCATCTCGCTTTGCACCAACAAAAAAGCCACCCGAAGGTGGCTTGTCTTTGTTGGTGAGCTCGGTGGGATTGGTTTTACCGCTGCGTCGTCGCTCGGGCTTATCGCCCTCACCGGCACACTCCCGTGTGCCTCTCCTCCTTGTCAAACCCGCTTCTCGCGGGTTCAAATCCTCATCTCGCTTTGCACCAACAAAAAAGCCACCCGAAGGTGGCTTGTCTTGTTGGTGAGCTCGGTGGGATTCGAACCCGCGACCCTTTGATTAAAAGTCAAATGCTCTACCGACTGAGCTACGAACTCATCAAAACTGGTATGCTTATAGACAATAAAAAACCAGAAGTCAACAAAAAAAATAAAAAAAGTGAAAAAATGTGAAATATATGTTTATTTATTAATAATTATGTGTTATTGTCACCGCATATTAACTTTTATATAACATCAAAAGAGGTTCGTTATGGCTTTAAGCAATGAAGTAGGACAGAAAGGTAAATACAGTATATTACAAAACGCTAAAGGCGAAATTATGATTATGATGGACAGCCGAATCGGCGGTCCGGAAAACCCTCGCTTCATCTATGATGGCGGTGATACCGCGATTCTCTATCGCTCGCAGGAAAGCTCTGTTGCTTTTCGCGGTATTGAACCTGATGCCAGAACTCCGCTTAAATCTGTCAGCGAAATCTTAGTTGTTGAAATTGAAGATGATGATGTTGAGCGTGAATACATTGTTCCGATGCGTTTTGTGAAAAATGTTTCAAATCTCATTACCAGCGCTTAATTTTTCGGAACATAGTCAATGATTGCATCAACGGCTTTATTGCTACTAATCATTGGTCTTTTGAATTGTTTTAAGTTTTCCGTTAAGGCGGATAAGCTTTTTTGCGGTCTTTCTTTATTATCAGTCTTATCGCTGATTTTCTGGTTTTCCAACGAAATAATCGGCTTAAATGAGCAGATTTTTTCCTTCACGTGGAACAGTTCTCCGAGCGGAGACATAAAAGTTGATATCATCTCAAACACTTATAACTGCGAAATTTTCTTTCCGTTCTTAATCATAACTTTTCTGGCTATATGCAAAAACTTTTGTTTTCGCTATGAAGAAAAACGTTGCCGTTATAATGCGTTATTGCTTTTTAACCTGTTATCATTGCTATTTATGATAACCAGCAACAATTTTGTGCAATTGCTTTCTGCCGTTTTTTTGGTTGATATTTTCGCCGTAATCTCAGCAAAAAATATTTCCGTTTGCAAAAGATTTATTATCGGCAATCTTTTGGCTGATATGATTATCTTTATGCTTTTGGCGCTCATAAACGGACGCATAAATTCGCTTGATGTAAGAGAAATAATAAATTATAAAAATATGGGTTATCATATAGATTTTATCGCGATTCTCGGCTTTATCTCAATTTTAATAAAAATGGGCTTTTTCCCCTTTCAAATCAGCTTAGCTTCTTTGCAAAACTTAAGATTTCATCGTCTGCAAAATATTTTATGCCTTTTTTCGCCTGTTTGCGCCCTTATTTTATTACTTAAATTCAGTCCGTTATGGACTTCGTCGGTTTATTTTTTGCCGTGCATGGATGTATTTTTTCTTCTAACCCTCGCTTGGAGCGTTTTCAGAGCAACAACAACCGAAGATTTGCGCATGAAAGTGATATATTGGCTGATTATGTTTTATGCATTATTGCTTGAATTGTTGCGTTTTCACGGATTCGTGTGGGATTGGCGTTTTTCCAAACTTCTGCTGGCGAATTATCTTATGCTTGAAGGGGTTTATCTTCTTTATTATCACGCGGGAAGAAAGGCTCTTTTATCGCAAATGATTGCGCTAAAAGCAAAAAACAAACCTTTAATATATTCTTCTTTGCTGATTATAAGTTTGGCTGTTTTTTCTTTAATCAATGATTTGGAAATGCTCTATAATAACCGGAATCGCTATTATATTTGGTCTTATGCCATATTGTTTTTACTTTCGTTTTGCGGTAATTTACATCTGATTTGTTTTGCAAAAAAAAGCAAAAAGTATGAAATAAGAAAGATTCTAAACACTGGCTCACTATCATTATTTATCTTTGTTCTTTTATCAATGTGTGCAGGCTTATTTGTGCAATTCAATTGGAAAAGTCCGGTGTTTTGGCTGATGTCAACTGTCTTTATGATTTTGACATTAAGCGGATTAAGCTCGCCTTTAAGCAGGTTTTCGCAAAATAAAAAATTGCAACAACTTGATTGGCTTGAAAAAATATATCGCTTTATGTTTGTTTCCTTACTGCAAAATATCGGTAGAATCTTATGGCTGATAATTGATTGGAAATTGGTGGAAAAATTTGTTACCGAAACAATCTTAAAAATTTGGCAGACAAGCCTCAGAATTTTCCGTATAATTCAAAACAGTCTTTTTTGGCGGTTTTTCTTTATTGCCGTAATCATATTGGTTATTTTGGCTTTAACTCCTTATATTAAGGAGATAAAATAATGTTCAGCCAGCCGGAAATAATGATTTTGTTACCTTTAATCGGGTGTTTGTTTGCGCTTACATCGGCAAAAAATACTCTAAATGCTTTTAATGTGACGGTGTTCACTCTCGTATCAAACATCTTGGTAATGCTGAAACTTTTTTCTTTGATTGATATAAGCAATCCTTCGTTGCAATTACGTCAATCGTATGAATGGATAAGCGAATTTAATTTGCGAACAACTTATGGTGTTGATGCATTTTCTTTGATTTTGCTTCTCGGTATATACATTTCCGTAATAATTGCCCTGATAGGATTAAAAACCGAAGACAAGAACAACAAATCGCTAATGCTTTTGACCTTATATTATGTTTGGAATATAACCGGATTTTTTTCCGCCGGTGATATTGTGAGTTTTTACGGCTTTTTTGCCGGAATGCTGTTGCCGTTGTTTATGTTGGTAGGTTTATTCGGTTATTCGCAGAGAATTTCTCTTTATCGCTTTTTTATGTATAACTTTGTCGGAATTATAACCCTGTTGCCGGCAATTATCATTTTATACAAATTTTTTAACGGTAATGTTTTGCTTTCGGAAATAACTTTTGTGCATATGAACAAACGCATCGGAATGCTTGTTTGGTTTGCGGTTTGCTTATCGTTCATATCACGCATTCCGGTATGGCCGTTTCATCACTGGATTTCATCCGTAATTTCCGGATTGAAAAATCCGCTTGTCTACACCATTGCCAATTTAATGCCCTTGGTCGGAATATACGGTTTTGTGAGATTCTGGCCTTTAAGCGTTCCGGAAACGGTGGAAATTTTGGTTCCGATTATTGAAACGTTTGCAATCATTACTATGATATTTATTGCTTTAATTGCCTTCGCGACACAACAATTTTTCTATAAAATATTTTCTTATACCACGATTTATTATATGCTGTTTTTGCTGGCGGTTATTCTACCGACGGATATCTTAAAAATGAACATCGCTTATTCGTGTTTTATTTTTTTGATTGTAACATCATCTCTGGTTGTTTTGGATACTGAATTAAAAACGAAAAGCGAAGAACAGAATTGTGATTATGCAACAATATTGCAAAACACCCCGAAATTAGCAAAAACTCTGTGTTTCTTTTCCTTGATTGCAATGGGGCTTCCGATTTCATCGTTATTTTGGAGCAATTTTGTGCTTGTTTCAGCAATATTCAGGCAAAATTTTATTGTCGGGGTCTTGGTTATGTTTGCAATTGCCATGGTTGCTGTTGTTTTGATGAACGAACTGTTGAGTATGTTTTCAAAAAAATCAGAGATTCAGCAAAAATTTAAGATAGAAGATATTTCAACGGCAAAATTACTCTTTTTGGTTTCAATAATTTTGCTTCTTCTGTTATCGTTTTTTAATCCGCTGTGGTTTGTCTTTAAGGAGTAAAGTAAATGCTGGAAAATATCGTTTATGCCTTGCCTGAGCTTCTTTTAATCTGCGGATTGATAACCTTACAATTTCTAAATCTTTTTAAGGCGCATCAAAAAACTGTATTAAAATCTTGTATCGTATTCATTATTTTTAGTGCTTTTATGGAGGTTATTTTTTATAACAAATCTTTCTCTTCGCACTATCTTAATGACACGGCATTTAACACAATGATGAACTTAATTGTTTATGCATGCGCATTATCGGTTTTATTTTTGGCGCGCAGATGGTATATTGCCACAAACGAATCTCCTTTTGCTTTTTGTGAAGCTTTACTTTTAACAATTTTGTTTGGCAATATTATGACTGCATCTACCCATTTTGCCGTTACGGTTATTGCTTTTTGGGGAATGCTTGGAACAAATTTTTTGTTGCTTAAACATAGCGCCTCCATAAAAGAAAATACTTCTTTAGTAAGCAATTATGCGTGGTCAGCACTTTTTTTCGGCTTACTTTTACTGTTTTCGGCATTTGTTTTTTACCTTGAAAACGGTCACTTATCCTATTCAAGTTTATCGGCTTTTATTTCTTTAAATCAAGATTCTCCCGAAGTATTTTATTTGATGTTTGCCATTTTGAGTTGTTTCATATTTTTGTTCGGATTTGCTCCTTTCCACTTTTGGCGAACCGAAAATTTCGGTCAGATAATTTTACCGGTATTGGCATATTTTCTGATTGTTCCCATCGGAGCATATTTCTGTGCTTTGATAAATTTGTGCCTTCATATATTTAACTCTCAGACGGAAAATATACAAAGTCTTTTGCTTGGTTTCGGAGCCGTTTCAATGTTGATCGGCGCACTTGGCGCGTGTAGCGGAAAAAATATATATAAATTGCTTTCTTATGCTTCTCTTTTTCATTTAGGCATAATGTTTCTTGCCTTAAATGCCTTTAATATCAAAGCAATCAATAATTTAGTGTTTTATTTTTTGACTTATTTGTTAGCAATGTTTGGTATAATTTCCGCATTTTCCGGCTTGAAGAGCAAAGGCGAATATTTGATTATGCTGAATGATATTTCGGGAGCAGCTTCCAAAAAGCCTTATATTTCGGCAATGATTACGATTTATTTATTTTCTTTAATCGGTTTTCCGCCGTTTTTAGGATTTGTCGGACTATATGCCGTAGGATTTGATTTGGCGGTAAACAATCATTTATATTTACTTGTCTTTTTACTTGCAATTTTGGTTATTATAGCTTATGGATATATGCAAATTATAAAAAGTTTATACTTTGAAAAAAGCAAAAATATTTTTGATACAACCGAAAACGGAATTTATGCCATTATCTTAATCAATACGCTTTTGATTGTTTTAATAAGCATAGAGCCTGATATCTTAATAGAAAACATATATACAATTACGGAGAAACTGATTGACTGAAATTGAGGATTGGAACTACATTTCTTTAGGACAAATAAAAAGCACGAATGACGAGGCAAGACAATATTGTCTTGAACCTAAGCAAAAAACAATAATCAGGGCCGAATCACAAACCGAAGGTCGCGGTCGTCGCGGTCGCAAATGGGCAAGCGGTAAAGGCAATTTATATTTTTCAATGGCGTTTGAATATGATTTGAAAAATGTCGGCGATTTAGTGATGATATCATCTCTCAGCTTGGCACAAGCAATTGAGAACTATAATTCTGATGTTCGTCCTAGCCTCAAATGGCCTAATGATGTTTTAATCAATAACTGCAAATTAAGCGGAATTTTGATTGAAAAAGGCGAAGGAAATTACATTATAATGGGTATCGGTGTTAATATTGCCACAACTCCGAAGAAAAAGTATTTACTTTATAAAGCAACATCATTACATGAAAACGGAATAAATTGCACGGCTGAAGAATTTTTGATCGCCTATGTAAAGAAATTTAATCAAAATTTGCTGTCTTTGCAAAAAGCTCAGAAACTCATATTGCGCGGTGAATGGTTGAAACGAGCCTGCGGAATCGGTCAAATTATTACTGTCTGCCGAGAAAATAAGGTTGAGAGAGGAATATTTGTCGGAATTGATGAAAATATGGCTCTTTTATTAAATCAGCGAGGAAGAATCTCAAAAATTTTAGCCGGAGATGTCTTTTTTAATAATGGAGATGTCCGGTGAAAGAATTTGAAAAGCAGGGAATTTATTTTGCTCCCATCGGCGGTGCCGACGAAATAGGGATGAATATGTATATGTATGCGGTTGACGGCAAAATAATTGTTGTAGACTGCGGATACGGGTTTTTGCTTGATGACTATCCGGGAATGGATCTTGCCTATGCATCACCGGAATTTTTGGAGCAGCATAATGATAGGATTCTCGGGCTTTTCATCACTCACGGACATGAAGACCACTTAGGCGCCATTGCTCAAATTTGGCCTCATCTTAAGTGTCCGGTATATGCGATGGATTTTACCTTAGAGTTGATAAAAGAACGCTTGCATGAGTTTAAGATGGACGATATGATTGAGCTGATTTCGGTTAATAATAACAGAACCGTTAAGCTTGAAAATTTTGAGGTTGAGTTTATTTCAATCGCGCATTCCGTTCCGCAAACTTGTGCTTTAGCGATTCGCACGAAATACGGAAATATTTTGCATGCCACTGATTGGCGCTTTGATGACGATTCATTATCAATGACCAAAACTGATTTCAAAGCATTAGAAAGATTGGCAGATGATGGTGTAAGCATGCTTGTTTGCGATTCCACCAATGCTTTGGTTGAACAAAAATCCCCCAGCGAATCTGATGTTCGCGAAAATCTGATAAAACTTATTCCGCAAATTGAGGGCGGATTAATTACCACCTGTTTCGCCTCAAATTTGATGCGTCTTGAAAGTCTGGCATTGGCCGCTGCTGTTGCAAACCGTACTCCGATAATGGTTGGCAGAACTTTGGTTGAAAACATAAAAATTGCTCAAGATTGCGGTTATTTAACAGATATTCCTAAAATTTACGCTTTAGAAGATGCCAAAGATATTGCATCTGAAAACGCTCTTTATATCTGCACCGGCAGTCAGGCAAATTATCGCAGTGCCTTAACAAACATTGCCAACGGTGAAAATAAATACATTAAAGTCGGCAAGGGCTGGACCATTATTTTTTCTTCCAAAATGATTCCCGGAAATGAGGATAAAATTGAGCGTTTGCAAGAAAAATTTTTGAATGCCGGCGCAAAGTTAATTACCGATGAAACAGATTTGGTTCATACTTCCGGTCACGCCAATCGTGAAGACTTAAAACGTATGTATGAGTTATTAAAGCCGGCGATTGTTCTGCCGGTTCACGGCAACAAAAAATTTATTCGCGCCCACAAAAAATTTGCTCTTGAATGTGGAATAAAAGAAGTCTTTTCAACCAGCAACGGCGATATGTGTCTTTTGAAAGATAATCACATTGAATTGTTGGAAAATGTCGGCTTTGACATAATCGGGTGGGACAGAAATCGCCCTGTTCCGCTTTCTTCACAACTTATCAAAAATCGTCGACGCATAGCCTATAACTGTTCGCTTTTCATCAGCGCCATAATCAAAGATAAAAAACCGCTTGATTTAAAAATTTCATCGCTTGATATTTTGGAAGAAGCTGATTGGCTCAAACTCGCAGAAGATGTAACCGAGAAAGTGAAAAAGCTTTTATGTGAAAAACTCAAAGAAGAAACCAGACCGGAAAAAATTGAAGATTTTGTGCGCGGACAAATTCGCAAACGCGTTCTGGCGGCAACCGAAATAAAGCCGGTTACCATTGTACATATGTGTTTTTTAGATGAAAACGGAAATCCGATTGAGCAATCTTCAGATGAAACCGAAACTGATGCCGGTTAATTTTGATATTGATTTTTTAACTTTAAAGCGCTAATTTCAGCATATAACATTTCTTAAAAAAAGGTGCAGTATCATGAAAACAAAAATCATCGCTCTTCTTTTATTTTCCGGTTTTGCTTCAATTTCACATGCAAGAATGCCGTTCTATGAAGATGACAGCGAATTTGCGCGTTGCACGCAAATGACCGGAGATTGGGATCGTTGTATGAGCGAAGAAACCAGACGCGACCTGAACGATGTCAAAATTGCATATCGTGAAGTTTTGGCGAACCCGAAATTAAAAGATTGGAATGGCAATATGGCAGAAAACCAACAAATGTTGCGCGATATGTATGCTTCATGGACTGCTTTTCGCAACCGTTTATGTTCATTGTCAAAAGTATCTTCCCAATACACCGGCACTTGGAAAGACGAAGAAAAGTCTTGCAATCTTTATTATGTTAAACATCACAAAGACCATTTTCAATGCATCAATGATATGCTGTTAAATCGTGCCGACGAACGTGATGATTTCATCACGGATGAGCATGACGGCGAATATGCCGAATGCCTGAAAACTCAAGATAAAGAAAAGTGCCTGTTAAGTGAATTTCAGCGCTCATCTGAAAAAATCAAGGAACTGTATAAGAAATTTTACGATTCGCAAAATACTTCCGCTTGGAACAACGGCGCTGATTTCGGCAGTGGAAATTATCGCGATATGTTTGACAGTTGGGTGGCATATCGCAACCGCTTATGTTCTTTAAGTGTGTTTGCTTATCAAAATTTTCCAAAGCATCAAGTTTCTAAAAATGAATGCCTGCAATATTTGAATCGCGAAAAATTGGAAACCTTGGAAAATCTTTATGATTTATCAAACCGCGCCGTGAACGCTGATAAAGCGCAGAAAAAAGCCGAAGACGGAGGACGTTCTGCAGGCTCCGCAATTGCTCCTTTGGAAAAGCGCTTGGAAACAACCGAGAGCTTAACCACAAATAACGTGCCAAATAATGCAAATGAGCAAAAATCGGAAGATGAGGTTGATCAAAATAATTCCAATCTGCCATCGTGGGCAAAAAGAAAATAATTACGATTGCTTAAAAGATTATTTATTCATACAACTTCGGCAAAGGAGTGGCTTCTTCTTTGCCTGATTTGTTGCGCAAACGATCCTTCAAACAACCGACGATTATGCCGTAATCAAGAACTTCTTTCGTATCGGCATAAAGCAGTCTGTTCAAAATTTGCATTTGTTCCGCAAAATCCTCATTATTAATTACGAGCGCCAAATCATTCAAATTGCTTATTGCAGAATCGGCAAAATTTTCATTTCCCCACTTAATCAAATTGTCACGCAAACGACGATAATCTTTGTTCTTGAGATTTTTACGGATTCTGTTTAAGGTTTTTCCACCGTCATTGTTTTTATTTTTGCCGGCAAACAAAAGATAACTCAAAAACATTCCCGCGCCAAAAGCAATAATCAGCCACAAGAACGAATATTCCTGCTTATTATCGGTTGCAATAAGCAATTTTTGCTCCGGTTTATTATCTGCTTTCGGATCAATTATTGGCTTGGCAACGGGCGCTTCATTTTGGATTGTTTCTTCGTATGCCGGATTTGCCTCAACCTCAATTTCTTGCGCGGCAATTTTCGCTGTTTCAATTTTTTTGCTTTTGGTATTAAACCATTTGAGGCTGATTTCAGGCAAAGTGATTTTACCCGATTTTTGCGGAATATAAACAATGCGATATGTTGCTTGCGCTATCGGTTCGCTTTTATAAACCGAAAGGGAAAATTGCGGATTTTCCGGATATTGTTTTACCTCTTCCGGAGCGACAAACTCAAGTTCCGGAAGCTCGGAATCAAGCACACCTGCTACGCTCAAAATAACTTCTCTCGTAACGGTTTCTCCGGCCTTAAACTGCGGATTTTCATCGCTCCACTTTCCTGCCAGTGTCAGCGCTTTTGCCGGCAACCACCATGCATTGCCGTATTCTTCCGGGATAGGCTTAACTGTTATTTTTTGCGGTTTTGTTTGAATTATCAAAGGCTTTTGCATACCGCGAAGCACCGAAAAATTATCCATATCAAAAAAGCCGGTTCTGCGCGGTTGAGGAATATCTTGCATATCAAAATAAACTGCTTGCCACTGCAAAGACGGAACTTCAGTTAAACCGCTTTTGTTGGCAAACATGGCAAAATGAACCTTAATTTCGCGACCGTTTTCAATTTTTGAAACTTTCGGTTGCTCCAAAATTTTGATGGTCCAGTCATCAGCATTTAGGAACACCGGATCAGATACAAAATCAAGCCCGACATAGTCCTTTATGGTCAGAGTTCCGGTAATTTCCTGCTTTACATAAACGTTGTTGGTATCAATTGAAAAATCGGCGACGAATTTTGCCTTATTATTAGAGGCATTTTCTGAAGAATTTGTTCCGTTGTTCTCAATTTTGCTTCCCGCCGGAAACACTGTTAAATCAATGCTTTCCGAACTTAAATTTCCAGCCTTTATCGGCGCGATATTAAGCTTTCCTTCTTTCAAAGCAATAAGCCCGATAGTCCAAGTTTTTTGCTGATTTACCACTCCGTTGATATAAGATGTTTGCATTGATGTTGCGTTTGAATAAATTTGAAAATCGTTTTGCAAATTGCTTAAATCAGGCTGAATGTTGCCATCCGTGCCGTTATATATAAGCTTTAATTCAAAAGGCTCGCCGGCAATAACATTGCTATTATCAACTTTGGCGCTGAAGTCATCAGCATTTGCGGTATTCATAAATAAAAATAAGTAAAGCGCAAAAGTTATAATTTTTTTCATGTTCATCTCCTTTTATTTTTCATAGCGTTTTCTAAGGTATTCTTTTTTGATGAATTCGCGCAACAAACCGCCTTTGTCTTCTTCAATCTCACGAAATTTTTGTTTGCGAGCGCGTATTTGTTGTTGTTCTTCATCATTTTGCTTATCACCCGAACTAAGGCTTTGAGCCTGTTCAAGCTCATCAGAATCTTGCGTTTGTTCGTCTTTTTGCAAAGGCTCATTATCGTTTTTTTCATCTTTTGTTTCTTGCCCTCCGGCAGGTGTTTCGGTTTGCGAATCAGCAGATTGTTCGCCGTTTCTATCATCATCTTTTTGCGAATTTTGTTGTTGTTCATTCTGCTCGGATTGCTGCTGCTCCTGCTGATTGTTTTGCTCAGTATTTTGCTGATTATTCTGCTCGCTTTCCTGATTTTGAGGTTGCGAATTTTGTTGTTGCTCTTGCTCTGATTGTTGTTGCTCGTTCTGTTTTTTATTTTGCTGTTGTTGCTGATTTTGATTTTGCTGTTTTTTCAAATATTCAAGATTAAATTTCGCGTCTTCATGATCAGGATTTTGTTTTAAGACTTCTTCATATTTTGCAATAGCTTCTTTAATTTTTCCCGATTTTGCCAAGGCATTGCCATAATTATAGAGATTTTCGGTGTCATCAAAGGTGGAAAATATTGTAGCAGACTTTTCATATTCGCCGTTTTTATAGGCGGCGCTTGCTTTCCATTTTTGGTCATCAAATTTTTGCGATGCCGTATTAAAATCACCTTTTTCAAAAGCCTGCATCGCTTCCTGATTATTGTTTAAGAACATGCCGGCAGAGACATTCTGTGCGCTCAAAATAAGTATTATGGCAAGGACTACGGCGTTTTTGCGGAAAAAATATAAAAGCAAAATTGCCGGCAAAAACAATAAATAATAACCGTTATCAAACCAAACAGTTTGCATATTTTTGCTTTGTTTGAATTTATATGCACCGACGTCGTTTATGGCAGAAAAAAGCGGGCTTAAATTTTCATTATAACCGACATAAATTCCGCGTCCTTTATCTGCTATCATCTCAAGTTTTGAGTTTTTTTGCTGATTGATGTCGATTACATTTATTTTATAGCCGTCATCGGCTGCTTTTGCCGCGCTTTCAAGCGCCAAATCAAATCGTTCGCCGACATCATAAGTCAAAACTATGATGTTGCCGTCTTTATAGTGAGCATTTTTCAATCTTTCAACTGCTAAATCAATCGCGCGATCAAGACGATCTCCGTTTTCCGGCATAATATCATAAGTTATGGCCGGCAGAAGACTATCTATAAGATTTTTATCTTCACTTATCGGTGAAATAATAAACGGCTCGCGACTATATACCTCTAATGCCGTTTCGGTGGCATCAATGCCTTTTAAGATATCTTTAATTAAAAATTTGGCTCTTTCGGCACGTGACGGATAAACATTTTTACTCCACATTCCACCGGACATATTAAGAGCGATAATCAGCGGATTATCAACATTTAAGGCCGGATTTTCCTGCTTTTGCCAGCATGGTCCGGCAATAGATATGGGTAAAATCAGCAAAATCAAAAGGCGCAATAAAGAACCTGATTTTTTGCTGTTTTTTGCTCTTTTAATCAGTAAAAAATCTAAAAGAGGCTTGTCACAAACTTTTGCCCAAGCCGAATCTGTCATTACCTGCTTTGTTTTCGCTTTGAAATACAAAATCATCGGCACCAAAAGAAGAAGTAAAAACCACGGACGTAAAAAATGAAAATTGTTCAAAAATTCAATCATTTTTTCTTCTCCTTCTTAAAAAATTAAGCCCGAAGAAAAGATAAAGTAAAATCAAGGCGCCTGTTGCCGGCAGATAATAAAGTTCTTTTACTTCACGCACAAAACGAGCTTCTTTTTCCGTAGGCTCGAGCGCCTCGATTTCTTTATATATTTCAATCAGCGAGTTCACATCTTTTGCTCTGAAATATCTTCCTTTTGTTTCATCTGCCAGAGCTTTTAATCCTGCTTCATCAAGCGCGGAAGTCATCGGAAGAGTAAAAAAACCGCCGAAAAAAGCTTTTTCATCAGCGCCGGCACCGATTGTATATACTTTAACATCTTCATCTTTTGCCAGCTTTATAGCTTCAGCCAGAGAGAGTTTTCCGTCATTATTTTCACCGTCTGTCAACAAAATTATTACTTTATCTTCGGCATCATTAGTAACAAGATTTTTCAAAGCCACACCGATGGCATCACCGATAGATGTTGATTTTCCGGCCATACCGGCTTCCATATTGTGCAAAATTTCTTTCAAGGCTTGTTTGTCATAAGTCAGCGGAGCCTGCAAGTAGGCTCTTGTTCCGAATAAAACTAAGCCGATTCTGTCTTCTGTGCGGTCATCAATAAATTTTTCAACCACGAACTTTACGGCGCTTAATCTGTCATAATAACGTTGTTGATATGCAAAATCACGCTCATTCATTGAAGTTGAAATATCCATAACAAGCAAAATATCTCGCCCGTTGTTCTTTATTGCCAAAGGTTCGCCGACTATTTGCGGACGCATCAAAGCTACAACCAATAACAACCAAGCAAGCATCAAAAACAAGGAAGAAAAAAACTTTTTTATTTTTGTTTGCCCGCGTCCGACAGATGATTTTGCTTTAGCTGAAATATCACGTAAATCATTTATAAACGGGACTTTAAGGGCATCATTTGCGTCATTTCTGATTTTGGGAAATAATAAACGGACCAAAAATGGTAATAAAATCAATACTGCAAACCAAGGATAAGCAAAATTTATCATAAATTTTCTCCTACCCAATCATGGCAAAATTTGCGCAATTCAATAATATCCTGTGCTGAAAAATCATCACAATCTTCTTTTATATATGGCGCTGTTTGCAACAATAGCAGTGATTTTTCGCTTAATTTTTTCCGGCTTTTTGATAATAAAAAATCTGACCAGTTTTGACCGCTGAAAGCAACCGCCTCAGGATATTTTTTTAAGCATATTCGGCGCAAAATTTCCGACATGGCAACAGCTGATTTGATATTATTTTCTTTGGCAAATTTATTAAGAAGATATGTAGCATAAAGTTTTTTGCTTTGTTTGCGAATTTGTATAATCAGCCAAACCAGCAAGACGGCAACAATAACAGCACCCAAAATTATCCACCAGCCGTAAGCAAGCGGGAAAAAAGAAACTCCTTGGTCCGGAAGATGAATATCACGCAATTCAGGTAAATTATCCATTATCTACGTCCTTGATGACTATATGCATAAATTTAGGCGCAAAAGAAAAAAATATCAAGTCTTTTTAAGGATAAAAAAATTATCTCCTGCGATATTGCGGTTTGCGCTTAACCGGATTGATAATTTTTTTCCCGGCAGGAATGTTATTGGTATTTTGCACGGATTGCTTAGTCAAAGGCTTCTTTTTAACAGGCATTATAATCTTTTTGACACCTATTTTTGAGTTACTGCTTTCTTGGACTGAATTGCTCTCTTCAACAGCGACTTTCAAATCAACATCTTTTTGCTCAACCTCAGCTTTGGCACTATTATCAATATTTTTAACAATACGTTTGAATTCAGCCAACTGACTTCCGGTTAAATCATTACCTGTTGCAACCTTAGCTTTAAGAGGGTCAATTCTCTGACCTTTGCGCAAAATTTCAAAGTGAAGGTGCGGGCCGGTTGAACGTCCGGTACTTCCGACATAACCGATAACCTGACCTTGCTTAACTCTGACACCCGGGCGCATGCCTGAAGCAAATCTGCTCATATGACCGTATGCCGTTTCATATTCCGAATTGTGGCGGATTTTGATATAGTTACCATATCCGTTAACATAGCGAGCCATTTCAATTGTGCCGGCTCCGCTGGCGTAAATCGCAGTTCCCGAAGGAGCGGCATAATCAACACCTCCATGGAAACGTCTGTCTTTATAAACAGGATGGCGACGATAACCGAATAATGAAGAAACGCGAGCATTGCGCATAGCCAAAGGTTTTTTATCCAATCCTTTCTTTTTGGCGCCGCCGTTTTGGTCATAATAAGCAACATTTCCGTCACGACCTTTATAGCGATACAGCTTAAAATCACGATTCCCGACGTGGAATTTGGCATAAAGAATATCACCGATTTTAACAATTTCATCATTGCTGTCTTTATGAACCTCATATTTAACTTCAAACGAATCGCCCTTTTTGATGTCACGACTGAAGTTAATAACATGTGAAAACATAGGAGGAATCTTGTTGGCCAGTTTAAAAGGAAGTCCTGCGGAATTAAGTGAATTTATAACACCGCCGCCGACTGTCCCGCTAACATTTTTGATTTCATAAGCAAATTCTTCTTGTTCAACTTTTGCCTCAAATTGGTCATACTCGTTGCGTTCCAAAATATAGCGGGTTCCGCGTACCGGCTCAATCATTAAATAATCAAGCGATTCCAAATCACGCGTATGCACATCATAAGTAGCCACAATTTCAAAATGTTGACCGACCTGCAGTTTGCGCGCATCAAAAACTTTTTTCAATGTATTATAAGAGTTTGTGGCGCTTTGATAATCCATTCCGAGATTGCTTAAGATTCCGATAAAATTATCACCCTTATTTATCATAACAACGCGACGTTCTTTTTGATAAATTCCTTCAAGCTCTTTAACATATTTCGGCTTTGCCGGTGGAGGAAGTAAAACGTTATCTTGATTTGTATCCGAGGCATAAAGTTTATCATTGATAATATCGGAGTTGCTGAGCAGGTTTATATTGTTAATATCAGCAAACAACTCATCAAACGGATTATTTTTTACGGCATCATTGAAAGCAGGGGTCATAAAATCTGAAGAAAAGTCATAATCTTCTTCAGCGGCAACGATTTGTTTTTCTTCCAATGGGGCTTGTTTATTTAATAAAGAAACGAATAAAGCACAAGTAATTGCCGCTGCATAACCTATAAGGAGCAACATTTCAATGCGACGTCTGCGCAATTTTTTTCTTAATCTTTTAAACTCAGCCATACTAAACCTATTTTATAATGAGGAGATAATGCTACAATTGCTATATGTATGCAAGCAGATTATAAAGTTATCCGTCAAAAAATGCAGTTTTTCCACAACTTTGATAAAAAATGAAAAAAAATAAAAAAAACTGTTGCAATTTAAAATTTTATTATATATAAGACCAATTACCTGATGGGGGCGTAGTTCAGTTGGTTAGAAT
>JAZSBR010000021.1:0-2054 GCA_045602545.1 Alphaproteobacteria bacterium
TAAGGTTTATGAGGCATATTATTTCGGACCTTCTTGTATGCAACCGATTGATCCTACGGGAGAAAGATCGTCACTTTATGAGCAGAGCGAAGCTTGCTTGAATTTGAATGTTTGGAAAAATGTTAATGGGGAAAAAGAAAAGCCGGTTTTGGTGTTTATCCACGGGGGTGGTTGGTTGCAAGGCGGAACTTCCGACCCGCTATACAACGGACAGTTTTTTGCTCAGCATAACCCTGATGTGATATTGGTTACGGTTACCTATCGTGTTGGCATGATGGGAATAATTAACCTTTCGGGATTCCCTGACGGCAAAGGATACGAAACATCTATCAATAATAGTATTTTCGACTTAGTCCAAGCACTTAAATGGATTAAGGAAAATATCGCGGCTTTCGGCGGTGATCCGAATAATATTACGATTGCAGGTGAATCAGCCGGCGGGTCAGCCGTTTCAACACTTTGTACTTTGCCTGAAGCAAAAGGTTTATTTCAAAAAGCAATCCCGATGAGCGGTTCGGTTAATGGCGGAAATGATATAGAAAAAACTTCAGATCTGCCGGAAGCTCTCAAAAAAGACCTGAAAGTAAAAACAGTCAAAGATTTACAGCAAATTGACTTCAAAACAATTCATGACTATTGGGATAAAAATGCCATAAATATATATAATTTGGTTGTTCGTGACGGTAAATTTATACCAAATGATCCTTTCAAACCTTGGGAAGACGGGATGACTAAGGATTTAATCATTATGCAGGGACATACTGCTGATGAATTCCGTTATTTTCAAGGTGTTTTCTTAGGTGATGAACAGATGTTCGATGCTGTTTGTCAGGTGTCAATTGATATGGATGAAAGTCTGGAAACAGAAGAATTCAAAACGGATTTGTCACAGTATAAAAAAGCTTTGGAAAATTTAGGTTATTCCGGTAAAGAAATTGCCAGACGTTATATGGATGATAAAACACTTTCCGTCGGCAATACCTATCAAGCCTTAGAACATGCTAAAAGCGGCGGTGTCGGTTACAGTTATACTTTTGAAAAGAAATATGACTATCCTGAATATTTGGGAGCGGCGCATGCCATAGACTGTTATTATATGTTCGGTACCTTTGACGGAGTTGATGTGAAGGGCACCAAAGAAGAGGTAGACTTGGCCTTGGAATTTCAAAAAATGATTGCCAATTTTGCAAAAACGGGTAATCCGTCTACCGAAAAATATGCTTGGCCGGTTTACAATAATGAAACACGTCAAAAGATGATGATTGGTGATAATATGCGCGTTGAAACCAACCCTGAGAAAGAGCGTGTGGATGCGGCTTTAAAAATGATGAGAAGCAGCAATCGATTTCGTTATTTCAATGCGTTTGCTGAACAATTGTTAGCAGTCGCAGAGAAATATCCGGAAATTTATCAACGCTATATAAATAATGCGTTTGCTGCAAAACAAAAGGCGGCAGAAGAGATTGAAAGCAAAAAGAATAATCACTAAATGTGTCAAGTGAACGCAGTTTTCTGTAACAAGCTTAAAAGCACCCCCTTTAAAGAAAACATCTTTTAAGGGGATGTTTTTATATAGTCAATTTTTTTTAATAAAATGATATAAAGCATTGCATATTTTAATAAAAAAATATAGCATTATCCCGTAATGAAAATATAACAGGAGGACAATATGTCAAAATTAACTATTTTAAGTGCAGCCGTTTTGGTATTGAGTGGCATCAGCAATGTTTGTTATGGGGAAAATAGTGTTTCTCCATACAAAACGCAAGCACAATGGCAGGAAAGTAACAAGATAGAAGAATATCACCCCAATCAGCAAATAACCGGCGAATATGATAAAAGTTTGGCGGCTGATTGTCAAAACGGCATTTTTGTCGGCACCAAAAAAGATGATGTTATTGCATGGAAGGGAGTTCCTTTTGCAACTCAGCCTGTGGGAGATAAACGTTTTAAGAAGGCAACGGATCCGGAACCGTCAGATAAGGTTTATGAGGCATATTATTTCGGACCTTCTTGTATGCAACCGATTGATCCTACGGGAGAAAGATCGTCAC
>JAZSBR010000022.1:0-85363 GCA_045602545.1 Alphaproteobacteria bacterium
AATCATTAAATGTCCGAACCTTTTGCAATACCTCGGCTTGTTCGTCTTCGGGTAATGAACGAAAACCGATTGTCAACAGCACACGTCCACCAGTAAAGGTCTTTCGCAAGCTATCGTTTAATGCAGCGACTTTTTTAATATTTATTTTGTTTTCCATTGCACGCACTCCTTATTCAACTGCAAACCAAGACATAACCGTAGCGAGTAAGTGGTCGTAGTCACCGCTCATTGCCTCGGTCATAAAAGCATCAATTTCTGTTTGCGGAAGTTTTGCACGCTCCATCGCCCTTTTGCAGATACCAAGTATGTAAAAAGCGTTACCGTTTTGCCCGATAATGTTAACAGTAATGTCGGGATATTTTGTTTCAGACATATTTTTTCTCCTATAAAGATTGAATTTAAAACAAAAGAAGCGCCAATCTTTCGACTGACGCTCCAGACAAGGTGCAATGATGATGCCCAAATTTACTTTACTTCGACAATAAAATAAAATCATCACACACCTTGCCCTTTCACACCGTTAAACCATAAACGACCTTTTCTGCATTGCTACGTGCAGAACCGATATTTAAGGTTTTCGGTGATTTATAATGAAAGTCGATTATTTCGAGTTTTCAACTTTCATTATGTATTTATCATATCACATATCTTTTTAGTTGTCAACAGAGGTTTTAAAAAATATTATGCTATTTCAGATGCTTAAATAAAAGTTTTAATAATTTTGAATATATAAAAAACGAAACAACAAGGAGGTTCAAATGTCCAAAAATTCATTTACGGAAGCTCTGCAACGGCTTATTAGATTTCTGTCCGTAGAAAAATTTCGCTGTAAATACTGTGGAAAGCTTGTTTTGACAATTCCCAAGTCGCACCCAAAAGAATGTAAGCACTCTCCCAACCATCGCCACGATTTCATTACAGTGCATAGGTAAACACTGCCTTAAATCGAAAAATGCAAAAAAAGCCAAAACTCTTACAAAATCACATCTTGACAGCATTATCTACACTGTATATCATTTATACAGAAAATCGATATATAGGTCATATCGATTAGTTAACTTTAATATATTGAAAGAGAGGTGAGTTATTTGTATACAATGTTAGACGCTATGACTTGGGCATCAAGGATTAATTCAGCACATAGTCTTACCCAAGCGCACAATTGGAATGATGTTTTAAACATCACAGCCCAGTGCTTCATTACAGAATGCTTGCTACAACAAGCCAAAAATATTGTTCGTAACCAATACTATTACTGGTAAGGTTGCTTGAAAGGATTTCGTTATGTTAAATCGACATAGCTGACAAAGAGTGGAAGGATTAAACCAACCACTCTTTTTTTATATCAATCTAACGTCTTAACAAAATCCCTAAATCAGTTTCTTCTAGTTTGTATGTTTCTATAATCATTTTAATCATATTACAAATATCTTTAGTGCTTAAATTGGTTTCTATGTATATATCATCTAATTTATACGGCTTTCGCATTTTAGATTCTTCAATTGATATATTATTAATATTATTGTCTTGACTCATATTAATCATTATAGAAGGATCCAAATTATAGAAAATTTCTAATATTTTGCGATATAATACAGCCCAATCATTAACTGAATATTCTTCACCCAAAAATACAAACTTTTCTGGCTTATGTCCAGTAAAGTCAAAATCCTCGGATAAGTATATATACTCTGCTGGCTTCTTATCTAATTCATATTTTGTAGTTATATTACTCCAAACATTAATTGCTCTATGTGTTAACAAATCTGCACGTTTTTTTATTGTATCTTCATTCCATGCATCTTGCTGAGCAATATATTTATTTAAATATAATCTACTTTCTAAGAAACCATTTTCCATAGTTTTCTTTTCTTCAAAAGTTTTATTACTATATTTCGAATTATAGCCAGTCAAAGTTAAATTACCTATTGTATGCAAGTATTTTTGGTAAATTTCATCTGCATTACTACCTAAGGCAACTTTCCATTCTTTAGTCAATGTTTGAGGCATAACGTGCTCTATGCTTATTTCATTATTTTGGATTAATTGTTCAACATTAACTTTTTCTCGGTTATTATAATTTTCTAATTTTTCTAAAATATAAATACGATATAGACGATTATTATATAAATCACGCTCGATAAATTTAGCATAAAATTCTTCGTCATCTGGATATCTTTTACTAGATGATTTGTAGCTCAATAAAATAAACTTCATAGTTTCGACATAACTATCTGAACTATTTGGATTTTTTTGAATATCCCTAGCAAGAGAAGCGTAAATTTTATTTAATGCATTAGATGGAACATCACAAACTGCACGCCTTAAAGTGTAGTTTTCAATTATCTTTAAGATCTCTTCAAATTCTTCTCTTGTAATCTTTTGATGATAATACAAATAAAACACATCAAATAAAAATGGATATGATACTGTAACTTTTAGCTTATTTATATATTTAAGTGTTGTATTAGCTTCTTCTGAATCTGTAGTTGCTGTCCTTATTTTATTAAAATATTGAGAAAATTCTAAAAGCTCACTCAATAAACTTTCCATCGAATTAATATCATATTTTTCATAAACAAAATCCTTAAATGTTTTATAAACTAAGTTCTGGTTTGGTACATTATTCAATTTATAAGTCAGATAATTTCGAATATAATCATTCATTTCTGGATTAGTGTTTTGTTCTATTTTATGCCAGTATGTATTATAGTAATATTCTTGAGTTCTTGCATCTTGGCGCATCAAAATAAAATTTCTAACTAAATCGGAATCTTCTAACTGCTTACCAGTAGAATTTAAACTTTCAAAAATCTCTTGAGGATTATCAACGTTTATTGTCAATTCAATTTTAACAATCCTTAAAAGTTTTATTGCCTCGAAAAATTCCCGAATATTCAAACCGTTTTTTGCTTCTGTGGTAATTTTATTATAAAAGTAATCATAATTTATAGTAACATTAGAGTTTAGAATAAAATCATCTCTATTATTAGTAAATAACTTTTCAAAAGCTTGGTTATCTTGATGAACAGGCTTTAACCTTATTCTTTTATTTTCTTCGGCATACTTGTCAACTAAATATGTTTCAGTAATTTGTTCTATTAAGCTAGCATCACCATTATTATTCTTAAGGTAATTAGCCATAGCAAGCAATAATAAAGATACAGTTGTAATACGCTGTTGTCCATCAATAATCAATGCTTCATTCATACTATCTTGAAGTAAAACTATAGAGCCAATAAAGTAATCTTTTTTGTGTTGCATTACCTTTCGAATATCATTATATAACGTTTCACAATGAGCTTTACGCCAATCATAATTTCTTTGATAGATTGGGATAGTAAAGCGTTTATCGTGACCTTCCATAAATCGCAATAAATATTCGTCATTAGCTCTCATACTTAGTCTCCTATTAATTTTAATTCATCACATATACGTTCTGGGTAGCTGATTGATAGTTATCATAGAAGTGCATATAAAGGTCGTCGCATTTTTCTTTGAAAATTATTTCATCATATTTACTTGGCAAAAACTTATCGCATATATCGTTGATTGCAACTTTAACCTTGGCTCTGGCTGATTGCATTCTTCGCCAACCAGCAACCAATTTTTCACGTTTTAAGGTTGCTAAAAGCTCTTTGGCTGTTTGTTTAACCGTTTTAATTTCTTCTTTAGTTAGTTCGGGTGCTGGCTTCATCAAAATATCATACACAGCCAATTCTTCTTCGGTTAAATTTTCTTCAATATGACGTTTTTCTTCTTGAGTTAACTCTTGAGTAAATCGTATTAACTCATTGAAAAATTGTTCAAGGTTAGCATCTTGGCTATTATATGTATCAAGTAGCTCTTGATACTTCTTCATAAATTCAAGACGGTTTTTATTCAACTTAGCCATATCCATAATTCGAGCTTGAATACCAGCTTTTATCTGTTCAATAACAGTCTTTCGCTTTCCTTCGGCAAAACGTTTTCTCAATAAATCAAAATCAATTTTAGTTAAATCAAAACCATTCTTTTCTTCTATTTGATAATCAGCTACTTTGATTGATTTATTTAACACTTCACGGACTTTATCTGCCAATAGTTCAATATCTTCATCAGATATATGCGGTGAAATTTTAGAGTTTATTTTGGCTGATATGACTGATACAACCAAAATTTGCTCTATATATTGTTCAGCTGCAACATCTGGTAAAACTGCCTTTAACAGCTTTTTCAATTCTGCTACATTGTTTTGAAAATCAGCTTTTATCTTATCGTTTTCTAAAATTATTTCAACAGCATCATCACAATAAGCAATTTTCTTAAACGTATCTTTCTCGTTGATAATGGTTTCAACATCTATCTTGTGCAACTGACAAAACTCTTGCATACGTTTATATGACATATCCAGCAACCGTATAAGTTCAGCTTTTTCAATAGCAGGATTGTCATCAACTTCCGTATCACCGACTGATACATTACCATAAACAGCTAAGGCTTTTTGAAGTGCATTAAAAATACCTATGTAATCAACAATTATACCATTATTTTTACCTTTAGCGACACGGTTAGCTCTGGCGATGGTTTGCATCAAGGTATGATCTTTTAAAATCTTATCTAAATACATTGTTGAAACACATTGAGCATCAAAACCAGTAATCCACATAGAACATACAAACACAATTCGCAAAGGATCATCAGCATCCTTAAAGCGATTTTCGATATTTTTAACACCTTCTTTGTTGATACGTAAACGATATGGTGTTATGTCTGCGCCACGTTTTTTGCAATATTCAATCTCATTTTGTGAAGCTGATACAACAACGGTCATATCGGTTTCTTTCATATAATCGATTTTATTCTGCAAATATTTACGTTGTTCATCATCAGCAGATTTCAATTCTTTTTCAAGCTCTTTGATGTGTTCTTTCCAAAAATATTGAACCTTATCACACATTCTAACTGCGGTCGGTTTATCAATAGCAACATACATCGCTTTTCCCATATAACCACGTCCCATAAAATGTGTAACAATATCCTGTGCAACCTTATCAAGACGGTCATCACGAGTTATTGCTTGATACATATTAGCGTACTTACTGGCAAAACGTTCTTCTTGCTCTTCTGTTAGTTCGGCTTCATCAATAATCGCTTGTATTTCTTCTTCCATATTGGGATTAACAATTTGAAGGTCTGGTCGTCTGTTTTCATAATATAACTTCACAGTTGCTTTATCTAAAATAGACTGTTCAAAATTATAAATACTCGTATAATCCCCGAAAACTTCTTTTGTTTTTTCATCACCACGAATTAAAGGCGTTCCTGTAAAAGCTAAGAAACAAGCATTTGGTAAAGCTTTTCGCATATCCATAGCCAACTTATTATATTGGGAACGGTGCGCTTCATCAGTGAAGACAATAATATCACTTCTGTCTGATATTTTTTCAGCACCTTGGAATTTTTGAATCATCGTAAATACATAACGGTGGTCTTCGGATAACAACTTCTTTAAATTATTTTTACTGTTGGCTCTAACGTTATCTTCGGTGACAGCTCCAGTATCTACAAAGTTATTATATATTTGCGTATCCAAGTCATCACGGTCGGTCACAATCAAAAATGTCCAGTTTCCCTCGATTTTACGCAACACTTTTTGAGCTAAAAAGACCATAGAGAAGCTTTTACCACTACCTTGAGTATGCCAAAATACACCGAGTTTCTTTGTTTTGCGGACTTCTTCGTCATCAATCTTACGAAAAGCACGATTTACACCTAAAAATTGGTGATTTTTACCAACGATTTTAATTAATCCTTTCGTCGTATTTTGATAGAGAATAAAGTTTTCAATAATATCCAACAAATTTTTCTTATTAAACACACCTTTGATAACAGTATCCAAAGAAATAACCCCAGCTTCACCTTCATCATTGATTTTCTTCCAATCCGAAAAGTGTTCTAACGGTGAAGTTATTGAACCTATTTTTGTTTCTGTTCCGTTTGATATAACGATAAATGCATTGTAATAAAATGCTTGCGGTATGGCATCTAAATAGTGTTTGATATTATCATTATAGGCATTTTCAAGATGTTTATGGCTTGCTTTCAGTTCAATAAATACCAAAGGTAACCCATTAACAAACAAAACCATATCAGCTCTGCAATTATACATTTCACCAGAAATTTTAAATTGTCTGGTAATCAAAAAGTCGTTGTTTTCTGGGTTTTGCCAATCGATTATTTTAACTTTGTCTTCTTTTTCAATGCCATATTCATCTTTGAAAGTAGCATCAACACCATTTTTAAGTAAGTTGTAGTAAAATTTATTGGCATCAACTAAGGTTAAATTGGCTTTACTTTGCAATAACGTATTTAAGGCATCATCAATAGCTTCAATCGGTAGTTCTGGATTTAAATTAATAACTTTTTGCTTTAATCTATCGAGAAGAACAACATCTTCGGGGGTTTTGCGCCCTAAAGTCGCATTTTCACCAAAAGTTTCGATACCACAATCAACGGCTTCATAGCCTTGTTCAATAATTCTATCCAAGGCAGCAATTTCCATTGGTATTTCATTCAGTCCAGTTGCCATTATTATGCTCCATTATGTAGTAAACAGTATCTGTTTAACAAGAATGATGACATTGTTCTTGAAACATTTATAGCTAAGATAGCATCATTTTCAGTTGCAATGCAAGTAGAACTGTGCGAATCACTCATACAATTTCGCATACGTCCCAAACCTTGAGATATCGTAGAAAAACCACTATTAACTTTGCCATAAATTTCTTTTAAATCATTAGGCATTTGACTAATATCAAAATCTAAACTTTTCAAACACTTATTTACGAGTGTTTTTATATCATCGTTATCATCGAAACTTTTTCCTTGTTTTATGATAATCTCTCTAGTTAATTGTTCCAATAACGTCCTAGCAACCGTAATTGTGCCAGTATAATCTCTCTCATGCAAACGTTTCATACATTTTTCAGATGTTTGATTAATTAAGCTGTAATTACTTAAATCATCATTTTCTTCTATAATTCGAAAATCAACAATCAAATCATCAACACTTGTTACTTTATATTTTTTATTGATGAGTTTTATATTATACGGATCACGTGGCAAATCATTGTCATTTAGCTCAGACATATTTTGGTTAAATGCAAAGACAGCTTCTTCAGTAGAATAAGTTTCAGTAGGTACAACAGTTTTATCCACAAAGAAGTTTCGATTATTTAACAAATCTTCGACAAGCATTGTAAGTTTGCTACAACCTTTTATCTGTTTGATTACAGTTTGGCAATAAGATTGCAATGCATCCTTTTCATCTAATAAATTATTTTCAGCACAATAATCATCAAAATTTATAATATCATCAATATGTTTGTTTATAAACTCCAATATAAATTCCTTACTTTTAACCGCTGTCAATCCAGAGTTACCAGTAATCAAATTGCAAACAAAACTAATCCCTGCATTGCTTAACCACATCAGGCAATCTCCAAATTCTCTACATTAATTTCACCAGACATTAAACGAGGTAGTAATAAATCACGAGTTTGCTTAAGAATAGAATTTTGGTATCCTAATAAAGATATTTTATCAAAAAGCGGAATTATTTGTGTATTGAATAGATGTAATATATTGTTATCAGGAATAAGAATTTGTTCTTTTTCCAGAAAAACAGTAAATTTAAAATTGATTATACCAGTTGATTGTGTTTGATATTTCTCTATTTCACCATTTTTGTATATATTTAACAAATGCAAGTATACATATTCTGGAGATGCACACTTAGAATCAACTCTTAGTAACTTGCAAAAACTAGCGCAAATAACGTTATCACTAAATTGCTTAAATAAATACTTATTCAAAAGTAAAGACCGACCTACAGGTTGTCCTTTACTTCCACCAGAGACCTCAAATATAATATCGTTTTCTTGTAATAAACGGCTTTTAATATTTGATTGTGTATGATATCTTAAAGGACAATTTTGTATATTTCCATTTCTACAATTTGGAATATCTGTGCCTCTTATAACATAGGCACTTTCAGTATATTCTCCACTTTTCATTTCATTTCCCCAACCACCGCCAATGCTACATGCTAACACATCACTGATTGCTTTATATCTCCAATCGCTTGGAATTTTACCAAGTTCGGTATCTTTGAATGTAGCGGTTTCGTGTCCTGGGTATTTGAAGTCAACAAACCATTCTTTATAAATTTTCTGCGCCATTTCTTCCAAAATTTTGATGCGTTTGTTGTTATTCTCAATCAAATCATCATAATTTGAAAGAATTTTAGCTATTTTATCTTGATACTTCTTCTCAATATAGTGAACGTTTAACTTAGCTAATTCACTTCCTCTAATTCCAGCAGCAGCGACTTGAGATACCAAAGATTGTGTTTTTTCAATACCTATAGGAGATGAAAAGTAATAATAATAGAATAATGGATTACATTTTTCTGGATTTAATCTGACTCTTATTAAATGTGATTCAAACACGGTAATAACTGGACAGTCTATAACAATTGAACATTTCCCAGCACCAGAGGCAATTAATGACTGCCTAGCAAATAACAAATCCCCTTTTTTTACCTGAAAATTTTGCAATTCTTTTGATGTTAATGGAACCAAATCCATTACAGGATTATTAATTCGTCCATATGCAAATAACTCTCCCATATTAATCATTTTGTATCCAGTTCCTCGAACGCTTCGAGGCTTAGTCAAACCATTACGAGAAGGCTCTGCATATAAACTTTCAAAAACAACTTCTTTCATTTCTATGCTCCTAACAATTCTTTCACATTAAGAGCAATTTTCGTTTCTAATTCGTGTGCTTAGTTGTTCAATTTTTCAAGTTCGTTATTTAATTCCTTGAGTTTATCTTCAAAAACATATTCTTCTTCGGCATTATCAGCAACACCAACATAACGACCAGAATTTAAGCTCCACCCTTGTTTTTCGATTTCCTCAAGTGTTGCAACTTTACATAAACCTTTGATATCTTTGTATTGCATATCTGGAAAATATTGTTTTATTTTAGCTTTACTACCTTCAACAAAACAAGGTTCTTCACCACGATACAGCTTAACAATATTGGTTATAAACTCAATTTGTTCTTCGGTAAATTCACGGTGGGCACGGTCAACTTGGGTATATATTTCTCTCACATCTAAGAACAAAACTTTATCTTTACGTTCAGTGTCTTTTTTACCTTTATCCAAAAACCATAATGTGCAAGGCAAAGTAACGTTATGAAACATATTGGAACCAACTGATACCATCACATCAACAGCATTTGCTTTGATAATTTTTTCTCTGATTGTTTGTTCGCTCTGTCTGGCATCACTTGCGGAATTTGGCATCACAAAACCAGCTCGACCAGTTTTTGATAAGGCAGAATAAAAACATTGAATCCATAAGTAATTGGCATTATCAACTTTAGGCAATCCCAACGCATAACGTTTATCATTTTTGATTTTTTCTTTATCAACACCCGATACGTTAAACGGTGGATTTGCCATCACAAAATCCATTTTACCGTATGTATCTGTGTAAATATCTTGCCCTTTATCGTCTTTTCCTGCTGGAATCAAAGAGGCATCTCGTTCCATTGTATTCTCAGTGACAATTTTTCCTTCCAGTCCATGAACTGCTAAATTCATTTTGCAAAGTTTAGCTGTTTCTTCAACTTTTTCTTGTCCATATACACGTATCAGTTCATTAGGGTCATTTTTTTGAGTACGTTTAATAAATTCACTTGATTGAACAAACATACCACCACTACCACAGGCTGGATCATATACATTGCCCCTTATAGGTTTTAATATTTCAACAATCAAGCGTACTAATGATGTAGGTGTATAAAATTCACCACCACGCTGTCCTTCGGCGCTCGCAAATTTACCTAAAAAGTATTCATAAATTTTACCAAAAGCATCACCTTTAATACGGGATATATCTATATTATTGAATTTCTTTAATAAATCTCGAAGAAGAGAACTTCCTAGGCGTTGATAATTTTTATATAGCACACCAGCTAAAACTAAACTATTTTCATTTTCAATTAAGCTCATTGCGTCGTTGACAGCTTTGGCGATATTTTCACTCTCGGGTAAATTAAGCAGATATTTATACCTTGCTTTTTCTGGTATGTACAATGCTCCTGATGCAACAATATGATCTTTAAGAGTTACAGCACTTCTTCCACGAGTTTGAGGAACATCTTCAAGAGCTTTTTCAAAACGCCAATCAGCATATTTCAAAAAAATCAACCCCAAAACAGGTGTTGAAAACTCATTGGTTTTTAAACTTGATTGCGCCCTTAATTTATCTGCAGCATTCCACAATTCTTCTTGATACGAAGTCTTAGACTCGCTTTTTGATGCTTTAGCCATAACAAATCCTTAATAAATAGTTAATTAACTATTTATATTTTAAGAAAAATTTGCTTTATAAATTATTAAAAAATTGAGGGCTAATGTAAAAAAATAATCGTTAAAAGTTAATTTTATATTGATAATCATTTCTGTTTATGCTTAAGTTAAATGCAAGGAGTAAAATAATGAAACAAGATATGGAATTGATAAAACTTATGCTACAAACACTGGCAGACAACGAAAACTACTATATGCTTTTAGATACTTTTGCTAAACAAATTCAAGAAAAGATTGGTGCTACAGAGCCATTTAATGATAAATTTGTAGGACATTTCTTTTTAGCAAGAGATACCAAGTTGATTGAAGAATTAGGTTATTGTTTTTTTGTTGGTCCAAGATATAGTCGTCCAACACCAGCAAATAGAGCACAACTTCGAATCACTTCCCAAGGATTAGACTTCTTAAAAGCTTTGGAAAATGATACAGTAGTCCGTAAAATAAAAGATTTATCACTTGGTGTTGCTGCTGATGTTGGTAAGAAACTTTTGACAGCAGTTATTAGTAAAACTCTAGGTATAAGTTAATACTCATTTTTTAACCATACAAATGCATCGCAGGGATTTTACGACAAGTTGCACATATTTTGCGACCATCTGCACTCAAAACTTATTAAAACGAAGGCAAACCCCTATACAATTATTTCACGGAATCAAGATAATAGTTGCAAAAATGAAACAATTATCGCTAAAAAATGAAACTATTATTTTTAGAACCACCGCAAGCTAAAATATATCAATATCAATTCCCCTGCGTTTTTTCGTCATACAATGCGATGGTGCTGTTTTGTGCATCATTTATCATAAAAAATCAATTTCCGCACTCAAAACGCAGGGAAACGAAGGCAAACGATATTATATATTGGCTTCATCAATAAGTTTTTCAAAAATGACATGGGCGTTGGTATATGTGCTATTATAGTCCTTTAACTTTAATGACTTGGCATTTTGAATAGCTTTTGGTAAATCATCACCCACAATATTAAAAATGTTTTCAGCGCTTTTGAACTTATCCAAGTCCACAAAGTTCTGATTATAATGTGTATTGATTTCTTTCATTGTTTCACGGCAACATTGCTCTGAACTGGTAAAACCTTGTGCAGTTGGCTTAATATGCAATAATAACCAATATTCATAACAAGGATTGTTATATATCGTTGCCATAACCTCTGACTTTTCATTTTTAGAGATAATTTCAGATATATCCTCAATTTTATTATTATCTTTATCAAAACAAGCTACAATTTTATATCCATTTGCATATGCACCAGTATTTTTAATTTCCGTTTGTAGCTTTTTTGCTTCCTTTTGCACTGATAAGGCATTTTTTCCGTGGGACGTTTTGTATTTTATGACAATTTTACCATCATATTTTTGCTTCAACCCTTTCAAATAGTAAGGCATTGATTTTTCGTCTTCACATACAAAGTAATACAACTTATAAGGAAGTTTATTTTGAATTTTCGTATTTTGTCTGCGTGCCATTACAATTTCTCCACAATCGGAACAGCGCCATAAATGCCATCTAAATAAGCATTTTGAAATGCAGCATTTTTCCTTGTTAGTTGTTTGAAATCACTTAATGAATACAAATCGGAATAAAATCCTTTATTAAGTTCTTTACTTGTAAGCCATATCTGGTCTCTTGAAAGATGTTCACCATCCATCAAATAATGAGCGTGTGAAGTAAATATCAATTGAGCGTTATTATCATTTATTCTTCTATCATTAAACATTTCCACAAAATATTTAACTAAATACGGATGCAATGTTACATCTAATTCATCAACTAAAACAACTTGTCCTTGTTTAATGGCTTTCAAAAATGGACCAACCAACGATAAAAAGGATTGCGTACCTGCTGATTCCATTTTTTCATAATCAAACTCACGCAACGAGCCATTTTCTGTTTTGTGATAGCTCTTTGCATTTAACAACACCACTTGACCTGAAAGTAACTTTTCTACAGCTTGCGGTGGTATTGTTTTATTATGTGCTTGCAAATACTTTATGTAATCTTCTGCTGACATTTTCTCTACTTTAATGTCTTCCAATCCTAAATCAGCTTTTTTCAGCAAGCTAATTATCTCTTTACCTTCACCAACAGCAATCTGATCCAATGAAAATACTGAGGATAATACTTTTCTATCCATAACCAAAAGTGTTTTAGTCAGCCATTCATATACTTCTTGAATTTCTTTTACTTGGCATTTTCTATTATTAACTATCTCTGATAAAAACAATCTGGTTGCAATAGTTTCATCAGACCAGCTTTGAAGAATTCCCGACATTTTTTCAAATATATATTTACCTTGTCCATCGTATTTTCTATCAAATACTCGATTAGCTCTAGCTGATGATGTCTGCGATATAGGATAGAAATATAAGCTTTCAGCATCAATTCTATTATCTAACATTACGATTTTATATTCATAAAGTCGCTCGTTAACAATAAACTTAATTTCAAAAGTTGAAGGTCTGTCTTTGCGGTCATCTAACAAATACTCAATTTCTGGAAATTTACCATCAACGCCATTTTTATAGCTTTCTTGAATAACATACAAGAGAAAAGCCATTGCCTTGATAAAATTAGTTTTACCAGAGGCATTAGCTCCAAAAACGCCAGCAGTTCTATACAATTGCGGAATTTTTTTTAAGTTCGTATCAATTGTATTTGGGTTTGAGCCATTTTGTGATAATGGTTCCATTGAGAAAGTCACATCTTCTTTAAAACTTAAAAAGTTGCTAAATTTGAACTCGACTAACATTTTAACCCTTTCTGTGTTAAATTTTTACAAAGAATATATTATAATCTATATCATATTTCTATAAAAGTCAATACTTTAAGTAAAAATATCCTAATATAATTATTATCTCATCGTACAATATGGTGGTGCTGTTTTGTGCATCATTTACCGTAAAAAATCAATTTCCGCACTCAAAACGCAGGGAAACGAAGGCAAACGATATATGCAACTCAATACAAAACGCACACCGACGACATTCAGACCACCGCATTAATTTTTGTAAATTTGAATTAACAAAATCCACGGAAATGAAGTTTTTGTAAAATAGAATTTACATTTTTAGCAAATAAAATTCCACAAAGCCTAAAAATAACCTATTGACAAGGAGTTAGCTGCTAATATATGGTGATGGAAAGTGCTAATGTTAACTGCTAATATTTGACAGCAAACAGCATATAGCAAGAAGGTCGCTTAATGTTGATAAACGAATGGAAAACGTTGGGGCGTCGCCAAGTGGTAAGGCATCGGCTTTTGGTGCCGACATTCGTTGGTTCGAATCCAGCCGCCCCAGCCATAGCAGATAAGCCACCTTTTTAGGTGGCTTTTTTCTTTATTTTGAAAGGCTTTCAGGCTAGTCCGTGTAAGTCAAATTAAAAACAGCCTCTCCCCGCCATTTACACGGACTAGTTATGGCTAGTTTGCTTGTTTTTCAATAACTTATGCAATTTTAGCTCCCAAAAGATGCAATAACGTGATTTTGGGAGAATCTGCACTTTATTTTCGATATATTGACAATGGATTCATGAACAATTTATCGTAAAATGTTTGATTTTCTGTATCTTCATCTGTTGATCCATATTGCCTTTGATATTCTGCAATTTTTTTACGAGATAGTTCAACCATATCATATAAATTATTCAATCTTTTAGCTATATTAGGGCGCCACTGATATACAACAGTTTCTTTTTTTATGTCCTCTAACTTATCAAAATAAGAGAATATCTCTTTGTATGAAGTAAAAGAATCATTATGTGCTAGTGTGGACATATAATTATGTAATCTTCCCCAATGTATATCGTTTGGAATACTATACAGAATTTGATTAGCTTCCGAATAAATATGCTCTATTGTTAGTATTTTCTTTTTTCCAACTTTTGGTTGACTACTAGCATGACTGAAAGGATGTTCAATATTTAAATTAATTTGTACATGCTTATATTTATCACACAATAAATAAGCTAAATATTCAATATGAATTTTTTTCTTTATTTGTTTAACAATACTTATAAATTCATCACATACTGTTACAGTTTCCCTATAAGTCAATTTTCCTGCGTGTGCATATTTTCCTATACATTCAGAGATAATATCATAACCATTATAGTTATTATTTTTTTCTATATATTTCTTACTTAGTTGATTATTTAACTTTTCTTCGGTTATTATTGTATTCACAATTTTCTGATAATAAAGTGGTGTTGGTTGAGGTAACATTAGATTTTGAGTAATCATTTTTTTTAAATATTTTTCGGCATTGCTATTTTTATCTCCATATATTGATGATACGGCATAATCTATGGCTTCTTTATTTATTGGTAAAATTATATACAAATTATCAACATCAAAGAAATGTTTTATTATTTCTAATGTTTTTATTGCATAATCAGGACGACAACGATCTAATTCATCAATAACTAAAATTAGTGGTTTTGTTCGAGTTGTTGTAATCAATTCTCTTAATTGTAACTTAAAATTTTGCACTGGATCAAATTTAGATTTACTGAATAAATTTTTTATTTTTATTTTAAATATGTCTATTATACTAACAGATATATCAACGTGTTTAAGTGTTTCCATCATAAGCCTTTTGCTACTATCAATAAATTCTGATAATTGGCTTTTTACTGTCGTTATATTTTTTTCTTCCATATAGCTTTTAATTTTATTACATATAAATAAAAATGGTGATGGTTGATAATCATTTTCCCATGCACTCATATAAATACAATCAAATCCATTATTTTTAGCAAATTCACAGAATCTACTAAAAAAGTGAGTTTTTCCCATTCCATAGCCTGCTTCTACCGATAAAACATAAGGGTATTCATCTTCATTAATTTTTTTTAATATGCTGTCTGCTAATTCTTCTGTGCCAGGAATACTATCTCGCCACAAATTTTCTATTTTAATTTTCTTTTCTGTTCCTGATAAATTGTATATATTTGCATAGTCCTTTGGCATATTTTCATCCATACTCTAACGTTTCTCTATCATATACTTAGGTTCTAATTTATCAAATCGCAAGATTGTAGAGGAAAATACTTCCTTTCCTTGAGGGAAAGAAGTTTTTTATTCAAAATGTGATATAAAATCTATATGTTTGCAATAGTTTTCCTTAAATTGCTCTTTATCAAAATCTCTGTTTTTTAAAACATCGTATGTATTGATTGCGTCATGCTGGAATAACCATACATCAGGACTGCTTATATAGAATCTATCTACATTATCTTGAATAACTCTATTATCATTTCCTTGCTGCATTAAATAAGAATACGCAGCCACAGGTATCACTTCTGGTGCTATTTTTCTATTAATTTTTTTAAATTTACTAAATGCTTCATCTTTATATATCTGATAAGCTACGCTACTGACAGCTGTTTCAAATAGTTCTTCCCAAATAGATTTGCTACAATTTTGAATCTTTCTTACTCTGTCAAAAATCTTTATATCACCTTCATGCAAACAAATCAAAAAAACTGCCAAATCAGGAGAAAATATCTCACTACCTAGACTAATCTGCTTTACAAACAAAGTTAATCTGTCAAAAACCTGTTCCATCTTTCGCAAAGAAAAATTAAAGAATTCACTATATACAGCAAAATACCTTTTAATGATTTTTTCTGATGTTTGCTGCTGATTAAATTCTTGGGCTATTTCTTGTTTATTTCTATTTCCATAATCACTATAAGAATGCGAACAAAAATAAACATTATGAATACTTACAGCAAAGACCCATTCTCTTTTATCTTTTTGTATTTGCTCTATATATTCATTTATTCCTGATTTCTCATACAAATATTCAGTAAATGCCAATTTATTTGGTTCAGGCAGCTTAAAAGAGTTATTAATAAATTTTCGTTTGTATCCTTCATAGTTAATAGTTCCGAATAATGTTTGAACAGAATTTTTAAGCTGTTCCTCGTCTATAGCTAAAACAAATACAAATCCTGGAATATCAAAAATGTGTTTTAATACCTCTAATGTTTTGACCGCATAATCCGGTTTACATCTGTCAAGCTCATCAATAATAACGACAATAGGCTTATCTTTTTGTGTCGATGTCCACTGTAATAAACATTTTTTCAGTTTATCCAGAGTCTGCTGGTATTCGTAATAATCATCACATATTGTTGCAGATGAAATTTTCTCTTTACATATGTTCCATAAATCAGCTTCGTTCATTGCCTTTACTAAATTTTCACTTCCTGGCATTTGTGTCAACTGCCCTATAGCGCAATTGTATCCGATTCTTAAAGAAACCTCGCTTATGACGTCTGTAGCTTTTTTGCCCAAACTCATCATCATATTAACAATTTTTGTAGGTAAATGCTCACCTTCTTTAGCATATAATTTGTTTAATTCTGCTAATATAGGAATTAAAGGGTTTTCATAAAAATCCATTTCCCATATATTCAGTTTTCCTACCTTTACTTTGTCTTTCTCCAATACCTGCTGAAGTTTATCGCAAAAGAATGTTTTACCAATTCCAAACTCTGCGGATATAGAATATACTTTTGAACTTGCACCTTCTTTATATACATCTTGCTCTATAAGGTGAGCAAAGTCCACGACATTAGATTTAATGTTTAGCTTATCATCCGTAAATATTTCATCATAGCCTTGTATAATCTCTATTTTGGACATTATTGCTCCTTTTTAATCTGATCTGCAATTTTTATAATATTTTCTTCTAAATCCAGAGCTTTATCAGTTCTTTCCATAAAGTTATAACATGCTTGTAAAGTCATGGGTTTTAATTTTGGTGACTCCGGTTGCGTAGAACTAGAGCGTCGCCCTAATACTCTTGATACATGTGGATACCTTTCATCACCCTCTGTAAGTTGTATGTGGGCTTCCGCAAAAACAGCCCCTACGGTAAAGGCAATTATTGATAATGAAGCCTTTACATCAGGATTATTTGAATATTTCATTTCTAAACGAAATATTTTCTCACAAACAGAGTTAAATTTCTCTTTTATTTTTTCTTCCAACTCTTGCTTAGTCATTATTGTCGTCCATTTTTGAACTTTTCATACCATATACTTAGGGTTTATTTTTGAGAATCGCAAGATTTGTAACTTTAATATCTTACTTCATACCAAGAAAAAAGTGAATTATTATGTAAAATGGCTTGAAAATACAGCTAGAAATAGTACACTTCGAGACATCTAAATACAATAAAGAGATTTGCACATGAGACACAGTATTGATTTATCTGATGATGAGTATAACTCCCTTATCGAGCAATTTTATAAATATTTTGCAGACGGGTATAAGTTTGAAGAATTTTTGAAAACCTACCTTGAAAAAATAGGTCTTGATGAAGTTGTTGTTACTCAACGCTCACGTGATGGTGGTAGAGATTTAACTGCAATCCGTACCGGAATTGGTGATTTGGGAGGACAAGATTTTAGGAGGTATTATGTACAAGCTAAACGATACAAGCCGTCCACCAGTATAAGAGTTAAAGATGTAAGGGAATTATATTGTGTAGCAGGAAGAGCTCAAGCGGTGGGTATTTTTATTACAACTGCTAAATTTTCGGAAAATACGAGAAATGAATTTAAAGATGATCAAGTAACTCCTATCATTTTGATTGATGGCAAAGATTTGGTTAGTAGCTGCATAGATAATGAGCTTGGTTTTATATATAAACCTATTTTTAATGCTCAAGCTATGGATAAATTGATGCCGTTAAAGAAAGAAGTATCTAATGATATACCGGATGATAATACCAAAATTCCTGTTTCAGATGCTATTATTGTTGAAAAGAGAATAACGGCAAATGATATTAGGGCAAGGATATTATCACTACCGAAGATAATACTGGATAACATTCCGGCAGAAAAAACATCTATTTCTGTTTGTTTTAATAATGAAACTAATCAAGAGCTTTCTATCAATAAAGGAAGAAATTATCTTGCAAGAGTAACAGAAATTTACCGTAATTATGGATTGTTATCAGATGATGGCACCATTACTCCCGCTACAGCGATATGGCAATTAAAAGATGGGAAATTGAGCATTTTTATTAAAGTATAACACACTTCATTCAAAAAAAAGCCTTTCCAAGCACTTACATAAATTATCCATATTGAGTTTGCTTACTTTTCAAGAAATTATAAAAAATATGGTCAAAAAGATGATGAATTGAAATTTCGAGATAATGGGATAATGATTATAGTCATACTTATCTATTATGATTTACTCGCTGATAATTTTATCTTTCCATCAATAATTACTATTTCACTTTCTATGTTAAGTTCTTTTTTTCTATTGAATAATTTTTGTATCCTTTTATCTGATTTTTTTTCATCCTTTTCTAAATCTATGTATATATAATAAGCTTTAGTGACATGTCCTGTACATTTTTTATATATTTCTAATTGATTATCTAAGCCCTTCAAATAGTTAGGACTAGATGATAATTTCAATTCTATTAAAATTTTAAAGCAATTACCACGAGATAATTTAAAATCTACTGGGCCCAACCCAGTTTCTGCCTCTGGAGAAATGTCTATATCATTCTCTTCACAAGTCCTTTTGCAGTATAAAAGAAAAGCATTTTGCCACGAACATTCTTTTTGTTTTTCTAGACTACGTAAAATTTTATTGTTATTTTGCATTGTATCTGCAAATCCATAAATTACGCTATCTATAATTTCTAGAGGGGTTTGTTTTTGACTAATTTGAAGCCGGATATTCGGAAATATTTCTTCTAATTTAGATAAAATATTAAAACCTAAACTATCTTCCGAAAAGTCATATGGAACTTTTTTATCATTATTAACAAAAAGTCTTAATGCCTTTAAAGCTTCTTTATCTTCTTTTATGTAATCTTTTGTTTCTCTCTTTATTTCTGATATACTCTCCTTATTTTCAGCAGCTCTTTTTAATATTTCTGCTATATCTTGGTTAATCCTTTGCCTAATAGCGTCGTTATCTTCATTAATTGCACAAAATCTACCCAATACATCTTTTACATCAAGAACTTTATCTAAAGGAGATAATATATCACGAGGTACAAAAAATAAATATGTATCATATAAAGGATGCTTAGGTAATTTATAATAGCATCCTTCTATTCCATATATTTCTGTATTTATTCCCATTTCATTTGCTATCTTCTCAGAAAAAGATGCTAATTCATGAATTATAATATGAGCAGTCATATCACTAACGTAATCTGGACCAAATCCTTCTTCCAATAAAAACAAAACTGAAAATATTCCTGTGTTATTTGAGCCTTTTAAAATGAGTTTTTCAGCAGAATTATATAGCATTTCAGCGATTTTATGTCCTGTTCCGCGTCCTGCAGTCCCATAACGAGAATAACCAAGTCCTAATCCTTTTTGCTCTCCAAATCTCAAATCATTCAATATACCTTGTTTAGCTTTTTCTTTATCTATTCCTGTTAGCTCTTTAGTCAGTAATATACGTTGGCATAATTTCTGAAAAAAATCTTCGTATTTACTGCGTGCATTTTCGCTAAAAATTTTATGACTTGAAGTCTTTAATAACATAGGGTCAATAAAAAGCCTAACATCTTTATTAAATGTTGGATTTAATAATTGTCTTTTCTCAAATTCATTCTTATCCAGTTTCAGATAATCAGATAAGATTCTTGTTTGTAATTCTAAATTATTCATACTACATTCCTTTATGATTACCTTTAGCAATATGATGTGCTATGCTTATTTTACATGATTGTTCTTTATGTTTCAAGACACTGCTGACAATCATTTAAAAATTTAGGATTTCTTTTTTCATGAATTCATACTTTTAGAAGAGAATAATATCATAATAGCAAGACAATTATATTACTTCTAATCCTATACTCTTCAAATATTCAAATGTCCCGTCATAGTATTTTGGATTTCTAGTCCCATCTTCTGGATTTCCCTCCGGAACACAAATAATCATACCCTGTCTAGCACGCGTTAGCAAGACCCTATAAGCATTTATTTGAAAAGCTTTTCTTTCCTCTGAACGAATGTTTTGCCACTTATTTCCTGTAAATGAATAATTACCCCAGGTATCATTTTCACGTCGCAGATCTCCATCCCAAACAATACAAGTCCAGTCTAGTTCCAGGCCTTGAACATCAAACTCTGAGGCAGCATCTTCTAAGAACAAAGATGACCTGATATCATCAATATCATCCAAAAACCAATGCACTGTATCCGGTTTACAACGTACATCGATAGATAAAGGCCTTAAGCGTTGAGCCTGAGATGATACTAACATACCATAACGTTCAGAACCTCTTTTCTGCTGTTTAAGCCAAGCCTTTGCTTTATCCAGTGAACGTGTTAAAACTATTGGATATCTATCTTTTAGGGATCCATACAATCTTTTTGCATCCTCTACATCAGAAGCCAAAAGCGCATGAACGAATTCAGATAACTGTTCGGCACGAAATGATCGCATAGACACAGCCAGGTGTAAATCTGATTTCTTCCGAACTCGAGTGTTATTCTCCAATAATTTATCAATTTCCCCTGTTGCATACTCTTTATCTCTCAATTTATCAGAAATAAAGACATTCCAATTAGAAAAACTACTATTGATAGCTCTAAGCCATTCAGAAATGCCTGCTTCACCGGTATTAATTTCCTGACCACCGCCAACTAAACAAATAATGACAGCCCAATCCTCACGCAAATCCAATGACCAAATCAAAAATTCTGGTTCAGACATTGGAAAATCTTTAATTCCCTGTTTACGTGATAACCAGTTAGCTAACTGTTGCTGTGTCCATGCACGTTGGGCTTCATCGAAAATAGCGACGTGCTCAACTTCTGAATAACCATCTTCCTGATGCTTTTTAACTTTTGCTGGATCAATTTCCAAAATTCCATCGCGAATTGGCGTCTTAATCTTGCTTAAAGAGGTATTGCGGTAATGGTGCACAATTTGAATAAAGGATTTTACATTCCGCCTTGCCTCAGTAAGTGTATAATGCTTTTCTGGATTTTTCTCATTTTCCTGTCTTTTTTTATCCCGAGCCAGCGCTTCGGTTAAAACATCCACCAACGGCTGATTGCCGGACAGATATACCGCTAAATCACCTTGGTTGAATTGTTGAACAGCAACATTTAAGCCTACTAAGGTCTTTCCGGCTCCCGGCACACCAGTTACAAAACAAATAGATTTTTCGTGATTATCCCGGGAATATTGTATAATTTGAGAGATAAAATCTGTTGTTTGCTGTAAACTTTGACCGGAAGCTTCTGTACGCGTAATATCTTTCACCGAGTGATTTAGATAAAGCGAACTTGCCGCCTGAATAATTGTCGGTGTTGGCTTATAACGGCTGTTTTTCCAATCGCTCAAGTCAATATTTACAGCGTGTTGAGCTTTTATTTTTTGAATTACATTGCTGAATTCATCCGCATTACATAAAATAGGTTCAAAAACAAGGTCATTATAGTGACTAAATTGCTGAATTTGTGAACTATCTTTAGCATTTGTGGCAATTAAAATCGGAACAACCATCAAATTATGGCTAGCTTCATGAAAATTTTTCAAATCCAACGCGTAATCCCATACCTGTTCTATATCTTGACGCAGATATTCAGTGGAATTAACCTTAAATTCCAAAGCGTAAACAATTCCGCTTATCAGTAAAACAACATCTATTCGCTTGCCCAATCGTGGAATATCATATTCAAAGATAATTTGTCCTTTGTCATTTTGCAGAATTGACCTCAACAGGTTAATTTCTTCTTCCCATGCATTTCTTTGCAGATCAGTAATATCAAATGGCGAATTTCTCACGAGCGAGCCTAAGATATAGTTAGAATCACTCTTTATAAAGTTCTCAATTGTATCTGCGTAAAAATATCTGTTCATTTTAATGGTCTTTCTGCTCAACTTGGATAAATACTATCTCCGGTAATGTTTTTTTGCAAGAATTAATTAGGAAATAACACACGATTACTGCGAAAATCATCCAAGATATCATATCATACATCTGAATTTATGAATAATTATAATTTTCCCTCCAACGGTAAAAATGTTTGAATTTTGCCGGCCATGTTATTTAATTTTATGATTTAAGGCGCTCTTTGGTAAATATTTATTGCAACCGCCAGTTTTAAGCATATACTGATTAACATCAATCACACCGGCAGATTTTATATCATCTAAATAGACTTTGCCTAAAATACGACCGAAAGAATCACGTTTTCCCCATTCAACTCTTATGTATCTATGGTCTTTAAGTAATTTTTTTAGTATTTTCCGTGACTGTTTACCTTTTTCAAGCACTTCATCATAAGATAATCCATAGTATTTTTGTTGAAACTTTGCTCTTGCATTTTTCTTGGTTTCATAACAATCAACATCAAGCAAGCGGATCTTTGTATTTTCATTATTAACCAGAGCCGTTAGTGTATCCCCATCATTTATTTTGATTATAGTTGCCACAAACTCATGCGCATAAACTATCTGCACATAAAATAAAGCGAAAAATGTAGTTGTTATAAACTTAAACAATGACAAACACCAATCAGCCCAAGTAAAACGCACTAGGCGGTGGATGTCGTTAACTGCAATCAACGCGAGATGCAGCTCACATATTCGTGCAAGCCTTATTTTTGTGAGCATCCACCATATCGGTGTCTGCCCTATGACGTAATATCCTATTGACATTAAACAATAGTTATTACCGCCCGCGTTGATTAGGTTTAACGATTACCTGTTGAAGTTCGGGCATTCCCCAACAAGTACACTATAAGCATATAATCTTAACAAATCAATAAAAAAGATGTTTTACGTAAAATAGAGCTTAATTTATACCCTCAGAGATACAAATTAAATATGTAAACTTTAATTTAAGCCTTTACTGTTAATCTAACTTTAAGAGGTATATTATGGCACGTATAAATATCAGAGACTCATATAAACAATGGCTTATAAAGCAAGGCTTAAAGACTGAAACACCGGGCAAACATTCCAGCACGGTGACCGAATATTTACGACGGATTGATCGTATTTGCGATAAACATTATAAAAGCCATGACGCTACTGCTTGGAATAAATTAACTAAAAACATTCAGGCCTTATTAATTTCTTATCATGAATGCCAAACCAAGGAATATCTAATCAACAAACAAAACATTGATGCTTTTCTAAAATATTTTAATGATATTTCAAACAGTAATCAAATTAATCTAAATTTAAAAGTCAAGCTTAGTTTTATCAGCCAGAAAGAAAGCCAATTCATCACTATAACGACTTTCAAAGAGCTTATTTCTTTTGTTTTGGTGTTTAAGGGCATTTTAGATATTGCAAAAAATATATCGAAATTAAGCGAAATTCATGATGTTCTCACCTTTTACAAGTTGACTTTTTCTAATGGAGCTCCGGAACGACAAATTTCATTATACCAAAACGCTATTGAAAAATTATCATGTAGCGATTCTCTGATCGAAAATTTAATATTACACGTCGAATATATGAATGATTATACGGTTAAAGGCTTGGCCGGCTTAAATAAATTTTATACCTTTTTAAGTAATCCGCCGGCAAATGATAACAATCGAACCTCATTACATCTTGTAAAACTAAAAAAAGACCGTGATGATGATAAGATTAATAACTGCCTTATCATTATTTCCGGTTATCGTGATAATTTCATGAAATGCCTTACCCAGACCAATCAGACAGGAAGCACGGCATTACAAATAAAAGCGCATTCTCAAACAGGAGGTTATCTACGTGCTGATGAAGTTGCTAATGTATTTGGTATTGATCCTAAAACACTTTGGAGATTAAAAAAAGACGAACTTTTTATGCCTGACTACGATACTTTTTATCATGAAGATAGAATTAATCAATATCTACAAGAGCATTTTCATAGAGCGCAACCGCCATATTCCGATGTAGATTACTCTAGAAAAAATCTTAAATGGCATAATCGCCGTGATGTTGCCAGAATTCTCGGCGTAACAGAAAGAACAATTCTTAATTACACTAAAAAGGGCATATTAACCTATACAGATTATGCCCCCAAAGCTCCGCGATACTATCCCCCAGAAATAGAATTCTTGACAAATAAAAGATCTTAATTTTTCTGAAAACAAAAAAAATTAAAAAATTTTTCTCTTATTTTCCTACATTCCCGATTCAATGATTTTACTTATCCAATTTTAAAATATATATTAAGAGTATAGCGAGGCATAAAAACCAAGCTATAGAATCGTAACATATTTTATAAAAGGATTAAAAAAATGAACACAAATTTAGTATTAAAATCTGAAGTTTTGGCAGATGCAAATTTTTCAGAAGAAAAAATCATAGGCAACCAACATGATTTTGAATTGCCGGGCAATATAAATATTACTTCGGTGATTGATATTATTAAAAACAACAACTTATCTGAAGATAAATTAAAAGATTTATTGAAAAATCAGGCTAATGATAACCTCTTTCCTGTATATACAAAGAGCGAAGATCAGCAAAATTTATCTATTATTGAAATTGAGCAGAAAATTCAGGCTGAAATAAAAAATTTACAAACCGCCCCTTTATCCAAAGACGCTTATAAGAACAGAATTATGTCAGCTCAGAACAAAGCAGCATATCTCTTAATTGCGGAATGTGCATTAGCTGAAGAATTGCGCGCGATTCCAAAGAAGCAAGGAAAACACAATAATCCTGAATATAAAACAAAATTGCAATATATAAAGGATACGTATGGCTTAACGCGCAAGCCTGCACTGGCTATACAAAAATTACAATGGGAAAATGTTATTGCTGCTATCACATGGGCATATAAAAATGAGGAAATTCCCACACGTTCTTTAGCTCTCTCAAGTAATAAAAAGATAAAAAACGAAAAAGAGAAAAATAAAAATCTTGCCATTGACGCAATAAAATTATCTTTGGATCCTAAGTATGAAAATGAATATAAGACACTTAATCTGTCAGAACCATTGTACGCTACTTCATTATTTGCTTGCATTGGCTCCGGAACTTCAAGACTTAAAGAATTAAATATACATTGTGCTGTAGCTAATGAATATTTATCGGAAAGAGCTGAAATTCATAAAAAATTAGATCCTGATTGTTTAATGATACAAGGTGACATAAAAAATAAAAAGATATTAAAACAGATTGTAGCGGCAAATAAGCAAAAGGGCTGTAAATTGCTTTTGGCCTCTCCTCCTTGTCAGGTTGCATCTCAATTAAATACTGCTAAAGATAAAGAAGAAAAAATAGAGTCTACCTTATTTTATGATACAATCAAGTTCATTAAATCCACACATAACGACTTTATTGTCATTGAAAATGTGCCGCAATGGTTAAATTCTTGCCCTAAAGCTGCTAAAAAAATTTTATGGAGTAAAGACAGAAAAACATATATCACAATCGGAGAATATATGAAACATCAGCTTGAAATGTTGGGATACAACGTGAATATTGAAATTGTAAATGCAGCTGATTATTGGACCGGAGAAGAAAGAAAACGCTGTATAATTCTTGCATGCAAAAGAAAATACGGTGTTTGGAAATTTCCGAAAAAAGCTTTACGCAAACTTTCGTTATGGCAAGTAATTGGTGATTTACCGAGTATTGAACCGGGGATGTCTGTATCATCTTATAAATGGCATTACGCTCTTCCTTTGGAGCCATGTAAAATAAGATTTTTAGCTCATACGCCGACTGCCTGTTCTGCATTTGATAACGCCGGTGAATATCAACCGGTTAATACAGATGGAACACCAAGCAAAGCACAATTTGAAGCCGCTTTCACAAGATTAGACTGGAATAAGCCTTGTAAAACAATTACAACAAGCAGCAATTATATCGGTGGAACTTATACTTTGCATCCGGGATATGCATTAACCGATGGTACATATTCTGATTGCCGTGTTTTATCTATATTAGAATTATTAAGAATTATAGGTTTACCTGAAGATTTTCTCGAACCCTTAGACCTTCCGATGGATAATAATAACATGTTAACCCCAGATGATGATAGCTTTATCAGAGAAGTTCTTGGTGAACACGTTTGTCCAAAAATGTATAATGCCTTAATGACTACCCTACCATTAAAATAAAATAGCTCAGAACCTCGAATATAAAGGGCAGAATGCAAAGTTCTGTCCTTTTAATTTGTATCACTAAGGGAACGAATTTAAAGCGTGATAAATCAACATTACTCTTGATTTTGAAGTTATAATCTGATTATACTCAAATCAGATATAGTAAAATATATCTTGAGTGCCAATAGGTGCAAGAGAGCTTTGAACGGCTCATTATACATCGCGGTACGGATGATACCGATAGGCTTATTTCTTGGATTTAAGCCACATTGCCTTGACATTTATGGTCGAGGAGCTTGTGGCATATGTCCAGAAGCTGTACTTGACAATGAAAGATTGGTTTTAAAAGCCACAAGAGTCATCACGATGTATATGATTGTTCAACTCCTCGACCACCTCTATTGGGTGGTTTTTGCTTTTTATATAGTATTTGTTGGAGCAATTGAAAAGTGGCTGAAAATATAAATAAAAACTTTTTGAATCCTGATTGGTGGAAAAGAGCACTTATTAGAACTATTATAGATGAAATAGATAAGGGTATAGATGTAGATGAAATGGATAACAAGGTTTTAAACTGTGCCATTAAAAAGTTCAGCCGATAGTATTAAAGATGAGAGAAACAACGCATTGTTTCTCTAGTGATATTTCAAGCGAAATTATGAAACAAATAAGTATTACACATAAACAAAATGAGAAAATAAAAAAATTAAACGATAAAAATAAACAAAACGAAATGAACATAAGTAAGTTAAGGGCTGATATACAACGATGGAGTAACAATTTCAAGAATCAATCAGCAAACATAGAGGAATATGAATTATGAATATTATCCCTTTGCTATTTACAATAATACATAAAAGAAAAAAAGATAAACTCAAAAAACTTTTAAATCATTTGAAAGCATTATCAACTTTCAAAAATAATCAAGAATTAATTGACACTCAAAATAAAATGATAGAACAACTTCAGAAGAAAAATATAAATGACGAAAATGAGATAAAAAGACTAATACAAGCGAAATCGGTAATACAATCTAAACGAAGCGGATTAATAAGTGGAAACATTAAAGTTAGCGAGCAAGCTTATTCTGGAGACCATATTTTTCAAACCAAAAGCCCTTTCTATAAACCCATTGAAAAAGATCATAATGATGAAGAACAGTAATATAACATTTTGAAAGGACGCATTCTATGAAAATTGAAATTGGGGAATCATTATTTTATTCTTGGTTACGACATATTAAGAACTGCCGAATAGTCCAAACAAATTGGAAAACTTCTAGTTCTTGGAAAATTTATCATGAAGAAGAATTGGAAAAACTTTATAACGCTGCCTTAATAGAGTTTTCCGATTGTTTAATAAAAAAAGATAAATTACCTCTCGGACAGTTTTTGAAACAAGCTGAAATTGATGTTATCGGGAAAAGTGAAAATAATGAATTTTACGTAATAGATGTTGCTTTTCATAAAAATACCTGCAACTATAGCGGTAATGGAAATAGTAATGAAAAAAACATAACAAAAAAGTTAATAAGAGCTGCTTTTTGTTTATATGGTTATTTTGATACCAAAAAAGGTTTTATTATATTTGCCACCCCAAAATTTGGAAAAACTTCTTTAGATAGAACACAACAATGCATAACAAAAGTCAAAGAGTTCTTTTCAAATAATGGTTTTAAATTTAATGTGGAATGCATTTGTAACGAAGATTTTAATAATAAAGTAGTTATTCCCGTTACAGAAAAATGTAATGATAATAGTGATACCGCAGAATTGTTTATGCGTGCTTATGATTTATGCACACTCACTTCTAATGTGAAAAGAAAATCAAAAAATTCTCCAACAGAACCCAAAACGAGCAAAATTAAAAGTACATCTATAAAAATCGGGCAAATTGTAAAAAACTATCTGATTCCAACTTTACTTAGTAATCAAATATCAATGGAAGAAATTCAAAAACTGCAAGATGCTGACTATTCTAAACAGATATTTGATATAAATTATCCTCTTTTATCTAAAGAACGTATTATAAATGGTCGTGCTCGATATTATGTTAGTCCTTTATTAATTAAAGGTGTTAAATATTATGTATGCCAAGAATGGTTTAATAGAAATTACCAAAAACTGGAAACTTGGCTTAAAGCACATAATGTAACAATTAAGGACTGATTTATGCTCCTATCTAAAACTGACTATATTCTCGGCATGGATTGCGAAAAGGCTCTTTGGCTGATAAAACATCATCCGGAGTTAGTGCCTGATGTCGATGTAATGCTACAGCGTCGGTTTGACATCGGTAATGAAGTGCAAGAATATGCTCGTAAATTATTTCCTTCAGGTAAAATGGTTGGCGATGGTGATATTGAGTACATGACTCATAAAACCGAGCAGATGTCACAAGAATATAATGTTTTATTTGAAGCGACCGCAATATTGCCAGATAAAGCCTTTTGCCGCATTGATATCATGGAGCGTGAAGGAAACGCTTGGAATTTAATAGAAATAAAGTCAGCAACAGAAGTTAAGGATAATTACATTGATGATCTTGCCTTTCAAAAATATGTATTTGAAAATGCCGGTTACAAAATCAATCGCTTAAAAGTGATATATCTGAACAAATATTACGTACGCAAAGGCATTTTAGATATTCGAGAGCTCTTTGTGATTGAAGATGTTACTTTGCTTGTAGATGAAGTTTATTCTGATGTTGGTTATAATATTGACGTATTACAGCAATTAATTGAGCAAAACGAAGAACCGGAAGTTCTGTTGCACAAAACAAATCCGTGTAAAGGCTGCGGTTTTAAATCTTATTGTCGGCGCGATCTGCCTGAATACCCTGCTTTCAGACTATTTTACTATGATAGAGATTGGCAAAAATTTTATAATCAGTACAATACATATATTGTTGAAGATATACCGGATAGCTATGAGTTACGCCCTAAAGAAATTATTGATAAGCAATCCTATCTAACAGGAAAAACACATATTGAACCTGAAAAAATACAAAATTGGCTAGATACACTTGAGTATCCGTTATATTATTTGGATTACGAAACCGCACAATTAGCAATTCCGCTGTTTGATAACTCTAGGCCATATGCTCAAACACCTTTTCAGTTTTCTCTGCATATACAAGAAACCAAAGGCGGAGAATTAAAACACATAAGTTTTTTGCATAAAGATTGTTCTGATCCGCGACGTGCAATAGCTGAATGTCTGGTTAATAATTGCGGCACAAAAGGCTCGGTTATCGTATACAATAAAACATTTGAAATGACACGTAACAAAGAATTGGCCAGTCTTTTTCCGGATTTATCAAAACAGCTCTTGGCAATTAATGAAAGAATCGCCGACCAATATGATATTTTTGATAAACGCTACTTATATTGCCCTAAACAAAAGAGTTCGGTATCTATTAAGTACGTTCTACCGGCATTTTGCGATTTGTCGTATCAGGGTATGGAAATAGCCAATGGTGGCGAAGCCATGAGCGAATATGAAGCTTTCTTAAAAGGTAAGCAAACACCAGAAGAAACGGCAAAAATGTTTAATGCTCTGGAAAAATACTGTGCTCAAGACACTTATGCCATGGTTAAACTTATGGAAGTTTTATACCAATACGCCGAGAAATAACTTCTTATTTCTTTGCTATACTCAATAAATAGTTTTTGTATTGCTGCAACCCGCAAGATATCGTATTATGATGATTTTTGTTGTTAAATGCCAAACGAATTTCCTGATCTTTAGGTGTTGCATCAGGACTATCTTTTGTTAAATAATCCATTACTTTTTGAAATTCTTCATAATTTTCAATCAGCCAAAGATTTTTATTTAAAATCTCAGAAGTAACATTAATTGCACTCTTATAACTGTTAATAGTTCCCTTAGATGGATATTTTTTCTCTAGATACGCAATAAAATGTTTCTGCCTTACCGCTGATACAAAATCATCCCGACTTACTACTTTAAGCGGTGGAGTAAATGGATTTTTTTTCAAATCTTCTAAATAAGCTGTCGCAACTTGGTTTGAAACCAAAGGACATGATTTAATAAAACTAATAAATGCTCCGTTTAATATATACACTTTATTTTCATCTGCATCAGCAAAATTAATGATAACTGTCAAAATATCTTCAATCTTTTCAAGCCAATTACAAAGTTCTTCATCGCTTTGAAAAGCTTTTGCAACTATTTCTTTTATATCTTCATATTGCGAATCGTTAAAATTTTCCCGTTCTTTAAGAATCTGCGCCAGTAATTTTGTGTTTTGCATCAGGCTATCATCTTTTTTTAGATTCCTTGCTACTGCCGTAGGTATAATGCTTTCTGTTAACACAAACTTACACCAAATATTGCTTAAATTTCCATCAGTCATTATTTTCTCCCTATCAGACAAACTCAATATAAAACGAAAACTATAAAAAATCAATATATTTATAGTAAAATAACATTTTAGCACCATATTTCGCACAAAATCTATAAAAAATAAAATTATAGAGTATTGATTTTACATAATAATTAAAAATTTTACTATTTTTTATAATTTTTTTCTTGACAACCGATTTTAAATAATTTATATATGTAATCAACCTATAAGGAGTTGTGCGAGGGACAAGCCCTATGACCACACAGCAACCGACAAAATGCACGGTGCTAAAGCTTGGATGATAGGTGGATTTTTGAAGCCTATCGTTGTCGATGGGTTATTTTTTTACTCTCGTTCTCTCCTTTGGGTTATTGTATTAACTTTTTTCATTAGGAGAAATTCTATGGTAACAAATAAAAGATGGGCTTTCAAAAAAAATAAATCAGGTGTAGCAAGATGTTGCCGCGCTAAAGGAGTTAATGTTAATAATGATATTTGTCTCGCATCTATAAAACAAACTCTTTACAAATTACAATATGTATATTGGGCAGATATGGATGACAAAACATTTTTAAATAGAGATTGGACATTTATTTTTCATGATCAATACAAAAAACTTTTTCATATATTCTCTATTCCTAAAGGACAATTGACGCCAGATTTAAGGAAAGCTAACAGAAAGCTTAATTTAGTCGACTGGAATATAAAAACAGCTTTCTATAAAGATGTAGATACTGGCTTTGATTTCAGTAATTTTTTTGTTAAAACAATTAGGTATGATGACCAAGATATTCTAAAATATGATAATTAGCAAAACTTATATACTCGTATAAATGTATAAAAAATAATTGTCATTGACAGACATATTAATTGTCATTTTGGTATAATATAATGTCATAAAATATCAGGGAATGTTGCAAAAACAAAATGTTAGCACTTTTTTTGATATTTTAATATAACATAAAATAACTTTTTAAGAAAGGAATCGGAAATGTGGTATGTAGTTGTAGAAGGAAATAAACTTCCAACCCCTTATTTAACAATGGATGATGCAGTAAAAGCCATGAACGCTTTGAGATCCGTTTATCGCAATTGTTGCATGGATATTGTTTATGAATAATATCGGTTAAATAAACCGAAAATATGGAAACCTATAAAGAGTGTGCGAGAGACAAGCTCTATGACCACACAGCAACCGGCAAAAGCACGGTGCTAAAGCTTGAATGATAGGTAACTTTAGAAGCCTATCGCTGTCGATGGGTTTATTTTTTGCCCTCTTTATAGGTTAATTTTATCAAAAACGGAGAGCAAATATGACTTTAGAACAATATAATCAATGTTTACATGCGATAGATAAACAAATTGAAGAATTGCAACAGTCGCGTGAAGTTTTGATTACGCAAAATAAAGAAAAAATCGAAAAGCAAATCATTAAACGGCAGCAAGATGACCGCAAATGGTTTGTAAGCAATTTCGATGTGTTTTGGAACAATAGGCATAAATTTAATAAGAATACACCAAATGCCGATATAATTATTGATTTTTTCAATATCTATACAAGAGGAAATAAGGCAGGTAGTAAGTCGGTTTGGCATATATCAATCAGCGACTTAATCACCCTATGGGAGTTAGGTTATAAATATCAAGGCTATCCTATTGTTGAATATATCGGCCATGCTTTCGCCCATGAATTAACGTATATCAAGGACGGAAAATTGGTTACCGTTACCAATTTTAGAGAAGAATCACTAGGTTTTTCGCCGGTTTTATATGCAATCTTGGAATATTTAAGCACGCACAAAATCATTTCAAGTGGTTTTGAAGAATACAAAACCCTTAAAGGAATGAGAGATATTTTAGCAAACTAAAGGGAAAATGTCATGTCTGAACAAAAAATTTATAATTTACCGGAAGAAAATATAAAAGCTTTAGATACACTTTTTTCAAACATCAGCCTCATTGAGCAAAACAGAAATATAATTTATGAAACCGATAAATATTACAATATTTGTATTTCCGGTGTTGGCGTTTGTTTGGCTCACATGAAAACTGTGCCGTTGTTTTTAGGCGATTTATTGCAACTTTGGAAACATTCTGCATGGAAGCAAGATGACAATTATTGCTACTTCGTTATGGGTTCACCGAGTTCAAACAGCAATATTTGCCATATATGGAACAGAAAATACGGATTTATTCAAAAATCCATCAAAGATATCGGAGAATTAGCTTTTCCGGCATTTTCATTAATAAATAACGGCACAATCAGTAATAAAATCTGCGTACAAAAATCAACTGCAGCCACTAAAACAAACTCACATTTAAGTATTTTCAACTTAATTAATGAACTAAAGGAGCAAAAGTAATGAATATCAATGATTACAGAAAGCAATATCGCGAATTTGAAGAAAGAGCAGCCAAAGCAAAACAAGATTTTGAAATGTTTAAAGTGGCTGAACATCGTGATTTTTATGAACTATATCGCAAAGAGCAAGAAGAACATTTATTATGGCTTGCAGAGCATATTGATTATTTCCAAAAGCATAAAGAGTACATAAAAAACAGCCCTGGTTTAAGTAAAATTGTGATAGATTTTTTGCCGCTTTATACCGGTGGTGGCTTAGTTTCCGGTGCCGGATTTTGTCTTTGCAGTAAATATAAAATATATTTAGGAGATCTACTTGATGTATGGGACGCCGGATTTTGTTATAACGGCCATCCGATTGTTTCTTGTAATATCGGAATACATTGGAACACCGATTATCAACTCAAATATATCAAAAATAAAAAAATTGAGGGAGTCAGAGTAAGTATAAAAGGTCAATTTAGACATTTGCCTGAAATAAACAAGGAAGTATTTGCTAAGGTTTGCCAAGCAAATATAGCTAAGCAATTTCCGGATATGTCAACATATAAAAATATCGACTTATTGATAAAGGTTTGTAAATAAAATGAATGACAATTACTACAATGTACTAAAGGTTAAACCGGATGCTTCACAAGCTCAAATTAAGAATGCCTATTATAAATTGGCTAAAAAATATCATCCGGATATTAATCGAAAAACCGAAGAAAAATTTAAAGCAATCAATATTGCTTATGAAGTGTTGTCAGATAAGCAAAAACGTCAGGAATATGATAATAAGCTAAAAGAAGAGGAAACTAAAGAACATGATATTAAGGATGAGAATATAACAACAAAAAATGATATACAGCCATTTGATGACAGTAAATTATATGACTTTGATGACAGTCTTTTCGATGACGAATTTTCGGCTTTTGAAAGAGAATATGAGAGACACAGCAAGACCGCAGAATGTGATTTTTCAAATTATCATTATGTAGATAACAGCTCGATATTTGAAATTTTACAAAAAGCTAATTATCGTAATTTTGATGCTTCATATAATTCTATTTGGGCAAAAAATATGTTTGCTATGCTTGGAGCCTCAATTATCTATCTAACAGCAACATTGGTTATTGGATATAGAAAAGTATTTCATTTCAAAACATCGGCAGAAAAAGAAAGATATCGTGTTTATAAATACACCTGGTTGAAATCTTTTCATAATATTATAAATAAAAATAATTTCTGGAAGGCATTGATTATAACTATATCCCTTCCGTTTGTTGCTACACTTAAAATATTTCGCAATATGTTATACTGCTTCATATTTATACCGATGGATTATGTCATTAACAAGATTTTACTCCCATGTGTGGAAGAAATAATAAAGCTTCTTTTACGTCAAATCAAACGCATTATTGTGCTATGTCTTAAATGGGGTATTCCACTTCTGATATTATACGCACTGCTAACTCAACAATAAGGAAAACAGATATGACTACAGCAAATAATAAATATGAAAGCTCACTATGGGATATGCTTGACTATATCTCGCAGGATTTTGTTTTTAACCTGTTTTATATGATGATACATAAGCGATTTATACGTTATTTTGTTATAGATTACCACCGCATATATGACCTGATTCGTACTATACAGCGTATTAATCAATCATTATCACCGTGCAAATTAGAAGAAAAAATCAATATTTTGTTTGCCGGTATCGAAACCGAAGAAGAAGTTTTAGATATGTTTAAGCTGTTTAGATATAATGCTATTGTGAAAGACGATAAAATCGTTATAACAAACGATACTGAACTTGATGATAATTACAATCCGGTTTATCCTGAACAAAGGGAAGAATATATTTTGCCGAGTTATATTCTTAAAAACTTTTTATTATTTCGTTCAGCTGTTAGCGATTGTGTTATGGGTAAATTTCCTAACAATCTGGACTATTGGCTCTACGCCTGCCGTTATTTACTTATGGATGACAAAGATTTTCATGATTTTGGCTTAAAGAATGACTTATTTCCATATATAAGTCAATAATAGTTATACATGCGGTTGTTTTCTGTCTGTTTATTAGTAATCCCGTCTAAACGGAAGCAAAATGTTACCAATAAACTTCATTTTAGGGGCTCGCGAAGGTGAATTTCCACGACATACTATTTAATGTAAATAGTTAATAACACTAATTTTGAAAGGAATAAAACCATGCAAAAACAATTTGAACAATACCTACAATCAAAGAATTATAGTGCAACAACAGCTATTGATTATCCGGCACGTTTAGAAAGACTTTGCAGAAAAGAGAAGTTTAGCTATGAACATCTGGCACAACATTTAGCTGAGATTATGCCTCAATATGAAAGAACAGGTAAAAAGTCATCTTATGGCAAGAGAAGCCATTCATCTGTCATCAATGCTTTGAGAAGATTTGCTGAATTCTTATCAGATTGCAACATCAAATTTGAAGGTGCGAACTAATGACTGATATTGCAACGTTAAATGATAATTTCCGTAAAACATTTACCGGTGGTCAGGTGCTCTTGACTGCCGGTATTGCTGCCATGAGTTCAGAAGATAAAGCAAATATTATATCACTAGTTCAAAATTTTGATAATTTTAATGAAGATAATGACCCTTATAAAGAACATGATTTTGGAAATTTTGACTATAAAGGCAATAAAATCTTCTGGAAAATAGACTATTACGACCGGTTTAATACACATTTTGCTTCTGAAAATCCAGCTGATATAAGCAAAACATTGAGAATACTCACCATCCTGTTGGCAGAAGAATATTAAACACAAACACCAAAGCTTGTTTTTTGACACCATAACAAGAGTTTCCAAATTTTATATATAAGTCTATATGAAACATGAATTCGTTGTTATGGTGTCATTTTATACAATTTATATAGTTATTTAAGAAATATTGCCAATTATCCAGATTTTGTTCCGCAAAAAATTGTTGCAAAAATCTTACCATAAATTGATGCCGATTCTCCGCTTCTGTTTTACCTACTTCTGTTTGCATCGCTCCTTTTAACAGTAATAATTTCTCAAAAAAGTGATTAATCATATGCTTTTTATTGTTTTCCGGAGAAGGCAGTTCTTTTTCATTAAATAAAGGCTGATTGCGTGAGACACTGAAACTTAAGGCTCTACATATACCAATAGCGCCCATAGCATCTAACTTATCAGCATCCGATAATAATTTCATTTCTAATGTCCTAAAATTGGGATTTGCACCACTTTTGGAAAAACTTATAGCATCAATTGTTTCTAAAATTTCTTGAATGGTGTTTGTATCAAGATTTAGGTTATACAAAAACTTTTCAGCAACTTTACCATCTGTATTCATCTTATGATCATCTACGTCATGCAATAATGCACTCATTTTGCAAATAAATTCATTTGCATTTTTTTCTTCATTTAGTAATTTATTGATATTTGCATAAACACGTTTTATATGCTCAAAATCGTGTCCGGAATTATCTCCGGAATGATATTCTTTGGCAAATTGATATGTTTTATTTAATATATCTTCCTGCATCATAATCCTTTCCAAATTTTACTTTTTCTTACTTGTTGAATAAATAAGTCGTTTTTATTAACAATATCACTTTTTGTAGCTGATAAAAAATCATAAATTATTTGTTTTTCTTCTTTTTCTGATAAAAAATTAACTTGTGTTTTTACAACCGAATTTCCTTGTTCTAAATTTGAGACGCACTTAAGCAACGCTGAAAATGTTAGATAAATGTATGGAGACAACATTTCATTACATAATTGCGGATAAGCAAAATTTATAGCATTTCCCTTATTTAAAAAATTAACTTGCTGAACAGGATATATTTTGTTGTTATTCTCAGGCATTTGATTTAAGCGGATTGAAGTAAAATTAAATTCATCTTCTGATGAGGTACAAGATGCAATATAACAACCTTGTTTTATGTCTGGCAAATCTGTATCACTTAAAGACTTATGTCCTGTTGCGCATATTAAAACATCAGAATTTTCAAGTATATTTGTTTTAGAAGAATATCGGAATCCTGATGTATCTATGAACTTTCTTACATTTTCATCATTATCAAAAATCAAAACATTCAATTTTAGCTTTTCCTTAAGATAAAAAGCACATCCTCGTCCAACCTCTCCAAACCCGATAATTCCAATTCTTTTATTTTTCAGCATTATATGATTTTCGCTCAATAGTCGTTCTGTCGCCGAGGCTATTGAGCGGCCAATTAAGTAATCTTCAAAATCTTTGGCTCTACTCCTTGCTACAGAAAATATAGGTAAGTTATTTTCGGGATATTCTGATAATTTCTGTTCATACTTTTGTAATCCGTTTTCTGTATCTTCTATAATTCCCAAAATATTAGAATATTGATTTAATTTCTTTAAAGATGGTGCAAAGTATCCTCCTGTATCAAAAATAATTAATTTTTCATCATTTTGTATTAATGGTGATACTTTTTGACTGATAGTAGAATCAATGAAAAAATCTGTTCTTTTAAAATCAAGAATTTTAATACCACTACATGTTGCTTGTTTTTTAGTCTTTTCATCTACAGAATTTGGTTTTGCAATCAATCCAGCTACTCTACCTTTCTTAGAAAGAGTATTTAAGAAATCTATGGTATTATCAACCAAATGAGTTACCACAATGAAACACTTTTTAGAATCTGAAAAATCAGATGTGATAGTGTCCATAAATTTCAATGCTTGTGTTTTTGGGTTGCAATTTTTCATGATAAACTCGAATCAATATTTCTTAATGTTTTTAAGTTGTAAAATAAAATTATCTAAACTTATATTTTGGGTATTATTGATTCTTGATATCATATTAGCCATTTTTTGAGGATTAATATTTAAAGTATTAAAAAATACGACATTGTAATCGATTTTTTCTTGAAAAAATTCTTTATTTTTTTGATTAAATTTTTCATCTAAATAAAATGATGGCATATCAAAATCACCTCTGTCATAACAACGATCTTTTCGCGTTTGAGTATCTATATCCAGAAAAATAATTATATCAGGGTTGATAACTTCTTTAAGTAAATCCTTGTTTTTTAATAAATTATGGCAATCATCATTATTTTTTGCATATTCAAACGCTAATAATGTTAAATATGATCTGTCCAATACCAAATTTACTGATTTATCAAGAAACTCCTTCTGTCGCCTTTTTTCGATATTTAAAAGTAAAGGTAATGCGCTTTGCTTTGATTTTTGCAAATAATCTAATTCAAGTTGTTCTTCTTTTGTTATAAAATCCATATATTCCGGAACCATCAGAAATGAATGTTTTGACAACTCTTTTGCTAAAGTTGTCTTGCCGCTACATATTCCACCCTCTAATGCAAGTATCATTAAACTTACTCCAACATCTGTAATAAATTTAAAACATCATTTTCATTTCTAACACAAAAACTATTTCCTCCTATTTTTTTAAAAATTTCACAGTTGCTTTTCGAGTTATCTAGTAAAATTGATTTTTTGATGTCAGATTTTGTATCCTTTAACGCTTTTATGAAAAGAGATTCCTCTTCATCGCCTTTCAAAATACCCAAATCAGCAGAATTATAAATTCTATCAAAGTGTTGACCAAGCTTCAATTGCGGCTCAGTATATATTGTAAAACTGTCCATATTATCTGTAATTAAATAAACATTATTATTTTTTCGACACCTATCTATAGCTCTTAAAATATCAGCACTAACCGTCATTGTTTTACAATCGGCTACAAAGATTGAAAAAACATCTTTAAAATCAACCTCTAAAGAAAGAGCAACAAATTTACAAATTTCTTCAGAAGTTAATTTACCCCGCATCCAGTTCTCTAGAGTTTCACCATTTCCACCGCGAAAAAGAAAATCCTCAATTTTTCGTTTCAATGTTTCAGGAGCTGTCCGCCAAAAAGTATCAAAACATATTGTTCCGTCAAAATCTATGAATATATTTTGTTTTTTCATCTTGTATCCTTTTTAGTTATATTATATTACTAATAATATAAAGAAAGGTTTAAGATGCAAGCAATTTTTTTATCTCCGCATTATGATGATATTGCGTTTTCTGTTAATTCATTTGTAGAAAAGGACGATATCATTATTGATGTATACACGGAAACAAAATACATTGAAAATAAAAACATATTTTTAAATATGTCCGTTTCAGAGTTAAGAAAACAGGAAGAAAGGATATATACAAATGGTAAAAATGTATCATTTATAAACTTGGATTTTTTAGATGAGTGCCCAAATATAACACCATTTTCGTTTTATCATAATATACAGCCGAGAACTATGATAGAAAATAAAATACTTGATTTATTAAAAACTTTATCTGATAAAGGATATTCAAAACTTTTCTCTCCTCTTGGCGTTGGTAAGCACTATCATCACATGGAAGTATTTGAAATCGTTCATAAAAACTACATTTACCTATCAAAAAAATTTGAGATATTCTTTTACGTTGATTTTCCATACATATCCTACAAAAATAACTTACGCCAAAGATTACGATACCTATCACGGTTTCTTAAGCAAAACTCTATTCATCAAAAGAAATTGTTGTTAACTAGAGAGCAGATACAAAACAAACTAGTTTCATTATCTGCATACAAAAGCCAATTTATTGATACAAATCGACAAACCATACTTCTTAAAATGAGAGATTTAAAAGGAAATTTTTCTGAAATCATTTTTTCTTCACATTTTGAATAAGATTTAGAAATTCTTCACATACATTTCTCGTAAATTTTTGACTACAGTTATACGCAAGATTTTGAAAATGCTTATAATTATTTTCGTTTTTACATATACTTATTGCCTTTATCCATAAGTTAACATCAAGATTATCTAATAAAATACCAGCCCCATTTAATGCTTCAGATATTCCACCTATATTATGTGCAATCACAGGAATTCCACGTAGCGAAGCCTCAACAATTACCCGCCCGAAAGCTTCTTCTACCACAGATGGAACAACTAAAATCTTTGTCTGCTTCCAAATATTATCCATATCCATCTGTAGTGGATAGTATTTTATATTAGTAGACATATTATCATAAAATTCATCATTTTTGTACCATCCCTCTACTGCTAGAAACTGTTCTTCTGGCATATTTTTTGCGAGTTCTAAAACAAAAGTAGCACCTTTTTCTTTGACTGGATTAATAAATGTTATTTTATCTCCAGTATTTATCATTTTATTAATTTTACTAAATCCAGAATAAAAAACAAAATTTGGTATATTATATAATGATAGAATTCTTTGTTGGATAAATTTTGATGTACTGAATAGTATATCTGGACGTCCTTTTGCTACAATAGTTCCCTCTATATTTGCAGAATGTAACCATCCTATAGTAAGCTCAGTATATTTTTTCGCAACAGAAACAAGTTTATCAGCACCTTCCATTGATAGTATAATAGCTGTAATTTTATTATTAATTGTTTTCAATAAACTTTCTGCCTCATCTAATAAACTATTTTGAGGATATAAATAGCACGTAATCCCATTATATTGATATGAAATACATTTATTAGAGAAACTCAAATTTTTGATATTATTTGCACACTTAATTGTCTGTCCATAAAAATTTTGCCTCTCTTTTGCCGGATAAGTTGGATTTTCTATGCTTCCAATAAAAATAACATTGTGTCCATTTGCAGTCAATTGTTCCGCTAAAAAATTATGAGTAATTTCTGCACCACCCAAAAACAAAGGGGGAGTTGGACGTCGTGTAATAAAAATAAAAAACATTGCAACCTCATTTTTATTTTAGTATATTGTATGCAATAATAAGCAATTGGAGTTAAAATAATATGAAAAAGGTATATATAATATGTCCAACTTTTAGAGATAACACGCATAGTAAGTTGAGGGAAATTGGTATACTGGATTTAATTCATCAAACAATTAATAAATCAAACCTCTATCTGTGTATCATAGATTCTAGCAAATATCCTCTCAAACTATTTAATGACTTACCTGTAATTAACAATAATATTATCTATTTACATGTTCCATCTAAAAAAGTAGCTATAGATAAGTATGCTAATACTTTTCCTTACGCAATGAATTTTTGCATAACAAAAAATCATAATAAATTTGATTATTATCTGAATATAGTGGATTCTTGGAGTAAGTTTGTACCTTGGGATGATAATTTTCCGCATCAAAAAACACTAAAGGATCATTTTTTAGCTTCGCGCCCTTCTATAGGAATGAAAAGGAATATGGCTATTGCCGCACTAGAAGAAACTTTCGGGAATGGAGATATTATTTGCTACGCCGATGATGATGATTTCAGATCAAAATCTTATTTTCACGATATGATAGATTATATAGCTGATAATGATTTTATCAGAATTTCTAAATGGTTAACTTGCTGCTTTAATACGAGTATAGATAACTCCGTTTATGGCTTATATGATATCCCGTTTATTCAAGACGTTAATGGTTTTTTCCATCTTAAAACTCGTGATACTGACATTTTATATAATTCACGCAATGCTGATTTTTGTAATTTTTCAGTAAAAGAACATTATTCCAAAATTAAGAATATGGCTTTTTCACCTATGTCATATGATGGAGCTGTACATGTATTTTCTAAAAAGCTTTGGGTTGATTCTATAGATGCTTTTGGAGGTATCACACCTGTAAGTTTGGGTGAAGATACATGCTTTTTCAAAAGTTGCCAGAATTATTTCGGGTCAAGTTTTAAATATAATATGATTAATAATAAAAAATTAAATTTTATAAGATGTGCCAATAATAATGCATCATTAATTCAATGGACTGAAAATATTGCTTTAGATGATATGCCTAAATGGGCTCAAAGTAAAATAATTGATATTTATAGATTATTAAATAGTGAGCAAGAATTGAAAAAACGTAGCACATATATATTCAAAAACAATTTGCTTTAGATTTGTCTTTTGGCCCTATACGCATAGATTTATTTTTTACTATAAACTAACCAATAGAAATGAATCTTGATTGTATAGGACCATTTTTTATGACCATATCAATATTATATAATTTTTATATATTCACGATGATTTATAACAGCTTTATTGCTCTGATGTTATTGATATGTCGTGATTCTTATTGAATGTAAAACCGTTAATGAAAAAATTTTAAATTATTTTCCATTACTAATTTGAGGCACACTTCTTTTCCCTTTGGAAAGGAAGTCTCGTTTTATGACCGCAGGACTCAATATTTATTTTTGGTATAGGTTTACTTATAAAAAATGAATCCGCTAGTCCGGTGGCTGTTTATTGAGTCATAAACAGTATTTTTTGCAGATAGCTAAGCTGAAAAGACAAACATCTGAGGATAAAAAGCATATATACTATTTTGGTAAAACATTCTAATACTTGGTACTTTATTACTTTATACCAAGATAGAATAAGTCAGATGAATCAAAGATAACACTACTATCATAATGACCATTACGTCTATTTACTTTAATTTCTTTCAAGCAATAGAAGTCAGTATTTATAACTGAATCTAATAACGTATGTATATCATCTGCTGTAATATGCTGTAAATCTAAGCAATAATCAGACATTCCGCTTATAGTCCTAATAGTCTTCTTAATAGCATTATAAAGCATATCATCAGTAAAAGACAGTTGATTAAATAAGACATTAAAATGCCAGTATATGCCACAACCTTTTTCAGCTGTCACAATAAATGGCAGATGATGCTTATTCCAATGATTCTTAATAAGACTTTTCTCAAATACTTTCATAATCAGTCGCAATCTGCTTTTTGCATGGTCTAGTTTAGTTGATTCCCAATTCTGTGGCAATCTAACCACTAAGTAATGTGTTGGCATATATGTCGTATTAATGAAATTCACATACTCTCGCTTTATTCTTTCAGCTATATCATGCTTTGGCATACTTAGTGTGTGCTTGTGTCTTAATAGATTAGTCATTGCTCTTACTTTCTTATTTATATTTACTTATTTTTGAGTATAGTTATCACAAAAGCATCAATTTAATGATGCTTATGGAAAAAAGCTAATTTCTTAGCCTAAATACGTTATTGTTGAGACATCAAATCTCACGTATTTATGTTTCTTAGAACACAGATTTTCAGGATTTTTGTATAAATATTTTTCCATTTACTGCATTGAGATTGTTTTTCTATGCATATTATTACGCGCGTAAGACCCTTTTAAATTTGTTTCTCTAAGGGTACAAATTAAAATCATCATAATGGAAAATTAATTTTAAGAACCTTTCATTAACGGTTTTACATTTCCCGTCACTCACGACAAAACAAAAATAAATCAACAAATATGGAGTGAAAAAATGATTGATACATATACCGAACTTAAAAAAGAATTATCAACTCTTAATCCCAAAATTACAGATTTGGAACTAAACAATGCCACCTTCAATTTGCTTAGCTTATGCAAATTGGCTGCTCAAATCATTGAAGAAATCGATGATAATGAAACTTCTGATAAACAATGACCTCATTTCCCAACGGAAAAGAAGTTAACATTTTGAAAATTCAGCAAATTATTAGCAAAAAAAACGTTAAAATGTGAAAAATAAACGCTTACAAATCAATATTCTCGCGACATAATAATATTATGATAAATCAAATGGTTAGTGAAAGACAAATAAATGACTAGAAAATATCGACATATTGAAGATGATTTTTGCAAAGAAGCAGTTATTTTTGCTCGTGTTTCCAGCGAAAAACAAGAAAAAGGCGCTTCTATTGATGCTCAAAAAGAAAGTGTCTATGAATATTGCAAAAATAAAGGCTTAAAAATCATCAAAGAGTTTATCATAACCGAGAGCACAATTCGCGGAGAACGCAAGCAATATAAAGAAATGCTTAAGTTTGTTGCTTCACGCACCAAGAAAACAGCTATTGTTGTAAATTGTGTGGACCGCTTGCAACGTAGCTACAAAGACACACCTATTCTTGATGATTTGCGTAAAAAAGGCTTGATTGAAGTACATTTTCTCAAAGAAAACCTTATTTTAAGCAAAGATTCTCGCGGTATTGATATTCTTTTCTGGAATATGTGCGTTTTGATGGCTAACAGTTATATTTTAAGCCTGTCGGACAATGTTCGCCGTAGTCTTGAATATAATTGGAGCCAAGGTAAATGGCAGAGTTTGGCACCTATCGGATATCTCAATCAAAAAGATAAACATGGCAAATCCATTATAGTGATTGATGAAGAACGAGCACCGATTATCAAGCGTTTGTTTGAAGAATATGCTACCGGTCTGCATACCGCACAAAGTTTACTGACATTGGCTTGTAAACTAGGATTAACAGCTAAAGAAACTTATTCAGAAGAAACACCTCAAAGAAAAAGATTTATCAGCCGTACCAAAATTTATGAAATTCTGCGTAATCCTTTTTATGCTGGCATTATGTGTGTCAAAGGCAAGTTAATGCCACATATCCACGGCAAAATCATTGATAAAAAATTATATGACAAAGTACAACAAATTATGGATGCCAAAGGTATGGAGAGCGAAATACATAAGCGGCAGCAAAAATACAAAGTTAGAAAGTTTGCATTTCGTGGACTTGTTTTGTGTGGCAGATGTCATCACTTGATGTCTCCGGATTGCAAAACCAAGACAAACGGCAAGCAATATACTTATTTAAGATGTTACAACAAATGCGGTCAAATGCCGATTAATGAAACCATATTGCTTAAACAGCTTGAAACAGAGGTATTTGCTAAATTTTTCATACCACCGCAAAATCTTAATAAAATAAAACAATCTGTTATCAATCATTATAAACGCCCATCACATGCAAAAATAGAGCTTTTGAATAAACTGGTTATTTTGATTGGTAATATGTCCACCATTATGCACCAAGCAGATGCCGGTACACAAAATGAAATACTGGTTATTCTGCTTAAAAATTGCACCTTAAATGAGCAAACACTCTCTTATTCTCTTCGCTCGCCGTTTGATAAGCTGATTGAGGCAGATTATCACGATTGGAAGGATATTATTGCACACAACTTCAAAGAGTTATCGTCAATTGAATATAACCTTAAAGCCATCAACTTAAAGGAGGATTAAATCATGCGTAAAAAATACCAGAAGAAAATCATTGAAAAATGTACTGAAGCCATAACTTTCGCTAGAGTCTCTAGCGAAAAACAGGAACGTGGCGCTTCTATTGATGCTCAAAAAGAATTGATTTATGATTACTGTATAGAGAAAAATCTCAAGATTATTAAAGAATTTGAGATTACTGAAAGTACAACTCGCGGCGACCGTGTAAAATATAACGAAATGCTAGATTTTATTCGTTCTCGCAACAAAAAGACTGCTATCGTTGTAAACTGCGTTGACAGACTTCAAAGAAGTGATGAAGATAATCCTGCACTTAATAAACTGCGCCGAGAAGGCAAAATTGAAATACACTTTATGAAAGAGCATATTATCTTAGATGAAACGTCACCGGTACAAGATATTTTTGCATGGAAAATGAATGTGCTAATGGCCGGCAACTACACGGATTCATTATCATATAACGTGAAAAGAAGTTTGGTTAAAAACTGGAATTCAGGCAAATGGCAAGGCATGGCACCTCTCGGATATTTAAATCGCCATGCAGATGATGACAACAACGAAGCCATTATTATTGTTGATCCTGTTCGCGGACCGATTATCAAGCATTTATTTGAAGAATTTGCAACCGGTAAGCATACTTTGAAAACATTGTGGTATTTATCCAAAGAATTAGGTTTATATACCAAAAATAAAAAGAAAAAAGGCTGTTTTGTAAGCAAAAACACGCTTTATGATGTTTTGACCAATCCGTTTTATCATGGTTTGATGTGTATCAAAGGCGAGTTTTACAATCATATTTATGAGCCTCTGATAAGCAAAGAATTATTTGACCGTGTACAAGCCATTTTGACCGGAAACGGCAATCATAATCGCAACAACACCACAGAATATGCCAAAACGCCCTACACTTTCCGCGGTTTGATACATTGTAAAGAATGCGGTTGTTTGATTACGCCGGAAAAGAAAGTTAAAAAGAATGGCAATACTTATATTTATCTGCGTTGCGGACATCCATGCAAAGAATGTCATCAAGGAATAGTCAACGAAAATGTGATTATTGAACAGCTGAAAAAAGAAGTCTTGAATAAAATATCATTGCCGCCGAAATTGCAGGAAATCGTCAAAGAAAAGCTAACTCAAGAATTAAATGATACATCGGCTTTCAATAAAACTATGAAAACAAATATCACAAATAAACTAAATGAATTAAAAGTAAAAGACAATAATTTACTTGATTATTATTTGGAAGGAGGATTGCCAAAAGAAACCTATGAAGAAAAACATAAACAGATTACCGATCAACGAGCTGAACTTGAGCAGACAGCCGAAAAATACAAAAACATTGATGCTGATATGAAGAAAAGAGTTGTGCAGGTTATGGCTTTGGCAAATAATATCTCTAAGTTGTTTGATATGGCAACTCCAACCAGAAGAAACGAGTTATTACAATTACTTATTTCGAATTGTCAGCTTAATGGTTCAAAATTGGAATATACCATAAACGCACCATTCAACTGGATAATCAACAGCAATAATTATACCGAATGGACAACCGTCGTCATTCAGCATTTAGATGACTTTGAATGTGTGAAGGTGTAAGGATTATAATGAATTTACGCCTAATACAAGTTATAAAAAAATTATAGATGTATTGTATATTTCTAAATTTTTCTTTGCATCAAAAATTTTATATTGTTATAGTGAAGCGTGTTAGATATTTACAAAGGAATTTAAATCCATGAAAAAGATAATGTTGATAATTTATATTTTGCTGAACATGACTCCAGCTATGGCTCAAGAGACAGAGAATCTTTTTGATTTTCGAAATTTTGATTATCAAGCTTATCAGATAAAATTACAAAAGTTTTTAGAAACACTGACCCCACAAGAAAGAATTATTTTTGTGATGTCTCAAAATAAAAACTCGTCAAATTCTTCTAAAGAATGTGAACTAGACAGTGGTATTGAAAGAAAAATAGATGATATTTATAAAAAGGTTAAAGATATAGATGATAATTTGTTTTATGGTATGTATTACAAAATCAAGTGTGAATAGAAAAGGTTAGTATTATGCTACATACGGAAAATTGGTTATTTTATTTAAATATTTCAGATATTTCCGATAAAAATATAAAAGTAATAAAGTTTATGTTTTTATGGATGAAATATAATGAATGGTATTCTAAATTTGGATTAAGAGATTCGGAAGGTGCTACGAAACTTTCCGATGATGCAAAAGCACGCGATTTATATGAACAGATGAAAGACGAATTTTTAAATGGAGGGAGAAGCATAACAACTGGTTTTAAAAATATACCATTGGAAAATAATTCTAATACATCTCGTAAAGGTCTTTACAAAAAAGATGGGAAGCTATTGTGTGCATATAACGACGAAGTAAATTGTTTATGTAAATATCTGAAAGTGGTTTATAAAATTCGTTGTAATTTTTTTCATGGAGATAAACTTCCTTCTAGTACAAATGTATCTCTAATTATTTGGGCATATGAAACTCTAGATATGTTGTTACAAAAACTTATCAGAGAAAAGATAATTAATTTAAAACTATAACAAAATTAAAAACTTTTAATTAGTTTTAAAATCAACCTCGGGTTCTTAACAACCCGAAGTTAGACGGCTCAAAACAATCAAAATTATAGTCCGTGTATTGCAAGCTCACTCCAGCCAAGAAATTTGATAAATCGCTGTTTTTACAGCGATTTTTTTATTTAAAAGACCCGAAAATGGCGGTAAAATGGTATTTACGCACATCTGTGACACATGGGTGTGACACAATGACATTAAAATATAACCATTTAGAACGCAGAAATCATACCTTTTACTTTAGGTATCGTGTGCCCTCATGGGTGAGACACATTATTGGAAAAACGGATTTTAGGTATTCTTTAAACACTAATGATTATAATATCGCTATACTAAAGTAAAACGGGAATCTTTTAAGTATGATTCCCTTATAAACGATATAAGGTGGCTGGTGATGGAAATTAGGAACGGAAAACTGCATTTATCGCAAGACGATATTGACAAAATATTTTATCTATGATAAATATTATATAGTATTCAAGTGTTTGAGGAGAAAAACGTAATGCCGGATACTGGTTATAATTTATTACTATCAACAGTTCTCTCTGACCATTTTGATAAGATAAAGCACCCCGTTTCCGTATCATTGGGATTACATTTAAACGGGCAAACTGTAGAAGATGTTGTTAATTTGCTTAGAAAAGATGGAATTAATGCTGTTCCGTATTATGATGAGAAAGTCAAAGATGATTTGAGTCTTTTTGTAGTTGACGGTACGGGCATTCGTACGCCATTTTTTAAGAGTCCGAAAGATGCCGTCAGAGCAACGAGCGATATGGTTAAAATTATGCAACAGAATGGTATTGAAACCAGTCGTGCGATGCCGATTACCAAAGATAACTTAATTGAAGCCATACCGCACGCATATACAGGTAATATTATTGACATTGCTAAGAATAATCCAGATAAAGAAAATGTTGATAAAACATTATCTGAGTATTTAAGATATGCTGCGGAAAAAATGCCGAGTATCCGTATTCCAAAAGAAGATGATAAAGACTTTACTTCAAAAACACACATTTATCGTGGCGGTTTTTTAGGTGATAAGCCTTATGCTGTTACTTTTAATCGCCGCTATCGTGACTGTGCTTATGGCACAAATAGATTAACGGAAGCTATAAAATATTCCATAGGAGCTAACTTAGGGCGAGGCCTACATTATAAGGAGATTGAGGGCAAATCGTATGCTTTTGTATATGATTTTGAACAGCAAAAAGAGCAAAAATTTTACGATATGGCTGGAGCCGAAAGACCTTTTGCCACACCTGAAGAAAAACAAACTGCCAATCGACCAGATTACAGACTTGATTATGAAACACTTATTATAAAAGATAGAAATCCGCTATCTGCCATATACTTACGGGTTGACGATAAATTGGTGCAAATAGCTGATAAAAATGGATACATCAAGAAGGACGGCGTAGATTGGGAAGAATTTGCCAAGTTGCATACACCGAAAAACACAAGTGAATTGAATGATTATTTGGTGGCAAGAACAAATAAACAAATCACGGAGTTTCCAACTTTTTCATATCCTGAAAAATCTGAGAATCTTCTTGATATATTCAAACGTAAAGGACAAACGGAAACACTTGAAACATATGACCGGAATTTGAATATTAACGGTTTGACTTTTAAAGATAAAACTAAAAAGACAGATGATGGTATAGAGATTGAAAACGCTTCCTTAAATTCTTTAAAAATTTCTGAATCCATCAGTAAAGTGCGATTGACTGGAGATTTAACCATACGCAACTGTACCTTAGCGGCAAATGTTGATATGCTTGATATTGCCGATTGTAAAGGTGATATTTGTATGGCTCACATGCAATACATCAATATTAAACCACCTAAAGAATGCGAGAGTTTTACATTATCATGCGTTAAAATACCGCAAGGTGATACACTTGATTTAAGCGAAATGAAGTGCAAAAAGATGACGATTGAAGATGTTGATTTATCAGGGATAAAAAACTTGAAATTACCTCAAGATATGGAAGAATTGAAATTCAGATATAATGTGAAGTTTCCCGAAAATATTGATTGCAATGGTGCAAAGCATATTGTTTTTGATAAAACAGCTAAACCTGATTATACGCATACGAAATCATTTATTGTTGCCAATGACACACGGATTGAAGTGGAAAATACTACTGACAAAGAACAATTGTGCAGTAAACTGAAAAATGAAAATATTGATATTGTAACTAGAATTAAGGAACTGCCAGCAGCGCAAAAATTACGAAATATGATAAAGTCAAAAGAAAGCACTCAAGAAATTAATCTGAATGAAAGTGAAGCATTGACAATAATGCAGAAAAGCGGTAGAATTATGTCTCCGAATGTGCAAACAGTAAATATAGGTAATAATAAAACGCAACAAACCACTGAAACAGAATTTGATAAATATGGTCGCATAAAAAATAGAAATTATCAGACGCGAATATAAAAACCGGTGAGCGAACTTATGGTTCAAACTTCAAGATAAACGTGCTTTATAACGAACTTTGCAAATTAAAGTTTCCGTTCTTGGATGAAAACTTGAAGAAAATCAGGGAGCGGCAAATAACCCCTCGCCTTGCGCTGCAATATCGTCTCTATCCGAACGTGGATAGAACTCTGGACTTCGCCAAGAAAAAGAAAGAAAAGAAATAGAAAATTACCCCCCCTCGAAAAAATTCTGGGGTTAAATTTATTCAAATTTAAAAATGTTAAACTTTGTGCGGATTGAGAGGATTGTTTAACATTTTGAAGATTTTTTATAAAATTTGCCTTATTCTGTTATTTTTTCTTTCGGATATGTCAACACAAAGGGTTGTTTTCTTTCATCTTCCGGCAGTATCTGATGGTCAAACCAAGACCAGAAAAAGTTTTCAGCGTTTTCAATACCATATCCGTCTTGATTATGGTCAGCCGTGTCATACGTATCGGTAAAAATCAGCACATCATCAGCGGTTTCTTTTGTTCCCATGGTATCATAGCCGATAATAACTCGCCAATGTCCGCCCTTAAATACATTTTCCACCATAATCGGGTGCCCTGATTTTAATTGCTCTTGCACAAAAGCCGCAAACGGTTCATAATCCTCAAGCGGTTGCCAATCATCAAGATTTGTTTTAACATTCCAACCAAGACTACGAAAGTAATTTGCCACACCCTTCACGGTCGTTCCGGTTTCAAAACTCGCTTCCATTTTTTCTATCAATTCTTTTTCGGTAGCACCATTTTTTCCATAATATTCTAAAACAGTTAAAGCCGCCGCCGGACCGCATGAATATTCCGTTGTTTGCTGAAAAGTCGGATAATGACTCAAAATTGTTAAGTTTTCATTTGACTTCATTTCAAAAACATCCGGCATGGTGAAGTATGGCGAATTGATATGATTTACGTTTACCGCATCTTCCTGTTTTATACCAAAATTATCTTTTTTAGTGTAAATATCACCATTACTATCATCAACCGGAAACGCTTGTGCAAAAATTGCACTCAATCCGACTATGCCTAAAAACACTATAAAAACTGCTTTTTTCATCATTTTTACCTCATTTTGAGGTAATATTAGAGCAATTTTGGTTAAAAAAGGCATAAAAATGAATTTATTACAAATCCCGTAACGATCTCTGAGTTGTTGAAATTTGACAATCTTGGAGAACGCGAGCAACCGATTTTAATCGGCGAAGCGGACTCCGGACCAGCTTGAAGCTGGGACGACTTTTGCGGACAAGAATGTTAATTCTGTGTGCAAAAGAAGTTTGCGGACACTGCCTGTAAAAACAGGCAGTCGTTCACTATGATTTGCGAGCCGTTGCACAATGCAAATATTCACTCCTGCATTGACCAATTTTGAAACAAACAAATGCCGTCCTAAATGGCTTGCTCCCTTGATTCCGAACTTGCTATAAATTGAACTGAATAAGCGGCTGATGCTTACACGGTTAAATTCACTTTTCGTTTATGATTTAAACATGCCCGAATCCACATGTCAAATACTTTTTTAATAAAAAATACACATAAGTCCATGATTCTGCATGATTTTCTTTTAAATTCAATGAGTTGAATCGGAAAAATTTTTTCATAAATATTCTTATAAGGTATAAGGATTTGTTATGAAAGTGCTGATTGAAACTATTACTAGCCGCAAAGGTTATAAATTCTTTGAAAACCGTGATGAAATGGATGCTTATTTGGGCAGACATTGCGGCAAAATCGCCAGCTACGAGATTTTACAAGAAGACGATACTGCCTCCACAAATGACTTTTCTCAATACGCTGAAAGGCGGATTGGCAGACCGGCAATGCCGGAATGCAAAGCGTAGCTTTAAGAATTGGACGTGCTCGGCTGATAAGCCGATGCAGGTCACATTTTGCAAAGTTTAGCCGACGAATGCGAAGTGTTGGAAAATAAACTATTCTATATATTCCGCCAGCAGGAAAAAATCAAAAAAGCCAAACAGTATGAAAAACTCATCTATGCCGCAGGACGTTTAAGAGAAGCCAACGGTGCCATCAGAGGCTGTATAAAGTAAAAATTTATAAATTTGTTTCTTGCATTTTCTATTTTCTGTTATAAAATACGGCAAAATTTAAGAAAGGACTGAAATGCAAGACTACACAATTCAAACAAACCATGTTTGTGCCAAACAAATCTCATTTTCTTTAGAAAACGGAAAGTTACACAATATCAAATTTCACGGCGGTTGCCCCGGCAATACTTTGGCTATCAGTAAATTGTTGGAAGGTGCAGATGCGGTTAAAACCGTGCAAATTCTCAAAGGAAACGACTGCGGCGGCAAAGGCACATCTTGCGCCGACCAACTTGCCCGTGGTATTGAAGAAGCATTGTCGCAAATGTCCGAGGCAATATAATGAATATCGGCAGTAAAGAAATAACGATTTATCCGGCTCAAACCGATAATTCACCATTAGTTATTTTGCATATTTTTTCAGATGAAGGTCAGCAGGTTTACGATGCGCTTAAAAAGTTGACAACTGTTGATTTTTCACTTGTTACCATCGGAAATTTGGATTGGGATGCAGATATGTCGCCGTGGGCTATTCCGCCGATTTACAAAAATGACACACCTTGCTCGGGTGGCGCGGATGAATATTTGCATTTGTTACTCAATGATATATTGCCGCAAGTGTTACAATCTTTGTCATCTGCCCCGAAATATGTTGCGCTTGCCGGATATTCTTTGGCCGGATTGTTTAGTTTATATGCCATATATCACACCAATATATTCTCTCGGATTATGTCTGCATCAGGTTCTTTTTGGTTTCCTGATTTTAAGGAATATGTACAATCTCATAATCCGCAAATAATGCCGGAAAAGGTATATTTTTCACTCGGAGACAAAGAAGCAAAAACGCACAATGCGTTTCTAAAATCTGTTGAAGAAAATACTCGCTTTTTGAAAAATCACTTTTCTCAAGCCGGAATTAAAACTACTTTTGAACTTAATGTCGGTAATCATTTTCAAGATACGACCAACCGTATGGCGAAAGGCATTGCTTGGATATTAAATGATTAAACCGCCACAGGAGTTATGGCGGCTTTGTTATTTTAGATTACTAACGTACTATTTTCCCATAGTATTGCGCATATATTGCAAGTCGCCGTACCAATAAGATGCAGTTGTGCCACCATCTATTAAAAAGTCACTACCGGTTATAAATCCCGCTTTATCACTCATCAAATACGCGGCTAAATCTCCGACTTCATCAGGTGTTCCGGCACGATGTGACGGACATAAATCTATCATTTTCTTATAATTTGCACCACGCGGACCATTCAGCTCATCGTTTGCCAACGGAGTAATAATAATCCCCGGTGAAATAGAGTTAATGCGGGCATTTTTCTTACCCCATTTAACAGATTCAGCTGCCACACGCAAAACATTACAGCGTTTGGAATATTGATATGCTTCCAAAGTGTTGGAAATGTTTTTCAGCATATCCAATTGCAACAATTCTTCAGTCGGTGTTAAGGCTAGTTTTTCATTTTCTTCTTGGCTCAATGCCCCCAAGCGATGTCCGGATTGTGAAGAAATCATAATGGCACTGCCGCCTTCGGATATGACTTTTCCGAACTCTTCCATTAAAACTGCTGTACCGTATAAATCAACTTTTAATACGGCTTCAATCGGTGCTTGGCTCGGGGACACGCCCGCCGCATTGATTAAATTGGTTATATTGCCGAACGATAAGGAATGTTTAATCAAAGCCAAAATTGATTCTCTTGATGACAAATCAGCTTTTATTGCACTTGTTTCAAATCCGGCATTATTTAAGTCTTTGGCAATTTGCTTAGCATGTTCTAAATTGATATCAGCAACCACTAAATGTTTACCATAGCTCACACGTCTGGCTATTGCCACGCCGATTAACCCGGCTCCCATTAAAACGACAACGTCTTTCATTTGCTCCACTCCTATCTAATGAAATTCGTAAACACGATTTCTTCTTGTTTAGGTATTTCAATTCCTGCTTTTTTACCGGCTTCCTGACATTTCAAATGCCAAGCCATATTGCGCGCTAAAATGCGCATATTTTGCAAGCCTTCTAAATCTTGTTCTACATCTTTAGCATCTAGCCCGTGCACCATATTCCAATAACGTCCGGAAATAACCGGCATTTCGGTAATGGTAAAATATTTGTTGAGTTGGTCTAAAGTTGCTGTTGTTCCCGAGCGTCTGGCACAGGCGACAGCCGCCCCCGGCTTATGCTTAAAAATTTCTTCTCTACCGGAAATAAAAGCCGAAAAGAATGCTCGGTCTAAGAATGCCGATATATTACCGCCGGCTGAACCGTAGTGTACCGGTGCTCCGAATACAAAACCGTCAAAATCTTTGGCTTTTTCCACAAATTCGTTCACATTATCATTGATAACGCATTTTTTCAATTTAGCACAAGCATTGCAACCGCGACATCCTGAAATAGGATTCATTCCGATATGATATATTTCCGCTCCGATGCCTTCTTCTTGTAATGTTTTAGCAATTTCTTGTAAGGCGCGATTAGTGCTGCCGTTTTTATGCGGACTTCCGTTGACAAGTAATACTTTCATTTATTTTTCCTTTCTTAATCATGAACCTTATAGTTTTTCAATAACATTTCGCCAACACCTTCGGCTTCCGGATTATGCGTTCCTTTTCCGGTATCAAGTGCACGAATTTGCGCCATTTCCTCATCAGACAATGCAAAATCAAACACATCTATATTACCTTTAATATGTGCTTCTGACGTTGCTTTCGGCAATGCTATATTACCCTCTTGAATATGCCAGCGCAAAATAATTTGTACCGTGTCTTTGCCATATTTTTGCGCTAACTTTACCAAAATTTCATTATTCAAAAGCTCTTTGTTACCATGCCCAAGCGGATACCATGCTTCTAAAAGAGTTCCATGTTTTTTTAGAACTTCCCGCAATTCCTTTTGCTGAAAATAAGGATTGCACTCAACTTGATTAACTGCAGGTTTAACATCTATTTGTGCAACAAACTCATTGAATAACTTCGGCGTCATATTACTAACACCGATGGATTTAATCTTTCCGGCCTTTTGTGCCTCAACCAATGCTTGCCATGCTCCAATGGTATCAAAATAAGGTTGATGTAACAAATATAAATCAATGTAATCCAGTCCCAGTTTTCTTAATGAAGTATCAATTCCTTTTTTTGCCGCTTCATAACCATAATCTTGCAGCCATAGTTTAGAGGTTACAAATATTTCTTCACGTTTGATACCGCTTTCTCTGACAGCTTGACCAACTTCTTCTTCATTAAAATAGGCAGCTGCCGTATCTATGTGACGATAACCGGATTGAAGCGCCATTTTTACGGCATTATAAGTTGAACCGTCATTTGGAATTAAAAATACACCAAAACCGATTTGAGGAATTACGTTTCCATCGTTTAATTTTAAGCCTTTCATTATAATCTCCTTGCTAAACAAATTAGAGTGTAGCTGCAAAACTACACTCCATAAAATTATTTAATTAAAACGCACCTGTTTTGATATGCGGAACATAAGGTGCTTCCAATGCCTTAATTTCTTCATCGGATAATTTAATATCCAAAGCTTTAACGGCTTCTTCCAAGTGTTTCGGCGAAGTTGAACCGACAATCGGTGCGGTTACATAAGGTTTGGAAAGCATCCAAGCCAAAGCATTTTGCGCCATAGAGTTGCCGTTCTTTTTAGACACTTCTTCCAAAGCATCAACAACTTTTTTATCTTGCTCCGGCGTCGTCCAAACCTGAGGCGAAACATCGTCAATTTTGGAACGTTCGGTTTGCACACCCCACGGACGTGCACATCTTCCACCTGCAAGCGGTGACCACGGCACAACAGCAATCTTACGGTCTTGACAAAGCGGCATCATTTCGCGCTCTTCTTCACGATATATTAAGTTGTATTGATTTTGCATGGAAACAAACTTCGTCCAGTTATGTTGCTCGGCGATATTATTTAAGCGCTCAAATTCCCACGCGAACATGGTAGAAGCACCGATATAGCGTGCTTTGCCTGCTTTTACCACATCATGAAGCGCTTCCATAATTTCTTCCATCGGTGTATTATGGTCAAGACGATGAATTTGATACAAATCAACATAATCCAGCCCCAAACGCTTTAAGCTGTGGTCAATTTCCGCCATAATATTCTTACGGCTTGAACCGCCGCCATTCGGACGGCCTGGGCGCATATCAAAATGCACTTTGGTTGCCACCACAATCTCATCTCGGTTTAATCCGAAATCTTTAATCAAACGACCGGTAATTTCTTCCGATGTGCCCATCTGATAAACATTTGCCGTATCAAAATAATTGATACCCAAATCAACCGCTTTTTTGAAAATCGGTTTGGCGTCATCATAATCTTTTGCCCACGGAAAAACGCCGTTTTCTTTGCCCGGCTTACCAAAACTCATACAGCCCAAGCAGATTCTTGAAACATCAACACCGGTATTACCTAACTTCACATATTGCATTTTGCATCCCCTTAAAAATTTAACCTTTACAAATTAAATAACATTATATAATATAAAAGTCTAATTGAAAGATATAATAACCGATAGAAAATTTTTATAAGAGAATATAATGAATACCAAGCAAATTGATGCCGTTTTGGAGCTGGCGAAGACTTTGAACTTTAATCGGGCTGCGGAAAAACTCTGTGTTTCGCAACCGACACTTTCGTATGAAATTAAAGAATTGGAAAACGAAGTCGGCTTTAAGATTTTTGACCGTTCCGGAAAAGGAGCAATTTTAACACCGGCAGGAAGTCAATTTTGCCAAACACTTCATAACATTCGTGAGCAATTAAAAAGCGCTGTTGAACAAGGGCAGAATTTCAGTGCTAAATATTCCGATAACATTACAATTGCGCTTCCGGTTCGTTCAATGCTAAAATTTTTACCGCAAGCAATAATGGATTTTGGCGCAAAATATCCCGAAGTATCAATTTCGCCGAAGTTTATAAATTTTTATAATACAGATGAGTTTTTGCACGGAAATGCCGATATTTTGATTGCCATGGATTTTGAGGTTAAACATATCCCCGACATAAAAATTCATCCGCTTTATGAATGCGGTATTTCTCTTGTGATGCGCGATGATGATGAACTATCGGCAAAGAAAATCATACATCAGGAGGATTTATACGGACGCACGCTTATGGTCGGCGGCGGTTCACCTCCGGCACTGCAACGTGTGCAACAACGTTTGATTCATACGCAAAAAATAAGCTATTTTAACTCTGCCGACCATGATACAACTTTAACCAATGTGGCGGCTAAAAAAGGTATTTGTTTATCTCCGGACTTTTTCAATGAAGATACAACCGGTTTTAAGCGCATTCCGTTTGCTTGTCCGGAGAAGTTCAAAATCGTTTTGTGTGCACACGCTAATGATAAACGCGAGAGTTTGGCATATTTCATAAGACTGTTGCAAAAATTACATCCGTAAAAAACCGCCACGTTTCCGTAGCGGTTATAAATGTTTTGTAGGTTATATTGTATGTTTTGATGATATTCTTTTTTATTCCATGGGCATCTCCTTATTATGTTTCCCTCACAAAAATATTTATCAGTTCAATTTTGCTGATTTTGATTTGAGCAATTTCACCTGATAAATATTTGTGTAGTCCTCCTTCAGACTATGTTTCTAATAAATCTCACGAGAGCAGTATTTCCCAGTAATACTGCCTTTCATTTGTTCTTCTTTCTATTCTCCCATTTTCATTTGTTTCTATTATATCTCCGTATGCTGCTTTTTTGTTATCGTAATCTTTTTTTTCACAAATTTTGTAACATTTTTAATGATATTTTTAAAAAACGTGTTATATATCTATGTTTAAGGAGATTTATAAATGCAAAAATGTTATAAATGCGGTTCAAAACAAATAGTTAAGAATGGTAAAGTTTTCGGATGGCAACGCTACAAATGCAAAGAATGCGGTTATCAATTTACCAAAAATGCACCTGCCGGAAAGCCATTACATATAAAACTTTTAGCACACACGATGTACTCGGCTGGATTTTCTATGCGACAAATCGCAAATATTATCGGTATTACAGCTCAGTCAGTATCTCGTTGGATAAAGAGATGGCATAACACTTATACCGAAGAAATGATGTCTTCTGAAAATTTTACGAAAGTAACCTCTGATGAACTGTTGGAAATAATGAATATCAGCCCGGATGACCAATATATTGTTTTGCGAGATGTATTATCTTCCGGTGCTGAAGTATATATTACGGTCAAGTTACCACCACAAGAATAATATCATTAGAAAAGTTACATAACGTTTTTTGGACTTGATTTTCAAATTAAACCTCTTTAGTTTTCCAAGGATTACTTAAACAGGAAGGTATGATATGAAAGTCAAGAAAATCAAAAGCAGAAAAATTTACCTCAACGCATTTTATGCACTTTGTTTGATTATGTTCGGCTGGTGGCTGAATAATCGCATGGCTCCGAAAAACGACGGATGGGTAATGCCAACTCCGTCAGTTCAGGTTCAAGGCTTAAAACAGCAAGATGTTGCAGCTAAAAAGAAGTATATTGCGCAAGTTGAAGCCATTAACAGCGTTGATGTCATTCCGCAAGTTTCCGGATATATTGAGCAGATTTTATTTCAAAACGGAGCTGAAGTAAAAAAAGGTGATGTTTTATTTATTATTGAACAACGCCGTTATAAAGACAATCTGAAAGCGGCATCCGCCACTCGCAAGCAATTGGCCGCCGATTATAAACGCTTGACTTCATTACATGAGAAAAAATTTATTTCCGACAAAGAAATTGAAGCAGCCGAAAGCGCCTTAAAGAATGCCGAAGCTGCTGAAGATTTGGCAAAACTGAATTTAGAATATACCGAAGTAAAATCACCGATAGACGGTGTTATCAGCAAGGCTTTAGTAACTGTCGGTAATTTGGTTAATCAAGGCACGCATACCTTGGCACGAATTGTGCAAGAACGTCCGGTCAGAATTGTATTTTCGGTAACGGATAAAGAACGCTCGGTATTTATGGATAAACTCAATCAAGCCCAAGATGTTTTTGTTGATATTGAATTGCCAAACGGCGAAATACAAACTCAAACCGCACAAAATCTGTTTTTCGGTAACGAAGTTAATGCCGATACGGCAACTATTCCTGTTTATTTGGATGCCTTAAACGACAATAAATTATTGGTTCCCGGCAATTATGTTGATATTTACATGCGCTTTACCTCAAAACAGATGGCGCTTTTGGTTCCGCAAATGGCATTAGCCGAAGACGTTAACGGAACTTATGTAATGACAATTAAAAAAGTCGGGGACGAATACATTGCCGAGCAAAAATATATCAAACTCGGTGATGTGATAGATGATTGGCAAATAGTCCTTTCAGGTTTAAATACAGATGATAAAGTAGTGGTGCAAGGATTGCAAAATGTTCGCGCCAATGCTCCTGTTTTACCGATTGATATTGATAACGGCAAATAAGAGGTAGCACGATGTTTTCAGCATTTTTTATTAAAAGACCGCGCTTTTCGTTTGTTATTTCAATTGTTATTGTTCTGGTCGGTATCTTAGCACTTTTTAACCTGCCTATTGCTTTATATCCGGAAGTTACCCCGCCGCAAATTACGGTTAAAGCGACCTATCCGGGCGCCAGTGCCGAAGTTATTGCCCGCACGGTCGGTATTCCGCTGGAAAGCGAAATAAACGGTGTGGAAGATATGCTTTATATGAATTCTTCCTCGCAAGATTCCGCTTATACTTTAACCGTGACTTTTAAGACAGGTGTAGACCCTGATATTGCTCAAGTAAAAGTGCAAAATCGTATTCAACAGGCGACACCTAAATTACCGGACGAAGTAACACGTCAAGGATTATCCGTCAAACGTGAGTCAACCAATATTTTGGGATTTTTCGTCTTTTCTTCCCCGAAAGGAACAATGGATGAAAAACAAGTTGCCGATTATGTTTATAATAACGTGCAACAAACATTAGCCAAAGTTTCCGGTGTCGGCGGTGTTGATGTGTATGCCGCACAACTTTCTATGCGTGTATGGTTAAATGCCGATAAAATGGCGGCAATGCAAATTAATGCCGGCGAAATATACAATGCCATTGCAGGGCAAAATTATCAACCGGCGCTCGGTAAAGTCGGTGCGGCTCCGACAATCAGTAAGACACCGATGGTTTATACGTTGCAAACAAACGGACGCATGGAAACGGTAGAACAGTTTGAAAATATTATCGTTCGCACAGCAGAAAACGGTGGTTTGGTGCGCTTAAAAGATGTGGCAACCGTAGAACTCGGCCAAGAAAATTATTCCATTTCCGGACAATTTAACGGAAATGGCGCCGTATCAATGGCAATCAATCTATCCTCCGGAGCAAATGCCTTGGACACGATGAAAAACGTTAAAGAAACATTGGAAGAACTGGCACAATTTTTCCCTGAAGATATGACATACACTATTGCTTATGACTCAACAAAATATATTCATGCCTCGGTTGAAGAAGTGGTCTTTACACTTTTGTTGACTTTGGCTTTAGTGGTTGGTGTTTGTTACTTCTTTTTACAAGATTTTTATTCAACACTTATCCCGACTTTAACCATTCCTGTTTCTATTTTAGGAACATTCGCGGTTATTTCGGCACTCGGATACAGCATCAACATGTTTACATTATTTGCGATGTTACTAGCCATCGGTGCTGTGGTTGATGATGCCATTGTAGTGGTGGAACGTGTGGTATTTTTAATGCAACACAGTAATATGAATGCACGCGAGGCAACAATGAAAGCTATGAGTGAAATTACCGGCGCTTTGGTTGCAACATCGTGCGTATTGCTGGCAATTTTTGTTCCGGTCGGTTTTTTGGATGGTATTGTCGGTAAGATTTATCAGCAATTTTCGGTCACTATTGCCACGGCAATTATGTTTTCACTTCTGAATGCTTTAACTCTTTCTCCGGCGCTGTGTGCCTTATTGATTAAAAAGATAAAGCCGCGCAAATCCGGTTTTTGGTTCAATGTAAACAATTTTATTGCAAAAGCGATACATATTTACTCTCTGGTGGTATCATTTATCGCCAAGAAAAGTCGTGTCGTACTGGCTATTTTTGTTTTGTTATGTGTTTTGGTCGGTATTTTATTCAAAACCGCACAAACATCATTTATTCCTGATGAGGACCAAGGTGTAATCGTCATGAGTTTACAACTGCCTGAAGGGGCTGCAAAATCGCGTACAGAAGCATTGGTTGCTAAAGCTAACAAAATTATTCGCCAAGAAAAAGGTGTGGAAAATGTTTCCGATGTTATCGGATTTTCGCTAATGGGTGGACGCGGCGAAAACGTAGCCATGTCGTTTATTGTGTTAAAACCATGGGAACAGCGTAAAAGTCTGGATGATTTTTCAACTAATATTATGAACCGTTTGCAAGGTGCAATGCGTCAATTTCCCGAAGCTCAATTCCAGTTCTTTGAAATGCCGGCAATTCCAGGGCTTGGTATGGCTAATGGTTTGGATATCCGTTTACAATCTCGGCAAAGTATGGATTATCAAAAACTTGATGCAGTTTTACAAGGATTTTTGGGCAAAATAAATCAAATGCCGCAAATTGCCTATGCATACACAACATTTAATGCCAAAACCCCAAATATCTTTCTTGATATAAATCGCGAAAAAGCCGAAAGTATGAAGGTTTCTATGGGTAACATTTTTTCCACGCTGGAAACATATCTCGGCTCAGCATATATCAATGATATAAATTTAGGCACACAGGTTAATAAGGTTATGATGCAATCAGATTGGAAATATCGTGATAACATTGATAACATTAACGAATTATATGTTCAAAACAATTTGGGACGTATGGTTCCGATGCGTGGTCTTGTTGATTTACATAAGGTTTTAGCCCCGCGTGTGGTAGAACGTTATAATCAATATCCGGCGGCTGCGGTAACGGCGGTGCAAAAACCGGGAAGTTCTACCGGTCAAGCGATGAAAGCTGTGGAAAATCTCATTAAAAGTTTACCTAAAGGTTTTAATATTGAATGGTCAACGATGAGTTATCAAGAAAAACACACTTCCGGACAAATTGGCTTTTTATTGCTGTTATCATTGACTTTTGCATATTTGTTCTTGGTAGCACAATATGAAAGTTTCATTATTCCGGTGCCGGTTATTATGTCTTTAACCGTGGCGGTCAGTGGTGCTATGTTGGGACTTTTCTTTAGCGGAGAGGCATTGAGTATTTATGCGCAACTAGGTATCATTCTATTAGTCGGTATGGCTAGTAAAAACGCAATTTTGATTGTGGAATTTGCCAAAGATGAACGTGAAAAAGGAGCAACCATTGTTAATGCGGCTGTTCGCGGCTTAAATGAAAGATTCCGTGCCGTTTTGATGACAGCATCGGCATTTGTGTTGGGTGTGTTCCCGATGATTATTGCCTCAGGTGCCGCAGCTGCCAGCCGTAAAGCCATCGGTATTCCTGTATTCTGGGGAATGCTTATCGGAACATTGGGCGGATTGTTTGTTATCCCTATGTTTTATACCTTGGTGCAGGAAAAAAGCGAACGTCTTACTAAATGGCGCAGAAAGAAGTAAAATTAGATAATTTAATGAAAAGTGCCCTTGCTAACAACTTGAGGCACTTTTTGTTATATCCGCCCCACAAAAAGCCCCTCACCCACCGAATTTCCGTCTTTCCTTTGATTTTGTTATCCGTTAATCTGACCTTCGGATTTTATACGAGTCATTTGTTGTCAATATTATTTTCTCTATAAAAAGAATAAAAAAATTAATATTATACTTTTTTTGCTGTTACCACTGTTATCTGACTGTTTGCTATTAAAGCATTAGAATTTGATTGATTTCATATTTTTAATTGATTTCAATAAAATAAATATTGCATACGAGAAAGTTATAGCTTATAATCACGTTAAAAATTGCGGAGTAAAATATGAAAAAAGCAGTATTTTTTTTAATTGTCGCCATAATTGTTTTGAGCGGAATTTATTTGTTCAGTCAACCACAGCCCGACGAACAACTAGAGCTTTACGGTAATGTTGATATTCGACAAGTCAATAGTGCTTTTCGTGTAGGCGGACGCTTACAAAAAATGAATTTTGAAGAAGGTAATATAGTTAAAAAAGGTGAAATCATTGCCGAACTTGATACCGATCCTTTAAAAAACACTCTCAACCAGGCTGAAGCAAAAGTGCGTCAAGCTCGAGCGGCGCTGAAAAATGCCGAGCAAATCAATAACCGCAAGCAAGCATTATGCCGTTCAAAAAATGCCTCTCAGCAAGATTGCGATACGGCACTTGCTAATTATGATATTGCCAAAGCTGACTTAGAATACGCTCTGGCCAGTTATGATGTTGCAAAAACCGCTTATGACGATGCTTTTTTGAAAGCTCCGGCCGATGGAATTATTCTTATCCGTATTGTTGAACCGGGAACGTTGCTTTCCGCCGGTGTACCTGTTTATACTATATCTCTGAACAATAAAATGTGGGCACGAGCTTATATAAAAGAAACAGAACTCGGCAAAGTTAAAATCGGTTCAAAAGTTAAAATTATAACAGATTCAACAGATAAAATTTATCATGGTCATGTCGGTTTTATTTCTTCAACTGCCGAATTTACTCCAAAAAGCATTGAAACAGCAAGTTTGCGCACTGATTTAGTTTATCGTTTACGTATTGTAATTGACGACGCCGATAACTTTTTAAAACAAGGTATGCCTATAACCATTCATTTGGCAGAATAAATGGAAAATATTGCTGAAATAAACAATTTATATAAAGATTTTAAGGGCTTAAATGCTCATGCTTTAGACAATGTTTCATTTTATTTACCTAAAGGACAACTCATCGGCTTAGCCGGACCGGATGGCGCAGGCAAAACAACTCTTATTCGATTATTGTTGGGATTGTTTAAACCAACAAAGGGTAGAATCTCGGTATTAGGATTAGACCCGATAACACAAACACACCAATTGCATCAAAAAATCGGCTATATGCCGCAAAAATTCGGTCTATATGAAGATTTGAGTATTGCTGAAAATATGAATTTGTATGCCGATTTGAAAGAGCTTTCGCTAAAAGAGCGGCAAGAGCAGTTTGCACAACTGTTAAACCTGACCGGCTTGGCACCTTTTACCAGGCGATTGGCCGGCCGCCTTTCCGGAGGCATGAAACAAAAACTCGGATTAGCATGCACACTTCTGGGGCGACCACAATTTTTGTTGCTTGATGAGCCCGGAGTTGGTGTTGATCCGATTTCAAGGCGTGAGCTAATGAAAATGGTGTTCGATCTGCGTAACGATGGCGTCACTGTTTTATGGTCTACATCATATTTAGATGAAGCAGAAAAATTTGACAGCGTTATTTTACTTGACGGTGGAAAATTAATTTTTCAGGGTAATCCGCAACAATTAACCAACCAACTTAACGGACAGGTTTTTATAACCAAAGATGCAGGACCGAACCCAAGACAAACACTCAGACAAATGATGAAAGATCAACTGAATTTTGTTGATGCGACTATTTTCGGGCGCCAAGTGCGTTTGGTTATTAAAGATAAAGCCACGCAAACGTTATTAAAGTCGAAGATTAAGCCGGTTACGCCGCGATTTGAAGATGCCGTCATTGATATTTTAGGCGGGGCACCGATGCGCCCGTCAACCATTGCTAAACGAATAAATTTGGAGCACACACCGGATATTGTGATTGCTGCCGATAAACTGACAAAGATGTATGGCAATTTTGCCGCTGCCGAGAACATTTCATTTAAAATCAAACGCGGTGAAATTTTCGGTTTACTCGGACCAAACGGAGCCGGAAAATCAACAACATTCAAAATGTTGTGCGGTCTTATTAAACCAACTGCCGGCAGCGGATTTATTTTAAATACCGATATGATTAATAATTCGGCCCAGGCTCGGGCGGCCATCGGCTATATGGCACAAAAGTTTTCGTTATTCTCAACATTGACTGTAATGCAGAATTTGCATTTTTTTGCCGGTATTTACGGCTTACTTGGCTTAAATAAACAACGGCGCATCAAACAAATGATTGAAGTGTTTGAATTGCGACCATATCTCAGGCAAAAAGCCGGCGACTTACCGCTCGGTTTCAAACAACGTTTGGCTCTGGCCTGCGCCATTATGCATAATCCGCCTATTTTATTTTTAGATGAGCCGACCAGCGGGGTCGATCCCCTCACCCGTCGCGAGTTTTGGAATCATATCAACTCGATGGTGGAAAAAGGTGTTACAGTCATGGTTACCACACACTTTATGGATGAGGCCGAATATTGTGACCGGATTGCCCTTATCTATCAAGGTCATGCCATCAAAATTGGTACGCCTGACGAGCTGAAAAAAGCCGGCGAAACTATGGAAGATGCCTTTATTCGCTTAATTGAAGAATACAATCCGGAGGATTATTATGCAAATAATTAAAGCCCTGATTTTTAAAGAATTTTTGCAAATAATCCGTGATCCGAGCAGTATTATGATTGCGATGATTTTACCATTTATTTTGATTACAATTTTTGCCACGGCAATTAATTTGGACAACAATTCCATTCGTACCGGACTGGTGATTGAAGGTGATCGACAACAAATTAACGAGATATTAGCTTCTTTTGACGGTTCGGCTTTTGTGGATATTGTGCGTTATGACAATCGTAAAGAGGCACAAAATGCCTTGGTGGCCGGAAATATTCGCGCCATTGTTGTTATTCCGAACAACTTTGCTCAATCATTTTCCGGCGGGCAAACGGCTTCGATTCAGGTTTTAACCGATGCTTCAGATCCGAATATTGCCTTGTTTGCCTCAGCCTACGTGCAGGGTATTGTGGCAACGGCTCAAAAAATTTTGCTGACCACCTATGGTTATAATAAATCGGTTGGTATTCAGATTGAACAGATTTCATGGTATAATCCGGAACTGAAAAGCCGAAACTTTATTTTACCGAACTCCATTGCCATTATTATGACCTTAATCGGTATGTTATTAACGGCTTTGGTTATTGCCCGCGAGTGGGAACGAGGCACGATGGAAGCTCTTTTAACCACAAAAGCATCAAAATTGCAGATATTAATTGCCAAATATTTTTCTTATTATTGTTTAGCAATCTTTTCAGCTGCATTTTGCACCTTTTTAAGCGTCATCATTTTTAATGTGCCTTTTCGGGGTTCATACTTAGTGTATTTTGTAACATCCAGTTTGTTTTTGTTTGTTTCTATCGGTATGGGGTTTATTATTTCAACCTTAACCAAAAATCAGTTTTTAGCTTCTGTTGCTGCCGCCATGTTCGGCTTTTTACCTGCAATCATGCTGTCAGGAGGCTTGTTTGAAATATCATCTATGCCGACAGCCATTCAGCCATTGACACACCTTATTCCGGCCACTCACTTTATTCCTATTATCAAAAACTTATTCATAGCCGGTAATATTTGGCCGATAATATTATCCGAAAGCGGTTATTTGCTGCTTTACGGCCTTGCAATGTTTATTCTATTGTATCACGTGAGCAAAGAAAGGCTTGAGTAATGAATGGATTTATACAACGATGTGCTGCCGTTTGGGCGCTGGTGATTAAAGAATTTCAAGTTATTTTATCAGATCCGAAAAACTGTGGAATGATTTTAATGCCACCAATTTTGATGCTGGCGATTTTTGCCTTTGCCGCCACATTTGAAGTCAACAGTATTTCAATGTTGATTTATGACAAGTCAAACACACAAATTTCACGCAGCTTGATTGATAAACTGGCACATACACCTTATGTTAAGCATATTTATATGGTTGACAATCCTAAAGAACTCACTGAAAAAATGGATACCGAAAAAGCCTTTGTCGCTTTAACAATTCCCGAAAATTTCTCCAAGCAAATTTACTTAGGACAATCTCCGACCATCCAACTGATTACCGATGGTCGAAAATCAAATACGGCACAAGTGGTCAGCGGATATTTAACCTATATTCTCGGCGCTTTTCAATATGAGATAGACGATGCAAAAATAGCCACCATACCAATCAATATTAAGGTTCGCAATTGGTTTAATCCGCAACTTAATTATCAATGGTATATTGTGATTTCATTTATGGGAGTTTTAGTGACGGTAATGATGTTGGCAATTACCGCACTATCGGTGGCACAAGAAAAAGAACTCGGCACATTTGATCAGGTTTTAATTTCACCGCTAAAACCATATGAAATTTTAATCGGTAAAACAATTCCAGCCATCAGCGTGGCTTATTTTGACCTGACAATAATGATTTTGGCAGGACATATAATATTTCATATTCCGGCCGAACATAGTTATTTATTGATTTATGGCTGTATTTTCGTATTCTTATTATCTATTGCGGGTATCGGCCTTTTTATATCAACCGTTTGTCAAACACAACAGCAAGCAATTTTCGGTGTGTTTTGTTTTTTAGCGCCAACATTTTTACTTTCCGGTTTTATTACTCCACTGGAAAATATGTCACCATTTTTGCAAAAACTCAGTTTTTTCAATCCGCTGACATATTTCTTTAATTTAATGCGAGGTCTTTTTTTAAAAAATATTGATTACTTAACCATTTGGTCAAACATCTGGCCTTTGATGTTGATTGCCATCATTACTCTGAGCTTTGCCTGTTGGTTTTTCAATAAAAAAATCAACTAACCGACAGCCAAATTCCTTTGTTTTTTATCCGACACAAATATCAATTTCTCCATTTCCAATTATTAACCTTAAAAAAAAGTCCTCAAAAATTTTCAGCTTAAAATTTTTTCAAAAATCCCAAAATATACGGAATATTTTTGTTTTCAAAAAACACCGAATGGTGCGTTTCATTATCCAGCAGTTTTAGTTCTTTATCTGAAGAATTCGCATTTTCAAAAAGCGTTTCGGCATGATGATAAGGAATCAATTTATCATTTTTTCCGTGAACAATCAAAAGCGGTCCGCTATATTTTTTTAAGTAGTCAACAGACATATATTTATCTTTCAAAACATACTTGGCAAAAGGCACGGGCTTTTCCGAAACAAGCTGATATAATGAAGAAAAAGGAGCCGTTAAAATCAAGCCGTCAACACTTCTGACATTAGTCAATGCAGATGAAAAAGCTGTTCCGAAAGAATAACCGTACACCACAACTTTTGAATAACCTTTGTTTTTTAACCAATCAAAAGCAAGCGTTGCATCCTCAACCACCGCTTTTTGCGATATTTTTCCCTTTGTTTTTCCGAAACCGCGATATTCCATCATTAAGATAGTATAACCGGCGTCTGAAAGAGGCAACATTGCCGGTGCCAAATATGCAATTTGTCCGGTATTGCCGTGAAGGAACAAAATCGCCGGCTTATTCTCATCGCCTTTATGATACCAGTTCATTATTTCCGTGCCGTCAGAAGCTTGCAGCAAAACTTCGGAAAACCCGCTTATTGATATATCTTCGGCAGATTGATATTTTTTATTCGGTTCGAACAGCAAATAATCTTGAATAGAATATAGTACTCCTAAATAGGCAACCAATATTCCGATACAAAATAAAAAAATTTTAAGTACTTTTTTCATTTATTCCTCGTCATACTTCGGGGCTTCAGCTTCTTCCAGCAATTTGTAAAAATATTCAATATCCTGCAAGTTTAAGCCCTCATCGCAAATAATGCTGTAATAGCCGGTTTCGGCCGCAAAATTCACAACTTTATAATTGTTTTCCTCGCCTCGCACGGCAAATTTAACGCCGTTATCAAGCGTAATCGTTTTATTGACCGGATATTGATTATAATCACCGGAAATATCTATGATTCCGTTTTCATCCGCCTCGCCTTGCGCTGTTACCGACTTGCGCAAAATCACATTACGATTGCCTGAAACAGGAAAGCGCAATTCCAACATTCCGTTCATTGCCCGAACCGTATAATTTTCCACTTTTAGCGGAAAGTCAAAACCTGCTTTTTCAGCTCCGCAAGTGATATCGCTTCCGCAATCAATCCAAGGATTTATCATGCTTTGCGCCGAAATTGCGCTCATTCCTGCAAGCCCTAAAAACACTATAAAAACTGCCTTTTTCATCATTTTCACCTCATTTTGGGATAATATTAAGGCAACTAAAGTAAAAATTTCATAAATCAGCGGAATATTTTTTCTCCGCCGTTATTTTTTTGTTAAAAAAATTCTTGACAACAATAAAAATTTGTCCATAATAAGAATGTCTTTATATTAAAAATAAATTATTAATAAAAAGTCCTCGAAAAGAGGCAAAAATTATGAACAAAGAAGAAATTAAAAAAATTGTCAGCCTCATTGAGGCCGGTCAGAAGTTGAAAGACGACACCGTTATCTTCCAAGTTCCCGTTGAAACCTTTGAGGTCTATGTGCTGGATAATGAGCACCCTTTGTCTGTCAAGGCTCAGAAGATGCTCTTTGATGCGGACAAGCGGGATTACTACAACGTGTACGCCGGCTCCGGTAACCTGAGCATCGAGGCTTTCAAGATGATGCTTGATGCAAACGACGAGAGTTATTTCGCAAGATATTGCTGGAACAGCTTCTTTTCGTTGGAGCAAAAAAAGCTTATCGTCGCTCACAAGAAGGCCCTGCGTTTCATCGAACTGATGATGGACAATAGCGGCTCAGAAACAACACAGTGGCTGGAGGCACCGGAAGCAGATGTCCCCTTCGTCAAAATGGAAGGTTCTGAGGCAGACAGGGTGCTTGACCGCTATATGCGTGATAACCTGCCCCTGTCTGATGAAGCTCAACTCGCCCTCTTTGAGAAGAAGGATGCCAAGAAGTGGGTCAAGCGCTATGATGAGCTAAAGGGACTCACAGGTAAGGCCAAAGAACTAGCCAAAGAAAAAGGCTGGATTTAGCCTCTAATAAGAAAGACCGGAGATATTTTGTCTTCGGTCTTTTTGTATCTTGATGTTTTTATAACAAATCTTTTATTTTTGCTTCAACTTTTTGCATATCGGCAGTCGGTTCAAAACGCTCCACAACCTCGCCTTTACGATTTATCAAAAACTTGGTGAAATTCCATTTGATATCAGGTTTTGATGCCCAATCTTTATCAGCTTTTTCCAGCATATCTGCCAAAACTGACGCCAATTTATGCTCGCCGAAACCCTTAAAACCTTTTTGTGATTTTAAGAAGGTATAAAGAGGTAATTCATTTTCTCCGTTGACATCTGATTTTTTCATCTGCGGAAATTGTGTTTTATAGTGCAGTTGGCAAAATTCATGAACTTCATCATCACTCCCCGGAGTTTGATGACCGAACTGATTGCACGGAATATCTATAATTTCCAAACCTTTTTCGTGATATTTTTCATAAAGTGCTTCAATTACCTCATATTGAGGAGTGAAACCGCAACCGGTAGCTGTATTAACAATTAAAATAACCTTTCCTTTTAAGTCGCTTAATTTTAATTCTTCGCCTTTCGGCATAGGTACACTATAATCATAAATATTCATTTTTTTCTCCTTTTTCATAAATTTCTGACTTACAATATAATTCCGCTCCCTTATTTGAGTCAACATTTTTAATTTTTTATGTTAGTGTTTTTAAGAACATAAAAAACTTTACACACATATCGCCGGCTGTGCTTTAAATGCTTTACTTGAAAAAATTTTTATTCTAGGATATTTAATAATTCAATCTGATAATGCAAAGAAAAACAAATGCAAAACATACGCAATTTTTTTATTAAATACATGGCGCTGATTGTGCTGATTATTGCCACAATTTCGCTTTTTGCCCCTAAAAGCGCTTTATGGATTTCAACCTCATGGATAAATTATCTTCTTATGGTTGTGATGTTCGGTATGGGTTTAACCTTAAAGCCGGAAAGTTTTGTCTTGGTTTTCAAGCGCCCGAAAGATGTTCTCTGCGGTATTTTTGCTCAATATACGATTATGCCGATTCTTGCTTTTGCTTTAAGCCGAATACTGGGTCTTGATACTGCTTTGACTGCCGGTGTGATTTTGGTCGGAACTTGCCCCGGTGGCACTGCCAGCAATGTCATTACCTATTTTGCCAAAGGCGATATTGCCTTGTCAGTTTCCATGACCGGCATAAACACCCTGCTCGCCCCTATATTAACACCGCTTGTAACTTATTTATTGCTCAACACAACGGTTGAAGTAAATATGATAAGCATGTTGCTTGCCATAGTTAATGTAATTTTAATCCCGATTGTTTTCGGACTTGTGATAAATCATTTTTTCTCCGGCATAACGCAAAAGTTTGTTGATTTATTACCCGTCATTTCAGTGGTGGCAATTTGCATGATTGTGGCAACCGTTGTTTCACACAATGCCGAAAAAATATATACTTGCGGATTTTTGGTTTTGAGTGCTGTTATTTTGCATAATCTTTTGGGATTTTTATGCGGTTTCACGCTCGGAAAAATATTGAAAATGCCACCGCAAAAAATAAAAGCGTTTTCCATTGAAATCGGTATGCAAAATTCGGGACTGGCAACAAGCTTGGCCGGAACTGCATTTCCGAACCTTGCCATGGCAACCGTGCCGGGAGCGATTTTTTCGGTATGGCACAATATTTCCGGTGCTGCCTTAGCTGAAATTTATCGCCGTTGGAAAAATAAGGAAGAATAGTATGAAAAAATTTTTCATTGCCGTATTTTTACTTTTTATTACAGCTTGTTTAAGCCATATTCAAACAAACGAATTTTGGATTCAAAATCCGCAGAATCAAAGTATTTTCGTTAAAGCAGACGGGCTTGAAAATGCCTCGCACCATAAGCTGGCAATCATTCAACACGGGCTGTCTTCCAATATGAATCACGTCGCCGTGCAAGAAGCAAAAAAAGCATTTTTGGATAATCATTATGTTGTAATAACTTTTGATTCGCGCTATTCTTTAGGTGAAGGCAATAACGATGTTGAAAAAGTGCAATTAAAAACCTTTACCGAAGATTTGGAAACGATTGTAAATTGGGCAAAAAAACAGCCGTTTTATGCCGAACCGTTTGCTTTGGCAGGACATTCTCTCGGCGGTGCTTCCGTTATCAAATTCAGTGCAAAATACCCTGAATATGTTAGCGTTTTAGTACCGATAACTCCTGTTATCAGCGGAAAGTCATGGGAAAAATCATGCATGAAAAATTTGGGTGATTTTTGCTTAAATTGGAAACAAAAAGGAACATATCAATACACTGATGAACAAAATCACAAAACCGCAACAATTCCTTTTTCGGTTGTAACAAGTTGCGCAAATTATAACGCCTATAAAATAGCAAAAGACATCCGTGCCGAAACTCTTTTTATCGGCGCCGAAAAGGATATTGTAATCAATCCGAATGATGTTATAGGACTTTCAAAAACTTTTTCTAAAGGAAGCATGTCTATCATAAAATCTGCAGGACACAATTTTGAGGATAAGCAAAATCAAACCGATTTGTATCAAGCAATAAACACATTTTTGCAATAAATAGAGTTTAAAATACGGCACTATGAGGACTTAACTATAAAGACCTATTTTTGTTGACCGTTATATCTGGCATTTGTTATATCTGCCATGGCAAAAGCTTTATTATGCACTTGTTCTACATCCTTTGCCTTATTTACTTTTGATTTTTCTATTCCGGTTATATCAGCAATTCTGTCTTCTACATACTTTTGCATGGTATAGGCATGCACTTCTTTTGGCATAAGTGAATATATATCGCCAAATTCGACAGAGTTTTTATTTATATTTTTTTCTTCAAAATCCTCAGCAGAGTGCATATAACATTCAAATAATCTGTTTACTGCCTTGTCATTAAAATTTTCCCTATGTTGCCTTTTATGCGTAAATTCATGAAATACTACCGAAACACCCATATAATTGTCGCTGTTTTCCAATCGTTCCGTATTAAAAACTATTTTTCCTCCTTTATGATAAGCTCCCGGAACGTGAGCATTTTCATCAAGATTATTTTCTTTTCTAAATTCTTCCGGAGTATAAAAACCGATATCAAGTGAAGTATGATATGCATAATTTATAATTTTAGCCGTTTCCATTATTGTGGCTTTTTTATCTTCTATATCCAAATTTTTCCAGTTTCGCATATTATCGGTAATTTTTTTGTTGTTTGCTACAAGAGCAATAAAACGATCGGCTTTTCTTTCTTCTTCCTCCAAAAATTCTTTCGGAAACTTAATATTATATAAAAGAGCAAGCATTTTATCTTTGTGTTTTAAACATAAATTTTTCAGTTCGCCATTTGTCAGGTTATAATCAAAAATTGTATTCAAAATCTCAATTTTACTTTCCAACGGGAGCTTCGCTATATTTTCACATGATGTACTTATAAAACTCTTTATTCTTGTTTCACGCAGTTTGTTTTTTGTCTGAATATAAGGTCTATACTGTTCGGCCATTTCTGCAAACTGAGCTTTTGTTATATCCTTTAAGTCATACTTATCTAACAGCTTTTCTATCGTATTTTCTTTTCCGGCGAAAGCATCAAAACTAAGCTTATCGCTGTTTGGGTCTGTTTCAATTATGCAATTTGAAAAAAGATAAATTAATTCTATGTTATCCATACTTGCCTCCTGTATTTTGTTTGCGAACTTTTAACAAATACCGGCTTTTGATAGTTTTGCTGCCCAATTTTGTCTAATTATAACAAAATTACCTTTTAATGTCAACACATTTTTGCATAATCGTGATTTTGTATTTTACTTTAAAAAAAATACTGTTAAACTTTCAAGAGAAAATCGTTAAAAAGGAGATATAAATGTACAAATATTTAATTGCACTTTTTGTTGCTTGCTTTGCTTTTAATGCTTCGGCTGCAACATCAGAAATTTTGCAAAAATCGCAAAATTCTTGGAACAACACCCCTATAAAACAAATGAATTTGACCGAACCGGAAGTAACGGTTGTTCGCATTCAAATTCCGAAGGGCGAAAAACTTCCGTTGCATCAACACCCTATTTTGAATGTCGGTTATTTAACCAAGGGAGAATTAACCGTTCATACCGAAAACAACGATGTTTTGGTATTAAAGGCAGGCGATCCGATTATTGAGGTTATAGACACTTGGCACTATGGTGAGAGTACCGGTGAAGAAGATGCCGAAATCGTGGTTGTTTATGTCGGCAATAAAGGTGACACCTTCACTCTGACTAAAGAAGAATAATTATCAAAAAAAGGACTGAACATGAAAAAACTTTTGATTTGTATCGGACTTGTTTTATCACTCTCTGCTTGCGGAAGTGACCACATTATTCGTTTCAACTTGAAACCGCAACAAAATGAAAAAGCAGAGCCTTCATACGAAGGAAGAAGCCATTTCTTCTTTTGGGGAATGTGGCAACAGAAAAATTATAATCTGCAAACCGTCTGCCCTGAAACAGGCATTAACGCCATAGATAACCATTGGACATTTTATGATTCCCTGATGGGAGGTCTGACAATGGGAATTTATGCACCTGAGAGCTATGCAATTTATTGCAATTAGGTCCTGCATTTTTACCATCAGAGCATAACAACACTCATTGTTATGCTCTTTTTTTTGCCTTTACGGAATTTTCTGCGTTATATCTTAATTCTTTTATGTCTGCTTTGAATTCAACAATCAATATAATCAACCAGAACATAAATATAAGCGTTACAATATCATCGCACATACGATTTTCAATAATATCAACAAGTGCAAAAATATATCCCTGCTCCGTTGTCACAAAAAGCATTGCCACTTCCCAAGCAAACATGGAAAAACGTTTATTTATAATTGGAATCAATTTATTATTTTTATCATATATAATACTGCGAACCCGCTTTGTTTTATATGATAAATATTTTATTACGAAAATAAGAACGCAAATAAATACTTGAAATAAAACATTATACCAAATCCATTTTTTCTCGCAAATATTATTTGGAGTACCGGAAAAATCGTAATCATATTTAATCATATTCGGGATAGAATCCCAATATATGTGATACATTGCAATTTCTATAATGAGAACGGAAAAGGTTATAATAATGGATAGAAACGTCCTAAACTTGATTCCTTTTAATGTACTTCCTGATATAAACAGTTTTATAAATTGGATAAAGGATGACATAATTTCTCCCGTTGAGCATAATCTTCACATGTATTATTGCAGAAAAAAATTAAAAAACAAGCCTATAATAATTTTTGCGTGGGCTTTTTATATTCATATCCGACAAATCCTTTTATCAAAATTATTTTTCTTTTAGTTATTTTCAAAAACAGGTTAGTGGCAACAGTGATACTTCCTTCATATGCAACACGTATTTTCATTGGCAAATAATAATGAAATATTAAAAATAAGTATTTGCAATATAAAAATAACCATTGTATATTGAGAACAAAATTAAATTAAGCACATGGAGGTGTTTTATGAAAATCAGAACATTTTGCGCATTTGGTATGGCAACATTAGGATTGATTTTTGCCACACCGGATAAAGCATTTAGTGCATCAACAGATGCTTCTTGGGATAAAGTTTTTCCTCAATCCGATAAAGTTGATGTAAAAAAGGTAACCTTTAAAAATCGTTTCGGTATTGAGCTCGTCGGAGATTTATATGAACCGAAAAATATAGGGCAAGGAAAATTACCGGCTATTGCTGTTTCCGGTCCGTTCGGCGCAGTGAAAGAACAATCTTCCGGACTTTATGCACAAACGCTTGCCGAACGTGGTTTTGTAACTTTGGCATTTGATCCGTCTTTCACCGGTGAAAGCGGTGGCGTAGTTCGCAATGTTGCCTCGCCGGATATTAACACCGATGATTTTTCGGCAGCGGTTGATTATCTTTCTACACTGCCGGAAGTTGATGAAAATAAAATCGGTATTATCGGTATCTGCGGATGGGGCGGATTTGCGCTCAATGCGGCAGCTCAAGATACTCGTATTAAGGCAACAGTAACCTCTACAATGTATGATATGACAAGAGTAACGGCAAAAGGCTATAACGACTCAATGTCCGCCGATGATTTGTATAAAATGCGTGAGGATTTAAATAATCAGCGCACTGCCGATTACAAGAATGGCTCTTTTGCCGAAGCAGCCGGCTTGCCTGATAAATTGACCGGTGATGAACCGCAATTTGTTCAAGACTATTTTAATTATTACAAAACAAAACTCGGTTTTCATCCGCGCTCAATCAATTCTAACGGGCATTGGAATGTTACATCAGCCATTTCGCTGATTACGCAACCGATTTTGGCCTATGCTGATACCATCAAATCGCCGGTTTTGATGATTCACGGCGAAAAGGCGCACAGCCGTTATTTTTCCGAAGATGCTTTCAAAAAGTTGACCGGTGATAACAAAGAACTGATGATTATTCCGAATGCTAATCACACGGATTTGTATTACAAAACAGATGTTATTCCGTTTGATAAAATAGAGCAATTCTTTAGGAATAATTTGAAATAAAATGAAAAAATCAGTAATTACTTTTTTATTTTTAATGCTGTTTGGAACAGATGCCATGGCAATAACGGTCAATATTTATTATACCGGCGAAAACGGCAATGCCCGTAAATTTGCCGAAGAAATGGAGCAAAGCGGAACTGTGGAGCTTATTCGCGCCGAAGACGGCAACATAAAATATGAATATTTTTATCCGAAAAATGATCCGGAAACCGTGCTTTTGATAGACAGTTGGGAGAGCCAAGAAGCTATAGATAAGCACCACGCGACACCTATGATGGATAAAATATCCGAACTGCGCAATAAATATGACCTGCATATGAAGGTTGAGCGCTATATTGAAGATACCGCCGGTGTTCCGGACAAAGACAAAAACTTTATCAAGGAATAAAGAATGAAAAAATTTTTAATAACATTGGCAATGTCTGTACTTTTAGGAGGAAATGTAATGGCAAACGCTTTGAATACTGAACAACAAGCTATTGCTTTAGTTTCGGCTTATACGGCTCTGGGCAATCAGAAAGAATTAAAGCAAGCCTTAAATAACGGGCTTGACAATGGTGTTACCGTGAATGAATTTAAAGAGATTTTGGTGCAGGCTTATGCCTATTGTGGTTTTCCGCGCAGTTTGAATGCGCTTGCAACCTTAATGCAGACCCTTGAAGAACGAGGCAATAAAGATGAAAAAGGCAACGAGCCGAGTGCAAAACCTGATGGTGATGCTTTAACTTATGGCACAAAAAATCAAACTAAACTTGTCGGGACGGAAGTCAAAGGCAAATTGTTTGAATTTGCCCCTGCCATTGATGAATACTTAAAAGCACATTTGTTCGGCGATATTTTTGCGCGTGATAATGTCGATTGGAAAACAAGAGAGCTCGCAACGATTGCCATGCTAGCTGTTCGTGATGGTGTGGAAAGTCAATTAAATGCACATATAGGTATCGGAAAGCATAACGGTTTAACCGATGACGAGGTGGCGGAAATTTTAAATATTGCCTCAAAAGCAAAAGCCAAAAATGTTGTCTTCGGTTTCGGAGAATTAAATCCTTATGGCAAGTATTTTATCGGCAAAAGTTATTTGAAAAAAATAACTACCGAAAATGGTGTGCCGATGTTTAATGTGACTTTTGAGCCAAAATGTCGCAATAACTGGCATATTCATCATAAAGGCGGTCAGATTTTGCTCGTTACTCAAGGGCGCGGATATTATCAAGAATGGGGCAAACCTGCGCAAGAACTTCACCCCGGCGATGTCGTTAATATTCCACCGGAAACAAAACATTGGCACGGAGCAGCCAAAGACAGTTGGTTCACCCATATTGCCGTAGAAGTTCCGTCAGATGGTGGCTCTAACGAATGGCTCGAACCGGTCAGCGATGAAGAATATAACAAATTAAAATAAAGAAAAATAACCATAAAAATTAGTATATAAAATTTATGGTATTTTTTAGGTGTTATCAAAATTATATTTTTATACCTATAAATTTTATATGTTTATTACACACTAACCAAACAATATAATAAAATACACACCCTGAAAACCTCTTTATTCTCCTTCTATTTTGATAGAAGCTATGAAAAATGAAAAAAATAGGAAAATTTCCTCTTTTTAACTCGATGAATGTTATTGACTCCGAAAATTTCTGCGCTAATAATAGAACAGAAATAGAACATTGAAGAGGTAAAATGCGCCAGCACGTTATAGCATTGGTTGATTGTGACTGCTTTTTCGTTTCTTGCGAGCGGAAAGATAATCCTTTATTGCAAGGAAAGCCGGTGTGCGTGATGACCGGCGGTGGAAGTAAAGGTATAATTGTATCACGTTCAAAGGAAGCCAAAGCACTGGGAATTAAAATGGGACAGCCGTATTTTCAGGTTAAGCCGAATTTACCGACCGCGATTTGTATTCCGGCCCGCCACCACCGCTATACCGAGATTTCAAAAGTTGTGATGGACACGATTAAAACGTTCAGTCCGGATGTCGAAGTAACCTCGGTTGATGAAGCTTTTATTGATTTAACTTCGCTCAACAAAGTTTATCACTCCACCTATACCGATATTATCAAAAATATCCGGCAGACGGTTTGGAATAAAGTCGGAATTCCGGTATCTATCGGGTTAGGAACTTCTAAAACGCTGGCGAAATTGGCCTCGGATAAGGCCAAGAGTAACAACGGAATATTCGTTATTCCGCCGGATAAAATCTTGGATATTGTGGGTGAAATGCCGATTGAGGACGTCAGCGGTATCGGGCGCAAAAACAGCGAGCACATGAAGTTCAGCGGGATTTTTACGATTAAGGATTTTGTGGAGAAAGAAAACGGCTGGATCAGGAAAGCTTTTGGGATTAACGGCTTAAATCTCAAAAGTGAGCTGACCGGTGTTGCCACATCGTTGGTGAATAACGAGCCCACCGCGCCGCAGAGCATACAGGTAACGCGGAGTTTTGAGGATTTCACGCAGAGTTTGGAATATTTGGAACATGAATTGAATCGGCATGTTCACGAAGCATGTCAGAAGCTCAGGCGGTGGAACGGCTTTTGCCAAGGCGTGGAAGTTATGCTCCGCACAAAGGACTTCAAATATCTCGCTATCGAGGCGAAACTGCCGAACCCGACCAACGGCGACCAAGAAGTGCGCATGACCGCCATAAACCTCTTGAAACAACTCTACCGCCCGAATTTAATTTATCGCTCAACCGGTGTAACTCTGACACATTTGACCTATGGCGAAGTGCAACAGTCGCTGTTTGAGGAAGTAAAGCCGCACGACGACAAACTCTCGCACCTCGTCGACGAACTGGAAGCCAAATTCGGCAAAGGGATTGTTAAGACAGGGGTGTGAATTGGGATAAGCGAAATCGGATAATATTAAAGCCAAATTATAAAAGTTTGGAATAATACTATCTGATTTTTGCTTATAATGAGATGTATCTATTTTTTAGGCTCTTTATCGTCTGTTTTATCAAAAACAATACAACCTTCACCTTTTTCCCACTTATCGCAGTCGTATCGGCATATTTTTTGGTCTTCGTCCCAAACGCCGCCGGCATCAAGGCAGTTTCCGGCAGAATCAAAATAGAAAAAAGCCATTGTTGCTACAAAAGCGAAGCCTATCAAAGCAAAGCCGTATAGCAGTATTTTAGAAAAAATTTTCAAAACAAATTTAGTATTTTTCATTTATTCCTCTGCTGACATTTTACAAGCTTATCAGTCAGTTGCTTGTAATAATATGGTGGATATTGATATTTATATACTAAAACTTCCTCTGAAGTAAAGAAAGATTTAAAATAATCCATATATTGCCGTCTTTCTAAATATTTAGTTCACGAGATTGGCTTGATTTTTGTTAAAAAATTGCGCCGCTGCGTCAGTTATGCCTTACGGCACCGGCACAACATACCCATTTTCTACCCCATCTGTCCGAAAGGCATCTGGTGGGAATTTCCAAAAGTGTAATGGATATATTCTGAATGGCAAAAAGGCTCATTGCTGCGACAAGATTACCGCAAACTTGTGCAAAAAACAAAATCTTTATCGGATAGAAAAGGATAAAATTATCCCAGAAACTATACCAATGCAGATATTTTACATTCTTTTCCATTTTTGCACTTTCTGTTTGTCTTTAGCCGACTTATATCATCCACTGCCTTATAATTCAACGAAATTTTACATATGGCAAACAAAAAAATCCCTCGCGGCGGTTAAGCGACGGGGGATTTCTTTAGTTAAAGGATTATTCAAACTAGATGAGCCTGTTTAATTTTTCCATAAATTCTTCAACAGTCAGACTCTTATAGGTTTCTCTATAAAAGAATAAGCCTATACAATTAGAAATTAAGTTGTTTTTCCAAAGTTTCAATCTCGCTCATTTCTTGCCTGACCAAATCTGCATTTTCTTTCCAGTAAAAAGCAATCTGCTCAAGCTCAGACAGTTCTTGCTCAAACAAGCGCATACCGTCTTGCCAGAAGGTCGGACTTGAAGCATCTATGCCAAACTTGGCGAGAGCCTGGCGATAGTTTTCAATGCCGCTATCAGTCAGCATTTCCATGTACTTCTCGGCAAAATTCTCTATAATTCCTGACTTATACACCTCATACAGTGAGTTGACCACACAGCACGAGAAGCAATAAGAATAGACGTAGTAATCATACTCAAAGAAGTGATGGATACCTGCCCAGATATACTGCAAATTACTTGTATCGACACTTGACCCGAGATAGTTATCCATCACGGACTTAAACATCTCCTGCAGTTTTTGCGCCGAAACTTCGCCCTTGGCTCGTTCTTTGTGCGCCATATCTTCAAAACGATGGAACGCTATCTGACGATAAGTCGTGGCAATCGTTTCTTCAATATGTTTGGCGAGCAAAATAAAGCGACGCTTCGGATCGGTCTCTTTCTTCAAGAGAGCATCAAACACCAGTTGTTCTGCAAAAATCGAAGCGGTTTCTGCCTGCGCACATGATTTTTCCCGACCAAGCTCGCCGTACTTCTTACTGACGTACTCATGCACGGCGTGCCCAAGCTCATGTGCCAACGTATCAACATCCATGACATAACCGTTGAAATTGACAAACACGCGTGGCAAAAAGCCAACCGGCATTTCCATGCAATAGGCCCCATCAGCCTTGCCCTCGTAGGGGTAGAAGTCAATGCAGTCCTTATCGAAGAATTTTTGCGCAATGGCGGCGAACTCCGGAGAAAATTCGGCAAACGTAGCTAAAATCAGCTCTTTGGCTTGCTCTATCGTATAGCGAGAACCTTTCGCTTCAAACGGATACGGAGCCAACCTGTCCTGATACGGCAACTTGTCAACACCGAGCATCTTAGCCTTGAGCGCATGATAGCGATGAGCCAGAGCGCGTGCTGGTGAATCTTCTTTGGCAAAGGTATCTACCAAATTATCCAAATCAACACCGTCGATATCGTTGCACAAATTTGCCCGCTCGGCCGGATAGCCGTAGTGTCGCCACTCTTGAGCGATGGCACGGCTTTTCAGCAAAGCGTTGTAAATCAGCGCAAACAAATCCTGACGCTTTTCATACCACGCGTTACGCTTGGCTTCGGCCTCGGCACGCAGAGCGGCTTCTTGCGAATCATAGAGTTGCATCAGCTCGCCTTCGTTGTACTTCTTGCCGCGCACCTCAATCGAAAACTTGGCTCGTTCCTCATTGTAGAGACGCACCCAGTATTCGGCAACTGATTGCTGATCACAGAAAAGTTGTTCCATCTCGCTTGAGAGAGTGTGTGGCTTGAACTTCAGGCATTTTTTAAGCCACGCCTTTAAGCCAAGACCAATTTCATCATCTGCCAAATACGAAGAAACCTTGGAATAATCAAGTTCTTTACAGATCTCAACCTCCAAGAATGTCAACTCTTTCTTGCATTGCTTGACCGTGTCCTGCATATCCTGATAGAATGCACAGACAGCCTTGTCATTCAGGTTGGTAGACCAGACAAGATAAGCGTAACTTTCCAGACCACACAACAGTGTGCAGGTGTTAGAGTATTGAACAAGACAATCCTCAAATACCATTGGCTCTAACGAGGCAACTTTTCCCTCAAACTCTTTCCGGAACTGCTCACACCGTGACAATACTTTCTTACTGACACCAATCGCTTCATCTAATGAATCGAAAATGTCCGATAAATTCCATTTTTCGCTCATAAGCAATAACTACTCGTGCCTTTTCACGAGGATTTTAATAAATACATTATAATTCGTTTCTGAATGTGATTTTAGACTAAAATTATTACAAATGCAAGAAAAAAATGATTTAAAATAAAAAAATCCCTCGCGGCGGTTAAGCGACGGGGGATTTTTAAAGTTTATACATCGTAATCAATAAGCATCAGTATGCATTCACGTTTACGCTCTAATACTCAAATGATAGTTGACCGTATCAATAAAGTTCTCCACGGTCTGCTCTTTGTTGAATGGGTATTCAATCAGCGGATGATGTATGTCAACGACTATACCATAAAGGTTATACAGCTCATCGAACATATCTTCAAAATCCAACGAGTCCATACCGAACTCATTGCAGAGATTTGTTTTCAGCAACTTCTCGTCGGGCATACTTGCAACGCCTTCACAAAGTCCGGTATATCCGCTGAGCACTTCCAGCAAAATCTTCCGAACCTCAGTTACACCGATTTTATCCATACGCAACCATGTTTTAATATTTAACATTTACTCACTCGCAGGTATAAACAAGATGCAGATTGCCGCAATGATAAGCGTTACGATACCATAGATGTTAATCTCCGGTTCAAGACCGTTGAAAATCATCGCACAGTATGCGCCGATGCAGTAGAGCAAGTAAGCGCACGCACCACCAAAAACCCAAAATGTGTCAACTCCCATTTTGTACAATCTCCACAGGGCTGAACAAAGCAGAACAATACAGCCGACTAAAATACCCGCGTGGAAATACCAGACAACACTGATATAAATACCCATAATTGCCAGCGAACCGACAAATAAGTTTCCGTCTCCTTCTCCTTCAGAGTTAGACACTGCCGAACCGAAGAATATAGGAAATACCAGAACAAAACCGAGAATGGTATCAAACATCAGACCTAAGTCCTGAACTGACGGGAACAACCCGCCAATCCATATAAGTAGGCTCTGAACACCAACTGAAAGCGCGGCGACGATTAAGAACAGAACAGCAAGGCTCCAGAATTCTTCGTCGAACCACTTACTGAATAAATCTTTAATCTTTCCCATAGCTATAACGTTTTAATGTTTAATACAATCTGTCATACAACTGGCGATAGACAGACATCGTGTTTTTCGTCGGCGTTCCATACTTATCAACCTTGCCATAGAAGATCTGCTTATCATCTGGTTTAGTTACCAGATACAGTCTAATTGGAATTGAAGAAAACTCAGGTGGATAATGCGGTTTGGCTTTGCCTATACCAACTGTTGCATTCATCCTTTGAAGATGTTCGAGATCAGAAATTATCCAAACTTCTCTTGTCGGTTCTGCCTTAAGATCGCATGTTTTTTCAATCAAAATTTGGGCCTCATTTACCGTGGGAAGTCTGAGCTCAAACTGGTCGATTGCACTAAACTTTTCGGTAATATTAGCCTTGTATTTGTTCAGCTTATTTTCCAATTCAAACTTCCGAACATCTCTGTAATAGCCATCCAGATAGACCACACCATCAATTTCAATACCGATAAAGAGCTTTTCTAAGTGTCTCTTGGAATACGGCATAGAATACAATTTGTTGTCCAATGGGCAGAAGTAAACCGTGTTGTAAGGCGGTCTGCTCTCGAAAGGATTGTTAATCCAGTAGCGATAGCCTTCGGCAATGTCTCGCACTTCCTCAGCCGTTACGTTGAAATGGCGTAACGCTTTGTAGATGTCAAAAATTTTACGTCTCATAGTTATTAAATTAAATGATTACTGATATATATGTATTCTTTGCTTAAAACAAAGAACCAATTTCCAATTATAGTTTTCATAATTTGATTTATAGGTGTGATGATAAACGAAAATTATCACAAATGCAAGCAAAAAATTGATTTTATAAAAAAAAAGCCTCTGGATAACATCCTCTCCGGAGGCTTTCGTTATGTGTGGTCGGGGCATCGTGCCACCTACGGACTTTTAATAACATTTCAAACGACCGCTTCTTTTATCAGAAAATTTTCTTTGCAAAGAAAGTATCTGCTCAGCCGAAAGATTAAATTTTTTGATGAATTTTTCAGAGTTTCCTTTATTTGCATTACCAAGAATAAAGGCTAACGGAGGGACATCTTTAACAATATGAGACATCATTGCGGTATATGCGCCTTCACCGATTGAAACAAATTCTCTGATATAGGTTCCACTACCTAACTCACAGCCCTTGCGAAGTTGCACAAATCCGTTTAAGCAACATCCTGAACAAATAATAGTATCATATTCGTTTGTGCAATTTGGAATATCACCTAATCCAATCCGACAATTATGATGAATCGTAACATTATTTAATATATAACATCTGTTTCCGATGATTGTAGCATCTTCATAATCTCCTTTTGGTAAGTCAATACTTAAATAAGGTAATAATTCAGGATATTTATCCGATAAATGATTATTTCCGCAATCAATTGCACAATCATTACTTATAAAATTGTTGTTACCAATAATAACACGACCTTGATAAAAATGGTAACCTATATGCTTTGAAGACAAACCTATTACCGTTTTATCAAGAATATGATTGCTGTTACCTATTTGAACATTGCCCTTTAAATATACACCGCTACCAATATAATTATTTTCACCTATAACGACATTTGAATCAATATATGAGTAGTCGCCGATAATTGTGTTTTTACCAATTTTCGCACCTTTCTTAACAATAGCGTAGTTTCCAACTTTAACACCATCATCAAGTTGTGCGCCATCTTCAATAATTTCAAACATTTTAGACTCCATATCAATATTTATAATTCATTATATTGATTAAAGAATTGTTGTAAATACAAAATTTAAATATGCT
>JAZSBR010000023.1:0-22401 GCA_045602545.1 Alphaproteobacteria bacterium
GAATTAAAAAAGCTTGAAAATATTATCCATCCGTTGTTGAAACAAAAGCTGAAAGAAAAAATAAGAAAAAACAGCAAAAATACTGATTTTATATTTATAGACGCTGCCTTAATTTTTGAAATGAATTGGGATAAGTATTGCGATTATATAATACTCGCTGATGTTGATAAAGAAATTCAAAAAAGAAGAGTTATGATAAGAGATAACATAAGCCAAAAAGATTTTGAAAAAATAATTAAAAATCAGACAGATAATGAAATAAAAAAACAAAAATCAGATTTTATTATAAATACCGAATTGCCGGATGGTATAGTAAAAATTTTATTGATAAAATTTATAAAAGAGGTCTTAGATGCGTGAAATATGTTTTGATACGGAAACAACAGGTTTTAATCCTTTAAATGGTGACAGATTGGTTGAAATAGGCGCGGTTGAACTGATAAATCATATACCGACGGGAAAAGTTTTTCATAAATATATAAATCCGGAACGCGATGTTCCTGAAGAAGTTGTTAAGGTTCACGGTCTTACCAACGAATTTTTGGCAGATAAACCTACATTTGCCGAAATAGCCCAAGAATGGATTGATTTTATCGGAGAAGACGGAATTTTTGTTGCTCATAATGCGCAATTTGATATGAATTTTATAAATTATGAGTTAAGTAAATTAGGTTATAAAACGTATGATTGGGACAGAGTTGTTGATACTTTGGAAATAGCAAAAAATCAGTTTCCGGGCGCGCGCAATAACTTGGATGCACTTTGTCGTCGTTTTAATATAGATAACTCAGCGCGTACTTTTCACGGCGCCTTGCTTGATGCCGAGCTTTTGGCTGAAGTATATTTACAGCTTTTAGGCGGTGATGAACCGAGTATAAATTTCATAAAATCAGAAGAAAAAAAAGAAAATACAAGTGAGGTTATATTCGGTGCAAAAAAAATATTGGAAGCTCGTAATTTTTCCTTAAATGAACAGGAAGAACAAAATCATATTGAATTTATGCAAAAGCATTTAAAATCACCGATTTGGTTGAAAGATAAAGAAGAAAATGATTAAATACCTGAAATATATATATGAAACATACATAAACAAAACCATGTTAAAGATGATGGCGCTCGGTTTTTCAAGCGGTTTTCCTCTTCCTTTGGTATTCGGAACTTTAAGTTTTTTATTAAAAGATTACGGAATTGCATATGCTTCAATCGGCGCAATATCTTTGGTTAAAATACCATATTCCTTAAAATGGCTATGGTCACCGATTGTCGACAATGTAAAAATACCTTTTTTATATAAAATGGGCAGACGCAGATCGTGGGCGTTAATAACTCAAATTTTGCTCGGTATATCAATTTTTTTAATGTCAACCGTAAATCCCGAAAAAAATTTATATTTAATGGCTTGTTTTGCTTTTATTACAAGTTTTTTATCGGCAACTCAAGATATTATCTTAGATGCATACAGGGTTGAAACTTTTGATAAAGAAAAAGAAAAACTTTCTTCCGGTGTGGCAATATTTGTTTTAGGATACAGGCTAGGTCTTATTTTTTCCGGCGCCGGAGCAATATATATGGCGGCAAAAATTTCATGGTCAAGTGTTTATGTTATAATGTCTTTAGGTATTTTAGTCGGTTTAATAACCGTTATTTTTTCCAAAGAAGCCATAAAATATGAATATAAAACACTTGATTTTGATTTCAAAAACTTAAAAAAATTTTTTAACAGTTCTCTTATAGAACCTTTCAGATGCTTTATAAAAAACAAGGGTTGGTTTTGGATATTGGCATTTATTTTCACATACAGACTAAGTGATTCATATTTCGGACCGATGAGTAATCCTTTTTATGATGATATGGGTTTTTCCAAGGAAGAAATAGCCTTTGTAACAAAAATATACAGCATAATAATGACCATAATAGGCGGATTGCTCGGCGGAATAGTTGTCTTAAAATTAGGTATGAGAAAAAGTTTACTGTTGTTCGGTTTCACTCAATGCATAACAACGAGTTTATTTGCCGTTCAAGCATATTTCGGGCATAATATGCCGTTATTTATGGTTGTTGTGGCTTTGGAATATTTATCGTCAGGCTTGGCAACAACGGCATTTGTTGCTTATATATCGTCCCTATGCAACAGTCTTTACACGGCAACGCAATATGCATTATTATCATCTGTTATGAGTCTTTCGCGCGACTTATTTTCTGCCACCAGCGGAGTGGTATATCAATATGCCGAAAGTATGTTTTCCGGATATGGTTGGGTAATATTTTTCATAATATCCGGTTTAATGAGTTTGCCTAGCATTTTTATAATACTTTTCCGAATAAAGAAAATATAAAAAAGTGATTGTAAAATAAAAAAATAAGTGTAATATAAGCTCAGCTGAAGGAAAAAGCCATGCCTTTTTTAACTGATGAAGACATTGATTTTAAGACAAAAGATAAAACGGACGAGGTTTTATCAAAAAGTTATTCATGGCAGGCAATCGCAAGAAAAGAACCAATAGAAAATAAAGACAGAATAGTTTTCACCGGAAAAAATTTAGCCGGCGGAAGTTTTGAGGGTGAAGATTTGCAAAACGCCGATTTCAGCGGTAGTAATCTTCAGGAAGTAAATTTCAAAAATGCCGATTTGCGCGGAGTTAATTTTACCGGAGCCGATTTATCGGGAGTTGACTTATCCGGCGCAAATCTGGAAGGCGCCATATTAACCGGAGCAAAGCTGATCGGGGCAAATTTAACCGGCGCAAAATTAAAAGATGCCCGCCTTATTGATGCTGATATTCAAGATGCAATTTTGTTGGATATTGATATAGATGATTTATCTTTGGCAGATTTGCAGGAAATGATTGAATATCTGGCAAAATACTATCCTCATAAGCTCAATTTGAGCCGTATAAATTTAGCTATGCTTGATTTAAAGCGCATTGATTTAACACAGGTTAATTTGCGAGGGGTAGATTTTACCGGTTGCGATTTTACGGGAGTTAATATATTTGAGCTTGATTTAAGCGAATGTATAATATCTCCGGCGCAAATAGAGCAGGCAATAGGCCATATGCCTACTCCTATTGAACTGGAAAAATTGTTGGCACCAAAAAAGAATAATAAGGCTAAGAAAAAAGGAAAAGGAATTGATTTTACCGAGTTTTTCCAAGGCGGAAAAGGCAGTTTTGATTGGGATACAACCAAGGGCGGAATAGAATTAAATAATATGTTTAAGCCAGGTAAAAACGCAAAAAAAGAAGACGAAAACAAAAAAGAAAAATTCAATGAAAAACATAAAATGAATGATGAGAGAGAAAACAGTTCTGAAGATTTAAGAAAATCAATTGAAAAACACAAACAGGAAGTATTAGATAAAATTCGTCAGGAAAAAGAAGAAGAAAATTCAGAAGCAAGAACAAACCACATAAAATCTGACAGAGGCATGGAAAGATAATGGAAGAAACATTATTTTCAAACAACGTAAAAAGACCTTTGGCAGATAGGTTACGTCCTACAAAATTAGAAGAAGTTGTCGGTCAAAATCATCTTGTCGGCGAAGATGCTCCGCTTGGCAGAATGATAAAATCCGGAAAAATAAATTCGTTTATTTTATGGGGGCCTCCCGGGTGCGGAAAAACAACAATTGCCCGCATTTTGGCTGAATACACAAACCTATATTTTGAGCAGATCTCGGCAGTATTTTCCGGTGTTGCCGATTTAAAAAGAGTTTTTCAATATGCCGAGGAACGTCGCAAAAATCAAGGAAAAGGCACATTGTTGTTTGTGGATGAAATTCATCGTTTCAACAAATCACAACAGGACGGATTTTTGCCTTATGTAGAAAACGGCACGGTAATTTTGGTGGGCGCCACAACCGAAAATCCGTCGTTTGAGCTTAATTCGGCGTTGCTTTCACGTTGTCAGGTATTTGTTTTAAATCGCTTGACAGCCGATGATTTTGAGGAATTGTTAAAGCGCGCCGAAAATAATATGGGCAAAAAACTTCCCATAGATACTGAAGCACGTGAGTTTATCAAAGAAATAGCCGATGGTGACGGCAGATATATTTTAAATATTGCTGAGAATATTTTCTCTTATGCCAAAGACGGCGAAATTTTTGATAAAGAGCAAATAATAAAAATAATTCGTTCCCGTGCGCCGATTTATGATAAGGGTCGTGACGGGCATTATAATCTGATTTCCGCCGTGCATAAATCTTTAAGAGGTTCTGATGTTGATGCGGCGCTTTATTGGGCGGCGCGCATGCTTATTGCCGGTGAAGACCCGCGTTATTTGTTGCGCCGATTATTGCGTTTTTCAATTGAGGATGTATCTTTAGCAGACCCGAATGCCGTAAATCAGGCTGTTTCATGCATTGAAACATACGAGCGCTTAGGTTCGCCTGAGGGCGAATTAGCGGTTATGCAACTTGTGGCATATTTGGCAACCGCACCAAAATCGGCAGGCGTATATAAGGCGATGCACAAAGCTTATGAGGCAGCGAAAAAAACCGGTTCTTTAATGCCTCCGAAGCATATATTAAATGCTCCGACCAAGCTGATGAAAAATTTGGGTTACAGCGATGGTTATATTTATGATCAGGATTTGGAAGACGGCTTTTCCGGACAGGATTATTTTCCGGAAGATATGAAACGTCAAAAGTTTTATTATCCGGTTGAGCGCGGATTTGAGCGCGAAATCAAAAAACGCATAGAATATTTTGATAATTTACGCCGTGAAAAACAGGCAAAAATGAAAAAGGATAATAAATAATGGAGCCGATAGTAAAAGCGATTATTCTTTATGATGATTTTAAACGTTTGTCCGAAAAACAAAAACAAAGCATTTTGGATATAGACAGCGAACAGGTTGAATTTCTGATAAGCATAAAAAATGAAGTGTACGAAAAGCTGAGCGCTGAAGAAAAGAAAGAATTGGAAGGGTTTAAAATAACTGAAAAAGAGCCTTTAAGGGTGGAAATTGTTGCAACGGAAAAAATGTTTGAATTGCCTCCGAGAATTACCATAACAGAAAATATCCAATCTTTTAAGGAAAAGCATAAAAAAGCCTCAAAACCATATTGCCCGAAAAATATCATAAATAAAAATTTCAATAGCAAAAAGAAAGGCGGAAGATAAAAAAGCGCTACAATTTTTTGCAGCGCTTGATTTAAAAAGATTATTTATTTTCCATTTTTTGCTATTTTTTTATTCATTCCAAACGTATAAGAGGCACCTATATTTGCATTTTTATTTTTGGTATTATAGTCAGCAAAAACCTGTAAACCGTTTTTACCAAAACCTAAACGAAAATCACAACCCTTTCCCTTACCTGCATGCACAAATTCTCCAATAACTTTTGATCCGTTTTTAAGGTTTTGATAAGCTCGTACCAGACATTTATTGTCATTATTTTTAAAATCACGTTCAAATAAAGCTTTTGCTCCAAAACCATTTTTATTTATACCAATTCCGGCAATACCCATTTGGTTATGTGATCCCAAACGGGCAGCACCTTCAAGTTCAAAATTCACACCACATTTTGTTAATAAAGATAAGTGTCCCTTACCCCAAAAATCTGCCTCTTTCATGTTAGGAAGAATAACATATTTTCCGGTTCCTGTATCTTGAATTGTACCAAGTTCTACAAAGCTACCGTTTTTCTTATAACCTAAAACCATTCTTTCAGCTGAATTTCCAAAATTAACAATATCTTTTGTATTAGCTGTATAATTAACAGCATTAGGAAAAACATCACCCCCTTGAGTGTTTTCGCGACCGACTTTTAAAAATAACTCACCTCCATTTTTAAATTTCTTACTAAATTCTGTCATTAACTTTGCTAAAACAGGTGTTACAGAGTTTCCATCATAAATAAGTAATTCAAGAGCCGAAATACTTGCCTTGTTTCCATTATCATCTTCAACAGAAGCGCTTATATTAGGTTGTAAGTTATTATAAAAAGTAGCTGTTTTTTCATCTAAAACCAAAGCAGACAGATTATCAAAACCAACTGAAACATCATAAGTTAATTCTGTTTTATTTTTATTTATATTACCATTATTTTCAGGTTGATTTTTTTGAGCCTGAGCTTCTGTTGCTGCAGTTGTTGTAGCTATAAGAAGTGATGCTGAAAGCACAAAATCACGAAATGTACGTTGCTTTACTATATTATTGTTTAAATCAGTCATTGTTTTTATCCTTTCTGAAAAATGTTTATTTTGTCTAATTGTAACAAAACCAACGTTTGTTGCCACCCATGAAAAAATTGAACATTTTAAGAACGATCATGATTAAATTGATATGCCTAAAAAGCTTTACTTATATGGTTTTAACGCCTTTTTGACGAAAAAATAAAAAAAATGCAAAAAAGTGTTGACTTTAAACGTTGGTTTAAATTGACCAGTTTTTTATTTAAAAAAATATGATTGAATGACAGTATTTACAAAAAGATATAAAGTTTATTGACTCTTTATTTTCAGCTGATTAATATGCTAAAAAATCTAACTAAAAAAGGAATCAAAATGTCCGGTGTAAAAATCATAAAAATAAAGCCAGAAGATGACGGAATGCGTTTAAATCGCTGGTTTTTGCGTGAATATCCCGCACTGAGTTTATCGCGTTTACAAAAGCTATTGCGCACAAAACAAATAAAGGTTGAGGGAAAACGTGCCGAAACATCTACTCGCTTATCAGCCGGTCAGGAGCTGAGAATTCCTCCGCTTGATAATGAAAAAGCCCTGCCGGAAAATAAAGTTTTAAGCAAAAATGATGCTGATTTTATTACTTCTCTGGTGATTTATAAAGACAAGGATATAATAGTCATTAACAAACCGTCAGGCTTGGCAGTTCAGGGCGGAACAAACACAACCCGCCATATAGACGGCATGCTTGAAGCTTTGAAGTTTGAATTAAATGAAAAGCCGAAACTTGTGCATCGCATTGATAAAAACACCAGCGGTATTTTGGTTTTGGCACGCAATCGCAAATCAGCCGATATGTTGACAAAGGCTTTCCGCGAGAAAAAAATCAATAAAACATATTTGGCGCTTGTGCGCGGTTGCCCTGAACCGAAAGAGGGTATTATTGAATATAATCTTGAAAAAGTCGGCGAAAAGATGGAAGTTGTTGAAGACGGGCAAAAGGCTTTAACTGAAATTAAAGTGCTTGATAACACAGGCAAAAAGTTTGCGCTGGTTGAGGCTCATCCGTTGACCGGCAGAACACACCAAATCAGGGCTCATTTAGAGGCAATCGGCACACCGATTGTCGGCGATGACAAATATTTCGGTGAAAAAAGGGAACGTTTTCAACAAATTCAAGATAAATTGTATTTACATGCATACAAAATTGATTTAAGTGATATATATAACAAAAAAACAGTTATAACAGCTGACTTGCCGAAGCATTTTGTTGAGGCTTGTCAATTTTTCGGATTGGAGATAAAATAAAATGAAAAAATTTCTTATAGTACTGGGAATCATAATCTTTTTGCCGATAATTTGCGTGATTTTAGCGGCAATGTTTTTGGATATAAATTCCTATAAGCCTGAGGTTGAAAAACTGGTGGCAAAATATGCCAAAGTTGATGCAAAAATCAACGGCGATATGAAAATCGGTTTGTCCTTTAAGCCGAGCATTGAAATAAATGATGTTGATATATCAAATCAGGAAGACAAAAGCCCGATAGCGCAAATCGGTGCCGCATTGGTTGAGTTTTCCATCAAGCCTCTTTTTGCCAAAGAGATTGTGGTGAACACTGTTCAGACAGATAATACAAAGATATATTATTCACCGACGGAATATGCCGAAATCAATAACCTTGATGTCAGTATGGACGCATATGATTCGCCGATAAACATAGACTTGGATACAGATGTTTCCGGCGTAAATATCAAAGCTGTCGGCACACTTTCTTCATTAAAGAAGATAACCGAAAGCAACTATAATGAGGTTGAGGCTGATTTAAAAGTTTCGGCAATGGGTTATGTTGTAAATTATAAGGGCAAGGTTTATGATTTGCAATCAGCAGTTAAGGCCGACGGCAAATATACGGTTGAATATAAAAAGAACAAAATCAACGGCAATGTATATGTTGATTTAGCTCCGAAAACACCGTATTTAAAACTTACGGCAGATAGCCAAAGCATAAATTTACAAGATTTTACAGACCAAAAACAAGCATCTGCCGGCAATATGATTTCTTCGGCAAATGCCTCAACATTGGTTGCCAACACACCGATTCCGTATGATTATTTGAAGATGGTTGATGCCGATATTGATTTGAAAATCAAGCAATTGATAATTGATTCAGCTATGATGTTGAAAGATATCAACGCTCAAATCAATTTGAAGAACGGTGTATTTAAAGCAAATTTTAAGAACATCGGTGCCGGAGATGGTATTATTTCCGGAACGGTTAACACCGATGCAAATCAAAAAACAACCTCGGTTAATTTAAAGGGTAGTAATATAATTTTGCAAAATTTCTATAAACCGTTTTCTCAAAACAGCAACCCTACTCTTTTCATTAAAGAAGGTGGAAAATCTAATTTTGATATTGTCTTAAACACCTCCGGTGCAAATACAAATCAATATATTGCCAATTCAAAGGGACAAATTATTGCATTTGTTGATCCTTCTGTTATGAATATAAAAAGCCTTGACAAGCTCAGAGGTAATATCATAGTGCAGATTTTAGATACCTTAAAATTAAACGTCAACAACAGTGATTTGAATGTAAAATGTGCGGTTGTGCGCGGTGATATTACGAGCGGAAATGTAAATTATCCGAAGGGAATAGTGTTTGACGCCAAAGATTTTTACCTTGTTGCCGACGGAAAGATGAATTTGAATGATGAAACACTGAATTTAAGTCTTCAACCGTTTTCCGGAAAAATTAAGGATGTAAATATTTCATCTCTTTTAGGCTCATTGTTAAAGATAAAAGGAACATTTAATAACCCTAAAGTCAGCATAAATAAAGAGCAGACTGCAACAGCGGTTGTCGGTGCGATTGCCACCGGAGGAATGTACAATGTCGGCGATATGATGTTGTCAGCTGATGCAAGTCCGTGCCATACTGCGCTTAAAGGAACATCTTATGCCGGATATTTTCCTGAGGAAAAAGGTGTTACGAACACTGTTTCAAAGCAATACACAAATACAAAAGACGCCATAAAAGGTGCCGGAAAACAGGTTAAAAGTTTGGGTAAAGACTTGAAAAATGCCGGCAAAGATGCCATCGGCGGCTTATTAGGCGCATTCGGCTCAAAGAAGGAATAATGGAAGTATTTTGGCGCATAAAAGGTCGGGTACAAAATGTCGGTTTCAGGCGCTGGGCGGTGGCTAAGGCTCCTGAAACCGGCAAATTGTCCGGCTATGTTCAAAATGCCGAAAACGGCGATGTTTTGTTGGCTGTCAGCGGTGATGATAATGATATTTATAAATTTATGCAGGCGTGCTATAAAGGTCCGTTTTTTGCCCGCGTTGATGAAATAGAATACAGTCCGGAATTAAAGAACTACTTCCCACCGATAGTGAACGGTGTATTTAAAAGAATTTGATAAAATTTTTTGCGATAAAAATTTTCCCCTTTACTTTCTTATAATTTTCTGCTAAATTGATAGCAGAATGATGTATGTCATTTTAGGGCGTCGAAACCCTTCATTCAGTTAGTCGCAAAAGCATAGCGACTTTAAAATGTATGCCGATATTTCGTTTCTTAAATGGAGCGGATGTCGGTGCAATAAGGCTCTTTAGTAAGCGCGAAAACGCCGAGCCGTTTAACTGAATGCGGTTTTCGAACATCCGCCCGTCTTTCTCAAACGAATGACGGGTTTTGGTTTAGTAAAATAACTTTAAAGGATGTCAAACATGAAAACTATAAAGAAAATTTTCCTTATTTCAGCATTCATTTTAGTATTAGGCAGTATAAATACAGCCAATGCGTATGTGTGTTTTTTGCCGGATGGTGCCTCTTGTGCAAAAGGCGATACGGAGGGCTTTTGGCCGTGTGTAGGTGATGATTGCCCGAGTCCGGACGGCAAGTGCGATGCCTCGTATAACAGCAGAATGTCAACAAATGAATGCGGTGCGGCTTGTACGAGATGCACTGATTCCGATAGTCCTTACTACGGGCTATATAAATGTCCTGAAAACACTTGCAATTGTAATGAATACACTTCCATTGAGGCATTCAATGAGTGCAATCAGTCATGCAAAGTTTGCCGAATAGCCGGCGATAAAAACTATGGCAAATATAAGTGTCCGGCAGTTCCGGAATGGGGATGTAATCCGCAATGCGAAGATTATACCTTAACAGCAGAAGACGAGTGCAAAGATTGCGACCAATGCACAAACAAAAATGCTCCGGCCGAAAAACAGGGATTGTGGAAATGCACGGAATGCGACCGAAACATTTATAATCAGCCGACAGCCGAATTATCAAGCGCAGAGATAGCAAATCACTGTTATGAAAGCGAAACCTGCGGATGTTATATGAAATGCGACAGTTGTTTCGGTAAAGAGTTCACGATGCAGGATTGCCAAAATGCCGGCTATGACAGCGCCAAAAACGAGTGCAACGGCAAGCGCGGCACGGTTTATGAAACATGTTGCAAAACATGCAACGGATATATTTATTCAACCGATTTGAGCAAAACTTCTGAAGGCTGGAGTTGCACGGAATGCCCTAATTCCTGCGACGGCGGTTCAAAATACAGCTGCAGCTGCAAAGAAGGGTATCATTCTCAAGGTGGCAGTTGCGTTTTGAATCAATGCACAAGCGGTGTGGCGGAAAATACCTGCAACACTGCAAGTGGTTATACATTTACTTCGAACGGTACATCGTTTAAGGATAATTCAAATAATACCATAAGATGCGGATCGTGTGATGTTGCTTCTTGCCCTTGGGGTACAAGTACTAATCCAGGAGAAGTACAATGCGATACGAGATGTCAGATGTACACTGTTGCCGGTTATTCCGGAGGTCATGAGTGCTATTCTTGCGTAAATAATTACCAAGATGCTTATTACGCTCCGGGAAATGGCGCATGCTGTCAAAGACATATTCAAGGTGGTGTTCAATTTAGTGAAGCAACACATTATTCTAGTTGGCAAGGAGAGAGGCACCTTGTAACCACTGAAATGTGTCGTTGGTTTAATCCAGATTACGATTACTCTGATTGTGAACCGAGTCCTCATGTTAGTGATAATATATGCGAGATATTTGCTTTAGGTTATTGTAGGCGACCGATTAAGCTTATTGCTAGCTTAGGCCCGGACAACTCATGTAGTTATGATGTTTATCTTAAAAATGGACACATTGATGATGATTTTTTAATTTTTCATGATGGTGCTGTGCTCTACATAAACGAATGGGCGGAGGCGCACGATGTTTCATCACTATATATAGGTACTTTATGGGCTGGACATACAATGTCTATATATGCAATAGATTACAAGGATGAATCTATAATATGGACTGGCACAGTAGACTTATGGCTTCATCAATAGAAAAATTATGGAAGAAATTCCATAACTTATGACTGGTTAAAAGTTAAAGTTTCCTATCAAAACCGGCGGAGGTGGTCTTATCCTCCGCCGGTTTTGTTGAAATAAAAAATAAAAAAGAGTCATCCCTAAAAATTTTCTTTAAGAAAATTTTTTCCAGGGATCTTCAAATTAAAAAATTGACAGTAGCAAAAACAAAGTTATAATAAAAATATGAAAACAATGTATGTTTATATAATGACTAATAAAAACAACACTTCCCTTTATGTTGGAGTGACGAATAATTTGGTGCGTCGCGTGTGGGAGCATAAAAACGAAATTCTCAAAGGTTTTACTTCACAATATGATTTGCATAAACTGGTTTATTTTGAAACTTATGAAGATGAGAAAACGGCAATTGAACGTGAAAAATACCTGAAAAAATGTTATAGGGTTACGAAAATGAAGTTGATAACGAATTTAAACCCTCAATGGAACGATTTATACGAGCAAATTGCTCCGGTTTAATTAATTCGAAGATCCCTGGAATTTTTCGCCTAACGGCAAAAAATAGGGATGACTCTTATTTTTTATATAAAAAAGGTATTCTTATCCTCCGCCGAGTTTAGTATATAAAATAAACTCTATTATTTCCGATAAGGTTTTGAATATTCGTCAAATTCTTTGGCTTTAGCGTCGCTCCAGCCCATAATATATTTATCGTCAAAGCAAATAAGCGGAGTTCCGGCCATTTCACCAACTTTGTATTTTTTCACGGCATAGCGGAAAAGATTTTGATTTCCCGGCAAGCGCACATCGCGCGAAACCATTTTCAAATCCGGATAATTTTCTTTAATATATTTTGCGGCATCATGGCAATGCGGACAGGTTGTTTGATAGAAAAAATAAATTCTGCTGCCGTCAAGTTCTTTTTCTTCAGCCGACTTTTCGCAAGCTGCCATAAACAAAAGAGAGAAAGCGCACAAAGCTGAAAATAAAAATTTTTTCATCCAAAAAGTCCTTTTATGAAAATTAAAAACATGTCCACGTTCATAAGCCTATAATAAAGAAATGTCAAGATTTTTTATTTTTAGGTAAATTTCATCTGCCGGCGCTTTATTAAATTCTTGCGCCGTATAGCCCGATTTTTGCAACAATTCGGCGCATTCATCAATATCAGGCACCGACACAATTCCCGAAGTAAAATTTTCACAAAGCATTTCTTGCCAATTATCAGCTTTCAGTATAACAATTTCTCCGCAACCAAGCTCGCTCAAGCCCAATTTTTCAATCACCGGCAGATGAGTAACAAAGTGCAGATGTCGTTCATCTTCACAAAACGAAAGAATCGTGTTAATAAATTTACGCACTTCAAAAGTAGGTGTATCTTCGGCGAGTTTTTGTGCTTCAATTAAATGTTCGCAATCCATTCCGAGCGCTCTGAACTCTGCTGTTTGCACGGCTCGTGCAATCGGCGAAAAATATATTGTATCACAAGGCGGATAGTTAGCCGATAAATACTTCCCGCTCAAATAAGCTTCCAACATACTCAAGCGCTCAATAGCCGTATCGCGGCCATATCTGCCGTGGCGCCCGAAACTCAAATAAACCTTATTATTTTCCAATTTCCGCCGCTTTTTTCTCTTCATTCGGTTTTTTGAAGATTGATACCAAAATACCGCCTGTCAAAAGACCCAAGGTAACAGCCAGAGATTGCCATTCTTTAACCTCAATACCGAAATAAGGTAAAAAGATTTTGCAACCGATAAAGATTAAAATAATGGAAATTGCCGGCTTCAAATAAGCGAACTTGCTGATAATAGCGGCGAGCAAAAAGTAAAGCGCACGCAAGCCCAAAATAGCAAAAATATTACTGGTATAAATAACATAAACATCCGTAGTTACCAAAAAGATAGCCGGAATACTGTCAAGCGCAAAAACAACGTCCATTGTTTCAATAATCAGCAAGGCGAAAAACAGCGGAGTAATATAGTGTTTGCCGTTTTCCTTAACAAAGAAATGTTCGCCTCTGATTTCGTGCGTAACGTGAAAAACTTTTGAAAGAATGTTGTATATTTTACTTTTGCGCAGGTCAATCTGTTCATCATCTTTGGCAAAAAACATTTTTGCGCCGGTATAAATCAAAAAAGCGGAGAACAAATACAAAATCCAGTGGAATTTCATAACCAAAACATCGCCGATACCGATTAAAATACCGCGCATAACAAGAGCGCCCAAAATACCCCAGAACAAAACGCGGTGCTGATACATTCTCGGCACGCCGAGCGCCGCAAAAATCATGGACATTACGAAGATATTATCCATGGATAAACTTTTTTCCAAGAGATAACCCGTGAAATAATCCATACCCTTATTAACACCGTCTTCATACATAACAAAAACGCCGAACAACAGCGCCACCGCCACATAAGCCACGCAAATCCATAAGGTGTGCCAAAAATGCGGCTCTTCATTTTTGCGATTAAACCAGAACAAATCGGCAGCTAAAAGCAATACAACCACAATGCCGAAGATGGTCCAAAGCCAAAACGGCGACATCAACGCATGAGTAGAAAACAAGGTAGAAAGATTATTCATTATTCGCTTATCCTTATATTATTATTCAGCTTTTTTGACTTATGCACATAATTCACAAGCAAAAAAAATTAAAGCTGAAAAATTATCACAAAAGAAGTTATAGAATAATAAAATTTAAAATACAACAAAAAATATGAGGATTTTTATAAAAAATGGAACAAATAGACGCCGGAAAACTGCCGAAAAACATTGAAGCCGAGCAGGCTTTAATCGGTGCAATATTGCAAAATAACAAGTCTTTGGAAAAAATCAGCGAGTTTTTGCGCCCTGAGCATTTTGCCGATTCGACTCATCAAAAAATATATGAAATCATCAGCAAGCTGATAATCAACGGCCATTCTGCCGACGTCATTACCTTGAAAGACTATATGACTCAGGAGGGAACTCTTGATAAGGTTGGCGGTGTGCCTTATTTAATGAAGCTTGCCGACAGTGCATCTCCTTTTACAAATGTTGAGGATTATGCTCATTTCATATATGACAAATATTTGCGCCGTGAGCTTATCAATACCGGCTATGACATAGTCAATTCGGCGGTGGCCGAAGATATTGAAAACTCGGCAACCGACCAGATTGAGGCGGCGGAAAAAGCGTTGTTTAATTTGGCAGACCAAGGAAATACGCAAGGCGGATTTTTGGATTTTTCGGAGGCACTGGATTCGTCATTGGGAATGATAGAGAAAGCATATCAGAAAGAGGGACGTATTTCCGGCACTCCTACGGGCTTAAATAAGCTTGATTATCGCATCGGCGGACTAAATGATTCCGACCTGATTATCATTGCCGGCCGTCCGGCGATGGGAAAAACGGCATTGGCGACAAATATTGCCTATAATGTTGCCGAATATTTGGGGCGCGATAAAGATACTCCGCCTGAAAATAAAGGAGTCGCATTCTTTTCTCTTGAGATGTCGGCCGACCAGTTGGCTTCGCGTATTTTATCAACGGTAACACAGACACCGAGCCAAAAAATGCGTAACGGCGAGATAAACGAGGCGGAGTTCACCCGCATAACGGCCGCGGTGCGTGAATTAGAGAAGATTCCGCTTTATATTGATGACACCCCCGGAGTCAGCATAAATGCGATTCGCACGCGCGCCCGCCGTTTGAAACGCGCCAAAGGCTTGGGCTTGATTGTTATAGACTATATCCAACTTATCAGCGGTTCAAACAGCAGACGCGGTGAAGGTAACCGTGTACAAGAACTCTCTGAAATTTCGCGCGGATTAAAGATTTTAGCTAAAGAATTAAAAGTTCCGGTTATTGCGCTTTCACAATTAAACCGCGGTGTTGAAGCCCGTGATGACAAGCGTCCGCTTATGTCTGACTTGCGTGAATCCGGCTCAATCGAGCAAGATGCCGATATTGTAATGTTTGTATATCGTGAAAATTATTACATTCACAATTCCGAGCCTAAACCGCAGGATTCGGAATCGCCGGAAAAGTTTGCAAAAAAGCATGCCGATTGGGAAAAACGTGACCGCGAAACGCTTAATTTGGCAGAGGTTATTATCGGAAAGCAACGTCACGGTCCAACCGGCACGGTTAAGCTTTTCTGGAACGGCGAATATGCCCAGTTCGGCAATTTGGCTGAAGAAGACAAACTTCCGGAACAAAGGGGATAAAATGAAAGATTTAAGCAAAATCACCCATGAAGAATGGGAAAATATCTGCGATAATTGCGGAAAATGTTGCCTGATAAAACTTCAAGATGAGGATACGAACGAAAACTATTATACCAACATCATTTGTCGCTATTATGACTTGGAAAATCAGCGTTGCTCTGTATATGAAAACAGGGATAAAATGCGCGAAGGTTGCCTGATTTTAACCAAAGAAAATGTTGATAAGCTTGAATGGATGCCGAAAACCTGTGCTTATCGAAAACTTTTTGAAAAAGATTTTAAGCTATGTAAAAATTGTAAACCGCTTAAAGGAAGAGTTATTTCGGAAGCTGATGTTAACGAAGATGATTGGGAAGATTATATCATAGACGAGGATGAGCTGTGAAAGAATTGGAGCTTGAAGAGGAATATAATCCGCAAAAAAGAGTTGATGAATATGCCTCTCTTGAGCCGGAATTTTGGAAGCATAAAACACTGGAAGAAATGAGTAAAGCCGAGTGGGAAGCGCTTTGTGACGGTTGCGGAAAATGTTGCTTAAACAAGCTTGAAATTGCCGGCAAAATCAAGTTCACCAACGCCTATTGCCGTTTTCTTGATTGCAAAAGTTGCTTGTGCAAAATATATGAACACCGTTTTGAGGTTGTTGACGATTGCCGTGATATAAATCTTGAGGCAGTGCGTGAAAAACCGCGCTGGTTACCGAAAACTTGTGCTTATTGGCTTCTTGACAACGGTTATGATTTGCCTGAATGGCATCCGCTGATAACCAAAAAAGCCTCAAGCGTGAGCGAAGCCAAAATGAATTTAAGCGGACGTGAATTGATTAACGAATCAAAGGTCAAAGATTATGAAAATCACATTGTTGACTGGCAAGATTTATGACATAAAAGACGAGTTGGGGATTGATATTAAGGTTGTTGCTTCCCGTTCCTTAACTCGTTTGATATTAAAGATTGACCGCAAAGAGCGTGTGCCTGTGTTGTCCGTACCGCGTTTTTGCACTCGTCGCAAGGCCATAAATTTTGTGAACGAGCACATGGGCTGGATAATGACCGAGTTGGCAAAAATTCCGGAAATGAGAAAATTTGCAAACGGCGATAAATTTTCGTTGTTCGGCAAGAAGGTTGAGGTTGTTCACATGGAAAATGCCCGTTGCGGGGTGCGTTTAGATGGTGATAAGCTAATAGTTTCGGGCGGTTTAGAGTTTTTGCATCGTCGCATAAAAGACTACATTAAAAAGGAGTCGCAAAAACTGTTTTATTCCGAGTCGCAAAATTTGGCTCAAAAAATCGGGAAAAAGCTTATGGGCGTAAGTATAAAGGATACAAAATCGCGTTGGGGAAGTTGTTCAAGCTTAAATCACATAAATTACAGTTGGCGCATAGCGTTGGCGCCTGATTATGTAATAAAATACTTATTGGCGCACGAGGTTGCTCATTTGGCGCATCAGAATCACTCAAAAGACTTTTGGGATTGCGTAAATTTCTTGGATTCGGACTGGAAAATCGGTCACGATTGGCTAAAAAAGCACGGAAAATCATTGTATTACTATGAATAGACGGCCAAAAGTTAAAAAAATGCTTGACAGTTTAATTTTTTTGTCTTAAGGTTTAGCCGTTACAGTACTTTTGGTTTCATACCAAGGTATATTGTTGTTCAACAAGTAATAATAACTTTTAAAAGGAATTTAATATGAAAAAATTTTTGTTGTTAGCCGGTGTTGCTTGCTTGTTTGCTGCAAATGCTCAGGCTGAAGTTAGCCAATATGTATCTGGCAAAATTTCTTATGATTTTAACAGAATCAAAATTAAATCAAGCGATCATCGTAATTTGAAGATGGATAAGAACAAAGTTGCTTCTCACGTAGCTTATGGTGTCAGAGCAGGTTATGTTCGTGGTGAATTGGAATTGAATAATTCTTTGAACCTGAAGAAAAATATTGGTGATGCAAATGTTAAACTTTACAAGCATTCTTTGATGGCAAATGCATACTTTGATTATTTGACATGCACACCTTGGACACCTTATGTTGGTGCCGGTATTGGTACTGCTTATTTGAAGTATAATGTTGACGGTGGCGCTGAAAAGAAAACTGTTTACAACTTTGCATGGCAGGTTATGGGTGGTGTAACTTATGACATCAACTCTAACTGGGCTTTGGATGCCGGCTATCGTTATGCTGACCTTGGTCAAATTCGTAAGAACAATGGTGAAAATGTTAAAAAATTCAAAGTTCGTGACCATGAAATTATGTTGGGTGCTAGATATACTTTCTAATTCCAACAGAAACAAAATTAAGACGGAGCAATTTGCCCCGTCTTTTTTTTTGTTCTTTTTTTATTTGATATTAAATATCCAAAGCCTTGCGATATGTTTCAACAACCAATTCTTGTTCATCACGGTCGGCAGCGTTCATCTTGCGCAGTTTCAAAACCGTGCGCATAGCTTTAACATCAAAACCGGCAGATTTAGCTTCGGCAAAAATATCTCTGATGTCTGATTGAATACCGCTTTTTTCTTCTTCCAGGCGTTCAATTCTTTCAATCAAAGAGCGCAATCTGTCAACGGCAATACCGCCGATTTCATTTTTAACATCATTTTCATTAGCCATAATTTTTCTCCTTAAAATAAAAATGTGGAGATGTTTTAGCAGAGATTTTTTATTTTGACAAGCTATATTTTAAGATAAAATTTCCATCCGTCATCACGAGGAGCGAAGCGACGTGGTGATCTCCTTTAACAACCACCCATCCGTCATCACGAGGAGCGAAGCGACGTGGTGATCTCTTTTAACAAATAAAGCTGAAATTTTTAAGATAAAATGGTTTTAATTACGATTTTAATTTTTTCCCAGAAAACAATTTTCGGTTTCGGCGAAATAATTTCCCACCCGCGAGCCTTCATTTTGGAAAAATAGCAATAGCTGATATTATTGATAAAGCGCAAAGGCAGATATTGTTTTCTGCTCATTTTATCAAGCAGTCTTTCGGCTTTTTTGAAATATTTTTCAGCCGTTTCCGCCAGTTCTTCGCGCGCAATAATCAGGTTTTTATCTTCAGCCATAGACATCGGCAAGTTAATCACAACGCCGGCTTTTTCCAAAATATCTGCCGGAAAATAGATACGGTTATTTTTGGCATCCGTCTTTATTTCGCGCAGGATTGAGGTAAGAATCATTGCGCTTCCCAAACTTTTAGCCAATTCTTGGCGGATAATGTTTTTTGTTTCTCCCATAATTTTGAGCGAGAGTTCAACCGGCACAACGGCAATACCGTAAACATATTTTTCAAAAACCTCGCTTTTCGGTGCGATTAAAGGCTTAACGGCATTAAGTTCCGCGCTTTTCAAAATTGCGACAAAGCTTTCTTTCGGCAAATCAAAGCGCATGCAATTTTTATAAATTTTACGCCCGATATTGGTTGAAGGAACATTTTTTTCATAAATATTATCAATCTCTTCATACCAAGCCTTAAACAAATTTTCTTTTTCTTTTGATGGCAAATCAGAAATCATAATTTCATCAATATGCCTACAAAAAGCATAAAGCGTGTACATTGCTTCGCGTTCGGCTTTCGGCAGGCTTCTCATACACCAAAAAACCGAAGATTGTGATTTTCTGACCAATTCACCGATAGATAACATAACGTCCCTTTTATATTTTTACTTTATCAAGAGTTTTATGTTTTACACTAAAAAACTGCCATACACTATATAAAAAAACTCTTATGCTGTCAATAAGCGTAATTTTCGGCTGTTTATTATTTTCCTGATATTTAAGCAAAATTTTTGCTTCATTAAGAGCGAGAGCAAGTTTAAATTTCAAACGTTTTGATTTTACCAAGCTCAAGATAACGCCCGCATTTTTCAAAAGACCTTTAAGCTTGCTTAATCTCTGACGTTTACTCAATTTTACCTTAGCAATCAGCGGTGATTTATTGTTGTATAAATCAGTCAAAAACAGCGCGGAAAAGAAGGACGAAAGAGGCAAATATGTTGCCGGATTTTCATCATAAAGCGCCATAATCAAGCGCGCAAACGGAGAAATAAACAGGTTAATAAATTCCGATAGTTGAGCTTCTGAAGTCGGCATTTTTTCCTCTGCCAAATAGCGCCACGCATACATCGGATCAAGCAACAAATAAAGCGAAAGATTTTCTTGTAAAAACCTTTGTTGCAGGCGCGAAATTAAGGATTTTTTCAGCTTAAAATCTTTGCGCAAAGCTTTTTCCAAAAGTTCAAGCTTTTGTTTCTTTACCTGCTTTTCAATATTTTCTTTCGCATAATGCAAAAGTCCGCAATTAAGATAACGAAAATAATCATCAATAAGCTGATAATGTTCATTTTTAACCAAAGTTTTCGGCTCAAAATCATTCAGCATCGGTTTTAGCCTTCCACTCATCAAAATCTTTTAAGGCGCGCTTGGCATAAGCTTCTTTTCGCTCGTTGCCCTTAAATTTATGGAATTTTCCGTTTGCGGTGATTTCGCCTTGAATCGTCGGAAAAATTCCGAAATTTATGTTCATCGGCTGATAATTTTCCGGATTTGTATCATCACGAAGATGCAAGAGCATAGCTCCTGTTGCTGTGGTAACCGGAGGCAAAATCGGTGTTTTTCCTTTCATAAAACAAGAGGCAAAATAGCCGGCAGACATACCGACATTTGCGCTTTCAACATATCCTTCGCACCCGCTGATTTGACCGGCAAACATTAGGTTTGGTTGTGTTTTTAAGCGCAAAAATTCATCTAAGAGCAACGGACTTTGAATAAACGTATTTTTATGAATACCTCCAAGACGGGCAAATTCGGCTTTTTCCAACCCCGGAATTTTCTTAAAAATTCGCTCTTGCTCACCATATTTCATTTTTGTTTGAAAACCGACAATATTGCGAAGCGTATCGTCTTTATTGTCCTGCCTTAATTGCACAACGGCATAGGGCTTTTCATTTTTATGCGGATTTGTCAGCCCCACCGGTTTCATCGGTCCGAACAAGAGCGTATCTTTTCCGCGTTCAGCCATTACCTCAATCGGCAGACAGCCGTCAAAATAGTGTGCTTCCTCAAAGTCATGAAAAGGCATGGTTTCGGCAGAGAGCAAGCTTTCCACAAAATCATAATATTGCTCTTTTGTTAAGGGGCAATTGATATAGTCAAACTTGTCGCCCTTGTCATAGCGCGATTGATACCAAGCCAAAGAAAAATCAATACTTTCTTTATATACGACCGGTGCAATGGCGTCATAAAAAGACAAAGATTTTCGCTCAATTTTTTTCAAGATAGCTTCAATTAAAGCCTCGCTGGCCAGCGGACCGGCGGCGATAATGGTAAGCGCATCATCTTCTTTCGGCAATTCGGTGATTTCACGTTCAATAATTTCAATATTCGGTTCGCTATGCAATTTTTCACTCACAAGAGTCGAAAAACCATCTCTGTCAACTGCCAAAGCCCCTCCGGCGGGAACTTTTGTTTTATCGGCGCAATCCATAATAAGCGAGCCGAAACGCCTCATTTCTTCATGCATCAATCCGACAGCATTATGCATAAAATCATCGGCACGAAAAGAATTTGAACAAACGAGTTCGGCAAAATTTTTTGATTTATGGGCCGGCGAAAATTTATACGGTTTCATATCAAAGAGTTTAACCCTTACACCGCGTTTAGCCAACTGCCAAGCTGCTTCACTTCCGGCCAAACCGGCACCGATAATTTGCACATATTCATTCAATTTATTTCTCCTGATTTGAATATAAGGAGAAAAATAATTTATGCCAATGCAAAATTTTGCTTATCCACGGGGTTTAAAAAAACAATCCCTCGTCAGTGCGAGGGATGGTTTTTAACGATACTTCGGGCAAAAATAGGCTCTCACATGGATAAATATTCCACCGAAAGCGATAAAAGCCCCGATGATTGCCGTACACATAAAAGCCGGCACAAACTCTTCCCACATCAGGCAATACATAATGTAGTTATCGTAGTATTGATACAGCACAACCGACGACAACCCAAACATCATTACATGCGATATGACGAGGGACAATCTTTTTGTATACACCGCGCTGAACATTTTATGAAACTCATAGGCATAAACCATCAGCAAGATGTAATACACATAAATAAAAATTATCATAGGCACAAATATTAAATTTACTATAGATATAGCACATAAAATTCAAGCAGTCAATAGCCATAAATAAATTTTTTTCATCGTTCTTTTCTTCTTTTATGCTTTACAAAAAGGATTTTTTTTGCTAAGTTATAAATAGAATGATATAATATCATTTCAGAACCTTCGGGTTCGGGGCTGTCGTAGGCTCTTTGTTAAGGGTGATACATGTAAAATGGTATCACTTTTGTGATGCTGTTTTTTTGTATCTAAATCCCCGTAACGGTCGGGGAGATTATAGCGCATGTACAGGCATTTTAAATGCTAAAGGCTATAATAGTCATTACCCTTAACATGATTTACGAACTCCCCGCCCGCTGTAAAACAGAGGGCTTTTAAGTTTGTAAAATAACCTTTTATACGGGAGAACTGAAATGTTTAAAATTAAGAATAATGAAAAAAATAAATCCGCTGTCATCTTGAACCCCGAACGGAGTGAGTGGGTGTCAAGATCTCATGTTACAAGTGTAGAGCCTGTTGTCAGTGACGGAGCTAAAACGAAACCGCACCATGCTTTAAGGAGATCTTTACGGGCCC
>JAZSBR010000024.1:0-89787 GCA_045602545.1 Alphaproteobacteria bacterium
ATTTCAGCAAAAATACTATGGATTGTCGGTTGATGAAGTCATTAAAAACGGCAAGAAATCACGGAAAAAGTTGAAAAATCTGCTGAAAGACCATCGGTATATCAGGGTTGAGTGGGAAAAACGTGATTCTTTCGGTCGCATTTTAGGCAGAGTGTATTTAGATGACATAAAATCTAATGGTGTGATTGATGTTAATCAGTATATGCTTAAAACCTGTGGTTGCAATAAGTATGTCCCGTCCAGCGCATTAAAAAAATCCAATAAAAAGAGGTGAAAAATTGTTTATTTATCGCTTTATTTGCTTGTATTTGTGAGAAAAGCAGGTTATTCTCGCCCATATTTTTGAAAGGCTTACGGATAAGATAATGACCGATTTATTTGAAACATCAACTGCTCCGCAAAAAACAGAATACAGCGCTCAAGATATTGAAGTTTTGGAAGGTTTGGAGCCTGTTCGCCATCGTCCCGGGATGTATATCGGCGGTACGGATATTCAGGCTATGCACCATTTGGTGGCGGAAATCTTGGATAATTCAATGGATGAAGCCGTTGCCGGTTTTGCAAATCATATTGATGTTACGATGAACGCTGACGGTTCGGTGACTATTGCCGATAACGGACGCGGAATTCCGGTTGATGCACACCCGAAATATCCGAATTTGTCGGCTTTGGAAGTTATCTTAACTACCTTACACTCGGGCGGAAAATTTTCAAATTCGGTATATAAGGTTTCAGGCGGTTTGCATGGCGTGGGATTGTCCGTGGTTAATGCTTTGTCCGAAAAATTGGTGGTGGAAGTTGCGCGCGAAAAAAAGCTTTATCGTCAGGAGTATGCCAAAGGAAAACCTTTAACAGCGCTTGAACTTGTGGGAAATTGCCCGAACAGACGCGGAACTTCGATAACCTTTAAGCCGGATGCCGAAATTTTTGAGGGCAACAATACTTTTATTCCAAATCGTATTTATCGCATGGCGCGCTCAAAAGCCTTTTTGTTTAAGGGGATAAAAATAAATTGGGCTTGCGCACCTGAACTTATTGCAGACGGTGATACAACTCCGCTTTCGGCAGAACTCAACTTTCCGAACGGTTTGACAGACTTTTTGAATATGCAAATCGGTGAACGCGCAACCATCAGTCGTACGGCTTTTGTCGGCGAGTCCGAATTGGCAAATAATGAGGGACGCGTTGAATGGGCAATTACCTGGCCGTTGGATGAAAACGGATTTTGCTATTCTTATTGCAATACGGTGATTACTCCGGAAGGCGGAACGCATGAAACAGGCTTCAAATCGGCGTTGTTGCGCGGATTAAAAGAATACGGCGAAATGGCGAACATTAAAAAAGTTTCCGCCGTTACTGCCGAAGATTTTATCAGCGATGCCTGCATTATGCTTTCGGTATTTATTACCGACCCGCAATTTCAAGGGCAAACAAAAGATAAACTGACATCAACAAAAGCAATAAAATTGGTTGAAACTGCCGTAAAAGATTCGTTTGATCACTGGCTTTCTTCAGATGTTGAAAATGCCAAAGCTTTGCTTGAATATGCACTTGATCGCGCTGATGCCAGAAAAAAGAAAAAAGAAGAAAAAGCGCAAACGCGCAAAACGCCGACTAAAAAATTGCGCTTACCTGGGAAATTGGCCGATTGCTCAAAAGCCGAGGCGGAAGATACGGAAATCTTTATTGTTGAGGGTGATTCTGCCGGTGGTTCGGCAAAACAGGGACGTGACCGTGTGACGCAGGCTATTTTGCCGCTTAGAGGCAAAATTTTGAACGTTGCCAGTGCTTCGGTGGAAAGAATCGGGCAAAATCAAGAAATTAAAGATATGATTGAAGCGCTCGGTTGCGGAGTTAAAGATAATTATAAAGAAGAAAATCTGCGCTATGAAAAAATCATTATCATGACTGATGCCGATGTTGATGGTGCGCATATTACCTCGTTGTTGATGACGTTTTTTTATCAACATATGCCAAAGCTCATTGAAAACGGGCACTTGTTTATTGCCACTCCGCCACTGTATAAAATAGTGGCAGGAGGCAAAAACTATTATGCGCTTGATGATGAGGAAAAAGATAAGATTTTAGCCAAAGTCATTAAAGGCAACGCAAAGCCGGATATCAGCCGTTTCAAAGGTTTGGGCGAGATGAGCCCGACACAACTCAAAGAAACGACAATGGATAAAAACAACCGCATTCTGCTTCGTGTTGTGATTCCGAATACCTCAACCGAAGAGGGCAGGGCGGAAGACTTTGAAACACGCCGTCAGGTTGAGCGCCTTATGGGAAAAGATCCGGAACAACGTTTTAAGTTTATTATTGAGCGGGCAAAGTTTGTGGATAATCTCGATATTTGAAAAAGTTAATAAAATATCCTTGACAAAATTAAAATGCCGTGCTAGCACTATAAGATGAGTTAATTATCTTATTGTGTAACCAAAAATTTTTAGTTTATGAGCAAAAAAAATTATGATGAAGAAACGCCCGGGGTCGTCGGCTCCGTCCTTTTGAATGCGGGCGGACATTTGCTTGTGAGGGCAGATTTTTTTATTGACAGGCAAAAAAAGAAAATTCCGCTGAAAGGTATGATTTTTGCTCTGTATGATATCAGGGCAGTAAATTGTTTTGCCTCGGATATGGTGAAAATAACCAAAAGCGAGGTGATTAACCTCACGGAAAAAACGGTTACCGCTAATTTTGCGGACATGCTGTCAAAGGAAGAAATTGAACTTCTTGATAAGCAAAAACAGGGCTTTATTTTCAACGGTTTTGTTGAGGATGTGAATATCTTAGGTAATGATGTGGCGATGCGCTTTCGTGTTACGAGCAGAATCAACGCCAATGGTGTGAAGTTGCGCGTTGACAAGTTGGTGAGCTATGCACAAGTCTGCGATGAAAAAGCTGAAGACAAAAGCCTGAAGGTTAGCTTTGCACACGATTTGTTTGCATGCCCCTTAAGAAAAGCCGTGTCAATAAAGTATTTCAGGAGCATGGATGAAAAGACGCAGAAATTCAAGGAAAATGTGTGCTTTTTGAAAAGCTCTTCGGTGCAGAATATCAGGAATTTTTTGAAGAGAAATTGCTGATAAAATCAAAGCAAAAACCGTCACAAGAGAATTGTGGCGGTTTTTTGCATCTTTAATCTATTCTAATTAACCGCACCGACGGCACGCGAAATCTTTTTAATTGAATTAAGTTCAATTTGGCGCACGCGCTCTTTGGAAATATGATAATATTGGCTCAAATCTTCCAAAGTTGAGTTGTCTTCGGCAAGCCTGCGTTTATATAAAATATCGCGCTCGCGCTCATTTAATAAAGTTATGGCCTGCTTAAACATTTTGCGCCGATAATTGATGGTTTCGCGGTGCGATAATACCGCTTCCTGATTTGGTTTGCTGTCGGCAATAAAATCAAGCCATTCGCCACCGGAATCCGAATCGGAATCAACGGTTGCATTCAATGAACCATCATGCGCCTGAAGCCGATTATTCATATCTTTTACTTCCTGAATATTAACATCTAAAGTATCGGCAATTTCCTGCAATATCGGGTCGGAAAGCGCGCGGTCATCCACAAGCCCGAGCTGATTTTTTATCTTGCGCAAATTGAAAAACAGCTTTTTTTGGGCGGCGGTAGTGCCGAGTTTTACCAACGACCACGAATTTAAGATGTATTTTTGCACGGAAGCCTTTATCCACCACAAAGCATAAGTTGAAAACCGAAACCCTTTTTCCGGCTCAAATTTATTCAAAGCATATAAAAGCCCCATATTACCCTCGGCGATGAGCTCGTCCATCGGCAAACCGTAACCGCGGTATTTTGAAACGACGGCAACCACAAGGCGCAAATGAGAGGTTATGAGCTTGTAGGCAACCTCATCGCTTTTGGTTTTTTTATATTCAACAGAGAGTTCATATTCTTCGTCGGGATCTAAAATTGGGTAACGACGAATTTTTTGTAAATATCTTGCCAGATTTATTTCCGGCGAAAAGTCCAGTCCGGTGAGAGTCGCAGTTTCCATGACGTTCTCCTTTCCTGATTTTCAAGTGCGAATAATAAAGGAGAACGTTTATTTATCAACATAGCTTTTAGATTAAGGTGCTTTAGATAAAAAGGCTATATTTCATTTAATATCTGATTTAGTTCCTGCAAATCTTGCGGAAGCTCGCTGTCAAACTGCATAAATTCTTTGGTGCGCGGATGAACAAAGCCCAAAGTTTTGGCATGTAAAGCCTGACGCGGGAAAAAATTTATGGAGGAACGCAAATATGCCGGAATCCCCAAAACTCTTTTGTTTGTTTTGGTATAAACCTTATCGCCGATGAGCGCATTACCCATTGAACTTAAATGCACTCTGATTTGGTGAGTGCGTCCGGTTTCCAAATTGCACTGCACAAGAGATGCGGCATGCTTGAAGGTTTTTAAGGTTTTGTAATTGGTTACGGCAATTTTCCCGCCGGTTTGTAAAACAGCCATTTTTTTTCTGTCATAAGGGCTACGGCCGATATGGGTTTTGATGCGGTCTTCCAACGGATTAGGTACACTGTACACAAATGCCAGATATGTTCTTTCTATGCTGTGATTGGCAAATTGCTTGCCTAAAAATCGGTGAGCGATATCATTTTTTGCAACCACCAAAAGACCGCTTGTTTCTTTATCAATGCGGTGAACAATTCCCGGACGTCTTATCCCACCGACGCCTGAAAGATTGCCGTCACAATGGTGCAAAAGTGCGTTCACAAGTGTGCCGCTGTATGCACCCTCAGCCGGATGAACTACCATGCCGGCAGCCTTGTTTACCACGAGCAAATCGTCATCTTCATAAAGAATATTAAGCGGAATATCTTCGGATATCGGGTCAACTTCTAACGGAGGCGGAACAATAACCTTATAAACTTCGCCTTCTTTTACTCGGCAGGCACTGTCTTTTGTGCGAGAAGCTCCTAAAAAAACATGGCCGTCCAACACAAGTTTTTGAAATCTGCTACGGGAAATATCCGGAAATACCGTCGCCAGGAATTTATCTAAACGAATGCCGATATTTTCGCCTTCAACCGCCGGCGATATAAGTTCTGTTGACTCAAAGCTCATTTTGTACCTTTTGTTAAGCAAATTTTTATTGATTATTATTATATTCTTTGATAACGTATGTTAAATCAAATTGCAAGTCTTTTTTCTTAAAAAGGATTCAAGTATGGCTGATGATAAAAATATAATGAATGACGATGATTTTGAAAAACTGTTGAATGACTTTATTAACGGCGATTCAACAGAGGAAGATGAACAGGAAAAATCGCCTGATAATAAAAAACGCCAAATAGAGCAACAGGCTGCTGAAATTATAGCCGATGATTATATAGAAACTCCGAAAAACGAGGATGATGAGGACAAATATCTTCCGAATTTGGATGATACGCAATCTGAGTTGGCTCAAGCAAAAGCTGATTATGAAGAGCAGGAAAATCAGCCTATGCTCGGTACGGATGAATCGGAATTGGCGCAAGCATTTGTTAATTTTTCAAGTTCAATCAATAATTTAACAAAAGTAAGATTGAAAGAAGAATTTATTCCGAAGTTTAAAATAGAATCGCTTTATCCGAATTATAAACCGAGTACGGGACTTGTGATTTCAGATGATATGGTTGACGGATGGCTGTTGCTTTCAAAGATGTTTCCGCAAGATGTTGGCACTTTTCCGCTTAAGTCTACGGATGAGCAATTTTTGAATTTTGCCGAAAAGCTTACTAATCAGGATTTGCAACTGGCGGTGATTTCGTATGTTGAAATCATGATTGATTTGGAGGCGTGCGAGCTTTCATATATGGCAAAACTTTTGCGCTATCAGGAAAAGCACGTTAAAAAGATTTTGTACGAGGAATATCTGGCCCGAAAAGAACGTCAACGCAAATTTGTGGCGGAAATTTCCAAACAGGATTTTCCGATTGATGCCGAATTGCTGGTTACCAACTATTTTCGCGTAGCGCAAAAAGATGTTGACGGGGCATTTAAGGCGTTGACAACAAATCCGGCAATTTTTGCACCGATTGATTTCAAAAAACTGAAACCGCACTTTTTCGGTCTCATTAAGGTTTCTCCGCGAGACGGCATTAAAATGAACATAAAAATCGGAAATTATTTAAAAAATCTGAAAGTGTAAAAAGTTCTGGACAAAAATATTTTTTTATGCTATAATGAAACATATAAGCAAAAATGGAGGCAAAAATGACTGAAAATGAAGAAATTAAGGTTGAAATGGATGAGGGTGTTGTTGAAGTCGGCAATGAGGAAGAGCTGAAAGTAAAAGAAGCCAAAAAAAAGCAGGAAGAACTGATTGTTAAACAAAAGGCTGCCGAAGAAGAAAAAAAGAAGGAAGAAGATGAAAAGAATGAAGCCTCTGTTGAAAACGAGCCGAATGAAACCAGCCCAAGGAAGGGCAGTGAGCTTGAGCTTGAAAGGATTAAAGATCAAGATATTTCGCAATATTTGTGGGATAAGCTCCTTGATGCGATAAATTATATTAATAAAAAAGGCTGGAATTGGCTTATGAATGGTGTTGACAGCGGTTTAAGCAAACGTGAGATTGGTCCGGCCAAGCCTGAGTCAAACAGAGAAGAAAAATTAAAACATACCAAAGAACGCGGTAAAGATCTTTATGATGCGCGTGATGCAGTGAATGCAAATTTTGCGAAAAGTGTTGTTGCTAATAATATAGCATCTGCAACAAATATAAAAGACAAAAACATTCGGGAAGGCTTTAAGAATCTGATGCTTCGCACTCATAAAATAGCTTATGATATGGTTGTTTCGGAATTTTTGCATGAAAAAATGAGCAAAGATAAAAACTTTGATTTTGCTTCTATGTCAAAGGAAGATTTAGATAAAGAAATTAATGTTCGTACCCGAAAAAAATATGAAATGTTGGATATGGGAATTACTGCAACTTCTTTTTATGCTGAAACAATTGAAGGAAAATCTCAAAAAGAAGCTCTTAAAGCATGCGAAGAATATTTGAATATCAGAGAGAATGAAGTTAATGAGATAAAAAAACTCGTTAAAAAAGATTTAGATGCCGGTAATTTTGCTGCTGATGATAAAAAGCCGAGCCGCGATATCGGGGTTAAAATTAATGCGTATAATCAATCTTTTGCAAAGGATGCAAGTATTATTCCGGAATCCTTAAAAGAAGCAATTTCCTTGGTTCAAAATACCAATCTTTCGGCGGAAGAAAAAGTCAGCCTGCAGGAATTTCAGAAGAAAGCAAATTTGTTCCAAACTTTTGAGGCAAATTCCGTACTTAATTTGCAAAAACAAATCAAAGCGGTGGATGAGGCTTATAAAGCAAATAAAAATAATCCGTTGCGGGCAAGAATTGCTGCAATGAAAAGCGCAAAAGGCTTGAGTCCTGTTTCAGTAAAAATGGCGCAAAAATATGCAAATAATACGATTTTGCGTGCGGCAACCAGTAAAAGCGGTGGCAAAAATAAGTTAAGATGATAAAAAAAATACTACATATTTTGTGTGTTATATTCTTCGGCAGTTTGCTTTGCATTTTGCTGTGGTTTTTGTATGCGCTTTGCTTTGCCGTTATATATAAAATAAACCTGCTCTCAATAGATACGTATATGCGCATTTCACGTTTTTGGAATGCCGGCGGAGTTTTGAATGTTAAAGACACGATTATGATGCTTTTGCTTCTTTCTTATGTGCCTTTTTGCTTTTTTGTTTTTTATCGTTTGAGTAAGTATAAATTTGTAAGATTGGTTATTGGTCCTTTTGAATGGTGGCAAAACCGTGCTTTGCGTAATTATCGCGAAGTTTCGGTAAATATCAAAAACTTAAAAATTGAAGATAAGAAAACAATTGAACAAGTTGTGCAGGAACGTCTTGAACAAGAAAAGAAAAAAGTAAAACAGCCGGATAAAGATGCATTACGTAAAAATATTATTGCAAAAATAAATAATCAGAAGTAAAGTGTTTTTAAAATGTAATCATTTTATTAACGTTTGGTGGTTATAATAAAAAGAAAAACGGAGTTGAACAGTTGAAACCGCTATTGGTGTTTGCAAGAATAATTATCGTTGGTTGCCTGTGGAGCATTGTCTTCATTGAGGGCATTCGCGTTATTATGCTTTGTAACTGGCACTTTGATATTTTTTGGGGTGACCACTGGCGTCAATTTTTTGATTTATGGAAAGCCGGATGGGAAATTGATGCGCCTAAAGAATGGGCTTTTATCCTGATATTGATAACATTTTTCCCGATGCTTATTACCGGTTGGTGGACCTTGTGTCTGGTTGCATGGGAAGATATTGTGCGCGATATTATATTGTTTCCGTATCGGATATATCAACACTTTATTAAAGAGCCGATTAACGTTATTACTACCAGTAATAAATACGGTGTCGCCAAGAAAAAGTCTTATAAACAGATTCGTCCTGCCGGTGTGAGCAAAATTTATACTCCGATTTCGGAATACGGTACGGAAAATAAGCCGGCACTTCCTTCTTCTGTGGCAAAGGCCAGCGGATATCCTAGTGCAACACCTGTTTTGCAATATACTCCGGCACAGAGCTTTTCTTCAGCTTCGAATCGTGTTGCGGCAAAAGTGAACAAGCCTGATATTCCGGCAACTATTGATCATGCTTTGTTTAAGTTTGATGATGGGGACGATGATTTTGATTTGGATATCGATTCGTTTGAAAAAACCGACTTTTCACGACCGAATAAAAATTCAAAACCCGCTAAAAAGCCTGTTTATGACGACGATGACGAGGATGATGTTTCGTCAAGACCACAAAAATCCGATAGAAATAAATCGCGCCAAACCTTTGACTTTGATGATGACGATGAAGTTGTCGCAAACAAAAACGGACAAGCTAAACGTCAAAACAGAGAAGATCGCAGTGAACGTGATAATTCCCGCGATCAAAACAGAAATAAACAAAATCGTGAGCGCAATAATAAAGAAACGAGAGATAATCGTGATACCAGAAGCCAAGGTGCTGCTCAAAATAATTCTTCAGGTTCTGAACACTCTGATACTCCGCATAATCCGATATATGAAACATTGCAACAAAAAGGATATGATGTTATTACAAACATTACGGTAAATGGCACCCCGTTTGATTTTGTGGGTGTTTCCGATACGGAAGTTTGCTTGTGCTATGTTGATAAAGAAACCGGTGATTGGCTGGCTGATGAAGAGTTGTTTAACGGTGAAGATCCGCTCTGGTTTTCGGAAGATTCGCATAGGGTTTCGCCGGTTAAAAAGGCTTCAAAAGCGCAAGACAAGGTTTATAATGCCTTGGCAGATGCCGGATTTAATATGATTATAAAACCGTTTGTGGTTATTCAGATGGCAAACATTATCAATGCCGATGATATGTTTGAAACATGGGAAAATCTCGGGGTTGAAGTTACGCGCATCAATCGCGGTATGCCGAAAGAAATCAAATTGCTCTCTAAATCCTTAAAAGAAACCGAAGGTAATTTGAATAAAAAAGATTTGGACAACGTTCGTCGCATTTTGAAATCGTTGAAATAAGGAGGAAAAATGTCTAAAGTTCGCGGAGAAGAATGGAAAGAATATGATGCCGCCGTAAAATGGATGCTTACGACCTTTTTCATTTGTCTCGGTTTGACTATATTTTTCTTAATTTTTTCTTTGCCTCTTTCATACATTGTGGGTAATGGCGTTTCAAAAACAACTTTTTCTTATATCGGAAAATTTTTAAGCCTGATTGCCGAAAATCCGTCGCATTTGTTTAAGATGTACGGCAGATGGTTTCATCAAATTATGAATTACAGAGGGGCTTTTTCTTGGGCATTGTGGGTGCCGATTTTGCCTTTTATTACAATACCGGTCGGTTTGATTGTCAGCGCGATGATAAGTCCGTATCGTTTTCAGAGCAATATTCACGGTTCGGCGCGTATTGCTCAGCTTCGCGATATTAAGCAGATGAGCCTTCTCGGATTTGACGGTTTCTGTCAGGTTGTCGGCAAATTTGACGGCAAATTCTTAAAACTTAAAGAAACACTGGCCACGCTTTGTTGCGCTCCTCCGGGAACAGGTAAAACTGCCGGTGTGGTTATTCCGACGATTTTTAATTCGGATAAGTTAAGTATTATCGTGAACGACCCTAAGCCGGAGCTTTGTTATTCCACAACCGGTGCCAGAGCCAAAGTCGGACCGGTGTTCGTGATTAACTGGGGTGCCGAAGACAATCCGAGTGAAGGTATTTATTATCCGAGTTGGAACCCGCTTTCTCCGAATGCGATGCCGGCTGTCGGTCCGGATCGCGATATGTATGTCGATTCAATGTGCAATATTTTGGTTGAAGATCCGAAGGGCGGTGCCGATCCGCACTGGTCTAAGACAGGTCGTGCCGCATTGACCGGATTTATTCACTTTGTGGCTTCAAAGTGCGATAGAGCCAGAGCAAATGACTATTTCATCGGGCGCATTTTTGAAGGCAAGCTGGATGAAAAAGATAAGGAAGTTTTGGAAGGCTATTATGCTGAAATGCGTGATCCTGCAGCACCGCGCGCCATTCAAAATCTTAAAAACGGTACTTTGACTATGGATAACTATCTGCCGATAGGTACATGGAATTTGTTGCCGACTCGTTGGATCGGGCGAGAAGCATGCATAGCCATGATTATGGAATGGATTACGGAAGCGCAAATCAATGCGGCTCAGGAAATTCAGCGCCGTATGGACGAGGGCGATCAAATGGCGGCTATGGCTGACCCGACTCACGATATGTTGGAAGAAGCCGTGCAAGAAGCCCGCACTTACGGTTATTCGCAACGTTGTATTACCGAGCTTAGTGCATTAAGTAATACTCCGGATAAAGAGCGCGGATCTATTTTATCAACCGCATTTTCAGGTATTAACGTTTTCAAAAACCAAGCCGTTAAAGCCAGAACAAGCTTTTCAGATATTCAGTTTAAAGACTTGCGCGGTATGAAAGATCCGGTAACAGGCGAGTGGAAACCGATTTCGGTTTATCTTTCGGTTAACCAGGTTGATGCGCGTGCGTTGGGCGTTATCAGTAGTACATTTATTGAGTTGATGAGTTCGTATTTGATTTCAAATCCGCCTAACCACGTTAACCGTACCGATGGTAAAATGGGACCGTTCCCGGCATTGTTCATCCTCGACGAGTTTCCGCAAATGCCGAAGATGAAAGCGATTATTGACGGACCGGCGGTAGGTCGTGGTCAAAAAGTATCATATCTCTTAATCGGACAAGATTTAGGTCAAATTTCCGGTAAATATGGTAAAGATGACTTGGAAACCGTTATTTCAACCACGGCTTGCAAAGTTATCTTATCACAAAACAACGAGGTTACGGCGCAACGTTTTTCAAAGATGGTAGGCAATAAAACTGTTCAGGTTTCTTCATTTTCAAGAACGGAAGGCTCGCTTGGTAAAGACTTTAACCCACTCGCTAAAAATGTTAACTATCAATTGCAGGGCGTGCCTGTTATCAGTGCAACTCAGCTTTTGAGCTTGCCGATGTTAAAACAGGTTGTTTTGATGCAAAGTTATATCGACCGTCCGATTATGGCGGATTCACCGCGTTGGTATTTGGATAAAAATATGCGCAAACTTGCCAAGATTCCTCCTTCACCGAATGTGCCGGATTGGATTGTGGCTCAACGTGAAGACATCAACGACGATATGCTTGCCAAACTCGGTATTGAGTATGATGAAAATGCCGTTGAAGATGACACATTTGAAGTTGATGAGGAAATGCCTCAGGAAGAAAACGCCGGCGTATAGTGTTTCATTTTGAGAAGACGAATGTTCAAAAATATCTTAAACAAAATAAAAAACACAAATCTTGTCTATGATTATACGCAGATGGCGCCATATATTCGCAAATATTGGTGGCAGGCGCTTGTTGCCGTAGGCATTACAATACCGGTTGGCGCACTTGATGCGGTTATTGCTTGGGCCTTAAAGCCTTATATGGATGTTGTTATGATTGAAAAAAGCGCTAACACAATTTGGATTCCGCTTATGATTCTGCTTTTCAGTTTTATTCAAGGGGTGCTGACGTATATTGCCAATTATGCCAATACTTGGGTGGGAAACAGGATTTCAAGCGATGTGAAAATAGATTTGTTTGCCAAGTTATTGACCTTTGATGTCGTTTTTTTTGATACAAACACATCAGGCAACATTTTGCAACGTTTTAACGGTGATGTTGATGCGGCATGTAGCGGACTTTTGAGTAATTTAAAGAAATTTTCAACCAGATTTTTTTCTTCCGTTTCTTTGATTTTTGTACTGATATACAATTCTTGGCAGTTGGCGATTATTGCAATTGTTATGCTTTTTATTGCGCTCTATCCGCTGAAAATGGTCAGGAAAAAAATTAAAGGCATAAATCAGCAAAGCGTTTTCACAAATGCCGAACTGACAACACATTATAATGAAGCATTCAGCGGTAATCGCGTTGTTACTTCATATAATTTGTTTTCATATCAGGCGGAGCGTTTTCATAAAACACTGCATAACATTTTTCGCCTCGGGATGAAGATGATTCAGCGCACCGGATTGTTATCGCCGTTTATGCATATGATTGTTTCTTTCGGCATTGCTTTTGTAATTTGGGCGGGAAGTTATCTTATTGTTACGGGGCAGATAACATCGGGAAGTTTTGTTTCGTTTTTGGCGGCATTGATTTTGCTTTATAACCCTATTAAAAGCATTGGAAACAGTTTTAACAACGTTCAGATTTCTTTGCTCGCTATTGAGCGCGTTTTTGAGTTGATGAAAGCCGAGCCGAAAATAAAAGACAAGAAAAACGCAACTAAAATCGGTAAAATTAAAACAATTGAGTATAAGAATGTTGATTTTGAATATGTTGAAAATAAGCCTGTTTTGCAAAACATTAATTTGAAGGCAAAACACGGCGAAAAGATTGCTTTTGTAGGTAATTCCGGTGGCGGAAAAACAACGCTTGTTAATCTGCTTAATCGCTTTTATGATGTTAAAAACGGGGGCATTTATATTAACGGAACCGATATCAGAGATATTAAGTTGAAATCATTGCGTGATAAAATAGCGGTTGTTTTTCAAGATAATTTTTTGTTTTCGGGAACAATTCGCGACAATATTATGTTAGGTAACAAAAACGCCACCGAAGAAGAATTGCAAAAAGCGGTTGAAGGGGCTTGTTTGAGCAGTGTTATAAAAGAAATGCCCGACGGTCTGGATACGCAAGTAGGGGAAAGGGGTGCGCTTCTTTCCGGCGGTCAAAAACAACGCGTTGCCATTGCCAGAGCCTTTTTGAAAAATGCTCCGATTGTTATTTTGGATGAGGCAACTTCGGCGTTGGATAATAAATCGGAAGCGGTAGTGCAAAAAGCGATTGATAATTTGATGGCAGACCGAACGGTTTTTGTGATTGCGCACCGCTTGTCAACAGTTAAAAATGCCGATAAAATCGTGGTTGTTAATTATGGCAAAATTGCGGAAATCGGCACTCATCAAGAGTTGATTGAAAATCCGAACAGCATTTATCATTCACTTTATCAGGCTCAATTGCAATAAAATAGTGATATTTTAAAGATTTCAGCTGTAAATTAAAAACAGAAAACGAACCATATCTCATACTTTTATCTACGATTTAATTAAAAAACATCGTCACGAGTGGCAGAAGTATTTGATTTATAAAGGTAAAAAACACACAAAACCATTACATCACGCTAAAGTTTCAGTAATTCCTGACAGAGTTGACATAAGTTGCTGATAACATATTGATTTCATAGTGGTTTTTGAGGAAAATAAAAATCATTTTGAGGTAGCACTGGAGTAGCACCAGAAAAAAAGGATTTGAGAAAAATTCCCAAACCCCTTGATTTTATTGGTGCCATTAGTAAGAATGTCCCTCGGTGATTAAAATCACCTCGCGACGCCTCGTCGGCGGCAAATATTATCTCGCCGCCATCTCGGCTCCAGACTTCCGGATTGCTTCCGGCAATCTTGTCGTAAGTCCGCTTCTTTTACTCCTGATACCAATAATAAAAAAAGCACCCGAAGGTGCTCTTTTTATTATTGGTGCGCGATACTATGCGAGTATCGGACTGAAAATTATGAGTATTACAGAAAGTTGGATGAAAGGATTATTAGTGCACTAAGGTTTTGATGTCAATAGATATTTTTTTATCAACTTAGAGTATGTTTCTCAAACTACTTGATTTTATTGACTTTTAGAAGTTCAACCACACAAAAGTAAAAAAATACTTGACAAAAATTGCTGGGGATGGTAAAATAAAGCAGGTAATTAAATTTTGTATATTATGAAGTATTTATTTTTTTCAGTTTTCGTTTCCGTACTATTTTTAATTTCATGTAACAACGCCGAATATATTGACTCTTACAGAGTTAACGGTTCGGAAATAAAAATCATCAGTGAAGGAGAAGTTTATGAACACTCATTGAACTACTTTAAGCTGCTTGAAGAAATAAGAACGGAGAGCGATTCAATTTTTATTGATGACGAGGTAAAAACGGCCAACACCGGTTTTAACCCCGTGGAGCACGTAAAAACTATTTATTCTGTTAATTATGGCAACTATACGGTAAAACGTTGTTTATACAAAACCGCCTTTGAAGTGATTACATCTTCATGGGTTGGTAGCAATAGACGGAATAAATACATACCGATACATTATGAGGCTGAAGAAATTTGGCTAAATGGTAAATTGATTTTAGAGCAACCGTTTGTGTTTGAAAAAATAAGCACAGAAATAACGGAAATTGCTCCGGATGATGGAGAAACAGATATAGTCGAAAAATTTTTGCTTAAATTTCAGATTGTGGCGCACAATCGCTATTTTGAATATCAAAGCGAACCGTTTTTCTGTTATTATCATCTCGTAAGGATGAATAAATCTGACGTTTTTGTTTCGCCTGATGATATTACCATTACGGTAACCTATGATTGGCATCCGGATTAAGTTCAAAAACACTGCATTTCACAAGATTTGCGGTGTTTTTTTTGGTGTACTCCAAAAATTTGTGAAAAATAAAAAACTCCGATAATGTTTGAAAAAGTGCAATTTTTGAGAAGCAAATTATCGGACTTTTTGTAATTCAACCCTACAAAAGCAAAAACCGCCTGCATTGAGGCGGTTTTCAAAAATGGTGCGCTTTCTAAAGCGATTATCGGATTGATCACAAGCAATAATGTAAAGAATTAAGAGCAAAGATTAATGCCCTTAATTTATGAATTTCTTAATTATTATTTTTTATAACTTCTGCATTTAGGAGAAATTATATGATTTGGCTCGGATATTTTTTTACTATTCTTAATTACGCTTGCTATTGCTTAAGTCGTTTTATGAAACATAAAAAGATGATGTTGTTGCTGGATTTATTAGCAAAAGTTTTTACGGCTCTTGGACTATATTTTTTAGATTCACTAAGCGGTGCATATATTTTTATAGCAGTATTTTTTATGTTGATAGTCGCCAATATAAAAGAACGATTAAACAAAAAATGGCTATTTGGATATATCTTTTTTCAAAGTTTATATCTTGCTATTTTGCTTTATACCTATGCCGGAATTCCATCAATTTTGGTTGTAACAACCGTATCGATAACATTGTTTTGCATTTGGTGGTTACCACCGCAGCAAATGCGCGTTGTCGGCGGATTAAATTGTTTTACCTATCTGGCTTATCAGATAAGCATTAAAAACTGGGCCGGGTTACTGGAAATTTTGGTAATTTTGAGCAATTTTTTCTCTTTTCTAAAATATAAAAAGTCCGATAATGTTTGAAAAAGTGCCATTTTCGGGAACGAAACAATCGGACTTTTGGCAGTTCAACCCTAACAATGCAAAAAGGCACTCCTTCGAGTGCCTTTCTTAAAATGGTGCGCTTTGCTTTACAATTATCGGACTGAAAATTACAATGAATATAAGCAGTTGGGGGATAAGTTGAAGCGATTTTCCGACTATGATGAAGATATGAATGCCAAGGATTTGCAACTTAAAATACTGGACATTTAGTTTTATTATGTAATTTTTAACAATTGGATGTTAAAATATCATCAAACAAAATTTAGGACTTAAAAACATGAAAAATGGTATTAAACTTTTTGAACAAAACATAATTCGCTCAATTTATGATGAAGAAATGGTATTTTTCTGTTATAGAAAGAAATAGCAAATGTTAAAAGAAATCATAGAAGACGAAAAAATAACACTAAAACGCCCTGAAACAGATTTTAAAATGGCAGAAGCGATTTTTTCTTGTGTTAATAAATGCAGAGAAACTTTTTTACCTTGGCTTGGTTGGGTTAAATATACAAATTCGCCAAACGACAGCTTAGATTTTTTAAAAACGGTTGATTCTGATTGGAATGAAAACAAACAATTTGTGTATGCTGTATATTTTCAAGAGGTTTTTATAGGTCTTATCAGTGTTTTAAATGTTGCGTGGAAACATAAACGTGCCGAAATAGGTTATTGGCTTGATTCAGATTATACGGGCAAAGGATTGATGAGTGAAGCGGTGTCTTTAATTGAAAAAGAATTGTTTGCAAACGATTTTAACAGAATTGTTATTCATACCGACGTTTTAAATACAAAATCGGCAAAAATTCCTCAACGGTTAGGATATGTTCACGAAGGAATTTTACGTCAAGAAGTTTATTCTGAACCAAATAATCGTTTCAGAGATTTGAACGTATTTTCAAAGCTAAAATCCGACATTGAGTCCGATAATTTAGAAAACAAATAACCGTTATGCCTCCAAATCGCCAGATTTGGTCAAGGCATCTTCAAATTAAAAAAATTAGTGCTTCGCAAAGACCAGATTCCTTGATGACCTGACGCGCTGCGCAGGTCAAGGAATGACATAAAAAAATAAAAAGTCCGATAATTTAGGCGATATTGCGGTTTTCGGGAACATAGTAATCGGACTTTGCGAGAGGCAACCCTACAAAAGCAAAAACCGCCTACATTGAGACGGTTTTCAAAAATGGTGCCATTAGTAAGAATGTCCCTCGGTGATTAAAATCACCTCGCGACGCCTCGTCGGCGACAAATAAATTCTTGTCGCCATCTCGGCTCCGGACTTCCGGATTGCTTCCAGCAATCTTGTCGTAAGTCCGCTTCTAGCACTGACAACCAACGCAAAAACCCGCCTTAAAAGGCGGGCTTTTTGCATTGGTGCCATTAGTAAGAATGTCCCTCGGTGATTAAAATCACCTCGCGACGCCTCGTCGGCGACGAATAAATTCTTGTCGCCATCTCGGCTCCGGACTTTCGGATTGCTTCCAGCAATCTTGTCGTAAGTCCGCTTCTTTTACTCCTGATACCAATAATAAAAAAGCACCCGAAGGTGCTCTTTTTATTATTGGTGCCATTAGTAAGAATCGGACTTACGACCCCGTCATTACCAATGCCGTGCTCTACCACTGAGCTATAATGGCAATGTCTAAACTTCCGTCACCATACACGACTATTTTTAAATTGCAACAACTTTTTTAAAAAAATGCAAAATTTATGTAAAATCTTTACTTTTTGCTTTTATACTAACCCTAAAAAAACAAGCTAAAGGTGTTAATATGTCCGCAAAAAATTATGAAAAGAAAAATAAACACAGTGAAAATTATGCTCCGAAAAATACGTATTTAAATGATGAAACTGATGAAGAAAGCTGGTTTTCCAACGGGTTGCACAGATTCATCATTATCTTGAGTGTTATCTGGTTTGCCATTGTGGCTCTCTATATTACAAAATTTTACGGATGGGATAATCTGTTTTCAATGTTGCCGAACGAATTCAGCGGTTTTATGGCCGGTATAATCCTGCCGATTGCCATTGTCTGGGTTGTTATGGCATATATTGATCGCGGAAGTAATTTTAAGCACGAAACGCAAATGCTTCGCGATTCGCTTAATCAGGTTATTTTTCCGGATTCAAACGGTAATGCCGCCTCTAAAATGATTGCCGAAGCTATCAAAAGCCAAGTTACCGAACTGAAAGATGTTACACGTGATGCTTGTGCGCAGGCTGATGTTATTAAACGTGACTTAACTGAACGTGTTTCTGATTTAAAACAGCTCGTCAGCGCACTTGATAACTATTCATCTAATGCTATGCAAGACTTGAATGCGGAGGTTAAAAAGCTTGTTGATAATTTTTCTTATGTTGCGGAAAGAGCCTCAACCGTTGCTTCGGATTTCAGAGTTAATTCAATGCAGATGAAAGATGACAGCGAAAAGCTTGTTAATATTGTTAAACCGATGGTTAACGAAATGGTTACTGCCGCCGAACGCGTTAAAGAAGTTGTTGATGTCAGTAATGCTAATATTGAAAAAGCTCAATCACAGCTTCATAACTATTCGGAAACAAGTCAGATTGCCATAGGTAAAATTATTGAATCATGGGCAGAGAAGGGGGAAAATCTGGAAAAAACCTTCTTGCGTACGGCTGAAAATTGTGAAGAATTATTCAGACGTTTAGATTCCGGTATTTCGCACATTGAAAGCAGTGTTGCCGAACAAAAGGCTGTTGTTGATAAACAGTCTGACTTACTGGATAAAAATACTGTTTATCTTGATAATAAACTCGGTGAATATGGTAAATTAATAAGTTTAGAAGTTGAAGCAATGATTGAACGCTCAGGTACTTTGGAGCATAATTTACAAACGCAGATGAATGGTATCAGAGCCGGGGCAGATGAGGTTGCTAATCTGTTTAATAAATTGGGTAGCGATGTTTCTGAAAGACGTAAACAGGTTGAAGCTGAAACGGCGAAAATTGCGGAAAATATTAAACAAACCGTGCAAATGCTTAATGATGAAACAGCTCATCTTAAAGGTTTTTATGAAAACAGCGGTGCCAAGAACGAAGTTTTTGAAACCATGCTCACAAATATGTCTGACAAGTTGCGTGAAATAGAACTCGGCTTAAATATGAGTGCTTCAACTTTTGGTGAAAATTCGGAAAAAATTATCGCAAAATTGCAAAATGCCGGCGAAAATCTGACCCAGAATTTAAACAATATTTCACAAAGTTCGGAAAAAATGAGTGAACAAAGCAAGGCAAATGCCGGTCTTTTGGTTGAACAGGACGAATATGTCAATAAGGCTATGGCTAAGTTGCAACAAATCGGGGCAGGGCTTAATTCAATCAATAAGGATTTGAACAAAACCGGCGAAAATCTTGATTCAACTCTAACGGCTTATGAAACAAAAATGATTGATTTTAATAAGGCGCTTAATGCTCAACTTGAAAATTTGGAGCAAAGCTATGACAAAACAAAGGCTCAGCTTGATAAAATCAGTCTGTCTAATATTGACTCGTTTATGCGTGATTCAGCCGCTGTTTTAGCCGAACTTGAAACACTCTCAATTGATATCACAAACATCTTCAATCGCAAAGGAGAGGAAGAAGAGTTGTGGAAGAAATATTATGCCGGCGATCATGGTGTTTTTGCAAGATATTTGGCAAAAAATATAACGAAAAAGGAAATCAAAGCCCTGCAGGAAAGTTATGAGAAAAAGCCTGATTTTCGTGTGGTATTGGATAAGTATATGGAGGATTTTGAGGCTCTTATTTCGGCAGCCAAAGACAATGCTCGTTCCGGCACGGTTTTGGCTTTGATTTCAGGTTCTGATATCGGCAAGGTTTATTATATCACGGCTCGTGCGTTGGGAAAAATTCAATAATGGCGGTTTCAGAGGTTGAAAGTAATGTTTTTATGGCGCCGATGGCCGGCATAACCGACCAACCGTTTAGAAAAATAGTCAGCTCATTCGGCGGTGGAAATATGATTTCCGAAATGGTGGCTGTTAATGCTTTGCAACGTAAAAATCCGAAAAGTTGGAAAATTGCCGATGTGCGCGAGGAAAAATATCCGGTTATTGTTCAACTGGTCGGTAATTCTCCCGAACTTTTTGCCGAAGCGGCAAAATTTGTGGCGGAACTCGGGGCAAAATCCATTGATATAAATATGGGCTGTCCGGTGAAAAAAATCGTCAATAATAATTCCGGCTCTGCCTTGCTTAAAGATGAAATTTTGGCTTCCAAAATCATTGAGGAAACAGTTAAGGCAACTCCGCTTAAGGTTAGCGTTAAATTCCGTAAAGGTTGGGATAATGAACATATCAATGCCGTTTCTTTTGCCAAAATGTGTGAGCAAAGCGGGGTTTCGCGTATTGCCGTACACGGACGTACGCGTGCGCAAGGATATACCGGTGTTGCCGATTGGGATATTATAGGCGAGGTTAAAGCAAACGTCAAAATTCCGGTAATCGGCAATGGTGATATTGACAGCGCCGAAACTGCAGTTATGAGAATTAAACAAACGAATGTTGACGGAGTAATGGTCGGGCGTGCCTTACTTGGAAAACCTTGGTTGTTAAACAATATCTATTGTAAAATTAACAGCTTAGCCGAACCGGTTAATCCGAATATTGCACATATCAGAGATATTTTGCTTGAACATTTATATCTTTTGACGCAATATTACGGTGAGTTTGGCGGTTTGGCTGTTTCACGCAAACACATCAGCTGGTATGTTAAAGGTTTGCATGAGGCAAAACGTTTTCGCGAGGAATATACAAAAATAGCAGACTTGAACAAAGCTCGGAATTTGATTGAAGAATATTTTGCAAAGGTGATTTAATGAAAATTGTTGTCGGTGGCGCATCAAGTGCGGGAAGAAGTATTGTCGGATATTTGAGCCAAGGTGATAATGATATCATTGTTGTTGATACCAACGCTTCAAAACTTGAAGAATTGGCAAAGGAATATGATATCCAGCCGGTTACCGGTTCAATCTCGCATCCTGATACTCAGGAAAGTGTCGGTATGAAAAATGCCGATATGCTGATTGCCGTGACCGAAAGTGATGAGGTTAATCTGATTGCCTGTCAGGTTGCCTATACGTTGTTTAATGTTCCGCAAAAAATTGCGCGCGTTGATTCAAAATATTTCTTAAACCCGATGTGGAATACTCTTTATAATGAAAAAAGCCTGCCGGTTGATTTGCTTATTACGCCGGATATTGAAATCGGGGAATATATTTTAAGGCTTATTTCGCTGGCAGGAAGTTCTTCGGTTTATCCGTTTGAAAACAACAGTTTCAATATCTTTTCGTTTGTAAATAAAATTACCGATTCTCCGTTTGCCAAGTTTTCGGTTGAGCATATAAACAATAAATTGCACGACCTTAATGCCGAAATTGTGATGATTTTGCGCGGAAATAACCGTATTATCAACAATTTTAGCGATGCTTTTTTGCAAAAAAACGATATGATTTATGTTGCTTGCAAAACAGACAATAATGCCGATATTATGCATGTTTTCGGGGTTGATCACAATATTTATGAAAATGTTGTGATATTCGGTGCCAATGCAATTTCTCGTTATGTGGCATCGCATTTGGAAAATGAAGACAATGCCATAAACTGCAATATTATTGAGGATGATGTTCAAAAGGCTGAAAAACTGGCTGATGTTCTGAATAATTCCACCATTATTACCGGCGAGATGATGAGTGATGTTATCTTAGACGAGTCCGGTTTTAATAATGCCGATGTCAGTATTGCCATAACCGACAGGGATAAGGATAATCTGCTTATTTCGCTTTTGGCATCAAAAAACAAGGACACACAGGCACTCTCGCTGGTTAATTCAAAGGATTATAATGTTTTGGCGCGCAATATCAGAAACAACACGATTATTGATCGCTCAAGCGTTACCATTTCCGCAATTTTAAGGCATTTGCGCAAGGCGCGCATTGATGAGGCTTATGCCTTGGGGCGTGAAATGGGAGAAATCTGGGAAGTAAGACTTGGTGATGACAGCCGAAACATCGGAAAAACGATAAAAGAACTCGGTTTTCCGACAAGCAGTTCCGTTTTTGCAATTTTGAATAACGATGAAGTTATATTTAAATTTGCGGAACATAAATTAAGAGCAGAAGATAAGCTGATAATTTATGTCGGAGTTTCCGATATCCGCCGTATTGAAGATATTTTTTATCGCTGATATTTTAGTTATTGCATAAACATTTTTTCATAAAGTTCACTTCTTTTTGCCAGTGTTTCACGCAAAAATTCGTCGGAATATTTTTCGGCTAATGTTTTTTGTTTGCTGAAAACAGAAGTACCCATCCCTAAACGATGATTTTTAATGGTGCCGCCCATTGCTTCAACAACACTCGGAAATAAATCTATTTGCGAAAATGTTCTGTTTAAATTTTGCGGTTTTTCAGAATTGATAAATAAGTTATATATACTGCGTTTTGACGGCATAGGAAAGTCATCTCCCATTCGCAAGTGATCACCTGCAATAACAATAACATTATTTTCCCAAACGGTGTTTTGTTTAAGCCATTCCAAAAAATCGGCTATTGATAATTCCGTGTTATGAATAACATTATAGTAAACGTTATCAAAATTAGGATATTGTCTTATTTTCGGTTCATAGCCGAAGTGTGTGTCTATGGTTTGAATATACAAGAAATAAGGCTTCTTTTGTTCCAATTGCTTTATTTTATCTTTAGCAATTTGAAAAATGTCATCGTCACTATATCCCCAAGTTCCGTTTTGTTCATGCTGAGGATAATCTTTTTTAATCGTATCTAAATCGGTTATGTCAAGAAAATCATTATCTCTCAAAAAATCTTCCAAGCCGCTGAAATTACCGTCTGTTCCCTGAATGGAAGCTAAGTGGTATCCATTGTCTTTTAAGATTTTGCCAAGGGAATAGTATCCATGGAAAAAATGTTGTTCATTTCCGATTTTATTAACAAACCAAGAATATTTTGCCGGCATTCCGGTAAACAATGCTATAACACTTCCTTGTGTGAAATCGGTCGCAAATCCGTTTTGAAAGTTGCTGAATTGCACATTTTCAGCCTCCATACTTTCCAAGTCGGACAATAAATTTTGCCCGAAAAAGGTTTTGTTTTTGAAGGTTTCTTCCAGACTTTCCACATGCAAGATAATTAAGTTTTTTTTCTGATTAAAACTAATCTCAGCTTTTCCGGGATCAGCAAAATTTTCATCATAAAAAGTTGTGGTTTCGTTAGAAAAAAACTGCTTAGCAGTTCTTATGTCCGTTTTATAAAATAAATATCCGACAGTCAAAAATAGCGATAACGATGAGATAAACATAGCATAACTTATTTTCTTAAATGGCGACTTTAGTTTTAAGAAATTAAGTTCGGGTAAATAACATACAATCAGAGTATATAATGTCGGCAAATAGATACAACGCTCTAAAAACCAACGTATCAAACGTGTATCCGCGCCACGGATAGGTGTGTTAATCAAAAACAAAATTTGCCATAGATTTACATCCTTGAAAAATTTATTAACATAAGCAAACAGAGAAATTATGAATATAAATAGAAAAACTGCCGGAAAAGCACGAAGTCTGTATAAGTGTAGTTTTTTTAACATTGTTTGTAGTTCGTAAATATATCGGTTAAGTTCTTAAGACAAATAAAGGAGTTGTGTGTCCTCTGTATTTTCATTTTCATTGCTATAACAAAATAAATACTTAGTCAAACTTATTTTTACATAATTTTTAGTATAAGTATATTTGTAACTAAATAAAATCAATATATTGTCCTGATTTAAACAGTGTGTATAAATTTTTCGGGAAACAATAAAAAACGAACCCGCTGACCATGTCGGAGGGTTCGTTTTCAATTTTGTAAAAACTCAAACGAGAAAAGTTTAATCCTCATCCATCGGAGTTTCTTCGTCACCGATCATTTCGGTTGTTAAGTGACCGGCATCGGCGCGGATTTTGTTTTCAATTTCATCGGCAATTGCCGGATTTTCTTTCAAAAACTTCTTGGCATTTTCACGTCCTTGACCGATTTTTTCACCATTATATGAGAACCAAGCACCAGCTTTTTCAACAATGCCGGACTTAACGCCCAAATCAATCAATTCACCGGTTTTGGAAATGCCTTCGCCATACATAATGTCAAAATCAACCGTTTTGAACGGAGGAGCAACCTTGTTCTTAACAATTTTAACGCGAGTTTGCGAGCCGATTATATCGTCTTTATCCTTAATAGCGCCGATACGGCGAATATCAATACGTACCGAAGCATAAAACTTCAGGGCATTACCGCCGGTTGTGGTTTCCGGATTGCCGAACATAACACCGATTTTCATTCTGATTTGGTTAATGAAAATAATCAAAGTGTTTGAGCGAGCAACGGTGGCAGTCAACTTGCGCAAAGCCTGACTCATAAGGCGAGCTTGCAAACCCATGTGCGAATCGCCCATTTCACCTTCCAATTCAGCCTTTGGAACGAGTGCGGCAACCGAATCGATTACCAAAACATCAATCGCGCCGGAACGCACCAATGTATCGGCAATTTCCAATGCCTGTTCGCCGGAATCCGGTTGAGATACCAACAAATCTTCAACATTTACGCCGATTTTTTTGGCATAAGACGGGTCAAGCGCATGCTCGGCATCAACAAAGGCGCAAGTGCCTCCTTTTTTCTGGCATTGAGCAATAACGCTCAAGGCGAGGGTGGTTTTTCCCGAACTTTCCGGACCGTAAATCTCAATGATACGGCCCTTCGGCATACCGCCGATTCCGAGCGCAATATCAATTCCGATAGAGCCGGTAGAAATTGCCTCAATATCAACATTAGGGTTTTGGCCTAAGCGCATAATCGAGCCTTTGCCGAAAGCGCGTTCAATTTGGCTCAACGCCGCGTCAAGTGCTTTATCTTTTTCCATTTTTCAAAAGTCCTCATTTAAAAATTGTTCTGTTACATTTATTATGTATTTTTCTTTAAATTACAAACATAACCTTGATTTTATCCGCCGAAATGATAGTGTTCTATTTTTGTTCTTAAGTCAAGGACTTTTTGAAAAATTGTGAATAAATCTAAAATACCATACATTTTTAGAAAAACACACTGAAACGCAAGGTTGAGGCAAAACCATAATCAGAGTTTTGATTAAGTGCCGGATTGATATACATCTGAATATCAGGCGTTATGGTTGCCCATTTGCCGACACCCCATGCCCAATATGCTTCAACAACCTGTTCGGCTTTGTGAAAAATTTTTGAGCCGACTGCTGATTCATCAATGTGATTATAGGCATAAGCAAGTCCGATTTGATCAAGCGTGTTTCTATCCAAAGGGTTGTTATAAACCGCACCGATTGTATATGATTGGTCAATCGTTGCCACGCTTCCTGAAACTCCGCTTAATGAGCCGAAAAGGGCAAATTTTTCATTTATGGCTTGTTGCAAATTAACCGACCAACCGTTTGTTGTTTCTTTTTGTTCGCTTACTGACGGCTGATTATAGACCATAACGGCATATTGTCCTTGTCCTAAGCCTTTGATGGTCGGATTATATGAAATTGAGCCGAATGTTGTGTAATGTCCGTCATTAAGCGAATTTACACGCACACTTGATGCATCAATATTGCTGGCATCTTGCGCACCGAAAGAAAACACCCAATCTTGAGGCGCTATTTGGGCATAGGCACCGACACCTGCTGTGGTATAAGTTGCGGTGGCGTTTTGGGAAAGCGCATAGTTGATAAAGGTTGCCTGCTGATTTGAGTTATATGATCCGCCATTAAAATTATAAAGCGAATATTGACCCAAGCCGAAAGTCAACCAGTTATAGTTGTTTGGCAATTGATAAGTATAATAAAGTTCGGCAAATTCCTGACTTTTGTTCGGAAAATCATTTATGGAAGTAACAAAGCCGGAATTGTTTGCCAAATCATCGGCATTATGATGTCCGTAATAAACGCTGTCATAGGCAAAATTGAGCGTTCCGGTACCATAATGATTGTTAAAAGTTGTCCAAGATATATCAGGATATAAGTATGATTGAACGGCGTTGTGCTTTCCGCTCGGAGCCGTGCGTTGAAACATAACCGAATAATCAAGCTGATAGCTGATATTATATTCATCTTGCAATTTTTGTTTGAAGGCCGAATAATCATCGCTTAATTTTTGATAAGCATCGGCAGAGGCAAAAGCATTTGTGCTTGCAAAAACGGCACATACTGAGCATAAGAGGTATTTTTTCATTTTTATTTTCTCCTTAAATTTTTTATCACGATAAAGCGGATATATGCATGATTGGAGAAAAATAAAGGGGGTAGGGCAAAAATATGAAACAATCGTCTTTTTTGCTTTACAAAATGGATTTTTTTTTGAGAGGGTAAAGGCAGAGCATAAAAGGCTCGGAGGTGTCGAAACCTCGTCTAATGGAGCTTGGTTGACAAGCAAAATTCCCGACTTTACGGTCGGAAGGCAATGATTATCGGTTCGCTTAACGCGCCCGATAATGACAGTTTTGATGATTCTAAGCTACGCTCCTCATTATGACGCTGATAAGTTTCTCTTCTTTATTATTTTTTAACTTGCGGGGAAATATAATCAGCCTCAAAATTACAATATTTATCTGAGGTAAAAATATGACTGTTTTAACTCGTCCGGTTATGGAAATAAATCTGGAAAATCTGGTAAAAAATTATCAAAAATTGGCAAAAATTATTGCGCCAGCAACACCTTCTGCCGTTGTGAAAGACGATGCTTACGGGATAGGCGCTCAGATGATAGCTCAAACGCTTTATCAAAGAGCAGGTTGTCGCAATTTTTGGGTTGCTCACGCTGTTGAAGGAGCTTTGATTGCACCGCTTGTGCCTGACGCCAAAATTTATGTTTTGCAAGGAATCGGCGAAGATAGTTTTGATTTGTTTGAAAAACATCATCTGATACCTGTTATCAGCTCTCCTGAAATGCTTGAGTTTTGGAAAAAACGCAAAATTTCCGGTATTAAACCGGTGATTCATGTTGAAACAGGACTTAATCGCTTGGGTTTTCGAGTTGAAGATTTGGAAAAGCTCTCTAAAGAACAAATAAATGAGTTTTCGCTTGTGATGAGCCATTTGGCTTGTGCAGACCAAAAAGACCACTTTATGAATGCTCATCAATCGGAAAATTTTAAGGCTGTAAGAGAAAGATTTTTTCCAAAACTTCCGGCAAGTTTATCTGCTTCCGACGGTGCATTTTTAGGCACGGATTTTTGTTGTGATATGGTGCGCTTAGGTGCGGCTATGTATGGCATAAATACTGCGCCTTATCGCTTAAATCAAATGCATAATATCATAACTTTTAAGGCTCCGGTTTTGCAAATTAAAGACCTTCCGAAAGGTGAGTTTGTGGGATATTCGGCAACATATCGCGCCGGCACGGATAAAAAAATCGCCATAGTTTCAGCCGGTTATGGTGACGGCTTGCCTCGCTCGCTTTCAAATGTCGGTAAAGTATTTTTCAATATTTGCGGTTGTATAAAAGAAGCTCGCATAATCGGGCGAGTTTCAATGGATAACATAATCTGTGATGTCAGTAATGTTGATAATTTGGCGGTCGGGGATTTCGGTTATTTTATCTGCGATGAATATACTCTTGATGATATCGCCGTTGACGCCGGAACAATCAGCTATGAAATATTGTCACGAATCGGTAAAAATCCGCGTATAGATAAAAAATTTGTTGACTGATTTATAAATTGCATTTACCATATAAAACAATGAAAATCCGGAGGGCTTGAAAATGGGAAGAATCAACGAACACTACTATTCCGATTATTATATTACACCTGATAAACAGTTGTTTGTGCCTGATCCGCAAACGGAAGCGGGTTTAATACCATATGACGCTGAAGATTTTGAAGAATTTTATCATCTTTTGGAAAACACATACAGCGGGCGTTCAAGCTATTCGGTGATTTATGAAGGGTATTTTTTCCGTGTTGAACGCACCGTTTCAATGTATGGTGTGATGTATTGTATGCGTAAAATGCCGAAAAAAGTTCCGGAATTGACAGAGCTCGGATACAATAAAAATCTGGTTGAATATCTTGCCGGATTAGGCTCTTCGTCAGGTTTAATCCTTTGGGGCGGGGCAACCGGCTCGGGAAAAACCACATCAATTTCAAGCTTGCTCAGAGAATATTTAATTAGAAACGGCGGTTTTGCCTACACTATTGAAGACCCGTTTGAAATGCCTTTGGATGGTGAATATAAGGCGCAAAACGGTTCATGGGGAATGTGCAAACAAACACAGCCTGTTAATGATGATTGGGGGGCTTCTTTGCGCTCGGCTCTGCGTTCGCGTCCGCGCTATATTCTGGTGGGCGAGATCAGAACTCCGGAAGCGGCAAGCGAATGTTTGCGCGCAGCAACTTCGGGCCACTTGGTTTTATCAACTATTCACGCCAATAATGTTGCTGATGCCATTGATGCCATTGTTAAGCATGCTTCAGCTGCCGAAATGAGTGAAGATCTGGCATACGACTTATTATCGCGCGGATTGCTTGGAATTATTCATCAAAATTTGGTGGGCGTGAATGCCTGCCGTCGTCCGGTTGTGCAGTATATGTTCGCCAATCCCGATACCACTCAGGGTGACCAAACACGTAGTATCATTAAAAGCGGTAAAATCAATGTTGCCACTACAATTGAAATGCAAATGCTTCGCTTAACGCAAGGTCGTCCGCTGTTTGAGAAAAAAATCAGCGATAAAGTTATTTAAAAGCCTTTATTTCTCAATCGACTTTTTCAAAGATTTACCACCTATACCATTATTGATATAAGGCGGAACTTTTATTATCGGCTTGGTTGAATTATCGGAAAAATAGAAACCGGATTTTCCATTTTCACCAAGTGAAAGCAAGTCTTTGTATTCACCGCTTTTTTCATCTTTTGTTTGCAAAACGGGGGCTTGAATTTCAAGCACTTCACCGCTGTTGAAGCGATTTCGCAAAACATTGAAGTTAGAGAGCGAATAACTGCCTTTATCGTCTTTGATTAAAAATTCTCCTGCCGTGTCAAACATATGAGTTGTTATATGCCCGTCATAGTTCCACGGATTTGCTTTTGCGGTTTTAACTAAAAGATTGTTATTATTGAGTTCCGGTTCAACAAAGGCATTATATTTTAAGGCAAGATAGTGATGAGTGCTTGCATCGGCAGGCTTATTGATGCCTTGTTCTCTCAAAAAAGAATTAAATTCTTTATCTTCTTTGATATATTGCGCACTATGCTTTAATTCTTCAAAATTCTGACGATCAATCTTGCTTTGTTCGGCAAAATCGGCGATTTCGGCTGAAGGAGCTTTCACAACCGGAAGAGATTTTAAATCAATATTGATATCCATCTCATTTAAAATGGTATTCATATTTTGGAATTTTTGCGCGCTTTGACTATAATTTACGGCTTCATTAAAGATACCTCTGGCGATGATTTCGGCGCATAATTCGTTATCCAAAGCAGGTTTGGCTGAATTTTTTATTTGGGAAAACAATTTTGTTACCAAATTGCGCACATCGGCTTTATTGTTCAAATCTTTTTGTAAAGCTTCGGTAAACAAATCTCTCTTTGACGCAATAAAGTTATTTTCCATCATTTCATAGCGAGAAAAACGGCGCGATTTATCTTCCTTATCTTTTACAAAATCAACCCAAGTTTCTTTGCGCTGAATCAAAATAACAAATCTTCTTTGCACGGTATGAGTGAAATCATCAATTCCGCGGTCTTTCAGCATTTTCTGCAATTTTTCCGGATTGTGTAATATGGCGATTTTATCAGGTGTTTCATTTATATAATCGGAAATTTCTTTATATTTTTTAAGTCGCACTGTATGCAACTTATAAGCATTTTTAAGGCTTTGTTGGTCTTCAAGTGTTAATGTGTTCAAAAATTCAAGCATATCTTTCTGACGTTTTGTCAGTTCTACATTCGGCTGAAGCCCTATAAATTTGCGATATTCGGAAGGAGTATATTTTTTCCCCAAGTTTTCAGGTTTGCTTGTTTCTTGAAAAACATAACCTGCATCCCCGCAATCTTCAAGAAGTTTAAGGCTTTTAGGCATAATACCGCTCTTTTTGCCGGTTTTTCGGCTGGTGTTGTACCAATTCAAAGGTGATAGCAATTTGCCTTTATAAGGCAAAAATTTTATGGTAAGCGGTTGCTTTTTACCTTTTATTTCAATAATAAGCTGATTATCAGCAAATTTAGCGGCAGTAATTTCGGCGTTTTCAAGTCCTTTAAAATCTTCTTTATTTCTATTATTTGCCAGAAAAGCTATTTCCTCGCTGATTTGTTTACAAAGAGCAGACATTTCGGAATTTTGAGTTTTGCTCTTGTTTGCACTGCTACGACGAACCCTGTCTTCTTTGTCGGAAGTTGTTTTGAATTTATAAAAATTAAAATCATCTACGTCAAGCTTTTTTTCAATACACTCCTGAATAGCTTCGTTTATTTTTGTGCGCAATGACTCATCATTTAATAAAGCATTATAGGTTTCCAAAACCTTATTGCAAGCATCTTGATTATCTTGATTTTGACAGAATAATTGCATATTTTTTCTCAAATCATGCAAAGCCGATAAGTTGTCAATTTCAGTGTTAATCAATCTTTTTGAACTCATTTTAAGCTATCCTTTAGAAGTTAATATATAGACATAATAACACATTTTTTGTAAAAGTGAAGTAAAAAATGCATTATTTGAAGAATTTTTTTTTAATACTCAAACTTTGTGCGGAAGGCGGGCATAAATGAAGTCGCTTAAAAAATTAGGCAAAATAGAAAGCCCCCAAACAGCCAGTCGCATCGGCCAAGGGAAGGCAATCAACCCCACATTTTTTTCCACTCTTTGCGCTATAATTTCGGCGGCCTTATCCGCTTGCATGAAAAACGGCATCGGGCAGGTGTTTTTGTCGGTTATGCGTGATTTTACAAAGCCGGGGCAGACCACACAAACGTTGATGCCATAATCTTTTAGGCTTCCGCGCAAAGCCTCTCCGTATGCTTTTATGCAGGCTTTGCTTGCGCTGTATGAAGGGCAGGCCGGAAGCCCGTGATATCCGGCGATTGATGCGGTTATTACAATTTTTCCTTTTCTGCGCTTTTTGAATATTTCCACAGCCGGAGTAACCGTGTTTATTGTTCCCATCACATTGATTTCAAAGGTGTTATAAATATTTTCGGGCGTTTCTTCGCCGGTGGAAACGCCGGCATTGGCATAAACAATATCCAAAGGAGCGATTTTTTCACAATTTTCAAGCCATTTTTGCACATTTTCACGTTCGCTGACATTTAAGATTTCAGCATAAACCGTCGCTCCGTGTTTTTCGCAAAGCTCTTTTACTTTTTGCAATCTTTCGGTATTTCGTCCGCACAAAAACAAATTTTCGGCACCGTTTTTTGCATAATAAAGCGCCAATGCTTCGCCGATGCCTGAAGAAGCGCCGGTAATTAAAATATTTTTATCTTTTGTAGTCATTTGTGAAAATCCTTGCGTAAAAAACAATTAAAGTCTTGTAATCTCATTAAACTCGTTTATAATGCAAGCAAAATAATTTTGCAAGAGGAAGATATGAGCGATAATGAGGGTATTATAAATCATCTTCGGAATGTTCGTCGCGGTGCGATGTTTATTATTGAAGCGCCGTCAGGGACGGGTAAATCCACAGTCATAAAAGAATTAATGAAAACAGATGCAAACTTGAAGTTTTCCGTTTCGGTGACCACACGCGCTCCGCGTGAGGGTGAAAAAAACGGCGTTGATTATTTTTATATTAGTGATGAACAATATGATGAATATCTGCGCCAAGATGCTTTTTATGAATTTGTTGATTCGCAGTATGGTTCACGTTACGGAACGCTTAAATCCGAGGTTGACAGCTTTATCAATGTCGGGCAGGATGTTATCTTTGATATGGATTGGGTCGGTCTGCGCCAGATGAAGCAAAAAGCGCCTGATGATGTTGTTTCAATATATATCTTACCGCCGTCAGTTAAGGAAGTTCGCCGTCGTTTGGAGACCAGAAATACCGACAGTATGGAAACAATCAATAAACGTATGCACCTTTTGCGTGATAAAATGTCGCACTGGAATGAATATGATTATGTTGTGATAAATGTTGATGTTGCGCAGACGGTTGAAACCATAAAAGAAATTATTTCGGCTGAGCGAATTAAGCGCGTTCGTCAAACAGGCTTACCTGATTTTGTTAAAAAACTTGATGAGGAGGCCGCTCAAAATGAAGCATAACCAGTTGTATTTTGATAAAAAAGGTTTTGCTTTTGAGCCATCATCATCAAAAGTAAAAATCAATAATCGCGAGCAAACTTATGTGATTATCAGAAAAGGCGATGAATTGCTCTGTATTTATGATGAAGACGCCGGTGTTTATACGCTCCCTAAGCTTGAGGATGTACAAAATCTGCAATTAAAACCAAGTTCAAGCTTTAAGACAATTTCCTACATAAAAGAAAAAAATCGTTATTTTAAAGAAACTCAGACTTTTAATATTTATGATTTGGAAAGCGGAAAAATTGAGGGCAGTATTCTGCAATGGTGTACAATCAATGATATTTTAATTCAAAAAATCGGTTTTGATGAAACTGTTTTTAAGGGCTTTAAGAATCTTTATGTCAGGGAATAAAAATGCAAAAAATTTATGACTCAATTGAAGAGATTGTCGGGCATACTCCTTTGTTGCGCCTGAATAAACTGAAAAAAAAGTTTGGCTTTAAGGCTGATATTCTTGCAAAGTGTGAATTTTATAATCCGATTTTTTCAATTAAAGATCGCGTTGCCTTGAATATGATAAACAAAGCGCCTTTTTCAAAAATCAATAAGGACACGGTTTTTATTGAAGCAACATCAGGGAACACAGGTATCGGTTTGGCGGCATTTTGTGCGGCAAAAGGTTATAAACTGGTGATTGTTATGCCTGAAAATATGGCAAGAGAAAAAATTGCGCTTATCCGGCATTTTGGAGCTGAAGTGTTGTTGACTCCGGCTCAAGACGGCATGGCCGGAGCCATAAAAAAGGTTGAAATATTAAAATCGCGCTCCGATAATTTGATTGAATTTAAGCAGTTTGAAAATCCGGCAAATCCTGAGATACACAAGCTTACAACCGGTCTGGAAATTTTTGAAGATACGGGAGGCGAGGTTGACGCACTTGTTTGCGGAGTCGGAACTTCCGGAACATTGAGCGGAGTTGCCGAAACGCTTAAATCATGCAATCCGGACTTGTTTGTTATGGCGGTTGAGCCTAAAGAAAGTGCGGTTTTGAGCGGTGGCAAAAAAGGTGCGCACAAAATCGGCGGAATCGGCGCCGGATTTATTCCTCCGTTATATAAAAAAGAGTTGGTTGATGAGGTATTTTGCACTCCTTCACAAAAGGCTTTTGAAACGGCTGAATTGGTGGCCAGAACCGAAGGGTTGCCTATCGGAATTTCTGCCGGAGCCGCAGTTTTTGGAGCCATAAATTTAGCCGAGCGTCCGGAGATGGAAAACAAAAACATTGTCGTTATTTTGCCGGACAGTGTTGAGCGCTATTTATCTGATGATTATTTCAAAAAACAAGAGGTTGAACAATGAAGCCTTTCGCAATTTTAAGCCGATATATCACAAGGCAGCTCGTCGGTAATTTTTTTATGGTGTTTTTTGCCATTTTAAGCATTATTTTGCTTTTTGAGGGTATTGAAGCATTGCGTAAAATTGCCGGTCACGATGACATATCGCTATGGTTCGCTTTGCAACTGGCAATTACGCGCGCCAGCAAAACGGTTGAAGTTGTTATTCCGTTTGTGATGATGGTGGCTTCAATGATAACATTTTGGAACTTGAGCAAGAGCAATGAATTTGTAATTATTCGTTCCGCCGGCGTTTCAATGTTCGGGTTTTTATGGCCGTTGATTGTGGCAGTTTTTGTGATAGGTATTTTGAATGTGGCAATCTTAAATCCGGTGACTTCAAAGCTTTATGAACTGCACGAGGTTTTGGACTATCGCTTGGATGCGCATGATCCGAATGCCGTTTTGTTTTCCAGTAAGGGTTTATGGATAAGAGAAGGTCTTGATGACGGCAGAGTCTTTTTGCTTCAGGCAAAATCTTTGCGACAGGAAGATGATGCCATCTGGATGCGCGAAGTCAGCATTACCGAGCTTAATAATGAAGAGCGCACCACCAAAAATTATGAGGCATATTTCGCGGTTTTGGAAGATGATGTGATTAACCTTAAAGATGTTAAGGTGATGGAGGGCGGTAAGCCGGTTGAGTTTTTAAATAGTTATGAATATAAGACAAACATCAATATTCAGCGCATAAAAGAAAATTTTGTTGAGCCGGGGGCGATTTCTTTTTGGCAGTTACCGGAAGCGATTTCTTTTTATGAGCACGCCGGATTTTCAGCCTTGCGTTTGAGAATGCGCTTTTTCGGGCTTTTAATTTCGCCGTTTTTGTTAGTGGGTATGATGATGGTGGCGGCCATTTTTATGTTGCAGAACACCATGCGCGGTTCGCACCTTTTGTTTAAGGTGATACTCGGAGTTTCAATCGGATTTTTGGTATATTTTTCCTCGCAGGTTGTATATGCCTTCGGGGTGAACGGCTATATTCCGGTGTGGCTGGCGGTTTCAGCTCCGACGCTGATAATTTTATTGACCAGCACTTCCATGCTTGTCAGCGCCGATGAAGTGTAATTTATAGGGGTTAAAAAAAAGAAAAACCTCACTGCCTTTATGGGACGGTGAGGTTCTTTTTTGTTCATCAAGCGGGTAAATTTTTTGACCGCTCGATGTTTTCTTTTATGTGTTGTTCAAAAATAATCTGTAGTACTCCCCTAAATATAAGGAGTGCAAACAGCCAGTACCAACCATCTCCACTCTGGAATTCTGGGTTGTATCTATAGGTGTTTCCAACTGCCTCCTCAACATAATAGGTGTAGCCATCTATCATATCGAATGCAGCTGCAAGCATCAAGGTACAAACGTACCAGCTTGCGTGGCAGAGCAACATTTTTCTTGAACATTTGAGTCTTTTTTCATATGTCTTCACCGGCTCCAAAAGGCCACCGGCATCAAATTTTACCACTTCAATAACAAACAAAGCGATAATACCGATGTAAATAATAAAAAGACCATTCACACTTGCAACAATGAAAGCTATCGCAAGCACTGCTGCCCATAAACAAATATTTTTCATAATTCTTAATTTAATTTGTACATTTTAGGCTTTTATAATTGCATAAAATGTTGATTTTGTCAAGCGTTTTTTTTTGTTTTTTGCTTTTGAAAGGTTGCAAAGGTGTAATTTTTGCTTGACAATCAAGAAAAATCACCTAATTTATAGCCAACACTTTTTAATAATATTTTAGGAGAAAAAAATGAGTGCTATTGTTGATATTCATGCTCGCGAAATTTTAGATTCTCGCGGTACACCTACTTTGGAAGCCGAAGTTGTTTTGCAGTCAGGCGCATTCGGCCGTGCTGCCGTTCCTTCCGGTGCTTCAACCGGTGTGCATGAAGCCGTTGAACTTCGCGATGGTGATAAATCACGTTTCGGCGGTAAAGGCGTTTTGAAAGCTGTTCAAAATGTTAATGATGAAATTTATGATACTTTGGCAGGTTTGGAAGCTGAAGATCAAATTGATATTGACCAAACAATGATTGATTTGGACGGTACCGAAAACAAAGGAAAACTCGGTGCAAACGCCATTCTTTCCGTATCTTTGGCTGTGGCTAAGGCTCAGGCTGAAGAGGCAGGTCTTCCGCTTTATCGCTATTTGGGCGGCACAATGGCTCGCACGCTTCCGGTTCCGATGATGAACATTTTGAACGGTGGTAAGCATGCCGATAACCCTATTGATATTCAAGAATTTATGATTATGCCGGTTTCTGCCGATTCAATCAAAGAAGCAATTCGTATGGGTGCCGAAATTTTCCAAACCTTGAAGAAAAACTTGAAAAATGCCGGTCAAAACACCAATGTTGGTGATGAAGGCGGTTTTGCTCCGAATTTGAAATCTGCCGACGAAGCTTTGACATTTATCGTAAATGCTATTAAAGATGCCGGTTATAAGCCTGGTGATGATGTTGTTTTGGCAATTGATGCCGCTTCATCCGAATTTTATAAAAACGGCAAGTATGAGATGGAAGGCGAGGGCAAATCTTTCACCAATGCTCAGATGGTTGAATATTACAAAGGTTTGTGCGACAAATTCCCGATTTTCTCAATTGAAGACGGTATGGCCGAAGATGACTTTGAGGGTTGGAAACTTTTGACCGACGCTTTGGGCTCTCGTATTCAGCTCGTTGGTGATGATTTGTTTGTTACAAATCCGGCTCGTTTGGCTATGGGCTTTGAAAAAGGTATTGCCAACTCAATCTTGATTAAAGTTAACCAAATCGGTACTTTGACTGAAACATTGAAGGCTGTTGATATGGCTCATCGTCACGGATATACGGCAGTTCTTTCGCACCGCTCCGGTGAAACGGAAGACACCACGATTGCCGATATCGCTGTTGCTACAAACTGCGGTCAAATCAAGACCGGTTCTATGTCACGTACCGACCGTATGGCAAAATATAATCAGCTCATCCGCATTGAGGAAGAGTTGGGAGAGATGGCTATCTACGCCGGCAAATCCATTCTGAAATAATTTGTATAACGGGTGCTTACTTGTGATTTTTGCGCTCGTGTACTACTTTGTACACCACGCTTAAAAATCACTGCGTAATCACCTCGTTCTGGCAAATTATTTGTTACAAAAAAGAGTCTTCGGTTTGTTGAAGGCTCTTTTTGTGTACTACTTTGTACACGGCGTCGAAATCTTCGCGGCGCAACTGACTCATTCTACCCATTTACATGAAGAAGGAGCTCGTTTTGAGCTCCTTTTTTGATTCGCTGTTTTGCTCTGTGCCGGTTGTTTTTTATTTTTTTCGTTTGTGTACTAATTTGTACACGGCACTCAAAAATCACTTCGCATTTGACTCATCCTACCCATTTACATGAAGAAGGAGCTCGTTTTGAGCTCCTTTTTGATTCGCTGTTTTGAGCTGTGCCGGTTGTTTTTGTGATTTTTGCGCTCGTGTACTACTTTGTACACCACGCTTAAAATTTTCATCGGTTTTGCTTTTGATTAAATTATGAATAAATCAACAATAAAAGAAGAACAACACATTGAAAAAGTGTTGAAGAGGGAAAAACTAAAGGCTTTGAATAAAAAAGGCAATAAAAAATGGCGCGCCCCGGGCGATTCGAACGCCCGACCCACAGCTTAGAAGGCTGTTGCTCTATCCTGCTGAGCTAGGGGCGCAACCTGATAAGATTACGAGCGGTAAAATGGCACATATTTTTCTTGTTGTCAAGAAGGAAAATAAAAAAATATTCCTTAAAATATCAAAAAAATAAAATTTATCCGTATTTGGTGCAAATGAAAAAAAAATAAGCGCTTGCATAACTTCATAATTATGCTTGCAGATTGCAAAAAAAAATAATACTCTGCGCGTAATTGTTGTTTATGTGAAGTAATCGTAATGAACTATATTAAATACATCATTGCTTTGGTCTTGCTTTGCGGGCTTTTGTCTTCATGCTCGTCCGGAACTCCGGAATTGGCGGGACTTTCCCCGAAAGCGCAAGCTGAAATAATCAAAAAATACGGCGGTGTCTATAAAGTCGGAAACCCTTATAAAATCGCCGGCAGGTGGTATTATCCGAAAGAAGATTATAATTATTCCGAAGTCGGAATGGCTTCATGGTACGGTGAAGATTTTCACGGAAAATCAACGGCAAACGGCGAACGTTATGAAATGAATACATTGACTGCCGCGCACAGAACTTTGCCGTTGCCCTGCATTGTTAAGGTTACAAATTTGCAAAACGGACGTTCAATTGTTGTACGCGTTAATGATCGCGGTCCGTTTGTTAAAGACCGCATCATTGATTTATCAAAGCGCGGTGCAACCTTGCTCGGCTATATGGGGCAGGGAACGACCAAAGTAAGAGTTGAAATTATGGCAAAAGAGAGTAAAGCCCTGAAAATGGCTATGCTCGGGCAATATGATCCGGCCGCTGAAGAGCGCGCTGAGGAAGCAAAACCGGCACATTCACTTTATGAATCATCTGCCGAACGTATTGAAGTATCCGAAAAAGAAGCTGAAAAGGCTATGGTTTATGCCAGCTCCGGCGGTAAGAGTGTTGCGGTAGGCGAATATAATGCCGAGAAAGACGGTTCACTTTATCAGGCGGCATTCGGAAGTGCGTCAACCGCAGACGGCAAAGTTGTTAAAAAATCTTTGCAGGAAGTTGGTTCGGAAACAAAATATACGCCTAAAGATACCGGTATTTATGGTGAGGCAGCCAAAAATCCGGCTAAAGATACACGTGCCGTTAAGACAAATAAATATCAGTATGCCAGCGGATATTACTATATCCAAGCCGGCTCGTTCACCCAATATGACTTAGCTCATAAACTGTCCGTGCGCCTGAAAGAATATGGCAGCAGTCATATTGTTGAAGCTGATGTGAACGGAGTTAAATATTATCGCGTGGCAATGGGACCATACAGCCGTGAGGAAGAGGCTAAGGTTGCATTGGCTAAAATTAAATATTATGGCATTCAAGGTGCAAAAATTGAGAAAAAATAAATAAAGTAAAAGTTTAATTAAGAGGTTTAATATGTTGAATAAAAAAAATATTTTCGGTTTGTTTGTTTTGTTGATGGCAAGCACTGGATATGCTAATGCGTATGATTTTGAGACGGCTGCCCGCAATGCGATTTTGATGGATTTTGATACCGGAGAGTATTTGTATGAAAAAAATATTCAAGAGGCTGTTCCGCCGGCATCAATGAGCAAGTTGATGACTGTTTATATTTTGGCGAGCAAAATTAAAGACGGCAGTGTCAAACTTTCGGATACATTTTCCGTTAGTGAAAATGCATGGCGCAAAGGCGGGGCGGCAACCGGTGGTTCAACAATGTTTCTTTCTATCGGTGACAATGTTACGGTTGAAGATTTAATCAAAGGAATTGTTATTCAATCAGGAAACGACGCGTGTATTGTTGTGGCTGAAAATATTGCCGGTTCGGAAGAAGATTTTGCAATTTTGATGAATAAAACCGCGCAAAAACTCGGGCTTAAAAACAGTTCGTTTGCCAATTCTACCGGATTACCGCATCCTGACCAAAAAATGTCGATGGAGGATTTGGCTATTCTTTCGCGCCATATAATTCAGGAATTTCCGGACTTATATCACTATTTCAGCGAAAAAGAGTTTACATATAACAAAATCAAACAAGGCAACCGCAATCCGCTTTTGTATTCAATGGAAGGAGCTGACGGCTTGAAGACCGGACATACCGAAGAAGCAGGCTTTTGTTTGGCGGCATCGGCAACCAAAAAAGGACGCCGTTTGATTGAAGTTATGAGCGGTATGAGTTCAAACAAAGAGCGTTCGGAAGAAAGTGAACGTTTGATGAGTTGGGGTTTCAGAGAGTTTGATAATTATACAATTTTGAAAGCCGGTCAAAATCTCGGAGAAGCCAAAGTTTGGTACGGACAGCAAAAAAGCGTTCCTTTAACGGTTGCTAAAGATGTGGTAAAAACCGTTCATATGAGCAAAACCGGCGATGTTAAGGTTTCGGCAGAATATGATGAGCCGGTTAAGGCTCCGATTGCCAAAGGGCAGGAAATCGGACAGATTAAGGTCGAAATTGAAGGAATTGCGCCTTTAACAATTCCTCTTGTTGCGGCTGAAGAAGTTAAAGAAGTCGGTTTCTGGGGCAAATTCTGGGCAAATGTGAAGTATTTTGTGTTCAGCAGCAAATAGGAGCGATAAAATGGCCGGAAAATTCATTACGCTTGAGGGCGGCGAAGGGTGCGGAAAATCAACGCAATCCAAGCTTTTGGCAACGGCCTTGAATAAGCTCGGAATTGATGCTGTAACAACCAAAGAGCCGGGAGGTACTCCCGATGGCGCTGTTTTAAGAAATCTGCTTGTTACCGGCGATAAAGACCGCTTTGATGCCATGACGGAATGTATGCTTTATTTTGCCGACCGTCGTATTCATTTGACGCAGGTTATCTGGCCGGCAATAAAGAAAAATCAATGGGTTATCAGTGATCGTTATGCCGATTCAACGGAAGCGTATCAATATTACGGCTATGATAAAAGAATTTCGCGCGAAGTGTTAAGTGAGCTTTATAAAATGGCAGCCGGAGATTTTAATCCGGACTTAACGATTATCTTAGATATGGATCCTAAGCGCGGTATGGAGCGCTCGTTTGCCAAGGCCGAAAATATGGCTGTTAAAGAGTTGCGTTTTGAAAGTAAGTCTTTGGAATTTCATAATAATCTCAGAAAAGGATTTCAAGAAATTGCTATGCGTGAGCCGGAGCGTTGCGTTGTTATTGATGCTGACAGAAGTATTGAAGAAGTTCATAATGATATTATGAAAGTTGTAAAGGAGCGCTGTTTTTAGCAGTGGTGAAAAATGGCTGAAGGCTCAATTATAAATCCCAGAAATAACTCTTATTTGCTCGGGCAAAATGAAGCCGAAGGCATATTTTTGAGGGCGTGGAAGTCATCTCAAATGCATCACTCTTGGATATTATCCGGACCGAAAGGCGTTGGAAAGGCAACGCTGGCATATCGGATTGCGCGCTTTTTATTGTGGGCTGATGAAAATAAACGCGCGGAATATTTATCGCTCAATGTGCCGGAAAATTCTCCGATTTTTAAGCAGGTTGCCGATGGATCGTTTCCTGATTTGAAGGTTTTGGAACGCGGGTATACGGAAACCGATAAACGCAAAGTTGTTAAGGCTATTCAAAACGGAGAACCGCTTAACGATGATGATATGGCAAAATTGAAAAAATCCGCATTCATCAGGATTGATGATGTCAGGGAAGTTGTTGATTTTTTGAGTAAAACTTCGTTTAATGACGGTTGGCGGATTGTGATTATAGACAGCGCCGATGAGATGAATCGCGCGGCGGAAAATGCCTTGCTTAAAATATTGGAAGAACCGCCGGCAAAGACGATTATTTTGCTTATTTGTAATAATTTAGGCAAAATGTTGCCGACAATTCTTTCGCGTTGCGTGCGCTTGAATTTGCGCTCGCTTGAAGCAAATGAAGTGGCGAGTTTGTTGCGTCGTTATCGTCCGGAAATAAATGAAAAAATGATTGCGAAAATTTGCGAAATAAGCGCCGGAAGTATCGGATCGGCAATTAAATATGCCGATAATGATGCCGTAAAGATTTATGATGATTTGCAAAAATGTGCCTTGTCAAAGGATAAAGGTAATTTTTCCGAAACATTGGAATTTTGCCATGATTTGGCTGCAGATGATGAAAAATTTGCGCTTTCTGAAGAGTTGTTTAACAAGTTTTTCCGCGATTTAATGGAGCAAAGCAATAATCCGGAAGCTGTTTATAAATGTTGGCAAAACGCCGGCAGAATGTTTGCCGATTGTGTTAATGTCAATATGGATAAAAATTTGATGTTGCTTAATTTATTTAATGAAATTGCTAAGGTTTTGTGATGTTTGTTGATAGTCATTGTCATATAATTTCCGAGGATTTTGCTTTAGATCGTACGGATTGCATTAAACGTGCGTTTGATGCCGGAGTTGGTTGCATATTGGACGCCAGCGGTGGAGTTGATGAGCAGAAGTTGCAACAGATGGCTGAACTTTGCAATAGTCACAGATGTATTTTTGCAACCATAGGTGTACATCCGGAAGACGCGGAATATTTTACTGATATAACGGCTGAAAAATTGGTTAAGCTAAGCGAGGCAAAACATATTATCGGTATTGGAGAGTGCGGGTTGGATTATCATTATAATTCAAATACTAAAGCTGAACAACTTAAAGTTTTTGTTGAGCATATACACGCTGCGCAAATCACAAAATTGCCGTTGATAATTCATTCTCGTGAAGCTGATGATGATATGATAAAAATTTTGGCGCAAGAGTATGAAAAAGAAGCTTTTTGCGGAGAATTGCATTGTTTTTCATCATCGCGAAAGCTGGCGGAATTTGCTTTGAAAATAGGGTTTTATGTTTCGGCATCGGGAATCATTACCTTCAAAAAAAGTGTTGAACTCAGAGAAATTTTTGCCGATGTTCCATTGAACAAATTGTTGATTGAAACCGATGCACCTTATTTGGCTCCCGAGCCGTTCAGAGGTAAACGCAATGAGCCGGCATATGTTATTAAAACTGCGGAAAAGATGGCAGAAATCAAAAATACCAGCCTTGAAGAAATTGAAAAAATTACCACGGAAAACTTTTATCATCTTTTCCCAAAAGCAAAATAATCTTAAAATAAAGAACAATAGTTATTTAACGAAATTAAAAAAAATGTTGACTGTTTATTTTAAATGGTTAATATTTGGTTAAAAATATTTTTAAGGAGGCTATTTATGAATAAAGGCGTTATTTTTTCCGTTTCAGGTTTGGTATTGTTGCTTGGAGTAGGTGGTGCCGCTGCTTATTGGTATGGCAATCAGCCGATTAAGGAATATTATCCGAACGGCGCTATCAAAAGTATTGCCGAACGCAAATTGTATGAAAATACCGGAAAGTATCAGTTGTTTGCTCAAGATGGTGCGAAAATTTTGGAATATAATCAGCAAAAGGGCGTTAAAAACGGCAAAGGAGAGTTGTTTTTTGCCGATGGTACCGTTGATGTAAGTTTTCAAAACGGAAAATTGAGCGGTCCGTTGAAAATCAACTCGGCAAAATATGCAGACTTTTTGAAGGAAGTTAATTTTAATATAGATAATTCCGAGTTAAAAATAACAGCCGGAGAAATGGCTCAAAGCTCGGCTGAAATTGCCTGCGAAGAAGCTGATTTTCTGCTCAATATGCGTGAGATTTTAAATGTTCAAAATTATGAAAACTTCAAAAATTTCTTCGGTTGCTTGAATTTTAATAAAGCAACATTTACGATAGACGGCGGAAAATGTGTTTATGAGGGTGCATATCAGTTTCCTAAGTATCTGGCGGATTCTAAAACATCTTGCGATATCTCAAATGCGGAGTTTTTGGAAAACTATACTCAAAGCTTTAATCTGATGAACGATATCAGTGCAGGTATAGCTCAAAGAAACGGCACGGTCGGCTTGACTGCCGGACATATTGAAGATGTTCAAAACTTCAAATTTGAAACGAATTATAAGATTGCCGATAACAAATTTACGATTTCAGCCACAACCGTTTCAAAAAATGCCACTATTGAGCAGAAAGGTTCATTCGGTGGTTTGGAAGATGTGGTTGATAATGCTGTGGAATTTGCTTTTTCAGCTAAAGGCGATGAAGATGTCAAAAAGATTGTATCAAGTGTTTTGAAAAATTTGTCTTGGGCAGATTGGGAAGCAACAATTAACGGCAAAAAGCGCTTTACCGTTAACGGAGATTTCAACTTTATGAACGGATTTTCCGATCCGTATGTGATGTCGTATTACAGCAATGATGAAGTTACTACCCAGTGGAAGTTTGATGCAAAAGGAACGCAATTGACTTCAAAATATCCAAACACAAATAAGCCTTTGTTTTCTTTCGGAATAAGCATCAATGACGGATTTAAAAAGGCATATAAAGCCTTGGCACAAGATGGCTTAAGCATGGCTTTAAACGGCACACCGTCGTTTAATCCGGCATTGATGGCAAGATTGCAAAATGAGGCGGTTGCATTGCTTAAGGGCATAAATTCCGTCAGTGCGGTTTTGATGAATAAAGATGGCGAAAAAACAATATCAGCGGCTATGGCTTTGCAAAAAAATTTCAATATAGAACAATTTATGCTTTCGCCTTTGCAATTTTTGAATTTTAAGGTTGTTACATATCAAAATAATCAACCGTTTAAGGTGTACGGAGGTAATTTTATTCAGGGCTTTAAGCTTAATGATAAACCGCTTCCGGCAGAACAATTCGGGGCTGAAACAGAATACCTTACAAATGTTCTTAAAGACAGTTTTGATGGTATTATGGCAGAACTTGAAAAAGCCTATGGTGATTTGGATGAAAATAACATATCTTGGATTGATTCGGATATTGATCCATTCCTGTTTGGCATATATAAAGGCTATACAGTAGCAAAGGACCAAATGGGACTTGAAGAAGATGTTATTAAACCAGAAGCTGAAGATTCTGATTATTCTGAATCTGTTGTCGGTGATGAAATAAATATGATTGTTTCAAACACAAAAATCGCTTTCAGCGGTAATCAATACAACTATAAAGAGTTGAATAATGAAACGGCAGTGCAACTCGGATTAGTTGATATTGATGAAAATATGAAACCTATTAACAGTTTTAACGGCAAAGTTGTTGTTCGTCCGACACCTAAAACAGCCGGAAGTCTGGCAAATGATGCGTTTATTGTAGCATTAAGCGGTATTCCTGATGAATATTGTGAAAACTTTTTGGTTGCTGAATTAGATGAGTTGCCACAAGACGGGTTTATCGGAATTGCCGTCGGTAATATGAATGTTGCACCGTTGGGATTTGCCGAACTTAATAAGTTGACGCAAGATAAAGAAGCTTCCGATAGTATTGACGGCTCAAAAGGTTATTTTGCCGTTAAGGCGCAGAACATTGATAATCTGCTGAGTGAAGATGTTGTGCAAAATGTTTGCGCCGGCGGGGAAAAGGGAAATTTCGTGGCTGTGAAATATTATTGATTTATAAAGCGCAAAATGAGAAAATTGTGCAAAAAATAAACCTTTTGATATACAGCTGAACAAAAGTATAATAGCTTTTATGGTGTTAATGGACTTTTAAGGAGAAAATTTATGAAAAAATTATTCGGAGCGTTAATTGTTTGCTCATCTTTGGCTTTAACAAGCACTGCCGGTGCAGTTGATTCTACCGGTGGTTGCGGTTTGGGCTCTATGGCTTGGCGCGGTCAATCCGGAATTATTCCGCAGTCGCTGGCTATGACCACAAACCATTGGTTTTCAAACACCATCGGTGTTACCTTGGGTACATCCGGTTGTGATCCGAACGGTCGTATTACCGGCGGAACAGGCAGAATGACTTTGGCATTTTTGCAAGACAATATGGAACAATTTGCAATGGATGCTGCTGCCGGCAAAGGTGAAACCATTGATACTTTGGCAGGTATTTTGGATGTTGACAGTGAAAAATTGGGTAAAGATATTCAACAGAATTTTGCCTATATTTTCCCGAATGACAACGTTGAAGTGGCTGAAGTAACCATTAAAGTTATGGATATTGCCAACGTATAAAAAATACTGACTTGTCATTGCGAGGAGAACTTTTGTTCGACGTGGCAATCTCTTTAAATAAGCGACTGATGAGAAAATGGAACTTTATTATAAAAATCACCGGTTGATTGAGATTACCACGTCGCGATTTTTATCGCTCCTCGTAATGACATTTTTCTTTTTAAATTCAACAATCTGCTTTGCAAACGAAGTTGAAACATTGGCCACTTCTCCCGAGTGGCTGAAATTGTTGCATTATCATCAAAAAACTTTCGGCGGATATGAAGGTTTGGTGGAAAATGATGATTTTTATGTTGCTGAAAACGGACGAAAAAATCCGCTTGCGGAGCTGAAAGCCGAAATAGAAGATTTTGCCGAAGAAAAGGGGAAAAAGTGCGAATTTCCGGCACGTTTTGAGTTTTTGAAAAAACATAAACTTATAAAAGGTAATCTTGATAATTGTGAGGATTATCAACAATTTATGGGTGATGTTAAGCCGAACGGAATCACGGTCTTATTTACGAACGCATATATGAATAATCCGGCGTCATTATTCGGGCATACGCTCATCCGCATTGATACAAAGCGCAAAGGTACGCAAATGCTGGCGCACGGTTCAAATTTCGGGGCGGATTCCGGCACTGAATTCGGTTTTATGTTTGCTTTTAAGGGGCTTATGGGAGGTTATCAGGGAGTTTACAGTATCAGTCCTTATTGGGAAATAATCAACACTTATAACAATATTGAAAACCGCGATATTTGGGAATATCACTTAAATTTGAGTGATGAAGAGCAGATAAAGTTTGTTAATCATCTTTATGAAATGCGCAAAGCCCGCATTCGCTATTATTTTTTGAGTAAAAATTGCTCATATATGGTTTTGGAATTGATTGAGGCGGTGCGTCCGGAAATTGACCTTACTTCTGGCTATAAAAATATGTGGGTTATTCCGCTTGATACCTTAAAAACCATAAAAAATGAGCCGAATCTGGTGAGTGAAATAAATTATCGTCCGGCGCGTTTGACCAAAATTAAAAACAGTTTGCAAAATATGAGCGATGAGCAATATAAGGCGTTTGTGAACGGTGTGAAAAATTATGATTATGAAATGCCGGAACTTGCGCAAAAAGAACAGGCTGAGGTTTTGGAAACGACATATCAGTATTTTCAATATCGTTATGTGGAAAAAGATATGGAGCTGGCTGAATATCGCAAAAACAGTTTTGCGGTTTTGAGAAAAAGAAGTGCTATGCCGAAAATAGAATTGCAAAATAATTTTGCGGGAAAAAATCCCGAAAACTCACATGATTCAATGCGTGTTTCTTTTAGAACGGGTGTTTATAACAAAAAAAGCTATGAAGAGCTGGAAATAAGACCGGCTTATACGGCATTAACTGATTCGTCATATGGATTGGTTAAGGGCGCGGAAGTCAGTGTTTTTAAGAGCGTTTGGCGCTATTATAATCAAAAGCATAGGGCTGTTTTACAAAGCTTTCAACCGCTTAATATTTTATCAATAGTGCCGGCGGACAGGGTGTTTTCGCCGATTTCATATTCCACAAATGTTGAGCTGAAACGAGAATTTAATCCCAAAAATGAAAAAGAAGGTTATGTCGGGGATTTGGGGCTTGGAATTGGCAAAACGGCGGAGTTTTTCCTTAAAATCAGAATTTACGGCCTTGTTGAGGCGAGGGGACAATATGGCGGTTTAATGGCGCACAATTATTGGCTCGGTCTTGCTCCGCGCGGTGGCGTTTACGGCGATTTCGGAAGATTCCGCTTGCACTTTTGGACGCGTCAAACGTTTGCAACGCGCAAATTCGGCGAAAGGCTTGAATATTCGGCTCAAGCGGCATACGGCTTGAGTGAAAATCTGTCACTTGCCTTAAAATATTTTTCTTCGCACAACAAAGGCAAAAATCAGGAAGATTATGCCCTTGATTTAAGCTGGAGCTATTAAAAAGCGGTTATACGTTTGCGGTGAAGATTGCACCGCTAACTTCGGTTTCATCTTCTTGACGCAAGATAATGTTTTGGATTAAAATGTTTGAATAACCAGATGATTTTAGTAGATTTTCTATATATTTAGGATTATGTTGCCAACGTCCGTTCGGCTGAAGTATAAAGGTTTCAACCAAAGGATTTATCTCAACCGAAAACACCAGTTTCATCGGCAGGCAAAGCTTGAAAATTTCCTCCAAATTATCAAAATAGCAGAAAACATCGGAGGCTGTAATGAGGTCAAAATGTTCGGTATTTTTCTTCAAAAAATCAACTATTTCTGCGCATTCAAGTTTTTTATAAACCTTTTTTTGACTGGCGAGAGCCAGCATTTTTTCGGATATGTCAACGCCGATGATTTCATTTTTATCATTTTTCAGGGCCTCGCCCAAAAGTCCGGAACCGCACCCTAAATCAAGAATTTTTCCGCTCGGTTGCCCGCAAATTTCAGCTATTTTTTGCACTGTCTGATAATTTATTTTTTGCAAAGTGTCTTCATAAGTGGGGGCGAAAGTATCAAAAAGCAAGCGATTATACTCGGTTTCAACTTCGCTTTTTTGCCCGTTGATAACCGCCCACAGGTGCTTGGCTACAATATTTTCCGGCATTTTTTCATACCAGTTTGAAGCGATTTTTTTGGCTTTTTCCGGCGCCGTTTTATTAAATAAAATCAGAGTTTCAGCCAAATTTATACTCCAGTCTTGATGCTCGGGCGCCTTATAATAAGCATTAAACATCAATGACAGAGCCTGCTCATATTCCTGCAATTCTTTCAAAATAAGTGCCAGATTATAACTTATTTCCGGTGTTTCAGGCGCAATTAAAACGGCTTTGCGGTATTCTTCCAAAGCCTCCAAAGTGCGTTTGTTTTTACACAAAAGGTTGGCATAATTTGTGTGAGCGGAAAGATTATTTTCATCTGTTTTAATCGCTTTTTTATAATATTTTTCCGCTTCTTTGAAATTTGAGTTTTCCGCCTCCAAATCGGCAATTTTTAATAATGCCTGAGGGTTATGCGGGTTAATGTCAATCGCCTGATAAAAAAGCTTTAAGGCTTCATTTTTATCATCATTGCTTTCAAGCAAAACCTCTCCCAACATAACTTTAATCTCATCAGAGACAAGAAGGTTGTCGGCTTGTTTTAAATATTGTTTTGCTTTCGTGTAGTCTTTGTCGGATATTTTTCGACGCGCTAAATAATAGAAAATTGTGGCGCAATTCGGATATTTAAGGCTCAAATTTTCCAAAGTTTTTTCATCGTTTCTCAAATCGGCGAGGTTGGCGGCGGCTTCGGCATAATCATTATCAAGCGCCAGAGCCTGCTCAAATTCGGATTCGGCCTTTTCGTTTTGTTTTAAGAGCCAAAAAATATTACCGCGCCCATAGTGCGCCTCTTTTACATCCGGTTTAAGGAACAAAACTTTGGCATAAGCCTCCAAAGCCTCCAAATGCCGGCCGATTGCCTCTAATGATATCGCCAGATTGAAAAAAATCGGAAAATGCTTGGGCGCACTTTCTGCCGCGCGATAAAAATAAGAACATGCTTCTTGATGAAATCCGCGTTGTTGGGCGATAAGTCCGAGCAAATTTAAGACATCGGCATTATTCGGTGCCGTTTCCAAAATCTGGCGATAAATCTGCTCTGCATCGCTCAAGGCTCCGTCTTGTTGCAGTTTCAGAGCCTTTTGAAACATCAATTCATAAGACATTTTATTGCTCTATGGCATAAATATCCTTAACGGCCCAACCTTCTCCGGCAGGACTTAATACATAAATTACGCGACCGTGGCAAAGTCCGAACCATGTGCCGTTGCAAGTGCTGTCGGTATAATATTCAACAGTTTGATTATTGAGAGATTTTTTCTCCACAAATTTATAGCTGATTTCGCTAGGTCTGTCGGTGCCGGAATCCGTAATGAAAATAAATTGCGGAATTTTTGCTTCCTTACAACCTTCAAAAGTCGGATCAATCGTGCATTTAACAGCCTGTTCAACGGCACAAAGTTGAGCGTTGTCAGCTTGGCATTCGCTTGAAAGTTCGTCTTTTTTGAATGAAAACAGTGTTTCCGGTAATTTAGGCTCGGCAACAACAATTGCTTCTTCGTTTTCTACCACAATGGTTTCTTTCGGAGTTTTTTTCAATAAATACCCGCAAAAAGCAACCAAGGCAACCAAACATACAACAATGATGAATTTTTTCATTTTATTTATCCCTTTATGTTAGAAATGATATTCAATACCGGCAGAATATTCAATTTGATGATCGAAATCCGAAATACGATCAAAATTAACATATCTGACCAAAGCTCTTGCTTGCCAGTTTTGTGTAAGATTATATTTTAAGCCACCGCCGAAACGATAGCCCCAGCCGGAGTCGTTATGATGTTTTTCACCTTTTGCTTTTTTTGAAAAAACGTATTCGCCGGCGCCGATAGTGGCAATCAAATCAAAGCGATTATTGCAATCAAGCGGTAAATAACCCAATAAATCCAAACCGTATGAACGATATGAAGTTTTGGTTTTTATACCGTTAAAACGGTTGTTATCATGAGTACTTTGATTATAAAAAAGTTCGGTTGAAAAATATTTGCCATATTCCGAACCGACATAAATTCCGCCGATATTATATTTAGGTTTAGCGGTTTTGGCGTGAGCGGTTGCATAAGAATATGAAAGTCCCGCATAAGGTTTATAGTTATAGCTGTCGGCATTTGCTAAAGCCATTTCAGACATCGCAAAAGCCAATCCGAGAAAAAATATTGTTTTTTTCATGACGTTTATCCTTTATTTAATAAATTTATTGTATTATAATCATAAGAGTTAAAAAATAAAGCAATTTATATTAAATTGTGCAAAAAAAAGGAGCATTTATTATGAAATATTGCATTAAAAACACACAAGCCGGCCGATCTATGGTTGAAATTATGGGCTATATGGTGGTCAGTATGTTTTTGATTGCCGGTATTGCAAAAGTTATTTCGGGCGCATACAGCGAATATAAAATAAGCCAAGGTTCGCTTCAAATTGCCGATTTTGCCGGAACGATTGTTAAAGCTTCGGCGGCTGATTCAAACTATTTAGAAATCGTCAACATTATAAACGGTACTTTTTCTTCAGACACCGAAACCGCAAAATTGCAAAAAGCCGAAAGATTGCGCATTATTCCGAAATCTTATCGTTTGGTTGATAATACTATTTATAATACATTCGGTGGAGAGGTTAGAGTTTCCGTGCCTTCAAGCAGTGATTTGACTTCAGATCACCCCGGTGATCAATTTGCCATACAATTTTTAGGGCTGGATCGTGATCAATGTATTGCCTTGATTACGAAAGAGTGGATAAATAACCGCGTAGTTGATTTATATGCAATCGTCTTATCTTCCGGCGGAACAAACACTTATTGGTATTGGCCTATTTATCAGCCGAATACAACGGGTGATAAACCTTTGCCGGTTAAAATGGCTGATGTTGCAGGTACCGGTTCAGGCACAAATTCCAATGGTCTTTGCGGTGATGATAACAACATAATGTGGGTGTTTAACTGAAGTTTGTTATTATGTTGTTAATAATGCTTGCAATATAATAAATAATAATGTTACTTTTATGAAAATGTTTTTTTAATTAAGGAGAACGAAAATGACTGCTTCTATTGTATTACCACCGGATTATAAACCTTCGGCTGATGAAGAATATATGAATGAAATGCAACTTGAATATTTCAGAAAAAAGTTGGAAGATTGGAAAAAATCGATTGTTTCGCAATCGGTAGATACTTTGGATGATCTTCGCCAAGGCGGAATGCAACAACCGGACGATATTGATCGCGCGTCAATGGAAACAGATAAAGCTTTGGATTTGCGTACAAAAGATCGCATCAGAAAACTTATTAACAAAATTGATGATGCTTTGGAACGTATTGAAGACGGCACATACGGTTATTGTGAAGAAACAGGCGAGCCTATCGGTATTGAAAGATTGGAAGCACGTCCTGTTGCCACGCTTTCTATTGAAGCGCAGGAACGTCATGAAAGAATGGAAAAAACTTTTGATGATGAAAACTGAAAAATGCCGATGGAATTAGAAAAAAAAGATTTTATACTGGCATCTGGCTCTCCTCAAAGAATCGCACTGTTGAGGCAGATAGGGTTTGAGCCTAAAGAAATTTTTCCCGCCGATATTGATGAAAGCAATTTTAAAACTGAAAAACCTTTGTTATATGTGCGCAGAATGGCTTTGGAAAAGGCAGAATATGTTGCAAAAATAAAGTCAGAGCAAAATATTCTTGCTTGTGATACGATTGTTTGCGTGGGAAACAGAATTATCCATAAATCAAAGACGGCTGAAGAACAAAGAAAAGTTATGCAACTGCTTGCCGGCAGAACACACAAGGTTATCAGCTCGGTTTGCCTTATTGATAAAGGAGGCAAAGTTCATCAGCGCACGGTATCAACAAGAATTACCATGCGTTGTCTTGATAAAGGAGAACTTGAAAGCTATATCAAAAGCGGTGAGTGGAAAGGCGTTTGCGGTTATAAAATTGAGGGCAAAATGGCAGCATATGTAACAAGACTTGTCGGAGATTATTCTTCTGTTGTCGGTCTGCCTTTGAGTGAAACAATGAATTTATTGAACGGAGTAGGAATAAGATGAAAGCTCTTAAAATTGTATATGATAAAAACGAAGATGCAACCGGATTGGCCATTTATGACGAAAGCGGTCTGATGGAAATTGATATTTTTGATGCAAAACGTGCATTGGAAGGCAGTGTCTTTTTAGCCAAGATTGATAAAAAAATTAAGTTAGCTAATGAAAGATTCGGATTTTTGGTTAATATAGGCGAGGGCTGTGAAGCTTTTTTGAATTCATATGAACCTGTATTAAAAGAAGCAAATATGAGTGAGGGACAAAGCGTTGTTGTTCAGGTTGCTCAGGAAAAGCATGCGGAAAAGGGTGCTAAGGTTGTCAGAAATATCCAACTTGCCGGCGCATATATGGTTTTCTGTCCGTTCAAATATGATGTTGAAGTTTCAAACAAAATTCATGATGAAGAAAAAGCACAACACTTGAAGAATCTTGTCAGAGAAAATTCGCTTCTTAATGAAGGGTGGGTTTTGCGCACAATGGCGGTTGAAGCCGAAGATCAGCAAATTATTGATGAAATGCTTAAACTGCGTGAAATTTATGAAAATATCAGAAAAAAGGCTCGCACGCTTAATGCTCCGGCCTTGTTGTATTCTAAAGAGAATCCTTTGTTTGAATATATCCGCCGATATCGTGATAGCTTGGAAGAAGTTGTTGTTGATACGCCTAATTTGGCTAAAGAGGTTGAAGAAATCTTTTCAGGCAAGGTTACCATTCAAAAAGAAGGTTTTGAGTTTTTCGGGGTTGATGATGCCATTGTTGAAGCCTTAAATAAAACGGTTAAGCTCAAAAACGGCGGGTCATTAAGTATTGAAGAAACTCATGCTTGCGTTGCAATAGATGTTGACAGTTCCGGTATAAGTAACGGCGGATCTATTGATAATTTGAATATTGAGGCGGCAAAGGAAATTGCCCGCCAAATAAGGTTGCGTAATTTATCGGGTAAGATCGTAATTGATTTTGCCGGTTCTTCCGAATATCGTTTTATGAAAAGGGTTATAGAGGTATTGGAAGAAGAGCTTGCCGATGATGCATGCCATAGTCGCACGCTTGGGTTGAGTCGTGCCGGAAATGTTGAAATTTTGCGCCAACGTCGTCGTCCTACTTTGCGCGATTTATATACTGTTGAATGCAAAACTTGTCAGGGAAGCGGAAGGGTTGAACCGTGAGTGAAAATGTAGTCAAAGTGCACAAATGCCCAATTTGCAAAAAGGTTTTTTCAGATGAAAAATATGCTCCTTTTTGTTCAAAACGTTGTGCTGATGTGGACTTGGGACGTTGGTTTAACGGTAGTTATGCCGTGCCGGCTGAGGACTTGGATGAAATTGAAACAATAGAGCTGTATGAGGCTTTGGAAGATGAGCAAAACAAACACGAACAAAATAACAGCTGATAATGCGCGAATAGATATGAAGCGCGAGGGCGCAAATTTGAATATTTGCTTGAAAGGCGATTTTGTTTGCTATGATTATGATACTTCTAAAATTCTCAGTAGTATAAATTCGGAAAAAATATCGGGAATAAAGTTTTCGGATGAGGGGATAAAAAACTGGGATTCCTCGTTGTTATTGCCGGTTTTTGAAATTATGAAAACCGCAAAACTGCAAAATATTGCGTGTAATATCAACGATTTACCTCATAATTTGCAAGAACTTTTGAATTTAGCGTTTGCTGTTGACAGAAAACCTTCGCATGGTACTGGTGAAAATGCTGATTTTTTGGAAAGTATCGGAAAGAAGACCATAACCGTGTTGAAAAAGATAACTGATGTTAATGGGTTTATTGCCGATATTTGCAAGTCTTTCGGGCGATTTATTGCCGGACGCTCCGTTATGAGAGGTGTAGATTTTTTTGCCGCTGTCGAAGATTGCGGGCCGAAAGCTATGGGGATTGTTATGCTTATAAGCTTTTTGGTCGGTTTGATTTTAGCCTTTGTCGGAGCCGTGCAATTAAAAGAATTCGGCGCACAAATTTATGTTGCAAGCCTTGTGGCAATCGGAATGTGCAGAATCATGGGCGCAATTATGGTCGGGATTATTATGGCCGGTCGCACCGGCTCGGCTTATGCTGCAACAATCGGCACAATGCAGGTTAACGAGGAGCTGGACGCATTGCAGACCATGGGCTTTTCAAATATTGATTTTTTGGTTCTGCCTCGCATATTCGCTCTTGTTTTGGCTATGCCGATTTTGACGATGGTGGCTGATTTTATGGGGATGCTCGGTGGTGCTACCGTTGGTGTTTTTATGCTTGATATACCATATCAAGAGTATTGGAATTATTCGCTCAAAGCCTTTAAGCTGACCAATTTTTTGGTTGGAATTTTCCATGGACTTTGTTTTGGTTTTATTATTGCAATTTGCGGTTGCTATCAGGGAGTTAAATGCGGACGCAATGCCGACAGTGTGGGTGTTGCCACCACCAGAAGCGTTGTCAGCGCCGTTGTTACGATGATTGTGGCAACAGGCATAATAACGGTTATTTGTCAGGAGCTTGGAATATGATTGAGAATGCTCCGATAAAAGTTAAAAATATGACCATCGGTTATGATGATTTTGTGTTGCTTAAGGATGCAAATTATCAGGTTAATAAGGGCGATATATTTATTATAATGGGAGGTAGCGGCTGCGGAAAAAGCAGTATGCTTCGAGTATTGACCGGACTTTTGAAGCCACAGAAAGGAAACGTTATAATAAACGGCATCGATATAACAAAAGATTCTGAAGAATTGCAAAAAATCAGGGAAAAATCAGGCATATTATATCAAAGCGGAGCGCTGTTTTCTTCAATGACTTTGGCAGAAAATATCGCATTGCCTTTGCAACAATATTCAAATTATTCGCCGGTTACAATCAGGGAAATGGCTTCATTAAAGCTTTCTCTTGTTGGGTTGGCAGGGTTTGATGATTTTTATCCTTCGGAAATCAGCGGTGGTATGAAAAAACGTGCCGGATTGGCGCGTGCGTTGGCTTTGGATCCGGATATTGTGTATTTTGATGAGCCATCAGCCGGACTTGATCCGATAAGCTCAAAAAATCTTGATGATTTGATTATTGAGCTTAATCGCAGTCTTGGTACAACAATTGTGGTGGTTACGCACGAATTGAGTTCTATTTTTGCAATCGGCAACAATTCAATATTTTTGGATGCCTCAACCAAAAGCATAACGGCTCAGGGCGATCCGAAAGAGTTGTTGAAAAATCCGCCGAATAAGGAAGTATATGAGTTTTTAACCAGAGGAAAAGGAAAATAAAATGGCCAAAAAGAAGACCTATAAAATGGTGGGATTGTTTGTGGTTTTGGGTTTTGCCTGCTTGGGCGGTATAATTTTTAATTATGCAAGCAAACAATTTCTTTCTGAAGATAAAGAATATGTTGTGATGTATTTTGAAGAGACGATTCAGGGACTAAGTGTCGGCTCATCGGTGGTATTTAAGGGGGTTGAAGTAGGGCAGGTTGCCAAGATAAACCTGTTAATGGACGTGCAGACAGGCAAGTTTAAGACTCCGGTATTCATTAAGTTTCAGGAAAATAAATCTTTCAGATTGATTGATAAACAACACATGGATCCTGAAGAAACGATGAAAGTTTTGGTTGAAAAAGGTTTGAGAGCAAGGCTTGTCAACGCCAGTTTGCTGACCGGACAATTGATGATTGAGCTGAATATGGATCCTTCATCTCCGGCAAAGTTTGAGGGTGACGGTTCTCATATTGAAATTCCGACTGAAATGTCACCTTTTGAGATGATTTCAAAAGATTTACAGGAAATTCCGCTCAAAGAAACAATGTTGCGCTTAAGTGATATTGTGCAAAAAATTGATATGCAGTTGCCGGATATTTTACAAAATTTCAACGAGCGTATGCCTAAGATTTTGGAAAATATTCAACAGGTTACACAAAAAGCCAGTTCAACTATTGATAAAAAATCTTATGAAACAAGCAAAGCTATGACCAACTTTAATTCAGCCATGGAAGATATGGGCAAAGCCAGTATTTCAATTAAAAATTTGGCTGATTATCTGGAACGTCATCCGGAAGCACTTTTAAGAGGAAAGGAAGAAAATCAATGAAAAAATTAAGTATATTTTTTGCCCTTTTATTAGGGGCTTGCAGTTTGGGGGGATATTCAAAAGATTCAACATTTTATATGATGAATTCAAAAGGTTTATCACCTGTTTCCTCTCGCAAAATTAATGTTGGTGTCAGCAAAGTTAAGGTTCCTGATTTATTAAATCGTTCGCAAATTGTGGTTTATGATAAGGATTCGCAAGAAGTTAATATCATGGAATTTGAGCGCTGGGGCGAGAATCTTCCATATGTTTTGCAAAATACGGTTACCAACGATTTGCAAAGATACCTTCCGCAATCTTTTGTGAAGAGTGTTGAATATTCTTCGGAAACTTTGGATTATACCCTTAAAATAAAAGTAAATAAAATGGCGGCTTATGAAGAAGACAAGGTTGTTCTTGCGGCTTGGTGGCATATTGAAGATACGAATGGAAAGATTTTGCATCGCGATCAAGCAGAATATGAGGCAAAAATTGAAGGCGAAGAAGTGGCAGATATTGTTAAAGCCCAAAATCAGGCTGTTCATTATTTAAGCAAGGATATTGCTTTGGTTTTGAGTAAAATATAACCGCTTTTCGGATTTAATTAAAACCGCCCCTGTTTGATAGCAGAGGCGGTTTTGTGATGTAGATAAGAATTTATTTTTTGAACGTAATAATCACCGAGTTATTGTTATCATTAGTCAAAACCGCGGTGGCTTCGGCAGGTGTATAACGTTGACGGTCACACCAACCGTCGTTGAGCTTAAAACTTGCCCCGCAAGAAGACACACACTTCCCCTCTTGCCAATATTTCCCGCTTGCAACACAATCCGCGGCAGAAGTTGCCTGTTCGGAAACTTGAGAGCCCTGTTGCCCTTGCGGCTCTGATTCAGGAGCGTTTTTTGTGCACTTATTACTTACCCAATAGAATTCTGCACCTTCACAAGATGATTGTGTACTCGGCAATTTTACACAGCCATTACTGTAATAATAATTTACTGAATTATTACACTGCGCTTCGGTTGCCTGTTGAACTTTGTTCGCTATAGAACTTCCGTATTTTTCACTCAATTTGTTTCTGCAAGTATTAACATCGCCTAAACAAGTAATAATTGAATTTGCATTATTAGTAAAAGCGATACCAAAAGGATCATCACTCCAATTGTTAACATTTACATCATCGGTTATAATGATATTTGTTAATAAAGGTGAATTATAAAACGCACCATATCCGATTGTTTCCACATTCGGCATATCTACGCTCTGTAATGAACTTGCAAAATAAAACGCAGTCTGTCCGATTGAAGTAACATTCGGCATATCTACGCTCTGTAATTTACTTGCATCAGAAAACGCATAACTTCCGATTGAAGTAACATTTGGCATATCTACGCTCTGTAATGAACTTGCAAGTTGAAACGCATAATCTGCGATTGAAGTTACATTTTCCATACCCGTGACACCGGTTATTTTAGTATCTCCTCTAAAGGCAAATTGTCCGATATTAGTGATACCATCATTAATAACGACAGAGGTTGCTCCTTGTCTTGCCCACGGTGCATCAGAAGAATATTCTTTTGTATAACCATTTGCGGTATCTGTACCTGGTTCTGTTGCATTAAAATCCTTCATCACCACATTTGTATAGGGCTTGTTATTTGAGTCAAGCGCCGGCGTAATAGTTAAAACTTTTTCGGTTTTATCGTTATTAGTGACTGTTGTAATTACCCAACAACAATTTACTCCGCAATAATCACTATTGCTTGCATCATCTGAACCTCGTGTACCGTTCTGACAGGTCGCCCACGATTCGCTTGCTGCACCAAAAGACATTATTGCCACACTTGCCATTAAAATAAATTTATTCATTATATTTTCCTTTCTTTAAAATTAAATTTTCAATACGAAAAAGCCCTCTGTTTTTTACAGCGGGCGGGGAGTTCAGAAATCATGTTTAGCGAAATGACTATTATAGCCTTTAGCTTAAAATAAAGCTTGTACATACGCTATAATCTCCCCAACCAATGCGGGGAATTAGATACAAAAAAACAGCATCCAAAGGATACCGTTATTTCAGGTATCGCTAAACAAAGAGCCTCTGACAGCCCCGAACCCGAAGGTCCTGAAATGGTGTTTCACCATTCTATCTATAAGTTAGCAGAAAAAATCAAATTTGTAAAGCAAAAAGTAAAATTACAAACGCATCGCCTCGGCAAGCAACAGATATTGCTTAGGAGTAAGATTCTCGGCACGCAGGGTTGTTTTTATGTTTAATTCGTCGCAAATTTTTTCAAAATTTGGTATGCTCTTTAAGCTTTGGCGTATCATCTTTCGGCGCTGTCCGAATGCCATTTCGGTTATTTTTTCAACCTTTTTTAATGTTTCGGGCGCAATAATTTCCGACTTCGGGCGAAAAAGCAACACGCTTGACCAAATCTTGGGCGCCGGCACAAAACAATTCGGATTCAAATCAAAAAGCTTGTCAATATGGTAAACCAATTGCGCTAAAACCGAAATTCTGCCATAACTTTTTGTGTTTGGCTCAGCCATGATTCTCTCGGCAACTTCCTTTTGAAACATTAAGGTTAAACTGCTGTAATGCACGATATTTTTCAACCAGCCGATAAGTAACGGCACGGAAATATTATAGGGAAGGTTGCTGACAATATGTTTTGGAAAATCAGTATGTTCCGTAAAGTCAAACTTCAAGGCGTCGCCCTCTATAATTTCAAGTTGTTTGCCGACTGTTGATTTTATTTCATTCATAATCTCAATGCAACGCGAGTCCATTTCAATCACGGTCAAAAGATGAGGATTCGCCTTCAAAATTGCTCTGGTTAAGCCTCCGGGACCGGGGCCTATTTCATAAACATTGGCTTTTGAAAAATCTTTTAAGCCTTGTAAAGCCAATGATGAGCGAATAATTTTGTCGGTAATGTTCATATCGAGCAAAAAATTCTGCCCCAGTGACTTTTTTGCCAAAAGTCCGTGAGCTTCAACCGTTTCTTTCAAACTCGGCAGTTCCGGCATTTATCAAACTTTCTTTTCAATCAAGGCGTGAGAACGCAAATTTTGCAAATACTTGTTGGAATATTCTTCCAAACGCTTGTTCATCAGCATTTCTCTGATTTCATTGCGTGATGGCAAAGATTTTGCATCTCTTGCCGGATTAAAAATCTTTTCCAACTTTAAGATGTAATAATCATTCCCATAGGCAATCGGATTTGAAACCCCGCCTTCTTTAAGCTTCAAAACGGCATTTTCCAAAGTTTGCGGAAGCTGACCCTTAGTAACCCAACCGAGTCTTCCGCCGTTTTTGGCACTCGGGCTTTGTGAAAACTGCATCGCATAAAGCTCAAAACGCGGGTCCTGACGAAGATTCTGCGCCAATTCATTAAGACCTTTGGCATCTTTTTTGCTGACCACCAACTCAAGAAGCATAAATTTTTCTTTTTTCATGTCGTCTTTTATGCTTCCCAAGGCTTTTGTGATGTCATTCTCACCGACATTAGCCACACTATGAGCCTTTGAAGAAATCAATTTATTCCAAGCAATATCGGCAATGATTTGGGCGCTCCAAACTTTTGCACTGACCTTTGCACTGTCAAGCATTGATTTTAATTGTCCGGGTTGCAAATTATTTCCTTGTTCAAAACGGCGCACGGCATCATTGACTTCTTTTTGCGAAACGGAAATGCCGTTTTTCTTAGCCTCTTGAATTTTCAACTTGTCATCAATGGCATTTTGCAAAACTTTTGAGGTAATCATTTGTTTTGTTTGGGAATTGTATGGGATTCCGGTGGTCATGATGAAGGCATTGATATGGCTTTGCATATCGGCGCTTGTAATCGGATCGCCGTTGACAAGCGCATAAATTTTCAGCTGATTTCCGTATAGTGTTATCGGTCTTAATGCTTCAGCCGCACGTCTTTGAGCTTCTTGTTCGGCGCGTATGCGAGCCTCTTCTTCCGCTTGGCGACGCATCATTTCTTCTTGTTGTTTGCGCATTTTTATGGCATTTTCGCGGCGAACTTCAATTTCTTTCTTTTCCGCATCTGATAATTGGCGATATTCTTCGGCATTGCGACGAAACAATAAAGAGCCTGATGCTTGAGATTGTTCTCTGGCTTCGGCATCCATTTCCTGCAGATTAACTTCTTCTGCTTTTGCAAAATCAAGATTAAAGAAAATTGCCAAGACGATAATCAGCCAAATTTTTTTCATTTTTCATTCCTTTCGTTTAAGAGCCGAAACTGCCGATTGTTTTTAAGTAAAAGGTCATTGTAAACTCATAACCGTTGCTCAAATCCGGGTCACTGCTGTTGTATTTTTTAACAGAACTGATCCATTTTGTGCATTCATCTTCATAAATCACACTTCCGCCATGCTCCAATGACTTTTTGTCTTGCGAAGACAAATCCTGTAAATTATACACGGAAACGGTCCAATACTGGGATATTGCCGAGCTTAATGATAAATATAGTTCTTGTCGTTCGGAATACAAATCTTTATAATAAGAATTTCCTTTTAACAAGATATATGAAGAATAAAGCCTCATAAACTCAGGACCTACGGAAGCCCCGAGTTCGCTGTATTTTGTATCAAAATTGTCTTTATCAATACGAAAACGATAGTTCAAGTTCAGATATTCATTAGGTTCTGCGTTGATACGACCGACCAAATCGCTGAAATGAGAACCGTTTTCTTTATTAAGATTTTTCACAAAAGATGAATCCTTGTCTTCTTCATATGATTGCGCAATGAATGCCGATGTGCGGCCCATAAAGTTATCATACGCACTCCAGCGCATTCCATAGCTGACACGGCTTCCGGTATCATTGCGGTCATAACCGGCATAACGGTCAAGGTCTAAAACGTTTGTATCATCAAAATAAACATCGGCACTGTCTTCATTAGGAATTTTATCAGGCTTATTTCCTCCTGATGGCGCAACCACGCCGACAACAACCGGCTCAATAATGTGTCTTGAAGTTTCATTGGCTCTGACAAACGGCAGACGCCACTCTATGCCGGCTTGCGGGAAGAAACGTGTTGTAGTTCCCGTATATGAATCATGATAATTGTTCGGCAAGTAGTGATACTTGTTGATATAATAAGCGTCCGATTTCATCGATGCCACAATGCGATATTTTTCACCGAAACGCGTTGTGAACGGCAATTCCCAAGCATTGATGGCTGTCATGCGCTGAGATTGTGAGCCGTCTTTACGATATACCGAAGCGGTGCCGAGATTGGTTTTGAAATATGAGCCGATGGAACTCGGGTCGGAATACATCTCAACATCAATAAGCGGAGCAACATAAGGTTTTTTGCGGTTGATTTCACTATAACGCTTGCCGTTTTCTCGGCGCAAATTATAACTCAATGTTTTGTAATAAAAGGCCTCAACTGAAGCATAATCACGCCCGCTGAAACGTTCAAACTGAATATTTGATTGCAACCAAGCATCATCTTTTTTCGCCTTATCAAGCTCTTTTAAGTATATGTAATCGGAAACATAATTCAAATCATATTTAAAGCGCCATTGTTCATTGATATCATACAAGCCCTGAGCCGTCAAATTACCGCGGTTGCGATTATTGTGTTTTTTGGAATCATTCATATAACTGCCGGAAATGCTTGTATAATTATTCACGAAATATTGTTGATATGAACCGTCATAAATTATGCCTTTGTCCGAAGAAAAATAAGGCGATAAAATAACATTTGTCTGGTCGTTCACCGCCCAAAAGTAACGCGGTTGAAAAAATACGCCGATATAGTTTGAATTACCGAATGACGGAGCCAATAAGCCTGAGCGCCTTTTAACCGTAGGGTCCGGATGAGTAAAAAACGGCGTATATAAAACCGGAACTCCGAAAACATTTAAGAATGCATCATTATAATGAACATTCTGTTCTTCTTCTTTGTGCTGAACTTTGCGCGCGCTCAATGACCAAACAGGTGATTTTCCCTCGCACATATCACAAGGAGTATAAACAACATCGTCCAATACTTTTGTCTGATTGCCTTTTTTTCTGAATGCTTTGGCAAATATATGAGATTCGTCTTTAAGCACGACTTTTATATTTTCAATCGCGCCGGTGGAAAAATGATCTGCCAATATAATATCATCGCCATAAAGCACTGAGCCGTCCGCCGAATAAAAGCGCACATTGCCTTTTGCTCTGATTGTGTCGGTGTTTTGATTATATTCAACGCGGTCTGTTAAAAGGCGCATGCCGTTATATTTTATTTCAACATTTCCTTTTGCCGTAATGATTTTGGAAGCAGAATCAGCCTCAACTTCATCGGCAACAAAATCAATCGGGGCATCTTCATCATCGGTTTCATTAAAATCGGCAATATCGGTGATATTATGTTCAACAAACATTTCCGCATGAGGCTGATGAGCTTCTTTTCTGCTAACTTCTCCGGCTTCGCGCACGGCAAACGATGCCTTATTCAGACAAAGCATATATACTGATAAAACACAAACCAGCTTCAATAAATTATGCTGCATTAAATTGCTCCTTTACGGATTTGTGGCGGAAAAATGCCGGATTGTAAAACACTAACAGATATAAACAAGCGCATAACGGAACAAGGCAGTTTAAATAGAGCAAGCTTATGAAGTATAGCGAACGTCCTGCCAAATTTGTTACGGCTAAATCTCCGCCCATAACCAAAATCATGCACAATACTTCCAAAGCTATAATTTTTGCCTGTCCGCGACGATTAAAGCTACTGATTAAAAGTCCGACGCAAGCCAATAAAGCGGAAATTAAATTATAAAAAGGATAAATCAGGCGCCTGTGACCTTCAACAATATTTTTGCGTTGTTGCTGTTCGCTGAAATCAGGATTATTGCGAGAATTGAGTAGTTCTTTAAGGCTCAATTCACGGGCAGTTTGATTGCGTTTTCCGTGATTTTGTTCTATGTTAAAATCGGCTGAATAACGTGAAAAAGCCAGTGAATTAAATTGATATGTTTTTTTATTTAATTCCTGTCGAACTCCGTTAATAAACAAAATGCGCGAGCCGTTTTCACTTTTGATTATGCGTCCTTTTTCGGCGGTTAAGGTAACTTTTATATCGGGCTTTGATTCATCACTGACGAAAATTCCGCTAATGGAATCATCGGCTTCGTGCTTATCAATAAAGATAGTCACTCCGCCTTTAATTTGCGTAAATTCTCCTTCTCGGAACGCCATTTGCGTCAGATTGTTCTTGATTTTCCACTCAAGCTCTTTGAAGTTTCGCTCTGCCGAAGGAATACCAAAGTTCATCACATAAATGTTGAAAACAGTGAGCAAAATGCCGAAATAAATTGCCGGCAAGGCATTTTTTGCCGGACTTATGCCGACAGATTGCATAACCACCAATTCTCGGTCGGCAGTCAAGCGGTTATAGGTGAACAAAACCGCCACAAATGCCGCAATCGGCGATAAAATATTGAAAATTCTCGGCATTAAATAAGAAGTCATCTCGGCAAACAAATAAACCGGCAGGCCTTTTCTGGTCACTATTTCCACAAAGCGCAATGATTGAGTGAGCCAAAGCATTGCCAATAAAGACATTGCCACGACCAAAAAGCCGATAAAAATCTGCTTAAAAATATATCTCGTCAATATTTTCATGAGGAGGATTATATACATAAATTCAGATAAGGAAACAGATTTTTACAAGATATACCACAAAATTTATAGTTGTTTTTTTCTGTTTCCGTAAAAAAATAAGCAAAAAAAATTTTTATTCCCCCTTGCGCAGGGAAAATGTTCTTCCTATATCAACCCTTAGAAAGAATTTTTTGTTAAAGGAAAATAAAATGAGTAAAGTTATTGGTATTGATTTAGGTACAACAAACTCCTGCTTCGCCGTTATGGACGGCAAAGAAGCCAAAGTATTGGAAAATTCCGAAGGTGCAAGAACAACGCCTTCAATGGTGGCATTCACTGAAAATGAGCGCTTGGTCGGATATCCGGCAAAAAGACAAGCCGTTACAAATCCGGAAAATACACTTTTTGCCATTAAGCGCTTAATCGGTCGTCGCTATGATTCGCCGGAAGTTGCTAAGTTTAAGGAGCATTCTCCGTTCAAAATCATATCGGGCGAAAACGGTGATGCTTGGGTTGAAGCAAAAGGCGAAAAATTTGCTCCGTCACAAATTTCGGCTATCGTATTGCAAAAAATCAAAGAATATGCCGAAAGTTATTTGGGTGAAAAGGTTGATAAAGCCGTTATTACCGTGCCGGCATATTTTAACGATTCGCAACGTCAGGCCACTAAAGATGCCGGAAAAATCGCCGGTTTGGAAGTTTTGCGTATTATCAACGAGCCGACTGCCGCCGCACTTGCTTACGGTATGGATAAAAATGCCAGCGGAACGATTGTTGTTTATGACTTGGGCGGTGGTACATTCGATGTTTCCATTTTGGAAATCGGTGACGGTGTGTTTGAAGTTAAGGCCACAAACGGTGATACGTTCTTGGGCGGTGAAGACTTTGACCAACGCGTTGTTAATTTCTTGGCTGATGAATTCCAAAAAGAAAACGGAATTGATTTAAGAGCCGACAGACTTGCTTTGCAACGTTTGAAAGAAGCTGCCGAAAAAGCCAAAATCGAGCTTTCATCAACCACTCAGACAGAAGTTAATTTGCCGTTTATTACCGCTGATGCAACCGGCCCTAAACACTTAAACATCAAATTAACTCGTGCAAAACTTGAATCATTGGTTGAGGATTTGATTGCCAAAACTGAAATTCCGTGCCGTAAGGCTTTGGAAGATGCCGGCTTAAAACCGAGCGATATCAGCGAAGTTATTTTGGTCGGCGGTATGACACGTATGCCGAAAGTTCAGGAAAAAGTTAAAGAAATCTTCGGCAAAGAACCGCACAAGGGCGTTAACCCTGATGAGGTTGTGGCTGTTGGTGCCGCAATTCAGGGCGGTGTTTTGATGGGTGATGTTAAAGATGTTCTTTTGCTTGATGTTACTCCGCTTTCACTCGGTATTGAAACTTTGGGCGGTGTGTTCACTCGTCTTATTGACCGCAACACAACCATTCCGACCAGAAAAAGCCAAGTTTTCTCAACTGCCGAAGACGGACAAACCGCGGTTACGATTCGTGTGTTCCAAGGCGAGCGTGAAATTGCCGCTCATAACAAGCTTTTGGGACAATTTGATTTGGTAGGTATTCCGCCGGCACCGCGTGGTATGCCTCAAATTGAAGTAACCTTTGATATTGATGCCAACGGTATTGTTAATGTTTCGGCAAAAGATAAAGCCACCAACAAAGAGCAAGCTATTCGCATTCAGGCTTCCGGCGGTTTGAGTGATGATGAAATCAATAAGATGGTTAAAGATGCCGAAGCAAATGCTGAAGCCGATAAAAAGAAAAAAGAATTGGTTGAAGCCAAAAACCATGCCGAAGGTTTGATTCACGAAGTTGAAAAGAACTTAAAAGAATTCGGCGATAAGGTTGCCGAGGCTGATAAGAGCGCCATCACATCTGCTGTTGAAGCTACTAAATCTGCTTTGGAAAAAGACGATTTGGAAGATATTAAAGCCAAAACCGACGCTTTAATGCAAGCTTCAATGAAGTTGGGTGAGGCGATGTATAAGTCGCAACAGGCTCAAGGCGCACAAGGTCAGGCTCAAGGTGCTGATATGGGTGCTTCCGCTTCCGAAAACAAGGCTGACGAAAAAGTTGTTGATGCCGACTTTGAAGAAGTAAAATAAGTAAAAATTTATTTTCATATAAAGAAAACCCTTTTACTCTCAGGTAAAAGGGTTTTCTTTCTTGTTACTGCTTAGGAAACAATTTCGGCTCTTGGCGCTTTATAGCATCCCAGCAGTCTTCTATAAACTGCCACAGGTCGGCGCTTAAGGGGTTAAAGCACTTAAGCAGGTACATCCCTTGATTGTAGCCCCAAACCATTTCGGCATGAGCCAAAAGCTCCTCTTTCTGTTCTTCAGAGACATCAATGTTGAGATCTCTATAGAAACAGTAACTCGGGATGTCTCTTCTTGTCAAAGAATAACAGACTACATTACGATCTTCGTTGTAAATCAGTGTGACAACGGAATCCTTTGCAGCATAAACGCTGTTAATAATCACTTCCTTCATAATTCTTGGGTTTTAGTTAATAATAATGATTACTTAAACATCTTTATACAAAAATAAAATTTATTTGTCAAGAAAAATATTTTAGTGTTCACTGCATTAAAACTTTCGGTGGTGGATTTTTTTATATAAGTACTTAAATTTAATTGACAATTTTTTTAACTCACATATAATTCAGACAATAAGAAGACTTACTATAAAGGTGATAAAATGACCGGGACTGATGTCACACAAGAAAAAAATTTGAAGGATGGGCTTAATCCGATTGATGTTCATATCGGCTCAAGAATTAAATTGCGCAGAAATATCTTACACTTGACGCAACAAAATTTGGCTGATTTGTTGGGACTGACTTTTCAACAGGTGCAAAAGTATGAAAAAGGGCTTAATCGTGTCGGCGCCGGACGGCTTTGGGATATCAGCCGTGTTTTGGATGTTTCAATGGATTTCTTTTTTGAAGATATGAATGACGGATTGGCTGACTTCAATAATGGTGATTTGGTGATATCAAATAATATCAAAAAACGTTATTTGTCTGAGAATCGTCGTTCACCTGGCGATGATCCGATGAACAAAAAAGAAACTTTGGAATTGGTCCGTGCCTATTATAAAATTTCAAACAGAAAAGTCGCAAAAGAATTGTTTAATCTTATGATTATGCTCTCAAAAAGCAATTCTGCCGAATCTGATACGGATGATAAATAATGATTGAAAATGAAAAGCCTAAGTTTTACGGGCGCAGAAAGGGCAGAACAATCCATAAAGCCAAGAGTTTTCTTCTTGAAAAATTTTTGCCGGATATTTTGATTTCTGCCGAACAGGGAAAAAATATAGAACAATATTTTAAGGATAAAAAACAAAAATATTGCTTGGAAATAGGCTTTGGGGACGGAGCGCATTTGGCAGCAATCGCAAAAGCCCAACCTGATACCGGTTTTATCGGTGTTGAAGTTTTCAAAAACGGTGTGGCAAATCTGCTTTCGCTTATTACCGGTTTAACGGATTTGGCTGAAGGTGAACAAATAGAAAAGATTGAATTGTTGCCGGACAGAGTTGATAATATCAGAGTTTTTGATGATGATGTAAGGTTGCTTTTTTCTTCGCTTCCCGATGCTTGTTTTGATAAGGTGTTTTTACTTTTTCCTGACCCGTGGCCGAAGAAAAAACATGCTCAAAGGAGATTTGTTAATCAGCAAAACTTGAAAGAATTAGCCCGCTTGATTAAAAAGGGCGGAATATTGCAGATTGCCACCGACCATCAAATATATAAGCGTTGGACGATGGAACAGTTAAGGGATTGTCCTTATTTTGAATGGACGGCGAAAACCTCTGATGATTGGCGCAATCCTCCTGCTGATTGGTTTGAAACAAAATATCAACGCAAAGCCGTAAGGGAAGGGCGTAAACCTGTATTTTTTGAGTTTGTGCGCATATAGCATGCTTATTTTATACCATTAAGAAGACAAGAAAGAGTTGTTTCGGAATTTAGCGGTAATGATAAAAAATGCGGCGAAAGTGAGTGCAAATAGTTTAGCATAAACAGCCTAATAGCCGGTGTTAAGCCAAGACCTTTTGCCTTATGTTCGGCAATAAGGTTAAGCAAAGCATTCCGACGCATGTTTTCTCGCCGACAGATATTCTCAAGTGTCTGCCATTCGGCTTCACATAAGCGGATGCTGGTTCTTTTTCCGCATAAGATGATTACTCGTTTTGTAAATATTATCATATAAATACTCTCTGTATTGTGTTATAATTTTTTCGGTTATAACTGATTTTTTTATTGTTGCAATTAAATAATTTGAAAATCTTGACAATTGTGTCGAACCTGCTTTACAATAAAGCTAAATTTGAAAGGAAATAAAAATGATTGTAACAAATACCAAAGCAGATGAGCAAAAACTTCAAAAAGCTGAAAAAATTATTTCAAATCTTCAAAAAGAGTTGAGGGATTATATCAAAAAAGGACACGGTCCGTTTTTGGCAGCCATTTATGATGAAAACGATAATTTGATAGCCAAGGAGGCAAACAGCGTTGTTTCTCAAAATTGCAGTCATAATCATGCAGAGATGAACACGATTAAATCGGCTGAAGAAAAGCTTAAAACCTATGATTTGTCGGCGCATAATCTTAAACTTTATGTAACGGCAGAGCCTTGCATTATGTGTTTGGGCGGAATTATGTGGTCAGGCATAAAAGAAGTTTATTATAGCGTCCCGTCAAAAAGAGTTGAAGAAATAACCGGATTTGATGAAGGATTTAAGCCTGATTGGCTTAATGAATTTGCCAAGCGCGGTATTATTGTTTATGGTAATATTGCCGTAGAAGAGGGCGAAAAAGTTCTGCACGAATATGTTGATTTGGGGCATAAAATATATAAACCTGAACGCTGATTGATAAAAAAAACACGCCGGATTTATTATCCGGCGCAATTTTTTAAATAATTTATGTTCAACCTAGAAACCGCCATCATTGAAATAATATCTGGCACCCATTGAAAACTCTTTGGCGTGGTTGAAGTTGTCACCTTTGGCAAAAGAATATTTAAATGTTGAGCGCAAGCTCCAATCGTTTGAAATTTTCCATTCTCCGCCGATACCCAAACGCAAGGTGTTTGCCGTATCTTTTTTGGTGCCTTTATACTTAAGTTTTGAATGAATTCTGCCATAGCCGATTGAGCCTAAAATTGCACCTTCAGACAAATTATAGGCGTTGACATACAAGTCTGCACCATAACCATATGTTTTTCCATGCGAATTTGTGCCGTTAACTCTCTCTTTTTCTTTTAATGAATGTTGCAAAAACAATTCCAAAGAGGCAACATCAACGAAGTTTATTCCGCCGACAAAATTTGCGATGTTGTAGTTATCAGGATAGACTCCTTTAACATCGTATGTTGAATTAACATAATCGGCGCCGGTATAGAATTTGTATTCTCCGGCATTTGCCTGTGCCGCAAACAATAAAACGGCAGAAACGGCTAAAAATCCTGATTTTTTCATTTTATGCTCCATAAAAAGTTCATTTTGAGGATATAATAACTAAAAATAATGACTTAAAAGTTAATTTCTTACACTTTTTTTATTTTACGATAACCGAGCGGGGAGTAATTCGGTCGGAAACAGTCTTTTTAAGTGGTTTGTAGCTCTCAATCATTGCCGTTATATCTGCGCTTTGAGTATAGTCACCTTGCCTTATGCGCATTAAATCAGCTTTGTGACGATTTAAGATTTGCGCAAATGTTTCCTGATAATTATCAGAAGTATTTGTAGTTGTTTTTTCTTCTTTATTCTTAACGAGAACTTTCGGTTTTTCTGCCTGAATTACTGTTTTTTCGGCAACTTTTGCCGGTTCAGGTTTGAGTTGTGCTTGAGTTTTAACAGGTGCCGGAGTTTTTGCTTCAACTTTTTCTATAATTTTTTCTTCGGTTTTTATCGGCGCTTGAGGTTTTATTTGAGCGCTGGTGTCAACAACAGGCTTTGTTTCCGTCGGCTTAACTTGCGCTTTTTCCTGATAATGCATGCTTGTCGGACGTTGTCCTTGATAATTCATATTTTCAATTGCCGGCAAACGCTCTTGCTGTCTGGTTGAAAGTGCCGATTGCGGCATAAAAAAAGCCGGTTGTCGGGTTTTGCGTTGAAATGTTTGTGCTTTCACGGCAACAAACGGCAAAATCAAACATAAAAAAACTACAATTTTTCTCATTTTATTTCCTCTTTGAAAGGCAAAATAACAGAAAAAACTTTTTTTTGTGTTAACGAGCATTTAATAAATCTTGTTTATTTTCATAGTTATGATGAAAAAAATTATAAATATATCGGCAGTTGCGCTTAGTTTGTTTCCGCTGTGTTCTGAAGCGGAAGTTACGCCGTTTATGCAAAGACGTTGTGATGAAATGTTTTTAAGTTCACCGGTGGATATTGAAATTAATTACGATTTAGGTAGCTTAAATTATGATACCTCAAAATCAAATGATGAATTGGCGGGATTATATCGTCAGCATAATAACGGCAGACCGGCAGATAATGTTGTTAACGGACTTACGCTTCAAAACAATTATTTTCGCCTTACTTTAGATATTCAAAATCGGACAATCAGAAGCGGATATAAGTGTTATTATCCTTCAAAAATAACGATTGATACCGGGTTTAGCGATAGTGTTATCTATCTCGCAAAATCGCTGAAGTCGGGGACTTGTCGCTTTGAATTGACCAAGCGCCATGAACACACTCATCTTGCTTTGGGAAAAGCCGGACTTTTGGGGCAGGTTGAACTTTTGCGCAAAATGTTGCCGAGCATTATCAAAAAACAAGGCGCGGTTGTCTCGGAAGAAAGCAAAGATTTGACTGAACAGGAAATTTTTGATTCTTATAATAAGGCAATAAGTGAAGTGCGCCAAATGATGGCAGATATCACTTCAGCCGAGCAACAAAAGCTTGATACTAAAGAAAATTATATTTTGGAAACCGGTTATTGTCCTAAAGATTAAATTGCTTTTTTAATAGCTTAATGCAATCGTGAATATTGTCTGTGGCATAGTCAATATATTCAATAGACATATTATTCGGTTTGCCATGGCAAAGGCGGATGGTGTTCATGCCGGCTTTTTTTGCAAACTCAAGATTTGAATAACTGTCATCAATAAACAGGCAATCTTGCGGTTTTACACCGATTCTGTCGCAGAATTTTAAGTATACATCAGGGCTTTCATTTTTCTTATAGCAATCAAAATCTTCAACGGAATAAAATTTATCGGCAAAAAATTCAGCCAAGCCTAGATGTTGCAAAATGGCTTCACAGGCACCGCGAGAGCTGGTTGACAAGATATATTGCTCAGTTTTCAGCTCTTTTAATTCTTCCGATAAATTTTCATATGGGTTAATTATACCGACATTATTTTCTTTGCGCTTGTGATAAGCATCAAAAATCTCTTTGGGAGAAACACCGTATTCACGAATAAAAATTTCGCCTCCGTCACGATATTTGCGGTAAGATTCTTTTACTATTTCTTGTGCGGTTTTCAAATCAAGCGGAAGATTCAGGTCTTCAATTGCCGCCTCGGCAGTAATGCGATCAAGATATTCATGAAGCTCAGGAGTTTCACGATAAAGAGTGTTGTCTAAATCCCATACAATAATCATTTTTTCTTGCCTTTTGTTATAAACAAACCTCAAAGATGATAGCAAAAATAAATCATTCGTCAAGCAAAAAAGACAAACAATATAGATAAATTGTTTGTTACATTCGGTAAGATTTTTTGATTTGACAATAAGGATAACTTGAAGTTTAATGATGCCGAAAGGTTTAACTTTCATAGTTTTAACAATTAAAGGACTATAGTCATGAAAAAGATTTTATTGTTGGCCGGTGTGGCTTGTGTTTTGAGCGCTAATGCTTTTGCTATTGATTTGAACCCGTATGTTGCCGCAAAGGCAAAATATGCTTTTGCTCGCAACACAATAAAAGTGACCGGTGTAAATGAAGGCAAGGCAAAATTTAATGATAATGTTTGGGGAGGTTCTATTGCCATCGGTAATACAAACCCTCTTATTGACGGCGCATTGCGTTTTGAGCTTGAATATACCAAAAATGCCGATGCCGAGAAAAGAAATGTAAAAGTTAAAACTCAGGCTGTTTTGTTGAACTTCTACTATGATATTGATTTGAAAAACAACATGCCTTTGACCCCATACATTGGTGCAGGTTTCGGTTGGGGACAATCCGAATTCAAATTTAAGCACGGTCATACCAAAGAAGATGGTGTTTCTATGCAAATCGGTGCCGGTGTTAACTACAAAATCTGCAACAATACCAGCATTGATTTCGGTTATCGTTATATGACCTATGGTGATTTTGATAAAGAATATCGTATTCCGGGAACTTATTATGAAAAGCGTGATTACAAACCACGCGCTCATGAACTCTTGCTCGGTGTAAAATACGATTTCTAATACGATAACGTAAAATACGAAAGAAAAAACCGGACGCTTTGTTCGGTTTTTTTTGGTATTATTTTCAAATGAATTGTTGATTTTTTTTAATATGCAAGCTACCTTATGGGAGTTAAAAGAAAGGAAAATTTACTGATGACAATGTGGATTATGATAATGTGGGCAATAATTTTCTTTGTTATTGCGGCATTATTTTATTTAAGTGACAGGGTGACAAGCCTTATTGATATTCAAACTTTTGCCGAGTGGGGAAAATTTAAGCAATTTTCGCTCGGATTGCTGATTACGCTTGGTTTTTCGGCTGTATTGGCTTTTTGCATAGATTTTGTTAATGCCATTGTTTGCATTATATATCTGGCGATGATTTGGGCATTGAGTGATTTCGCATTTTGGCTGTTGGCAAAATTTACCAATATAACTTTTGCTCATTATTACGCAGGGCTTACGGCTATTGTTATTACAGCCGTTGCGCTTATAGCCGGTTGGTATTTTGATCACCACGTATGGGAAACAAAATATGATTTGCAAACCAAGAAAAATATGACAGATTTGCGCGTTGCGATGTTTGCAGATTCGCATATCGGCACAACATTTGACGGCAAGGAATTTAAAAAACATCTTGATGCTATTCAGGCGCAAAATCCGGATATTGTGCTTATTTCCGGTGATTATGTTGATGACGGCACAACAAGGCAGGAAATGATTGAAGCAACCGAAAATTTGGGCAAATTAAAAACAAAATACGGCACATATTTTGTTTTCGGCAATCACGATAAAGGATATTACGGCTCGGCTCATCGCGGTTTCAGCGCCGATGATTTGATTAAGGAACTAAACAATAACGGGATAAAAGTTTTGCTGGATGAAAGTGTTTTGATAAATGATTTTTATTTAATCGGCAGACGCGATTATTCCGTTGAGCAAGAGGCGAGGGGGCATCGTAAATCAATGGATGAGCTGATTGAAGGCTTGGATAAAAACAAGTATATGATTGTTTTGGATCATCAGCCGACAGATTATGAAAATCAAGCAAAATCCGGCGTTGATTTAGTCTTGAACGGACATACGCACGGCGGACAGCTTTTCCCGTTTAATAATGTGGGAAAATGGATTGGCGCCAATGACCGTGTTTATGGTCATGAAAAGCGCGACAATACGGATTTTATTGTCACCTCGGGTATTTCCGACTGGGCAATAAAGTTCAAAACAGGTACAAAATCAGAATTTGTGATAATTGATATTAAAAGTGAAAGGAAATAAAATATGAGAAAACTTTTTATGACAACTTTAATGGCAACAAGTTTAACTGCGGCCGCCGTTGAGGCAAAAACATTGGTGGCATATTTTACTTTAACCGGCAACACTCAAAAGGCTGCTAAAATCGTGGCTGAAGAAACCGGTGCCGATTTATATCAAATTGAGCTGGTTACGCCATATCCGGCAGAATATAAAGACCAGACCGAATTGGCAAAAAAAGAGCTTGCTGACGGAACTTTGCCTCCGATTAAACCTTGGCCGGAAAATATCGGAGAATATGATGTTGTGTTTGTAGGTTCACCTGTCTGGTGGGGAACAATGTCTACTCCGGTGCGCACATTTTTAGCTTCCGGCGTATTAAAAGGAAAAACAGTTATTCCGTTTGTTACGCATGGTGGCGGCGGAGCCGACGATTCATTTACCGATACGGCAAAACTTTGTGAAGGATGTAATGTTATCACTGATGGTTGGTCAGGTCACGGAAGCATAACTTTCGGACTTGCAAGATGGGCGAAAAACAGCTTGGAAGAAGCTGATAAATGAGTTTTGAAAAAACAATTCAAAAACTTAAGGTTTTTGTTCAGACTCTATTTTTGGTAAGCTTGGTTGTTCCATGGTTGCCACATCCGGAAACAGCGGGAAAATTGCTGTTTTGGACAGCGCCGATTTTGGGTGTTTTCTTTTGCGGTTGGGTGTGTCCGTTCGGAATGGCTCAAGATGCTCTTTCATGGATTGCGAACAAATTAAAAATACCGCAAATAACTCTTTCTTGGCGAGTCCAAAAATATTTGCAATTTTCGCGTTATATTTGGGCAGGATTGATTTTTTTTGCCGGTGTTAATTATGCTTTTTTGAATGCCAGATTTTATTTTCAGGATAATCTGTTTCATAATATGCTGACTTATACGAGCGGAGCGGTATTGGCATTTTTTATGTTTGCCGGTTTGTTTATTAAAAGACCGTTTTGTAATTATTTTTGCATGAAAGGTGCAATAGACGGCATGATGAGTGTTGTGCGCCCCATCAGCATTAAGAGAGATGAAACAACCTGCATTCATTGTCGTTTGTGCGATAAAGCGTGTCCGATGAACGTGCGCGTTGAAAAAACAAAATTTGTGCGCCACCCTAATTGCATTAACTGCATGCAATGTATCAGCGCCTGCCCGAAAAAATGCCTTAAATATAAGTTGATGAGTTTCAAATTCAATCAGAAAAAATCAACAGATAACAGAAAGGATAGAATATTATGAAATCTGAGTATAAGGGGATTAAAAGAATAATCAAAGCATTTTCTTATTCTTTTGACGGATTTAGAGCCGTATTCAAATCAGAGGCGGCTTTCAGACAAGACTTATTGTTTTGTTTTTTGTGCGGAATAGGACTTTGTTTTGTTAAAATAAACCCTTTAATGTTGGCAATAATCTGTTTTTTACTGTTTTTCATTTTGTTTGCGGAATTGATAAATACGGCAATTGAAGTAATTATAGACCGCATCGGTGAGGAATATCATCCGCTTTCCAAAAAAGCAAAAGACATCGGCAGTCTTTTGGTGCTTTTGTCTTTTGTTTGTTTCTTCATAGTTGTGATAATAGCTTTGATTTTCGGTTTGATAGAGTTTTAAGCGCCAAAGAAGATATTTATACTATATAAAAAGCCTTCTTAGATTTATCCGAAGGCTTTTTGAGTACAAAAAAGGGACTTTGTGATTGCAAAGCCCCTTTAACAATCTAATCTTGCAAAAAATTATTTAATTTGCAGTGGAAGTTTCCTGTGCATCTGTTTCATTTTCGCTATCTTCTTCAGCGGAATTCTCTTCAACTGAATCTTCGTCCATATCAAATTCCATCATCATTTCATCATTGCCGTCACTTGATTTTTGCGAATTTTCTCCATTTTCATCTTGGTACAGCATTTCATTGATTGCATTTGCTACCGGCTTATTTTTGCTTGCTTTTTCATTAACAGGAATGTTGTTTATTTCATCCAATTCTGCCTTTGAAAGCAATAAAGATTTGTTGACTTTTGTATCTAAACATTGCAACAACCAAGCATCATAAATCGGATGTTCTATGGCGTTTGTTGCCGGCGATGAAGAAATCATCCAACCTCTGAATACGTTTGTTTTGTTACCTGAAGGATCGGTATCCGTAACGTCAACAAAGGCAAAATTATCCGGAACTTCTTCGGCAGAACGCGTTTGACAAGAGCGCACAACAATTGAAAAAGAGCCGAAATCAACTTTCCCGTTCACCGGAACATCAATAACGCTAACTCTGCCGGTGATTTTATCCATCGCCTGCATGCGGGCAGTATTTTTTTCCAAGTTTTCGGCATGAATGGGAAAACTTGCAAATAACACGGCTGAAAGCAATGCGTATGATAAAACGTTATTCTTCATTCTTGTCACCGCCGTCAGTAACCATAAATATCACTTCGCCAACCAAATCCTCAATTGTTTTGAAGTCTTTTGTGTTGCTGAAAAAGGCATCCGGAGCTAAAATGTCGTGAGATTTTCCCGGATCAATTTTAACGAATTTATCGCCGATAAGACCATCACTTTCAATGGATACGGTGCTGTCTGTCGGCAATTTGATATCATGTGCAATGCTGAAATCAACATTAACCAAATAATCTTCATTATCAAGCTTTTGCGCGGTGACAGTGCCGACTTTCACCCCGTTAATTCTGACATCTGAACCGATGCTTAATCCTCCGACTTTCATAAATTTTGCGTGCAAAGGATATCCTTTAACCACATTCAAATCGGAAACTCTTAAAGCAAAAAATAAAAACAATACGGCAACAGATAATACCACTAAGCCCATAATTGTTTCAATCGGTTTTTTCTTCATTATTTATTCTCCTCTTCTGCTTCATTTTCATTGTTTTCTTCATTATTTTCGGTTTTTAAAGGCTCGCAATTTTTCTTGCGCTTTGCTTTACCCATTGATATCACACGATCAATCAACTCTTCCAAAATCATGGCATCTTGTGTGTAGATAAATTCACCGTTCGGAGCCAACATATCTTCAGATCCGCCCGGATCAATCTCAACATATTTATTGCCGGTTATGCCGGAACTGACAATGGATATACTGCTGTCGTCCGGAATTTGTATGCCGGAGTCTATATTGAGTGTTAAAGTTGCTCTGTAATCAGAATCGAGATGGGAACCGATTACGCGCCCGATATCAATGCCCGCCATGCGTACCTGATCGCCGATAACAAGACCATCGGTACGATTAAAGGTGGCAAAAAGCTTATAATCTGTGGCATCTTGACCTTTCCATACATTGTTCTGAAGTTTATACACAGTCGCCAAAAAAAGGCAAACCGCTATAACTGCCAAGCCTATGATAAAGTTTTTCAATTCTTCTTTAGTAAAATTTTCCAAATTTAATACTCCGAATTTAGTACTTTTTTCATTATTACTATTTAAAATACGATTTGTCATCAATGATTTTTGTTTAATATACCGAAAATGTTAAAAAAGTTTTGATGATTAAACATAAACTCACAAAATGAGGGAAAAATCTATGCTTGTTGTGCAAGATGTTGTTAAAAAATTCGGTAGTTTAGTTGCCTTAAAAGGTGTGTCATTTAAGGTTAAAAACGGAGAAATTGTGGCACTGCTCGGCAAAAACGGTGCCGGAAAATCTACACTTTTGAAAATTATCAGCGGATATGCGGAGCCGGATTCGGGTTTTGTTGCATTTGATAATATCAATCTTAAATCAAACAGGCTTGAATTTTTAAATAAATCTGCTTATGTGCCGGAAAATATTGCCATATATCAGGATATGACAGTTTTTGAATTTTTGAAATTTAATGCTGAAATGCGAAGTGATTATTTTGGTGAAATTGATAGAAAAATTATTGAAATCAGTGGCTTGCTTGATTTGAATAATGTGTTGCTTCAAAAGTGCAAAACCTTATCTAAGGGATATAAAAAGAGAGTGGCAATTGCGGCGGCATTGATGATAAATTCATCATTGTTGCTTCTTGATGAGCCGACGGAAGGTCTTGATCCGGTGCAAAAACGTGAATTTTATAAAATATTGAAAAAGCTTTCCAAAAATCATCATATAATAATTTCAACTCATCTGATGGAAGATGTTGAAGCAATTGCCGATAGGGTTGTTATGATTGATAAAGGATCGTTGCTCCATGATTTGAGTTTGGAAAAATTTAAGGCAATATCAAAAACAAATTTAATGGATTCGTTTAATCTGGCGGTGAAGGAATAGTAAATTATGCAACAATTTAAGATTTTATTGAAAAAAGAATTATTGTCTTATATGCGGACAAGCCTATTTTACGGACTGCTGTTTATTTATCTTTTTGCTTCATTTGCGTCAGCTTTTTATTTTAAGGATATTTTGACGGCGAAGGATACGGCATTGTTTTCGCTTTTTTCCATGCAACCTTATATTTTGGCGGTTATAATTCCGGCAATCACCATGAAATTGTGGACTGATGAATATAAAAACAACAGTGCCGAATTTCTTTTGACTTTGCCGGTAAGTTTGCAAAAAGTTGTAGCGGCAAAGTTTTGTTCTGCCGTGATTTTGTGTTCTTTATTGATTTTGAGCTTGTTGCCTTTTATCATATATGTTTCATTTTTGCTTAAACTCGATTATATGAATATTTTATGCGCATATTTAGGCTTGGAAATGCTGATATGTTTTCTTTGCGCAATCGGGGTTTTTATTTCTTCATTAACCGAAAACCTGATTGTTTCTTATGTTTTGAGTATATCCGTATTTTTGATGTTGCTTATGGTTCCTCAGTCAATGCTGATTATTACTTATCATGACTTTTTGTTTGCCGAAATCGGATTATTTGATGTTTTTTATTTTATTTCTTTTTCGGTTTTGTTCTTATTTTTCAATAAGCTAGTAATTGAATATCGTCGCAACGGCTTCAAAAATAAGCCGTTTCTGATGTTTTTGCTGATTGTTTCATCTATGGTTGCCAATTTGCTGGTTTGTTGGATGTTGAGTGTTTTTGATTATAAGGCTGATTTAACGCAAAACAGGCTTTATTCGCTTAAAAAATCTTCTGTTGAAATTGTGGAAAAAATAAGAACACCTTTGGAAATAAATCTTTATATTTCAAAGGATTATCGTCGTAATGACTATGCAATCGCTTATTATTTTGAGCAAATTTCACGTTTTTTAAAAAAATATCAACGAAAGTCCAAAGGTCTGATAAAGGTCAATATCAGCGAAATAAGCGCTTTTTCCGATGAGGAAAATTCAATCATAAAAAATGGTATTTTTGCCGTTAAAAATGATGCGGGAAGTAAGAATTACTTAGGTGCTGTTATTAAGGATAATAACGGCAATCAGGAAGTTATTACCATGTTTTTGCCGGAACGTCACTCGTATTTGGAAGAAGATGTTGACCGAGCTTTGTTGAAAGTCGCATTTCCGGAATTGAAAAAACGGGTAGGGGTTTATTTTGATGGCGAGCAAAATCTTGATGATTTTGAAGGCGCGGGTCTTATTTTTGAAAATGAATATAATGTCGGGTTATTGAATAACAGTTCGTATCAGCTTACTAAAGATGCCGATGCTGTTATTTTGGTTAATCCGAAGGGATTATCGCCTGTTTTTATGTATGCGCTTGATCAATATGTTATAAACGGCGGTAATCTGTTGATTTTTGCCGATAAACAAACGGAAAATCAATTTGATGATATCAATTCGCAAACGCTTTCTATTACAAGATTATTGAAAAATTGGGGAATTGAGTTGTCAGATGTTTTGGTTGATGAGGGAAAAGTTGTCGGAAAGTTTGCCAAGTCACAATATCCGCTTAAATTAAAGTCAGCCTGTGCGCTTGATATTACCGGTGAAGATGCAAAAATTACGCCTTTGATTGAAAATGACGATAAGCTAATCGGAGCCATCGTGCAGAAAGAATTTAAGTCGTTTTATAGTGCAAACCCATATAAACAAACGCTTATCGGACCGATGATGCGCCCGTATAGGTCCAGAGGCGGTGAGGGTAAAGTGGCTGTTGTCTGCGATGCCGATATTTTGCTTGAAGGAAATTGGATTGCCAAATCATCTCCGGACAGAAATATTTTCGGGACAATAGAAATTGCCGGAAACGGCAGATTTATACAACTTCTGACGGACTATATGACAAACAATAATCTTTATGATATATTACCGCAAAATGATTATGCCGTTAATATCAGCGGAATCGGTGAAAAAATTGCTGAAAAAATTAAAAAATCAACCGAAAATGAGGAGATTGAGCTTAATGCCGAGATTTCTGATTTATCGTCTCAAGTTTGGAAAATTGCCGATTATGATGAAGAAAATTTATCGATGGTTCTTGATTTTACCGATGCCGGTCGCGAATTGCAGAGTGTGACCGAACAGCTCAATAATATAAAATATGAACAGGCAAAAGCCTATAATGACACTATCAATAAGCTGAAAATGATTTTGATTATTATTCTTCCGCTTGTTGAAACTTTAGCCTTATTTTTAGTATATTTTGCTTATCAAAGAAGAAAAAACAAAAAAATTAAGGAATTGCTGAAATGAATAAAAAATATTTGTTTGTTATATGTTCAATGATTGTTATTTCCGTGGGCAGTCTTTTGCTGGGGCTCAAGCATTTGGAAGAAAAAACAGTCAGTGAAATGCTGGGGGCTAATACTTTTATCAACACCAAGAACAATTTGTTCAAGTTAGGGCGGATTGTTATAACAAATTCCAATCAAGAACAAATAAATCTTTATTATGACGGAAACTGGTATTTTGAGGAGGCGGCCGATTATTTTGTTGATGAAAATGCCATGCGTAATTTGTTTAATGCCGTCAATGATTCCGTTTTGGTTGAAAATGTTGAGCCGATAAGAGAAGAAGACACTTTCAATATCAAGACTTTTGATAATGAAGGCAATTTGTTGGATGATATAAATTTTGCCAATAATGATATGTCGTATGTTAAATATGCCGGAAAAAAGAATTGGTATAAAGCAAGTAACTTGGATGATATTTCATTTAATCCGACAGATTTATTGCCATATCCGTTGCTATCGGTGCCGGAAGAATTTATTTCAGCCGTTAATATCAACAATCATTATGCTACGAAATCCGCTTTAGATGAAATTAAGCCGTTTAATGAGAGCATCAGTAGTTTTTTTGATGCGTTGAAAAGTATTGATTATGTCGGAATTATCTCGGAAGAGTTATTTGCTGAAGACTATGCAAGCGCACCGTCAAAAGAGATTAAACTGTATCTTATGGGAGGGCTTAATTATCGCTTGCAGGTTTATAAGGCAGACGAAGTATATTATCTTAAAATTATGCCTGAACGCGAGCTTATAGCAAGAACGGAAGTTAATGCAATCATCAAGACCAAGAAAATGTATTATGACGGCTGGCTGTTTCAACTTTCGGATGAGCAGGGAAAACTGCTTTATGAAATTTCACTTAAATATTAACCATATGCGCTTGACAAGGATATGATTTATCTGTGTTTATCTTCTTCTTTTTTTGCTTGAAGATGAAGCAACCAGAGCCAACACAAAATTGATGATTTTTCCCTGATTGCGCTTGCCTAAGCGATTCCAAAAATCAATCATTTTGAGCCAAAAACTAACCTTCGGTTTTTCGGGTTTGACTGCGACGGCTTTGCTTTCTTCTTGAGTCTGTTCAACATAAGGAGCCGGCTCTTTAATCTCGCAATGATATGGTTTTAAGGTTTCAATGATATAATCGTCGGGAGTATAAACGCCTAAAATGCGCGTTAAAGTTCCGTTTTCTTCCAAAAGTAGCGAGTCGCCCTTGCCGAGCAGGTCTTCGGCGCCGGTAGTGTTGAGAATCGTCATGGAATCGGCAGGAGATGCAACTTTATAAGCAAGTCTTGTCGGCAAGTTTGCCTTTATACTTCCGGTAATCACATCAACTGACGGGCGCTGAGTTGCAATAACCATATGAATGCCGGCGGCTCTGGCTTTTTGCGCCAGAATTTGCACCTGTTTTTCAACTGTTTTATCAAACATAATCAAGTCGGCAAATTCATCAATAATGCAGACAATATAAGGCATTTCAAGCCCTTTTTCGTGATATTCCGAGATGTTTCGCACCATTTCGCGTTCAAACAAAGAATAGCGCTTGTTCATTTCCTCAGCCAGCTGTTTCAAGCAAGAGCTTGCCGCCTGCATATCGGTAATCACCGGACGAAGCATATAGCGCTGATTGTTATACATACTGAACTCAATGCGCTTCGGGTCAATCAAAACAAATTGCAATTCGGATGGCTGTTTTTTTGCAATCAACGACATGATAAAGGAGTTTAAGCCTACCGATTTTCCGGAGCCGGTTGTGCCTGAAACCAAGAGATGAGGCATTTTTGCCAAATCACGCAAAACCATTTTTCCGCGCATATCAACACCGACACAAATCGGCAAGGCGTATGAGGTTTTTAAAAAAACTTCGGTTTGAGTTAATGGTGCAAAATCAACGCTTTTGCGGTTTTCACTCGGCAACTCGAAAGCAATAAGCTGAGAATTGGCAATCGGGCTTACGCGCACACCGCTGATACCGATTTCACGGCTGATATCTTTAATAACCTTTTCAATCGCGCTTAACTTTGAGCCTTTGGAGAGCATAACTTCCGCTATTGTTACCAGCGGACCCTCAAACACATTTTCTACACTACCGGAAAATCCGAAATTTTCCAAAACTACGGGAAGTTCTTCTTTTATGTTTTGCATTGATTACAGTCCTTTTTCGTCACCTTTTCCAAACATTTGATATTGTCCGACACCGCCGAAATATTTTCTGAAGAATCCGACATTTTCTTCCACCTGTTTGGTTTCATCTTTGTCAACAGCAATATCATTGGCGTCGCTTAAATCAAATTTTTCAATTTTTGAAAGTGTATCGTCCTTAAAGGTTAAAGCCAAAATATCACGTTCAATTTCTTTGCCGTTTAAAAAGGCTACTTTTTTTGTTGTTGAAGACATATATATCCAATTATCATCATTTAAGCCGGTTTTTAAGCTCGGGGAACCTAAAATATAAGCAACTTCTTCTTTGCTTTGACCGGTTTTTATTTGATTAATACGCTCTTGCGACGGCATATTGCCGTTATGAACTAAAAACAAATCGCTTGAACAAGCGCCCAAAACAAGGCATAAACCGATGAAAAATATTTTACGTATTGACATATCTTATCCTTATCATTATAACAAACATACCTTTATATATAACACAAGGATTTTATAATGCAAAAAAAATTTTCATACCCGTTGAAAATTGAGGATTTAAATCAGAATGAGTATAAATTCGACATCAATGCCGATGCTCAGGAACTTAATGATATCAAGGAAATTCTCAAAGTTGAGAGTGTGAAATATTTTAATGCTGAAATTTATCTTAAACGGCAAAACAAGCAAAATTTATTGTTTGTCTGGGGAATTGTCAGAACTGAAATTGAGCTGAAAAGCGTTATCAGCCTGAATAATTTTTTGAAATATTACGAAGTTCCGTTTGAAATGAGGTTTGACACCAAGGCAAGCTATAAAGATATAGCAGAGCTGGGTGCCGATATTGAAGCCGATGTTCCGGATATTATTGAAAACGGGCAGATGGATTTGGCAGATATTGCCCTTGAACAGGTTGCGCTTAACCTAGATGATTATCCGCGCGCCGAAGGTGAGTTTTTTGATTATACAAAATATGCCGATTTTACCGAAGATGAAAAAGAAAACCCGTTTGCCGTTTTAGCAAAACTCAAGAAATAAATATAAAAAAAAGGCAGGGAAAACCTGCCTTATAACTTTTTTTAACGACATCAGTAAGGAATAATGCGTGACGGATTGCCGTTTATGAGCATACATCTTTGACCGGCACCGAGTAAAACGTCTGTTCCTTGAGTAACGCTGACGGTCTGACCGTTGTCTGTGCGCACAATATATTCATAACCGCCCTGTTTCATCATAGAATCTTGAATCATATTTCCGGCAAGCATACCGGCAGCTGCACCGCCGATTGCACCTAAGGTATTAGCGCTTCTGCCGTGACCGATGGTTGAACCGGCAACACCGCCGGCAACACCGCCGAGCAAAGTTCCGGCTGTGTTGTCATCGCTTGCCACATTTACCTGACGAACGGATAAAACCGTGCAAGGAAAGGCTGAACTTGCCTGACGAACAGATGAATAGCTGTAATCATTACTTCCGATACGCGGAGCGCAAGCTGCAGCAGCCAAAATAACCGGAATAACATAGTACAATTTTGATTTCATATCAAATCTCCTGAAAAAAATTACTCCCGATAAAATATCACAATAAAATTTATTGTCAAGACTGGACAATTAAAGATTGTTGTTATATAATGCGCCCGAATTTTTTAAAATTAAACATATTTATGAGGGAAAAATGTTGAAAAGAACAAAAATAAAAGCCCTGTTAAGCGCTGAAAATACTATTGATTCGGTTTTGCTTAAAGGCTGGGTTAAAACAAAACGCGATTCGAAAGATTTTTCGTTTTTGGAAATAAATGACGGATCTTGTCTGAAAAATATTCAGGTTATTGCCAATAATTCCCTCAATAATTATGACGAAATCAAAAAGTTAACCACAGGTTCGTCGGTTTGCGTTAAAGGTGCGCTTGTAGAATCCAAAGGCGGAAAACAAAAGTTTGAAGTTGTGGCTGAAACAATAGAAATATACGGCTTTTCGCCTGATGATTATCCTTTGCAGAAAAAAGGTATGACTGATGAGTTTTTGCGCGGTGTTGCGCATTTGCGTGCGCGTACCAACAAATATGGTGCCGCTTTCAGAGTTCGTTCGCGCTTGTCATACGCCGTGCATAATTTCTTTCAAAACCGCGGGTTTTATTATGTTCACACTCCGCTGATTACCGCTTCCGATTGTGAAGGAGCCGGCGAAATGTTTCAGGTTACGACGCTTGATTTGAAAAATCCTCCGCGCTTGCCGAACGGCGAGATTGACTATTCCAAAGACTTTTTCGGCAAAGAATCGCGCTTGACTGTTTCCGGCCAGCTTAACGGCGAAATGTATGCTTGCGCTTTGGGCGATATCTATACTTTCGGCCCTACCTTCAGAGCCGAAAATTCCAACACTCAACGTCACGCTGCCGAATTTTGGATGATTGAGCCGGAAATGGCGTTTGCCGATATTCATGATGATATGGATTTGGCTGAAGATTTTGTACGCTATCTCGTGAAAGACATCATGGAAAATTGCGCCGAAGATTTGGAGTTGTTTGAAAAGTTTGTTGATCCGACCTTGAAAGATACGCTTAAAAACATTGTTGAAAATGATTTTGCCCGTATTACATATAGCGAAGCCATTGAACTGATGAAAAAATCCGGCCATAAGTTTGAATATGAGCCGGAATACGGAATTGACCTGCAAACGGAGCATGAGCGCTTTTTGGCAGAAACATATTTTAAGCGTCCGGTAATTGTGCGCGATTATCCGAAGGAAATCAAAGCATTTTATATGCGCTTGAATGATGACGGAAAAACCGTTGCCGCTATGGATGTTTTGGTTCCGAGAATTGGCGAACTTATCGGCGGTTCTCAAAGAGAGGATCGTTATGACTTGTTGGTTGAACGTATTAAGGAACTCGGAATGGATACGGCAAATTATTCGTGGTATTTGGATTCTCGTAAATACGGCACAGTTGCCCATGCCGGTTTTGGTTTAGGTTTTGAACGTATGATGATGCTGGTAACCGGAATTGCTAATATTCGCGATACAATCCCATTCCCGAGAACACCTAAATCAATCGGATTTTAAGGAAGTAAAATGAAGGCTTTTTCTCTACTTTTGTTTATTTTCGGGATTTGTGCCGGTTCGGTTTCTTATAGTGCTGATACGGACAGCTTTGATGATTCGGCAGAAATAAAGCCGTTGACCAAACAGCTTTCAAATGCAGAAGAAAATGCCGATACCGACCTTGATGATGTTGATTACGGGCAAAAGCTTCCGGAATTGCTTTGCTCCGATAAAAATTTGAAAAAACAGGTGGCAAATTTTGTGTATTCATATGTAAATCGCGACGGATCAAGTTCGGTTATTGAAAAACGCGCGCGATATCTTTTGGTGCGCAATCTTAACGACTTTGTGCCGGAAAGCGATGAAAACTTAAATTCAAAAGATAATTATTCGGCTGCCTCTGCCGTTGCTTATCTGAAAATAAATCAAAATAAAGAGATATATAAAATATGTCGCAGTTTCGGAAATGATTCCAAAAAATTTGCCGACTTGTTTGCCGTGATATATCGTGATGGTGCATATTATCAGGTTGTTGTGCCGAATGTTATGGTTTCAACCAATGATATAGACAAGGCAACATTTACTTATAATTGGTAATGAAATATGAGTGAGCGCAAAGACATTGTTTTATATAATTCAAAAAGCAATCTGCCGGTTGTTGTTGAAGATGGCGGGTTGCATGCATATTTGGAAAAAATAAAGCAATTTCCGGTGCTTAGTGAGGAAGAAGAGCGTAAACTTATTTATCAATTCAAAGAACAGGGCGATTTAAAAGCGGCGCAAACGCTGATTACCTCGCATTTGCGTTTGGCGGTAAAAATTGCGCTGACTTATCGTCGCTATGGATTGCCGACAGCTGATTTGATTTCGGAAGCCAACATCGGTTTGATGCAAGCGGTAAAAAAGTTTGATACAACTAAAAATGTTCGGCTTTCAACATACGCCATTTTATGGATTAAAGCGGCGCTTAATGATTTTGTGTTGCGTTCGTGGTCGCTTGTTAAAATCGGCACGGTGGCGGCGCAAAAAAAACTGTTTTATAATCTGGGGCGCATAAAGGCAAGGTTGGGACTTTATGAAAATAAAGAGCTTGAACCGAAGGTGGTTAAACAAATTGCCAACGAATTGGTTGTTGATGAACAAGATGTTGTGGAGATGAATCGTCGCCTGGGCGGTGACAGTTCGCTCAATACCAAGGCTTATAACAGCGATGACGAAACAATGGAAAAGATTGACCTGATTGCCGATAAGTCGCAAAATCTTGAACGTTCACTTGAGGCAAAACAGGAGAGGGCATTCAAAAAACAAATCTTAGCTAAAAGTCTGGCAAAATTGAATGAGCGCGAGCAATACATCGTTAAAAACAGAATGTTGACCGAAAATCCGCTGACCTTGGATGAAATCGGCGAAAAATTTAATATCAGCCGTGAGCGTGTGCGTCAGATTGAAAAACGTGCGTTTGAAAAGCTTTCAACGGAAGTGAAAAACTTTATGGCGGCTTAAAATTATGGCGCTTTCTTTTGAAAACATCGTGAAAAAATTAGTTCAAATCGGAGTTGAAAGTCCGCGTTTGGAAGCGCGTATGCTTATTGCCGAGGCAAAAGGTATTGAAACATGCGAAGTATCGGCATTTGTTGAAATTTCCGTATCGGAAGAGCAAAAAATCGCTGAGATGTTAAAACAACGGGAGAAACATCGTCCGATTGATAAAATTTTGGGGCATCGTGAATTTTATAAATATGATTTTTTGTGTAATGATGATGTCTTATCACCGCGTCCCGACACGGAAATTTTAGTGGAAAGCGCAAGGAAACTGATTTTTAAGAACGAGTTGAAAACCGTGTTGGAACTTGGTGTCGGAAGCGGTTGTGTTTTGCTTTCGTTATTGGCAGATTTTCCCTATATTTACGGAGTTGGTGCCGATATATCGCCTAAAGCGCTGGATGTAGCGAAAAAAAACGCTTCAAGACTTGGAGTTGAAAGCAGAACAGACTTTGTTTGTGCCGATTGGAATGATGATAACTTTGTTGCCAAATTAGGGCGAAAGTTTGATATAATCATCAGCAATCCGCCATATATTCCAAGCGCAGATATTGCATTTTTGGCGCCGGAAGTGCGTGATTTTGACCCGTTAACGGCGCTTGACGGCGGAAAAACGGGATTTGATGCGTATGAAAAAATCTCCGAAATAGCGCCTGATTTGTTAAAGGATGACGGGTTTTTGTTATTTGAAGCCGGCATAAATCAAGCGCAAAAAATTGCCGATATTTGCAAAAAAAACGGCTTTAAGGTATTGAATATAATAAAAGATTTAGCCGGTATTGAACGTTGTGTAATTGCTAAAAAATAAAGTTAAGCTCACAGATGTTTAAAAAACAATTTTTCTTTTTACTGTCAAGCTAAACATATCTCAGCCGAATCCTTTTACTGTCATGCCCGACGAAGATCGGGCATCTCAGCAGAACCCAAAAAAAAGAATTAGCCGAGATTGCCTTTGGCGCTGCGTCGCAAGCTCCTTGTCTCGGTTCAAAACTACCGGCTTGTCTGAAGATGATAATGTTTTGAATTCTTCATCTCCGGCTCAAGATGATAATTTTTAAATAAGAAAAATCTTATAATGATGACTAAAATATTATGTAAAATCAAATATTTAACCGAATGTTTCACGTGAAACATTTAGCTAAGATTCTTCTAACTCAAAGATATATCACAACTTTTCCAAAGAGATGTTATTTTTCTTTTGACATTTGAAAGATATATGTTTATACCTCGTGATATATAGTTCCGTGGTGAAACGGTAATCACGTATCCTTGACATGGATGAGTCGGCAGTTCAACTCTGCCCGGGACTACCAAGTTTTCAAAATCAATTATAATTTCTTTCCGATTTAATCAGTATCCGATTTTTTTAAGCCATTCGTCAACTTTTTGTTCGGCCGTTTCGCGAAGAGTTTGTGCAATATGTCCGTATATATCAAAACTTCTCAAAACTTCGGCTCCGGTAGCTTTTTTAATTTTATTCGGAATTGCCGCTAATCCGCTTCCCTCATGAGTAACAAACGGAGCAACTTTTTTGCCTAGCCAATCATAACTTTCCATAAAAGTGTACATTGCCATCGGTAAATCGGACCACCAGTTCGGAGTGCCTAAAAATATGGTGTCATATTCGGCAAAATTAGGTATTCTGCCTTGAATTTCCGGACGTTTATCATTCTTTTTTTCTTTTAGGGCAACTTCCGTCAGCTCTTTATATGTTGTAGGATAATTATCTTCCTTCAGTTTAACCTCAAAAATATCAGCACCTGTTTTTTCGGCAATTATCTTTGCCAAGATGGCAGTATTGCCTTCGGTGATTTCGCCTACGGCATATTGCTCATGGATTCTTGAAAAATATACTACTAAGTTTTTACTCATATTTTTTCTCCCTTATTTCAGGTTGCTCTTTACTTATTATTTTTTCTCATTATCAAACATTTATCCTAATTTTTTCTTAAATTTTGGTTTGACACGCAAAATAAATGTTGCTAGTATTTTGAAAATGTTGTTGTTTGAGGAGAATTGATGTGAAAAAAGTAATTTTAACCGCATGGATTTTTATCGGCGCAATAACACCGGTATTGGCTGATACAATTTCAAACGATAAATCTGATTTTGCCGAGATAAGCTCAATGATTGATGATGCCGCATTTGATATCAGGTATTATTCGGAAAATAATTTCACGGGCAATAAAATTGACGGTTATAAGGCGCCGCGCGCATACTTAACCAAAGAGGCCTTATCGGCTTTGACTAAGGCGGCTGATGACTTGCGCTCACAAGGGTATCGCTTGTTGATATGGGATTCGTATCGCCCGCAGAAGGCTGTGGATAACTTTGTCAGATGGATAAATGATGAAAATGACCCGGGTGATAAGTCATTTTATCCGGATTTGGAAAAATCAAACCTGCTTGCCGGTAATTATATTATGGCAAAATCCGGACATACCAGAGGAAGCACCGTTGATTTGACAATCATCAAAAAAGACGGCGGGTTTGTTGATATGGGTGGAACTTTTGATTTGTTCAGCGAGGTTTCTCATCCTGATTATGAAAACATTACCGAAGAGCAAAAGCATAATCGTCAGATTTTGCATGATGCCATGATTAAAGCCGGATTTAAGGGACTTGATTCCGAATGGTGGCACTTTACGCTTGAAGACGAGCCGTATAAAGACACGTATTTTGACTTTGATGTTGAATAAAAGCTTTTTTGCTTAAAAAAAATACTTGACAAGCAAAAAAGAATCGGTTATTTATGCCGGCAATGAATGCTTTTTGTGTTCGTTGCTGTCCGAGACCGCGGGCGGAAATTTGGGGCGCAATGCCTTGAAAAGCCTTAATTTCCCGCGTAGACGTGAATGAACTGAATTTTATATTTCAAATCATTTCTCCTTAGGACAGATTGGGTGCCTTGAAATTAAGCTGAGCTTGATTTTGAGGATTTGGTAACGGCTCTTGCCTTAAAAAATATTTTATCGTCAAGAGTTTAACATTTTCGTATGGAGACAATAAGTGAACCGCGAAGAAAAAACAGAATTGCTGGGAATGTTGAATGAAATTTTCAACAATTCAGAATCTGTGGTTATTACCGAATATTTAGGTTTGACCGTTGCAGAAGCTGATGAGTTGAGAAACAAAATTCGCGAAGCCGGTGCTTCTTTAAGAGTTACTAAAAACCGTATTGCCCGTTTAGCTTTGAAAGACACAAAATTTGAAGGCTTGGCCGACCTGTTCAAAGGTCCGGTTGTTATGGCTTATGCCAATGACCCGATTGCCGCTTGCAAAGCTTGTGTTCAGTTTGCAAAAGAAAACGAAAAGTTGGTTATCGTCGGTGGTGCCTTGTCTGACAAGATGCT
>JAZSBR010000025.1:0-1736 GCA_045602545.1 Alphaproteobacteria bacterium
AAATTTAGTTATTAAAGGTAATTTTATCTTCTGTAGGAATCGGGTATCCTCGTTTAAAGGATGTCCTTCAAAAATCGGAGGAAGACTCATCTGTTTTATGAATAATTTGTCCTCGTGGCAATACGCTCCTATAAAAATTGGTGCCGGAATTGATTGTTCGTGTAATGAATTTACTTCATTGTTTGGAGTGCCAAAATGCTCTGAGATTCTTTGTGATAATGAAATATCGCGCCGATATGGTTCTAATAGGTATAATCAAATCAGCTATTCTCAACTTATTAAAAGTAATGTTTATAAAGAAGAAAAAAAACAATCAGAATTGATTTCGCACGAAAAGAGTAAGATTTATCATAAAATTTCAAAAGGACAAGATATTAAAAATGATAATACAGGTAAAAGCGGGATATCGTTAAATGCTGTATTTTCTCACATAAAACAAATAATAAAAATGTGAAAAAAAGAGGTGCAAAATGCAACAACATAAAACAGTTATTATTGCAGGTTTCGGCGGTGTCGGCAAAACAACGCTGGCAAAAAAATATAAGAACGTTTTGGATTTGGAATCCACACCATATAAATATGTGGTTGAAAACTACGAACAATATGATGCCGAGGCGGTTAAAGGTCAAGGTATTGCCAAGAAAGAGCTTAATCCGGATTTTCCGAATAATTACGTTGCCGCCGTTCAAGAAAATATCGGTAAATACGATTATATCCTCGTTTGGTGTCATCCGGAGCAGTCTTTGCCACATTTAGATAAAGCCGGTATTGATTATGAAATTTTCCTCCCGACACGTAATGCTTTAGATGAATACCGTCAGCGTTTTATCAATCGCGGCAATTCAGAAGAATACGTTAACCGCGTCAGCTCTAAAGAGGGCTATGACAAACGGTTGCCGCAATGGCTTGCTCTTGGTAAGCCGATTGTATATTTAGAGGCCGGCGAAACCTTAGAGAGTTATTTCTTGGCGCACCCGAATTATCCCAAACTCCTACCGAGAGAGATAAATCCGCTCAATCTCAAAAAATCAAAAGCCGAAATTGAACGATAAAAATTCACATTGCCAAAAATTTATATAGTCTTTTGTAGAAATAAAATTATGTTGTATTTATTTAAAAATCCTCACGACAAGGCGTGAGTAATTTTAGAGTTATGGAAAAAGCATTAAAGAAGTGTTTTCTGAACGGCTATGCGTTGGCGCTGAAACATTTATATGACGAACTTCGTTCTCATCATCTGTATAAAACATATAAGCACAGCTTTTTTAAATTTGCGATGTCTTTGTATATATGGAGCTATGAAGATATGCAAAATGAACAATCAAAGCGCTGCGTGCAGAAGTCTTTTAATGATTTGCAAAAATATACTCACTGGCGCCGATATGAACTTTTTTCTATACTGTTTTCGTTTCAAAAAACAAACAAACATTGCGTTCTTACAATTTTCGGCATCAAAATAAAGTTTAGACACAAATAATTGCTAAATTGGCTCAATCTACACGTAAATATACTTATATTTTTCATACAGTGCTAAAAGTTTGTCTTTATCAAAATTTTCTTTAACCTTAAATAAAGCCATTGTATCAGCCGTATCTATAATATCAAGAAACTCCAAGATGCAATGATACTGAGGTCTGTCATTAAAATCGTGCATCAATATCCGTAAATTCGGACCGGCGTGCAGTACAGCCTTTAAGGCACACGCCACACGAAAACGACCATCAATAAAAATAACA
>JAZSBR010000026.1:0-2568 GCA_045602545.1 Alphaproteobacteria bacterium
CCCTCAGGGCTTATGCGGTATTAGCAGTCGTTTCCAACTGTTGTCCCCCACCAAAAGGTATGTTCCCACGTGTTACTCACCAGTGCGCTGCTCTCATTATCCAATAGCAAGCTATCAAATAAATCCCGCTCAACTTGCATGTGTTAAGCCTGCCGCCAGCGTTCGTTCTGAGCCAGGATCAAACTCTCAAATTTGTTGATTGTTCCAATCCTGTCTATCATCTTACTCAAATAAAGAATTTCTCTAGGTTCCTTTACTATCAAATATGCTAGACTTTATATATCTTCCGATACACCGTCTGCATATCCTCTTAATTCTACATCTCTACGATTTTCTATAACTACCAACCTTCCGGCCGGTGACGCCCCTTATATAACACCCTTTCCTCATTGTCAACACCTTTTTTTAAAAATTTTGCAAAAAGTCTTAACTTTTTAAAACCTACAATATTTTTAACGGCTTCACAAGGTGATAATTTTAACTAAATCAATAAGTTACGTACAGTGATAATTTTATCCACAACCTTGTTAATTTTTCAATATTTTTTTACATTTTATACACATTTAAAATATATATGCTATGTACAGGATATCTGAAACGCAAAAAATCAAGTCGATTCGCTTAAAACAAATCAACTCTTATTTTCGTTAATGCTTTTTAAATGTTTTTTGCCTATGTTATCTATTGACTTTTAGATTTATTCGTTTAGAATCGCTTGAAGAAAAAGAATTCCAATAGGAGTATATGATGGCTGAAGATTACATTAAAGAATTGTCAACAGAAGAAAAAATCGTTTTTCTGAAAATCATTTGCAAACTCATCAAGGCTGACGGCAGTATTGATGAGGACGAAATCGCCTTTTTGAAGCAAACAGCGGAGATTTTCGGTGTGGATAATAATGCCGTATTAAGCGTTATTCAAGTTGCCGACAGCATTGATTATGTTGCTGAAGCGCGCAAAATAACGAATCGTTCGCACGCTTTGCAATTGATAAAAGAACTTTGCGCCTTGGCTAATGTTGATGACGATTTGGATGATAAAGAATTGGATATCATCATCGATTCGGCGCACGCAATGAACATTGAAGATGAAAAAATAATTTTGATTAACCGCTGGGTTTTGGATAGTCAGATTGTGGCACAAACAGGTCGTATCATAATGGAAGAAAACAATGGATAAGCAAGAACTTACAAACATCTTAAAATCTCAATCATCAACGTTTAGTGAAGATGTTGAGCGCAAACTTGAATACTTAAACAGCGATGAGGTATTCAGCGAATATACCAGTGATTTAGATGAAAATCTGGAAGAAGATTTTGAAGATGAAATCGACGATGACGATGATTTCGATGATGACGAAGATGATGATGATGATGATGACGAAGATGATGATGATGACGATGATGATGACGATGATGATGAAGATGATGAAACTGAAAATGTTGATCCTGAAACCTTAAAAAAGCAGAAACTCGCTGCCAAAATTGCTGCCATGCGCGGTTTGTCTGCCCCGCAATTTTTGAAGAAATAAGTTATATCATATTAATAAAACCTTCCTTTCATTACCGGTACAATTTCAATATTGTGCCGGTATTTTTATGTTTTCAAATACTTAAAATTTAACTTTATATTAGGCATTTTAAATTATTTTCAAAAAAAAGTATAGGAGAATGTGTATGCAAAAACTTTTAGTGTGTTTGTTATCTGCCTGCTTGATGCTGAGTGCTTGCGGAGACGATAACGAATCGGAAAAAACTGTTGTTAATTCAAAAACGAATGCATCTGAAAATATAAAATCCGTTGCAAGCGTAAAAAATCAATCATCAACAGAAGATAAATGGTTTAAGATTGCCGGAAATCCGAAGCTATTTAAGACTGAATATAAAAAATTTACGCCGGCTCAGCAATATTATTTTTGTACGGCATTTTCACTCGGTGCGATGTCCGCATCAAAACCGACGACAGCCTCGGCAATGGTCAGCTATTTTCTTGGCTTGGGTGTTGAAAAATATTCAACCGGCATTGATGACAAGACTTATTATGCGTTTGATATGGGAAAAAATGTATTCCGTTATGAATTGGTTGTGAATTACATTTTGGAAGAAAAAATCTGCGAAAAGATCATAACCGATGCCACAGACTATGCTAAAGAAAAGAAAATCAGCACCGATGAAATCAATGAAAAAGGAAAATATGAAGCTCAAAAAATTGTAAATTACATAAAAAAAGGCAAGAAATGAGCTTTTGGTAAAAGTTTGCCCGATAGGATAACGAGAAAAAGGATTCGGTACTAAAATGTACGAATCCTTTTTTATGTACTGTTTTTAGAATTTTTATTTCTTAAACGTCAGCACCACGAAGTTATCGTTTCCATCGCGAAGCCACTGATTTGCCTCCGCCGGCGTGTAATGCTTTTTGGCATAGGTCACTTCCGGTGAATAGCAGTTGTTGCCGACTTTCACATAACCGCTGATGTCATAATCGCATGTTATATCCGTTCCGTCCGTCGGGCGCATTCGGCATTCATATCCGCTGTAATACATATCTTTGTCGCAACACGATTCCTTG
>JAZSBR010000027.1:0-2356 GCA_045602545.1 Alphaproteobacteria bacterium
AAACTTTTCGGCATATATCCGCCGCCGTGCCGGTAAATCTTCCGAAAGCTTTACTTTTTAGCGTATTATACAATAAGTCAATGCACTCAACATTGAAAACCTTTTGCGAAGTGTTGTAATAATCATCAATGCACATTCCTGTAAATATCAATTTGCCGTCATCATCATACATAACGACTTTATCGCCAACACGGCAACTTTTTTCCATAGGCAAATAAGCAAACGATAAAGTCCGCGCCGCCTGCTTATAATCGCCAAACCAACGAATAAAAATCTTTGTTTTAATTTCGGTATCATTTACAAAAATTCTCATAAGCGCAAAACCTTTCCGACAATATCGCTGTCAATGCTCAAGCCGTTTTTCTCGGCAATAGTCGTCCAATTTGCGGCGTCGCCGGTATAACGTTTTGCAATAGAATAAAGGTCATCGCTCGCCTTTGCCGTCACGGTGCTTGCAAGTGTCCGGATTGCATTTCGTGAAACCAAACCGCTCGCTAAAATTGATAAGATCGAGCCACCGGAAGTGTCTTTTATAGGATCACGATGTTCAATAAAATCAATTTGATAATGAATAACTTTTGAGCTTTCTAAAACTACCGGCTCAAACCGTGTTATTTTCATTAGTTCGTTAAAGTGGTCGGATATAACAACGCGGATTAAATCCCTCTGTTCTTGCCATGCTTGCAATTTGCTGATTGTGCTTTGCTTTGTAATCAGGTTGTTAATAACGCCGGTCAAAATGTTTGTGTATGTAGTCGTTAAAACACTTCCGGCATTATCATTGAGAAAAAGACTGTTAATAGATATTGTTTTTAATTGCCGTGCGCCGACAATAGCAACCTCGCCGTAATCAATAACATTATAACGGTCAACATTCATCTGTTGAGGTAAAGGGATTGCGTCCGGATTTATCGGCAATGTCAAAATTTCGCCGCGTGTTTGGTTGTAAAAATAAACCGTTAATCTGTTAGCCATTATCAATAACTCCCCTGATTGATGTATGTCATCTGCAAGCGGTCAGCGATTGCGTTTCCGATTTTTGTAATATCAGCTTCCTCGCGCACCGTGCCGTTAATATTGAATGTGTTTGTCATATTCGTTGTGCTTTGCGGAATAGGTGTTTGAAAACTCTGTCCGGACGAAATATTATCAATATGTTTGGCGTTTGCTTGTTCAACTCTATCTAAAATATCACCCTCCCAAAGTCCGGCGGCAATATCGCTGTAAGATAATTTATTAAATTTTTCCGAAAACTCGCTACCACCTACGCCTAAGCTTGTTAACACACCAATAAATCCTGATGAAATATTGTATAAACGCTCAAAAGCACCTAATAATTGTTTTATTCCCCACCAAATACCGTCAATCAATTTGCCGGTAGCAACAAAAACCTCGTTAAGCTTTTCAACCTTTTCAATCGGTAAATTATTCAGATCATTAACCCACTCGGTAACTTTATTAACAATCTTTTCCAAATAAGGCAAAGCAATATTCCCCAAACTTTCCTTTAATCTATCGCTCACAATACCGATTTTGTTGCGCAAAATCTCAAATCTGCCGTTAAGCGTGCCGGAAAGCTTATCAACCGACTGATTGTATTTGTCCGTTGAATTATAAACGCGCGTCAATAAACGCTCGTAATCTGTAAATGTAATCCTGCCGGCGGCCAATAATTTATTAAACAACTTCGGTGTTACACCCAATTGTTTTTGCATTTCCTTTTGGCCGTCAATGCCAACCGCTGATAATGCCCTCAATGATTCTGCTGTTACACGGCCGTTTGCCGATACTTTAGTTAATTGTGTGGTTAATTTTTTCAATGCGTCTTCACTACCCATTGAAAAACCCTCAAGCATTCTTAAAGTCGGTATCAGCTTTTCGGTGCTTACGCCGTTATCCAATAACTGAACCGATAAATCTCTTAAAGTCTGACGTGAAAATAGTCCGACTTCCTTATCCAAATCGGCAAAAACTTTTTGCGATTTTTCCGACGAACCTGTTAATAAGTCCATTTTGGCGCGTAATTCTTCGGCATCTCTTGCCGCTCTTGAACAAGACAAAGCAAGTGCGCCGATTGAGGCAACACTTATACCGGCGGCACTTGCAATTCCTTTTGCCATACCCGTGAAAACACTTTTTATTTTTTCGCTTTTGCCGGACAAGATATTCATTTTGCCGGTAATTTTATCAAGCTTGTCTGAAACGCTGTCTTTTAATACTAATTCGTCTTCATACTTTGCCATTTTTACCCTCTTTCATCTCTTTCCAGTATAATGCGCTTGCCAAATAAAAGTCTTTTTCGCGTGGTGTTAAGTTTAATATTTTTTCAGGCTCAATTCCCTTTTCAAGATAGTAG
>JAZSBR010000028.1:0-23488 GCA_045602545.1 Alphaproteobacteria bacterium
ATAATATGCGCTGTCGCAAGTTTTGCATGAACCATTATTATTTACGGCTATGCAATCACTCGGTAATTCAAAACAAATGTTTTGCGCTTCATCCGTCCCTCGTGCATAACCATAATCAGCCTCGCAATCATCAACATCCATACACCAGTCATCACAATCTTCGCATGTCGTAGTCATATAGCCATCCCTACACTCTGTTCTCATATATCCGTCATCATCTAAATGACACGATTGCGCGTCACTGTCCCAACACTCATAGCATTCATCATTGTCATAATAATATTTTCCGGTGCATTGCGACTCGGTAGCAGGCTCAATGAAAACTATTTCATTAAACTCTCTGATATTATCTTCACAATTACTTAAATAGCCTTTGCATCTAAAAGTAATACTCTTTTCATAATAACCATCATAAAAAGCATATTCACTCCATTGACTCGTATCCAAATAGTCAGGAATAATCAATTCTAAATCAGCACTCATATTAAAGCCTTGCCCATCTACTTCTTTAAGTGAATCAGGCAAATCAATTTGAGTTAATTCCGTACCATAAAAAGCATAACCACCAATTTTTTCTATATTCGGCATACTAATACTATTTAAATAAGTTGCTCCGTAAAAAGCATAATCTTCAATCGATTTTACATTATCGCCAAGTTCAGCCGTAGTTATTTTTTTCTTCATATCATCCCAACTGTTTATTCCACTCGGATATTGTCCATCACAACTTGTATCGTTAAATTCAGTATCATTATCAGAACCAACAGCGCTGAAAGCATATTTTCCTGAATTATTAGCATCTTCGGTAAAAGTACAAACCATAGCCCACACACTTGTTGTTATTTTTGCAAAATACACTAAGATTGCGCCTATCATCAAAATTAGTTTTTTCATCTTAATTTTCCTTTTTTCTAAAAAAATTATTCCACTTAAGCATAAAAAAACCTCCGAACAGAGGTCGGAAGCGTAAAACTATTCTAATGGATATAGCACAATATATTAAAATTGACTAAACAATTTTTATTCTATTGTCTTCCGACCATATAGTCGGGATTTGCTTGTTAAACAAGCTCCATTAGATGAGGTTTTACGTCCTCCGAGCCTTTTATGCTCAGTGTTTAGGATAGCAAAAAAATTTTAATTTGTAAAGCATGAAAAACAAAAGAATGAAAAAACAGCTATATATCCGGCACCATACCGATAACCGCTGCTAAACCGAGAACTTTTACTAAACTAAAAAACAAGCGACACTTGCAACAAATCATCCACGAGGTTTTTGTATAAAAACCTCATCGTTTTGCAAAAACGATAGCCGGCATCGCCTCAAATTTTCCTTTTTTTGCCGGTTTTTATCTTTGTTTTCTTGGTTTTTTCAGCTTTTGTCGGTACTTTTTTACGCACCTTTTTTACAGCCGGAACAACATCGTTTGCCGGTTGCTCTGTCTCTTCAACCTCTTTTTGCAACAAGCATTCCTTCAATGCCCAAAAATACGCCGCATATCCGCCCAAAACAAAAAACTTCAGCAAACTACTCAAAAATTCACTTGTCAAGGCAACAACAAAATAAGTTTTTTTAATATTCCAAAGTTCCAACATCCCCATAAGATGCATTTGCAACAAATTAACGGCATAAGTCAAAAGACAAAACGTAATCAAAACAACATAAAATTTTCCGCTGGTGAGCTTGAATAATTTCGCAAAATCCGGCATTTTTCCGCTTTGCAGAAACAGTCCCAGCGATGCCGATGTTCTCAATATCAAAACAGCCAGTGTGCCAAAGGCAAAAACCACCAAAAAGAATCCGAATTCCACCAACCAATTCGGATCGGCTTTTCTGAAAATAAGCCAGATACAAATTGCCAGCGAGCCGAAAAATAACGCACACAAACCAAAAACAAATCCCATAAATTTAAGCTTTTCTTTGCCAAATTTTATGATTGCCGAGAATCCGGCTTTTTGCTGATAAATATCATAACAAAAGGCAAAGCATAATACTATTGAGCATAAAAAATAAACACCCATTCTTGCATACGCTCCGAAAGCCGAACCCGCAGAAGCGCACCACCATGATATAGAAAGCGAATCCTTGCAGGTATGCGACCAATTTCCGCTCAAAATTCCCAACAAGGCAAGCACGGTTGCATAAGAAAGCCAAACCTTCCAATTTTTCAAAAAGCGCCAACAATCGCTGATTGTGGTATCCAAAACGCTCAAAATAGAGAATCTCTTTGCATTTTTCATCTTAAATTTCCTCCACCATTGTCACACCGGCAACGTTTCTGATTGCCGTAATTGCCTTTCCGTCCGCGAAAGCATATCCGTTTTTCAGTTCAATTCTTACATCCCAATCATCTATTTCCGGCTTAAAATACACCCTGTTTATGCCATAATTTTCATGGCTCAAAATTTCTTTAATCGGACGCACGGCCGCCACATCCGAAACATAAACAATCAAACCCTTAGAATTTTCAGCAATAGCGTCATCAAGCGTTTTAATAACATTAAACATCATGCGCGGCGGCACATCTTCGCTTTGTTTATCAATAGTCACTTGCGCATAAAGAGGCGCTCCGCTTTCCAAGACATCGCCGTATTTTTTAATTCCGTCCGAAAAGAGCAGTCCTTCATATTCTCCGGATGTATCAGAAAGTTTAACAAACGCAAACGGCTTTCCGCTTTTACTGATTTTTCGCTGGAAAGATTGCAAACAGCCGGCCAAATTCGCCTGAAGTTTATCGCCGGTCTTGATGTTTCTGCTGATTTCGCCGAAGTTTTTAATTCCCAAACGTTTCATTGATGAAGCATAATTGTCCAGCGGATGCGCCGAAAGATAAAATCCGATGGCTTCCGCCTCATATTGCAGACGTTCCAGATTCGGCCAATCAGCTTTTTCCTGCAATTTCACTTCCGCCGCCAATTCTTCCGCCCCGAAAAGCGAGCTTTGTGAGCTGGTTTTAAGTTCGCTTGCCGCCGCCATATGCTTTAAGATATTATCAATATTGGCGAACAATTTTCCTCTGTTTTCATCCAAGCAATCAAACGCCCCGCCTTTAATCAGTTGTTCAAGTTGCTTGCGGTTAATCTGTTTAATATCCGCGCGATGAATAAAGTCGGAGATGCTTTTGAATTTTCCGCCTCGTTCACGTTCAGCCACAATCGCGTTCATATTTGCTTCACCCACACCTTTTATACCGGCAAGTGCAAAACGTATATTACCGTTTTCAACTTTAAACAGCGCCGTAGATTCATTGATATCCGGCATCAAAACTTTGAATCCCATTTTTTTAACTTCTTCGGTATAAAACGAGATTTTTTCGGCATTTGTGATATCAAAATCCATAATTGCGCACATAAATTCCACCGGATAATGCGCTTTTAAATACGCCGTTTGGTATGAGATAAGCGAATAAGCCGCGGCATGCGATTTATTAAATCCGTAGGAAGCAAATTTTTCCATCTGGTCAAAAATCGTTTTCGCCACTTCGCCGTCAATACCGTTTTTTATAGCGCCTTGAGTGAACATTTCGCGCTGGTGCGGAATTTCCTCTTTTTGCTTTTTACCCATAACTTTACGCAGTTTATCAGCACCGCCGAGCGTATATCCGCCCAGAACCTGAGCGATTTTCATCACCTGTTCCTGATAAACCATAATTCCGTAGGTTTCATCCAAAATCGGCGCCAAATCCGGATGCAGATAGCTGATTTTTTCTTTGCCGTGCTTGCGGTTGATATAGGTCGGAATATTGTCCATCGGCCCCGGGCGATAAAGCGAGATAACGGCGATTAAATCTTCAAATCTATCCGGCTTAATTTGCTTCATAACATCGCGCATACCCGACGATTCAAATTGGAAAACCGCGCTGGTGTTTCCTTCTTGCAAAATTTTGTATGTCGGCTCGTCATCAAGCGGGATGGAGGCCATATCAAGCTCAATGCCGTGAATTTTTTTAACCCAGTCAACGGCGCGTTTAATAACCGTAAGTGTTTTCAAGCCCAAAAAGTCAAACTTAATCAGACCGGTTTCTTCCACATATTTCATATCGTATTGCGTAACCGGCATATCGGCGCGCGGGTCTTTATAAAGCGGAACAAGTTGGTCAAGCGGTCTGTCACCGATAACAACACCGGCGGCATGCATACCCGAGTTGCGATAAAGTCCCTCAAGCTTAATGGCAATATCAAAGAGCTTATTTATTTGCGGGTCATTAACACGCATTTCTTCCAATTCCGGCACTTGTTCCAGAGCTTCCGGCAAGGTAGGGTTTTTACCGCCCTGCCCTTTCGGAATCATTTTTGAGATTCTGTCTGCTTGAGAATAAGGCATTTGCAAAACGCGTGCCACATCACGGATAACGGCTTTTGATTGCAGTTTGCCGTAGGTAATAATTTGCGCCACATGGTCATAGCCGTATTTTTTCTGCACATATTCAATGGTTTTATAGCGGTTTTCCTGACACAAATCCACGTCAAAATCCGGCATATTCACGCGTTCCGGATTCAAAAATCTTTCAAAGAGCAAATCCAAGCGAATCGGGTCCAAGTCCGTAATTTTGAGCGCCCAGGCCACAATCGAGCCGGCACCCGAACCGCGCCCCGGACCAATCGGCACTCCGTTGCCTTTTGACCAGCGAATAAAATCCGACACAATCAGAAAATATCCCGGAAAACCCATTTTTTTGATAACATTAAGTTCATAATCCAGACGCGCGTAATAAATCTTATCTATTTCCGCTTTCTTTTCCGGTGTCATATCGGGAGTATAAACTTGCACTTTCATGCGTTCATCAAGACCTTTATACGCCTCTTCGGTAATAAATTCGTCCTGCGTTTTTCCGTCCGGACAAATAAAAATCGGCAACAAAGGTTCTTTTTTCTCTGATAAAAAGTTGCACCGTTTTGCAATATTAACCGTGTTTTGCACAGCTTCCGGAATATCGCTGAAAAGCTCTGTCATTTCGCTTTCACTGCGCCAACGATTGTTCGGCAAATATTTTTTGCGGTTTTCATTGGCAACATATTCGCCGGCGGCAATACAAATCAGCGCGTCGTGCGCCTCATACATATCCGTGTCATAAAAAAACACATCATTTGTCGCCACCAGCGGAATATTGTGTTTATAAGCAAGTTCAATAAACGCAGGCTCTGAACGCTGTTCTTCTTCATATCCCACGCGTGAAATTTCCATATAAAGATCGTCACCGAAAATTTCTTTGAGTTCCAGCAGTTTTTTTTCGGCCTCGCTTTTGCGATTTTGCAAAATAAGCCGACCGATCGGCCCTTCATATCCGCCGGTCAAACAGATTAAACCCTCGTGAAAATCGCGCAAGTTTTGCATCAATAGTTGAGGCACATCGCAGGTTTGCATATTATCCAGATAATAGCGCCGAAACATTTTCATCAATGAATTATAGCCGGCATCATTTTTAACAAGCAATATGATTCTGTCGGGTTCAAGCTCCCTACCCTTTGAGAGAGCAATATCTTCCGAGTCGTCGTTGTGCAGACAAAGCTCCGAGCCCAAAATCGGTTTAACCCCGAAATCGGCGGCATAATGCGAAAAAGCCTTTCCGCCGAACAAATTTCCTCTGTCCGTAATGGCACAAGCCGCCACATTATTTGCGGCAAGTTTTTTCATAAGCGCAGGCACGGTCATCGCTCCCAATGAGAGCGAATAGGCCGTATGCACGCGCAAATGAACAAACTTCGGCTCAGCCATCACAAAACCTTATTTTGCTTTTTTCTGATAGCAACGGCAGTGACAAATTCCGTCACGTTCAATATCGCTTTGACACAAAGGCGAAATGCAGAATCTTTTTTCGTTTGAGCCGTCGCAAGGGCAACGATGCCATTCGCTTTCGCCAAACATCATATTTTTAGCGCGCGCGATTTTTTCAATATTTGCAGTCGGCTCATAGCCTGCAGCCGCGCATTTTTTCTTCATTTCTTCTAAAATATCAATCATTTTTTAGTCCTTTCTAAAATTTAAAATTAACGTTGTTCCAAAATATCTATCAGCCTGCTTAATTGTGCCGGATTATCATATTTGAGCAATATGCTTCCGTTTCCTTTTTTACAGGTATTTATCTTAACTTTCAAGCCCAATTTTCTTTCCAAATCCTTTGCCATATTTTTGATTTGAAAATCGGCAGGCTCAACATATTGAATTTTAATCGGCTTGAATTTGATGTCCGCGGCCAGTTTTTCCGTTGCTCGCACGCTCAAGTCTTTTTTAATAATTTGTTCAGCCAGTTCGCTTGCGTTTTCCAGCCCCACAAGCGCACGGGCATGCCCGCCGGAGAGTTTGCCGTCTGAAACAAGCTTCTGCACATCTTTCGGCAAATCCAGAAGTCTTAACGCATTTGAAATATAAGCCCTTGATTTTCCGATAGTTTTACTCAACCCTTCGTGCGTATAATTATGCTCCTTCATCAGGCGATTAAAACCTTGCGCTTCTTCAATCGCGTTTAAGTTTTCGCGCTGAATGTTTTCAATCAAGGCAATTTCCAGCGTTTCTTTGTCATTCAAGTTTCTGATTATGGCAGGAATTGTTGCCAGACCGGCAAGTTTTGCCGCCTGAAAACGACGTTCACCGGCGATTATTTCATATTTATCGCCTTTGTTTCTGACCAAAATCGGTTGCAAAACCCCCTTCTCTTTTATGGAATCACGCAGAGCAAACAAAGCTTCCTCATCAAATTCCGTACGCGGTTGAAATTCACAACGTTCAATTTTTGCCAGAGGAATTTCATTCTTGTTTTCTGCTTTAAATACAGTGTTATTGAGAATGGTATCAATGCTTGAATCATTATCATCAAGATTGATTTCTTCATCACCCAAAAGTGCGCCAAGTCCGCGTCCGAGTCCGAATTTATTGGTATTACTCATTTATATTTCCCTTTCTTTTTTCAAAATTTCGCGGGCTAAATCAATATAGGCCTTAGCACCGACATTTCTCATATCATAAATCAAAACCGGCTTTCCGTGCGACGGAGCCTCGGCAACTCTGACACTGCGCGGAATAACGGTTTCAAAAACTTTTGCGCCGAAATATTTTCTAACGTCTTCCTCAATCATTTTGCTTAAATTATTTTGCTTTGAAAACATCGTCAAAACAATACCTAAGAGCCTCAAGTTCTGATTAAAGTTGCGCTTAATGGCATTGATATTTTTCATTAAATCTGCCAGACCTTCAAGCGCCAAAAATTCGCACTGAAGCGGCACCACCACATCATCTGAAGCAGTTAAAGCATTGATGGTAATAAGATTTAATGACGGCGGACAATCAATAACAACATAGTCATAATTATCCGTAATGGTGGCAAGCGCTTTTTTGAGCATATATTCACGCTCATCTAAATTGATAAGTTCAATTTCCGCCGCCGCCAAATCCGGAGCCGACGGCATTAAGTCAAAACGAGGCAAAAATGTATGCACAACAGCATCTTTCGCGTCACGCATACCGATTATAACCTCATAGGTTGAAGGCTTGCCTTTTTCTTTAGCAACTCCAAGCGAGGTAGTAGCGTTTCCCTGCGGGTCCAAATCCAAAACAACAACCTTTTTACCGACGGCAGACAAAGCAGTCGCCAAATTTATTGCCGTGGTGGTTTTACCGACACCGCCTTTGCGATTGGCAATTGAGATAACCTTCATTTTTTTCTCCTCACCGCTGAAATTGAAAGAACAACACCGTCCTGCCCATACTTATTTTGCGAAACCTTGCACTCAAAATTCCAATTTTTTCTTGCAGATTCAAGCTCTTGTTCATAGGTCTTACCTTTAAGATAAATTCCGAGAGTTTTGCTGTTGCCAATCATATTTTGATAATTCAGGAGAATATCGGTTGCGGCAACTGCCCGCGCCGTGATAACATCAACATCTTTAAATACAGCGTTTTCAACTCGCGAATTTATGATATTGACATTTTTCAAACCGAGCCTTTGCACCACATCATTTAAATACACCGTTTTTTTAGTTATACTTTCAACCAGAGTCAGCTTAACATCAGGCTTTTTTTCTGCTAAAACAACAGCCAATACGATTGCCGGAAAACCGGCACCGCTTCCGATATCAACAAGGTGCTTAAAATTTGCCGGAAGATACTCAGAGAGCTGAAGCGAATCCAAGATATGCCTTTGCCAAATATCTTTAACGGAATTCTTGCTGATGAGATTCATTTTTTCGTTCCATTGACAAATAATTTCAGCAAAATCAATAAGTTGACCCAATGTTTCACGTGAAACATTGTAACTCAAAATCTCATTTTCAACGCTTTTATCCATATTTATCCTCATAACCTAACTTAGGTTATACAAAATAATTTTGCAACTACACTATAAATTTTATTAACTTAAAAAATCTCCGCCCAATTCCACCCTTTATCGTCATTCCTGCGTCTGCGCGGCGCGTCAGACGCTCAAGGAATCTAGAGTTCCGGCGCAGTGACGTAAGTCACATGATGCGCCGCTTCCTTATTTCGTAACAGTAGGGCGAAGCGACGTGGCAATCTTCCACATTAAAAACAAGCACATCATTGTCATTGCGAGGAGGACTTTAGTCCGACGTGGCAATCTTCCACTTAAAAATAATTGTTTATTATAAAATTATAGCACCGCCCTTAAACCGGCGTGGAAGATTGCTTCGTCAAGCCCTTGGCTCTCCTCGTGATGACAATAATCACTTCTTAAAAGTAATCGTCACTTCATTTGTATTGTCATCACGCAAAACCTCAGCCGCCTCGGCAGGGGTATATTGAATGCGGTTACAGAAATTTTCAAATTGACGATAACCATCCCCGCAACCAAGCGCCGAATCAATACATCTTCCTTCTTTTCCCAAATATCCTGCTCCGCAGTCTGATACACAACCTAATCCGCTCATTACATAATCATTTCCGCAACTTCCACAAGTTTTATATCCATTTTTTGTTATGCAACCCAATTCATAGAGAGCATCATTTCTGTATGAATTGATTGTTGCTGTTTCCGGCAATCCGATATATATCAGGTTTGGTGTTGCTAAAAAAGCAGACCCATCAATTTCTTTAACATTTGGTATATCAAGACTTTTCAGTTTATCAGCCTTAGCAAAAGCAGCTTTTCCAATAGAATTTATATTTTCCAAACCGCTTATACTTTCCAAATTAGATTGGCTCTTAAAGACTCTTGCTCCTATGGAAGTTACTCCTTTTTCAATCACAGCATATTTGATATCTTTGCCACACCATGGAGCAGATGAGGTGTCATTTTTTGTTGAGTTATAACCTCCCATTTTTCCTTCACCGGAAATTGTAAGTGTTTTGGTTGATTCGTCATAAGTACATTTAACACTGTCACCATAGTTTCCTTCCTCATCGCGAGGTCCGCAATTCCATGTTTCCGCTCTTGGTACGCAGATTGCCCCAAGCCACATCACTACCACACTTATTATTAATAAAGCCCTGTTCATTTTATTTCTCCATTAAATTATTAAAAAGCAAAATCGCCGATGGGAACCATAGGCGATCGGGGAGTTCGTAAATCATATCAGAAGCAATGACTATTATAGCCTTTAGCATTTAAAATGCCTGAACATACGCTATAATCTCCCCGATCAAAATCAGGGATTTTAAAACCAAAAAAGTACCCTAAAGAGGATACCATTTTGGGGTATCTTCTGATATAGAGCCTACGACAGCCCCGAACCCGAAGGTTCTTAAAATGGTAAAATACCATTCTGATACCAGCATAGCAAAAAGATTTTCAAAAGTCAAAGGAAAAATTAAAACTTTATCCGGTTGCTGATTTTAAGCTCGAAAAGTTTTTCTTCCGCCATATCAAAATCAAATCCGAGTTCTTCAACGCCGTGCGCGTCATCGCTTATTACCAGCGGAATATTTTGCTCTTTCAGCTTTTCCAAAAACCAACCGCTTGGATAAAAATCGCCTACTTTACGCAAACCTTTAGTGCTTATTTCCGTGCCGGTAACACTGTTTTTTAAAGCCGAAATCACTGCTTCTTTTTCGCTTAAAAAATCCGTATCGGCACAAAACTCCGTTCCCATTTTGCGCACATAATCCAAATGCGCCACAAACTTAAACATCCGGCTTTCCGCCGACTTGGCAATCGTCCTGAAGTGCGAAGATATCAAACGCTGTATTTTCGGCTTGTCAATAATTCCGGACAGTCTTTTATCAATATTATAAATCGTTTCGCAAGGCTCATCAAAAAGAAAATGATTTCCGCTTATAACATAATCATAATCAAGCTGAGCCAAAAACTCCTTAAACTCCTCGAGCCAACCGTCATAGGTGAAAAAATCCACCTCAAAACCGACATAAATTTTGAAGTTTTCACGGCGCGAAAGTTCACGAATCTCCTCGCAGTGTTTTTGATAGGCGGGCAGGGCGGTTTTGAAGTCTTTTTTATAGATATGCGCACCGGAACGACTGATAAGAAGTTGCCACGAAGGGCTTTGTTCAATGTTTTTGTGAACAATCAAATGATCACTTACTCCCATGTGCGAAAAGCCTAATTCCTTGGCTCTGGCGACCATTTCTTCCAAAGAGTTCTTTCCGTCGGAAAAATTCGTATGGCAGTGATACGTATAGTCCTGAATCATTTTTTCAAATATCCCAATATCGCCGTAACTGCTGCCGGCGTAACTCCCGATATGCGCGACGCTTCGCCGATGGTTTTCGGACGCACCGCATTAAAACGCTGAACCATTTCGTTTGAAAGTCCGCCGATTTTGCTATAATCCAAATCATCACGAATTTTTAAGCCCTCATCGCGCTTGAAAACATTGATATCCTCGTATTCGCGTTTCAGATAGCCGGCATATTTTGCCTCAATCTCAACTTGCTCGAAAACTTTGTCTTCCACACTCTGGGAATATTCATCCAATTTATAAATTGTTTCACGTGAAACATTCGGGTAACTCATTAAATTTACTAGATTTTTTTGTCCCTGACGCTTAACGGCGATGCCTTGAGCCTCAATTTCAGGATATGAAATAATCTTGTTTTCGCAATACTTTTTATATGCGGATATCTTATCGGCTTTCTGCTTAAACTTAGCATAGCGCTCATCACTGACGCAACCGATATTATGCCCAAGTTCAGTCAAGCGCAAATCGGCATTATCGGCACGCAAAACCAAACGATATTCCGAGCGCGAAGTGAACATTCTGTAAGGCTCGTCTACGCCTTTGGTGATTAAATCATCAACCATAACTCCGATATAACCCTGCGAGCGGTCAATATAAAACTCTTTGCCCGTGTTTAAGGCATAAAGCGCGGCATTAACGCCGGCAAGCAAGCCTTGCGCGCCGGCCTCTTCATAACCGGTTGTGCCGTTTATTTGCCCCGCCAAATATAAACCCTTAGACTTTTTAACAGCCAAGGTATGGTCAAGTTCCTGCGGGTCAACAAAATCATATTCAATCGCATAGGCGTAGCGCAGAATCTCAACATTTTCCAAGCCCTTCATCGTGTGGATAAAGGCGTCTTGCACATCTGCCGGCAAAGAAGTCGAGATTCCGTTCGGATAAACAACGTTTGTGTTATATCCTTCAGGCTCTAAGAAAATTTGATGAGATGTGCGGTCAGCAAAACGCACGAGCTTATCTTCAATACTCGGACAATAACGCGGGCCTTTACCGGTTATCAACCCCGAAAAAAGTGCGCATTTTTCAAAGTTTGCTCTGATAATTTTATGCGTTTCTTCATTAGTATAAGTTATTCCGCAATCTATTTGTTTTTGCGGCAGATTTTCGGTTAAAAATGAAAAACTTTGCGGGTTTTCATCCCCTGATTGGGTTTCCAAAATATCCCAATTAATGGTGTCACCGTTCAAGCGAGCCGGTGTTCCGGTTTTTAAGCGCCCGACTTTTAAGCCCAACTCTTTTAAATACGGTGTTATACCAACGCATGAAACATCGTTCACGCGCCCGCCGATTGTGGTTTGATGACCGGTGAACATAACACCGTTCAAGAAAGTTCCGGTTGTCAAAACAACCGCCTTGGCTGTTAAGGTTTCGCCGTTATTCAAAACAACTCCGCAAACAGTGTTATCCTTCAAAAACAAGCCCTCAACCGCACCCTCAACAAGCGTCAAATTAGCCGTATTTTTTAGTGCTTCAAGCATATATTTTTTATATAAATCCCTATCTGCCTGAGCGCGCGGACCGCGAACCGCCGGACCTTTTGAAAGATTAAGCATGCGAAACTGAATACCGGCTTTATCAATAACGCGCCCCATCAGGCCGTCAAGAGCATCAATTTCACGCACCAAATGACCTTTTCCCAATCCGCCGATTGCCGGATTGCATGACATTTCACCGATTGTATCAATTTTATGGGTGACAAGCGCGGTTTTTGCACCCGCGCGCGCCGCAGCAGCACAAGCCTCGCATCCGGCATGACCGCCGCCAACCACAATTACATCATATAAACTTTCCATTTTGACCTCATTGCCGGCAAATATTGCACAAAAGAAATAAAAATGCAACCGCTTATTTCAAATTCTCGCAAGTTAATCTTTTAAATACAGTGTTCTTGAGTAAGTTTTTGATTTTAAATAATTTAAGAACAGTGTTTTGATTCCGACGCATGGCGAAAGTATTTTTTGCTTTACAAATATATTTTTTATGATAGTATAAAAACATGAATAAATAAATTTTATTCTAGGGCGTAAGACCCCTTTGTTTTTCTAGTCGCATATTGCGATTTTCGGTCATGCCGGTAATTCGCTTTTTGGAGCGGATGTCGGCGCAATAAGGCTCACTAAATAAGCGCGAAAACGCCGAGCCGAATAGAAAAACACGGTGTCTTAACATCCGCCCGCCCTAAAGCGGGTTTTTATTTTGGCTTAATTTATAACAAGAAAGGATGTTAAACATGAAAAAATTGATTTTATTAACGAGTGTGGTGATATTGGCGATGAATATTCCAATAAGCTATGCGGAAAAATGTATCGGGAGCACCGGAAAAACCGAAACAACAAAAGAAGATTGCAAAACATGCGGTGATAATTGTGATTGGGATATTGTGGACGGCAAGCTTTTAATCACCGGCACGGGTGCAATGTACAGTTGGAGTAATACTGAAGCAATAACAGATTGTCCTTGGTATGGAAAACCAATCACAAGTGTTGAATTTGGTTCAGGAATAACCAGCATCGGTAGACACGCTTTTTTACGCACAAACCTGAACAGCATTACTATCCCAGATACGATTACAAGTGTGGAAGGAGAAGCATTTTGCAGTAGTTTCAATCACCTAACGGAGTTAATAATACCTGATACTTGGGCGGATGGAAATGTAATTCTCGGACCTTTATTTAATAAAACATGTTTTGCAACCCCTTATGCCGATGATAAACCTGGTTGCGCCGATGCCAAAATCGTTTGCCAAGGCGATGTTGAAAAATGCAAAAAAGCTTTGGCAAAATTTGATGTAAATGGAAATTGCACGGTTAATTATTGTATAGATTCTAATAAAATTGTGGCGGCAAATTATCAGCAATGCTCGGGCAATTATTTTTGGGACGGGGCAGGTTGTGTGCGTGAGCCGGATATAACAAAACGCAAGTGTTGCGATTCTTGCAAAGATATGGGCGGATGGTGCAATCGCATTCGTTACACCCCTGCCGAAGCGGCGCCATTGTTGCATAACGACAATACAAATGAAGTGACGATTACGTTTAAGAAGTGATTGCACTAAGAAATCGTCAAACATCATAAGCTTTTGAATGTATCAAAAGCTTATGATGCCTCCGCCCTAATGGCGGGCATTAAATGACTTTGATTTTATCAAAGTCATTTAATGTTGGAATATTTATATAAGTCATTGATAGTTGATAAAGTGCATATAATTTAGGCACAAAACATTATTTGATATATAAGGAAAATTTAATTCGAAGATCTCTGGAATTTTTTGCATTCGCAAAAAATAGGGATGACCTTTCTTTTTTTGTGGCTTCGCCGAGTCACTTGTTTTGTGAGATTGCCACGTCGCGGTTAGCACTGCTCCTCGTGATGACGATGTTATGGATTCTTCGCCTTCGGCTCAGAATGACGGTGAAGGAGTAACTTGCAATAACAATTATTATTTTCCGATGCAGAAGGTGCCGAAAATTTTATCAAGAATTTCGCCAATTTCAACTTCGCCAGTGATTTTGCCGATGGCGCGGCAGGCGAGGCGAATATCCTCGGCGGCAAGCTCAATTTGCTTATTCAAATCAAAACGTTCCAGATTTTCCAAGCACTCCGACAAACATTCACGATAACGCTGACGGGTTATCAAATTGGCATTGCTCAATGAATATTGCTCGGAAAGATAAGAGTAAATTTTGCTGAGCAGAACATCAATATTTTGATTTTCTTTCGCGGAAATCAGCAAAACATTTTGTGATTTTATCACCTCTTTTTGCGCTTCAGATAAATCTTCTGCTTTATTTGCAACAATTAAGTAGTTGTTTTTAGGTGATAAAAACTGCGAAAAAATATCAGGCGAATCCTCATGAGCGTCAAACAAAAAGATATTAAAGTCAGCCGTTTTAATCTTATTTAAGGCAATATCAATGCCAATTTTTTCAATTTCATCACTTGCTTCACGCAAGCCTGCCGTATCAGAAAAAACAACGGGATAGCCCTTCAAATCAACGTAACAGTCAAGCGAATCGCGCGTTGTGCCGGCAATATCCGAAACAATCGCCACATTACGCTTGGCTATGGCATTTATTAAACTGGATTTACCGGCATTTGTCGGACCAGATATAACAACGCTGAAACCATCTCGCAGGCGCTCTTCAACATTGTTATTTTCCAAATGCTCCTTTATCTCTTGAGAAACTTTAAATACATTGTTCTGGAGTTTAAATACAGTGTTTTGCGGAATATCCTCGTCCGGAAAATCAATATATGCTTCAACAAAAGACAGCGTTTCAACTAGACGCGAACGCCAGTTTTTATATAGGTTGAACAGCGTTCCGTTCATCTGACGAAGGGCAACACTCTGCTGCAGCTCGGTTTCAGCATCGATTAAATCAGCCAAACCTTCGGCCTCGGTCAAATCCATCTTTCCGTTATAAAATGCGCGCCGTGAGAATTCTCCGGGCTCGGCAATGCGGAAATTATTAAGCGAGGAGAGGGCGTTCAAAACGCTTTTTATTACCGCTTTTGAGCCGTGACAATTTATCTCAACAATATCTTCTCCGGTGAAAGAATTTGGAGATTTATATCCTGAAATCAACACCTTATCCAATGTTTCACGTGAAACATTTTTAAAAAGAGTGGTAAAATACATCTTACGCGGAGTGATTTTTTGCACGTCTAAATCCGTCATATAAGAAAAAACATCAAAAGCCCTGTCGCCGGAAACGCGAATCACGGCAACTCCGGATTTGCCCATGACGGTTGAAAGCGCATATATCGTTTTGTTGTCCATTTTATTTAAAAAACTCCAAATCAATTTTAAGCCCGATTTTTTGCGTTTTGACGCGAAAACGGTCGTTTTGCTATTCTATACTCGTTTTTTTTGAAATATGCAACTAAAAACGCAAATAACGAGGTCGATTTTGACAGCCCCTTAAAGATCCATCGTATCCAGCAGTTCGCGGGCGTAAGCACGAAGCTCGGCATTATGCATTAAACTGAGCTTCAAGTCAGACTTCTGTAACTCAAGATTTGTGCCACAGTCAAAACGCAAGCCCTTGCACAAAACGCCATAAATCGGCATTCCGCGAATCGCTGCCAAATTTAAAGCATCGGTCAAATTTATCTCGCCGTTTGAACCCTTGGTTACTTCCGGCAAAATATCCATAACTTCATTCGGAATTATATACGGTCCCATGCTGGCATAGTTTGACGGGACTTCCTCCAACTTCGGCTTTTCAACCAAACCGGTGGCGCGCACCACATTACCGTCACGTTTTGCACCGACCAATGCCCCATAACGAACCATATCCTCGCGCGGGCATTCCATAATGTTTTCAACAATTCCACCGGTTTTTTCGTAAACTTCGCAGAGCTGTTTTAAAACACCATCACCATGCAAGTTTATATATACGTCATCAACCCACATAACGGCAAAATCGCGCTTGCCGACAATCTCTTTTGCCATTAAAATAGCGTGGCCGTTGCCCTTCGGCTCACTCTGGCGAGCAAACGAAAACTTCATACCCTCAGGAATTATGTCTTTCACAAGCTTTAATAAATCAAGCTTGTTTTTCTCTTTCAAGTGATTTTCAAGCCAAGGATATGGTGCATAATAAGCCTCAAACAAATGCTTGCACGACTCGTCACTGTATATGAAAACAATTTCCTTAATGCCGGCTTCGGCACAACTGTTCACCGCATATTGAATAACCGGCAGATTATCCAATGTTAAAAAGCCTTTATGCAAAACTTTGGTGGTTGGAAGGTTGCGAGTAGACAATCCTGCAACCGGTAATATACAAACTTCTGGTTTTCTGGTCATAATATTTCTCCTTTTTATTTGATTGTTATGGTTCCACTTGCTTTTTTGAGAGCGCCGTCTACCGGCTTGAGCAAACCGGATTTTGTAGGCTCGCTTACCTTCTCAGCTGGTTTGTTCTGTTCATAACTTCTTATCAAAACTCCCTGCGGTTTTTGTTCTTCATCTTTGAGATTTTCAATGATTTCCGCGGTTTCGGAAACATCTTTAAGCAAAGAACTGTCCTGCTTTTTTTCAGGCTCAGCGGTTTTTTCTTTTTCCGTTGATTTTGAGATAATCTCTATACTTTCCGCCGACTCTGTATTATCACCATATTCCTTTATTATGTCAGAAGTTATATCGCTTAATTTTTCAAGCAGGCCTTGCTGAGATTTTTCAACCTCAAGATATTTTTGATTGACACTTTCATCAATGCCTTCGGCTTTTGTGATGATATCATCTCTTTGGTCTGTATCATTCAGCGAATTAAGTGCTGAAAGTTCGGTATCAAGCTTTGTACTTAATGCAACAAATTCTCCACGTAAAGCGTCAAAGGTTGTTTTTTGTTGCTTAAGCGATTGATTTTCCGATAATTTTTGATCCAAATCAAGCTTTTTTAATTCAGCAATTTTATCATTGAGCTGTTGATTATAGCCGTCAGTAAGCTTTTGCAAATTTATATCACGTTCGCTTTTTTTGGTCAGTAATTTGCCGTATCTGTCTTCAACATCTTGCTTATGGCGATTGGAAAGTTCGGCATCCCACGGCTCAATAAGGCTGTTGTAATTATCAACTTTTTCCTTTATTTTTTTAATATCCTCTGCCGTATAATCCGGAGTGTGCGACACGGCTTTCATGGCGTCAAGATCATTATTTATCAAGTTGATTTCAGCCTGACGATTTGTGTACCAAGCAATATTTTCTTCCATTTTGCTTTTTGCCTTATAGGCTTCAATTTCCGGAGAATAAGCATTCAAAATCAAAGCAAGTTTTTCAAGCTTTTCCTGCTGATCCTGCATTTGTTTATCAAGCTCACGGCGCTGTGCTTCCTTCCTTGCTTTTGCCTCTTCTTCCATCTTTTTCCAATGCTCGTCATATTGTCTTACAATGTTTTCAATGTTTATCTCAAGCGACGGTTTTTGCAAACTTCCATTCAAAGATACCGTAAAACTCGGAATATTTTCAATCCCGTTTAATGAAATAATCATTGTGCTGGTAATTTTCCAGTTTTTCACATCAACTTCAAAGCTTAAATCGGAATTTGCGCTCTGGTTAATAAGTTTTAAGTTTGATACAGTCAAAGTGCCGTTTTTCATGGCGATGGTTACATCAAATTTATCAAAATCTGTTTCACCGCGTTGCAAATTGTCACGAATCACCTGAAACAGGCCTTTTGAATATTGTCTTTTGGCTATATCGCGCTGAATGGCTGAAAAGTCAAAACCCTTAAAATTTATGTCTTCGGCTGTCATGCTGACATAACCTGATATACCGGCAAACACATCATACGCGCTTGCACCTTTGCTTTCAAACGCCGTATTTCCGCTCAATTTTCCGTTGCTGAACATATAAATATTGCCACCGAGCAACCCTACATCAACATCTGAAAATTTCAAATTGCCCTTGATTTCAGGCATCTCTGAATTTGCGTAAAAAACAGTTATTTCACCGGTATAATGCGCTTTTTTGTAATAAGTGTCTATATTTTCCAGCTTTAAAGCATTATCTTTGTTAGTCAGATGGAAGTGCATATCGTCAAAAACCAAACGATTTAAGGTTGCTTTTGTAGCGTTAATCTCAACATCCATAACAACATTTTTATACTTTTCCAAGTTTATAATGTCACGGCTTAAATCAGGTCTGGAAATAAAGGTATCATCAAATAAATTTTCCGTGCCGAAATTGGCGGTCTTGCTCGGATTAAACTCAAACAAGTACGCTAAATTAAAGTCATCGGAATCTATTTTAGTGGTGATGTGTTTAACGCCGTCTTTTGTTGTTATATTGAAATCTCCGCGATATTCATCCGCACCGATAAGGCATTTGGCTTGCGTATAATCAAATTTTTCGGCATTATAAAAAAGCTGACCTTCGCAGTTGAGCGCTCCGTTGCGGTTAGGAATAGTCTTTGATTCAAAATCAAGACCGTCAAGAATTTGTCCGATGTTAGTTGTTTTAATGCCGAAATTGCCGGAAAACTCCGGATTTTCCATAACATTTTTTATGCTTCCGTCATAAACCATATCTGAGCTGTCTGCCGAAACATTTGCTAAAACATTAAAATCTTGAACTTTGCCGTTTGTTATTGAAGAAAGGCTAAAATTCTTGGTCTTAAAGATTTTCCACGATGGCAGGGCAAAATTTGTTTGCGAAATTAAGTCGGCAATATTTGCGGTTGTGATATCTGTTTTGAGCTCTTTTACCTCAAAAACTTCCTTAGTTAAATCAACATCTCCGGCAATATTTACGGTTGCTCCGGCTACTTTTTGTGCGGACAATTCATTTATGGTGATCAAGCCATTTTGATCCTTTATGTTTATCCTTAAACCGGTTATCGGAGTACTGCGAAAAACTGCTGATTCTGCATAAAAATCAATATCAAAATCATAATTTTTAAGAAAAGACAATGATTTTGCATCTTCCGATAACTGTTGGAAAAATGTGCGCTGTTCCTTATCATCCGGCATATAATTATCAAAATTGAACGAATCGGCTTTGATTTGAGCTTTAATTTGCGGAGTTTCGGAAGAGAAAACAACATCAATATCGGAATTTATTTTCATCTTATCCATGGTAAATTCGGCACCCTCTATACTGAAGCCGTTATCATTGCCGACAATGGAAAAATCAAGCTCGGCATTGCGATATGTTGACTGAACATAGGATTTTAAATCTGCTCCCAAAGCATTAGCAAAACTTAAAAAATCTGCGCTTATGATTGAATTTTTGAGAAAATAATGAGGCATTAAATCTTCTTCTCTTAAATTACCGGAAACGCTTATAGATGTATCTCCGCTTGCCGAAGCATAAAACTCTTCAACAGTCAAAACATTATCGGTCCAGTCCGTTTTCAAGGTTACATTTTCCAAAAATCCGGCATCATTATCACTGAAATCAACATGCTTTGCTGCTAAATCCGCTTTGATGTTGAAATTTGTATCCGGAACATAGCCGTCTTCATTTGTTGAGATTTTCTCATACAAAGACTTTATCAGCGGATAAAAATGACGAAGATTTAAATTCAAAAATTCATACTTCAAATCAATCTGGCGCTTTTGATCTTCAGCCACAACCAACGGATAATTAAGAGAACCAGAGCCTTCTATATCATTGCTGTATTTGGTGACAAAGCTTGAGAGCTTAACGGACGATTCATCAATTTCAACCCCGCTGGAAAACTGCAATTCTTTTTCATCTTTTTCTTCCAACAACTTAGTTTGTGATAAGATATTGACAACCTGTGCCGTTTTTTTAGAGCCACCGGAAAAATCACCCTTAATATTATGTTCCTGCGGATTATAGGTGCCGTCAAAGCGCAGATTACTTTCGGTTGCAGGATGCGACAGGCTGAAATTTATTTCAATGCCGTCAAGGCTGGAAATGCTGCCGACGCCGACTGCTATGGCAAAATGGTCATTGTCTTTAATGAAGTTTCCGTCCATGCGATATGGCCCGTCAATGGCACTTGCCTGAATTTCGGCGTTTACGTTTTTTAAATCAAATTTTATATCGGCTGATTTGTTTTCATAATGAAATGAGGCGTTCTGTAAATTAAGATTGCGAAGGCTTGTTTGTTGTCCGCTTTCCAATGGTACCTCTGCTTCGGTATTAGACCAGTTAAATTTTCCGTTTTCATATTGTTCAACCCAAACCTCGGCATCGGAAACAGACAAAGAATCAATCTCCGGAACTCCTTGTAAAAGAGAAAAGGCGGAAACTGATGTTTCTAACTTTTTTATTGTTACCAGAGGTTTTTTGTTTTGCCCCTGATTATAAACAGACACATTGTCGGCAATTATGTGTGGCTCGGGAAACAATGAAACATTCAGGCGTCCGGCAAAATCTATTTCTTTTCCGGTAATCTCCAAAAACTTATCAGCTATCTTGCTTTTATAAGTATTCCAATCAAGCGTGGAAATATAATATGTTAAACCGCCGAGAACTAAAATTATGACCAGAAACAAGCCTAAAAGAATCTTTTTTAACACAATGACTCTCCTGAAAAAAAATTAAGAGTATATTTAACTTTAATGTATAATATTATCAAAGAATAAATCAACATTTTTTTCATTCTCAAGGGGATAAAAATGTACTCAAATACCGAATTGTATAAAATTGCACTCAAAGCAAGAGAAAACGCCTATGCTCCTTATTCAAAATTCAAAGTGGGAGCGGTTATTTTAAGCAAAAATAACAAGGTCTTTTGCGGATGTAATGTTGAAAACGCCTCTTATCCTTGCGGAACCTGCGCTGAAGCAGGCGCAATCTCGGCTATGATTGCCGGCGGAGAAAAAGCAATAAAAGAAATATTGATTGTTGCCGACACCAAAAGGATTTTGCCTTGCGGGAATTGTTTGCAAAAAATTGCCGAATTTGCCGACGAAACAACACTTGTGCATAGTGCTGATATGAACGGAAATATTAAAACATTCAAACTTAAAGAACTTTTGCCGCAAAATTTCAAAAGTGAGGATATGAATAATGAAACTGGCTCTTGAATATATTAAAAATAAACTTGGAGATGAAAAACCTGATATAGGTATTATTTTGGGCTCTGGTTTAGGTAAGGTGGTTGATATATTGCAAGACCCGATAGTTCTTGAATATGCCGATATTACCGACATGCCTTTGCCAACAGTAAAAGGTCATACAGGGTGTGTATATATCGGTAAGCTTGGTAAACACATGGTTTTATGCTTGCAAGGACGTATCCATTTGTATGAGGGTCACCCGCCTCAGTTGATTTACAGCTTTATTGAATTTTTACAGGAAGTAGGGCTGAAAGAGCTTATAATAACCAATGCTGCCGGCTCGCTTTATCAGGGTATGCCGGCAGGAAGTCTGATGCTGATAAAAGACCATATAAATTTAAGCGGGCGCAATCCGCTTGAGGGACCGCATAAAGAGCCTTATTTTCCGGATATGAGTAAGGCTTATGATGAAGAAATGCGCAATAATTTTAAAAAAGTTGCTCAAAAAGAGAATGTTAATCTGTATGAAGGCGTATATTTGATGACCTTAGGACCTAATTTTGAGACACCCAGCGAAATTAAAATGTTCAGGCTTCTCGGCGCTGATGCAGTGGGAATGTCGACAGTTCCGGAAGTTATTTCCGCCGTACACTGCGGAATGAAAGTATTGGGAATTTCGGTTATTTCAAATTTAGGAACAGGTCTGACCGATGAAAAACAATCGCACGACGATGTCTTGGAAAATGTGGGGAAGGCCAGCGAAAAGCTTGCCGACTTAATTCTGCATTACTTAAAAGAATATTAGGAGAACTAAAATGTTGCCTCAGGAAATTATCAGAAAAAAACGCGACAAACTTGAACTTTCGGCTGAGGAAATTGCCGAATTTATTAAAGGTATCGCCGAAAAAAAGGTTGATGATGCGCAAGTCGCTTCATTTACAATGGCGGTATTTTTCAATTCTATGAGCAAAGCTGAAACAACCGCCCTGACGCAAGCTATGAGAGATTCGGGAAAAATATTGAATTGGAACGGCTTTGATAAACCGATTGTTGATAAGCATTCAAGCGGCGGTGTAGGGGATAAGGTCAGTATTGTCTTGGCTCCGCTTTTGGCGGCCTCAGATGTTTATGTTCCGATGATTGCCGGCCGTGGTTTGGGGCATACCGGAGGCACGATTGATAAGCTTGAATCTATTCCGAATTACAACACTTCCGCCGATGATGAGCTTTTCAAAAACACGGTTAAAAATGTGGGGTGCGCCATTATCGGACAAACTGCTGATTTGGCTCCGGCTGATAAGAAAATTTATGCAATCCGTGATGTTTGCGCAACCGTTGAATCAATTCCGCTGATTACCGCCTCAATCTTATCAAAAAAGCTTGCCGCCGGTTTGGAATATCTGGTTATGGACTTGAAATGCGGAAACGGCGCTTTTATGAATAATTTTGAAGACGCCTCAAAGTTGGCTCGCTCTATTGTTGATGTTGCCAATATGGCCGGAACTAAAACAAGTGCGCTTATAACCGATATGAATCAAGTTCTGGGCAAAAATGTCGGTAATGCTTTGGAAATCAGAGAATGCCTGAACTTTATGGAAAACAAAGCCGTTGATACGCGCTTGAAAGAAATTACGTTTTCTCTCGGTGCCGAATTGCTTATTTCTTGCGGACGCTTCAACAACAAAGAAGAGGCTTTTGCAAAATTTGAAAAAGACATCGCCTCGGGCAAAGTTTTGGAAATTTTTGCAAAAATGTGCTCCGCTTTGGGCGCTCCGGCGGACTTTGTGGAAAATGCTGATAATTATCTGCCACGCGCATCAATGGTTAAGCCGATTTTTGCCGAAAAGAACGGTTTTGTTACGGCGATGGATACGCGCAAAATCGGCGTCAGCATAATCAAGATGCACGGCGGGCGCACCGTCTTCGGGGAAAAGCTGGATTTGGCAACCGGTTATACGGATTTTGCGCAAATCGGCGATTCTGTTGACAAAGAAACTCCGCTCTGCTTTGTTCATTGTCAATCAGAAGAGCAATTTGAAGCGGCAAAAGACGATATTTTAAGCGCAATAGAAATTTCAGACACTGCTCCGAAAATTATTGACCCGATTATGGTAAAAATTGGGTAATTTATTTTTTGAAAGTCAGCACCACGAAGTTATCGTTTCCATCGCGAAGCCACTGATTTGCCTCCGCCGGAGTGTAGTGCTTTTTGGCGTAGGTTACTTCCGGTGAATAGCAGTTGTTGCCGACTTTCACATAACCGCTGATGTCATAATCGCATGTTATATCCGTTCCGTCCGTCGGGCGCATTCGGCATTCATATCCGCTGTAATACATATCTTTGTCGCAACACGATTCCTTG
>JAZSBR010000029.1:0-4688 GCA_045602545.1 Alphaproteobacteria bacterium
ATATCAAAGCAAATGCAACACGCAAATGTATGTCCGGTGACTGCAAATTACTTGATAACGGTTTTATCGCAAACAAGGCCGAGTGGCGCACTTACAAAAATGGGAAGCCTGTATTTTTAGGAGATTAAAAATGTACGATAGCAAATTTTGGGACGATGTTTATAGAAAGGGTTTTACCCCATGGATTGATAAAGGTAAAGATTCCGCCTTTGCCGAGAAAATAGTAAATGACACAAAACTTGATCAATCTACTAAAGTTTTAGATTATGGTTGCGGAGAAGGTAAAATCGGAGAATATTTTTTAGAACACGGTTTACATGTTGATTTTGCCGAGATTTCAAGTATTCAAGTAGATTTTTTAAGAAAAAAATTTGGTGGTAAAAGTAATATTTTTGAAGTTACAGAACCCAAAGATATAAGTATTGATGAAAAGTATGATGTAATTATTTGTAGTACGGTTTTGCATCGAATAGAACCAGAAAAATGGTCTGATTTTTTACAACAATTCAATGTTCTCCTAGAAGAAGGTGGGCAACTTTGGATTTCAGGATTTGATCGTAGTGACAAGATTTTGCAAGATGAAGCCGGAAAATTTCGAGCGACAGATGGCAATTGTTATTTTATTGCAGATATATTGGATGATGCTCAGAAATCCGGATTTGAAATATTGAATAACGATTTTAAGGAGGTTAATCATAATAATTTTGAAAAACCTCGTACTTATCGGTTTATTTGTTTAAGGACTAAAAAACAAAACAGCAGAATAAGAGAAAATGTACCAGATTTGAAGTTTAATATATCAAATGACAGAGTTGAATATATAAATCATAAGATGCAAAAATTGCGAGATAAACGCAGTAGTGATGCTTCTGAGAATATTGACCAGTTATTCGATAAACAACAAAAGATGAAAAAAGCCCTAAGTGATAACGATATTGAGCCGGAGGAAATGGGAAAAACCGGTAAAAATTGGCCAACCACTGATAAAGATCAACAAATTGCCGCCATTCAACATACCGTTTACAAGAAACTTAAAGGTATAAAAAATGAGAAGTAAGGAATGACCAATGGAATATTTAATTAATCTGGCGATTTTATTTGGCATATATTCTATGCTGGCGTTATCCCTCAACTTGTTGGTGGGCATGAGCGGTTTGGTTTCGTTGGCGCAGGCGGCGTTTTACGGTATCGGCGCTTATGCTACGGCAATTGGTATGACCAAACTCGGATTGGGATTTTTTACCACAATTGCATTAGGTATGGTTGTTAATGCCGTTTTGGCTTTTGCGGTCGGCAAGATTTTGGCACGGTTTCAAGGTGACTATTATGCAATTGTTTCTGCCGGATTATCCATTATTGTTTTTTCCGTATTGCAAAACTGGAAAACCGTGACCAACGGGCCGTTGGGTATTTTCGGCATCGGTAAACCAACAATCGGTTCGTATGTTTTTTATTCCAACGGCGCATTTTTAGGCTTGGTGATTATTTTTACCGTTGCCCTATATGTGCTTTACCAATGGATAAATAAATCATCTTTCGGACGTGTTTTAAAAGCCCTGCGTGAAGATGAGAAGCTTACCCAATCTCTGGGATATAAGACCAAATATTATAAAAGCGTTATTTTTGTTTTGTCTGCCGCTTTATCGGGAATCGCCGGTGCATTTTTTGCCAGCTATATTGCCTTTATTGATCCGTCAAGCTTCCAACTTAAAGAGGGTATTTTCCTGTTTACGATTATCATTGTCGGTGGCTTATCTTCGGCCGTTGGTAGTATTGTTGGCGCTCTTATTTTGATTTCTTTGCCGGAAGTCTTGAGATTCATCGGCCTACCTTATGAGACCGCCGCACAATTGCAGCAAATGATATATGGTGCCATGTTGCTGTTGATGATGATTTTCAAGCCACAAGGCCTGTTTGGTAAGTATCGGATGTAATTATATTTTTGAAAGGAATTAGTTATGAAAAAATTTATTTTAAGTTTAATGATGGCAACAGCTTTAACTGCTTGCGGAGATGAAAATAAAGCAGAGACACCAAAAAAAGAGGAGAAGCCGGTTATTACAATAGGCGCAACTTTACCTTTAACGGGAGATTTAGCCTATGCCGGACAAAATATGAAAGCCGCAATGGAGCTCTCCTTAAAAGATTTAGAAAAAACAAATTTAAAGTATAATTATAGGCTTGTTTTTGAAGATGATGGTTATGAATTGAAAAAAGCTCTGCAAAATTTAAACCGTTTTAATGATATTGAAAAAGTTAGAGCAATAATGACTTTTTGGGGAAATATAGGAACACTTGCAAGTAATTTTGCTGATCAAAAACACATTATTCATATGGCGTGTGCGTTATCTGATGTGGTAGGAAAAGGAAAATATAATTTTAACCATGCAACAACACCTAAAGAACATGCCTCAACACTTATAAAATATTATAAAGAACATGGATATAAAAAAATAGGCTTGTTTAATGCTGCATTAGCAGAGTGTGTTGAATTTGGTGAAACATTAAAAAATATGCTTTTAGATAATGGTTTTGAAGTTGTTTTTGATATGCAAGCTATTCCAACAAGCCGCGATTTTAAGGCAGATATAATTAAAATGAAAGTGACAAAACCGGATGCTGTTTTTGTTGAAATGCCTTCTCCTATGATAGAAATTTTCGGTAGACAGGTAAAAGAATTGGAATTTAATGTTCCTCTGACAAATATAAATACGTTTCCTTCTGCCCCGGAACTGTTTGAAGGTCATATTTATTTAACAGAAAAGGAAGGTAGTCAGGATTTTTATGAACATTTTGAAAAGAATACAAATCTTAGACCAATGCCTTGCACTGCAAATATGTATGACGGCTTAAAAATGATTATAGAGGGATTTGAAAATGCAAAATCTACTGATAATAATATCCCAAATAATGAAGATGTAGTTGATGTTATGTTAAATAATCATAATTTTAATGGTGCTGTTTCTATATTAGGAATTGATGATGAAGGTAACATCAATAGTGCTTCTGTCATTAAGCGTATTATTAATGGCAAGCCGACAACAGTGGAAAAATAATCTTCTCTGGGCTAAAGGAGTATAATGAAAAAAGTAAAAGACATATTGAACTTTAACAAACTGCAATCAGGCGTAGCATGTGATATTACCCCGCCGACATCTTACGGGCTGGATATTATCACTATAAAACACTTAACGAAACAGTTTATGGGTATTAAAGCGCTTGATGATTTAACGGTAAATATTCCGCAAGCCATGACCATCGGGCTAATTGGGGCAAACGGTTCGGGAAAGACAACACTTGTTAACATCCTGACCGGAATGTTGCGACCAGATGCCGGAGAAATTACCGTGCGCGATAAAAAGCGCAGATATATCAAATCTCATGAACTTCGTAAATATCGGATTGCCCGTACTTTTCAGGATGGACGATTGATTGAGCAAATGTCGGTTATTGATAACCTCTTATTGCCTGTGGCGGAAAACAACTTGATAGGTAGTCTCAAAGAAGTTTCAACCAAAGATTATCAAGACCGCTTGGAAAGGGTTTTGGAAATAACCTCTTTAACCGAACACAAACATAAAAATGCCGAAGAATTATCATACGGTTTGCGCAAGCTTTTGGAAATCGGGCGCGTCTTGATGCAAGATGCGGATATTTACTTTTTTGATGAAATTTTTTCAGGTCTTTTTCCGGAGATTGTAGAGCAAGTTTGCGATATTATTTGCGGCCTGCAAAAACAAGGAAAGACGATTGTAATTATTGAGCATAACATGGGGTTAATCAGACGCTTGTGTGACTATATAATTGTGCTTAATCACGGCAAATTATTGGCGGAAGGCAAGCCGGAAGATGTGTTGCAAAATAAAGCCGTTCAAGAATCTTACTTAGGCATCTAAACGAAAGGAACCAAAATGAAAAAAATTATCTTAAGTTTATGTATGATATTGGCTCTTGCCGCTTGTGATGAGAAAAAAGAAACCGCACAAGCAAATAGTAAACCCGTGGTTAAGATTGGTGTCATACTGCCTTTAACCGGTGCTAATTCATATATGGGTAACCAAATGCAAGAAGGGTATGAATTTGTTAAAGAATATCAACATCCTGATATAAATTATGAACTGATTTATTTTGATGACCAACAATCTCCGGCCAAAGCTGTTGCTGGAGTTAAAAAATTGATAGAAGTTGATAAAGTTGATGCTTTGCTGACAGGAACGTCGCAGACCGCTAGTGTTGTGGCAGATGCCGCTCAAAATGCTAGAATTATGCATTTAGGTATTTCCAGCGATAACCGCTTTACCGAAAAAGCTTATAATTATACAATGGCACCTGACGCCTTAGATGAGTCCACAGTAATGTTAAAACACTTAAAAAAACATGGCTATCACAACATTGCACTAATAACCGCTAATGAAACTTTTGCCGATTTGGTGCAAGGAAATATGAATAAATTGGCTGAAAAATACAATATGCAAATCGTTTTTGATGAAAAATTCAATACCGGTGCAACGGATTATCGCCTTTTGTTACACAAAGCTGAGCAAACAAATCCGGATATTTATATTTTGCAATCATGGCCACCGGAAATTGATATTTTAACGAAACAACTGCTAGAAATCAATCCAAATGCAGAGATAACCTCTTTATATGCATTTTTTATCTCATCTAATCCTGATTTATATAAAGGT
>JAZSBR010000030.1:0-25430 GCA_045602545.1 Alphaproteobacteria bacterium
GAACTCGGCCGTTAAACCTCTTATCGCCTATGGTACTTTGTCTTAAGACACGGGAGAGTCGGTAGCTGCCGGTTCTTCTAATTACTACTCCTTGTTTGTTGTTCTCTTTTTTTTCATGGATTTTTCCCCCGCCGTAGCCTCTCCGCTCCGGCGGGTATCCTTTTTTAAAAGCATATTGTTGCTAACTTTTCAAAATGTAGTATGTGCCTTTGGTCGAGCCTTGTTTTTCAAGCATATTTTTCTTTACTAAATTTTGCACGGTCTTTTTGACGGTTTCGCTTTTTTTGCTTAAAATCTCAGCCATTTCTGAAACAGACCAATTTGTTTTATCTTCAAAAAGGTCTAATACGGCTTGCTCGGCTTTGCTTATTCTCGTTGTGTCCGACTTCAAAGCTAAAGCAATTTTCTCTTCTAAATGGCGCTTTTGCTTGGTAAGCGAGGTAATAAAGAACGTCAGCCACGGCTCATAATTAACCTTATCCGTCCATATCGTCTTTTGGGTGCCGCGTAACGCTCTGTAATATGCGTCTTTGCTTGCTTCAATAATAGATTCCATTGAAGCGTAAGGCATATAATTATAGCCGTTTTGCAGCATAAGCATTGTCGTTAAAGCACGCGAAAGCCTGCCGTTGCCGTCTGTAAAAGGGTGTATTGATAAAAAATGCACGACAAACACGCCGATTGTGATAATCGGATGAAAAAAGCCGTCCTTAAAATTGATGTTCGTCCAGTCCACTAATTCCTGCATTAAGCGCGGTGTGTCAAACGGTGTGGCGGTTTCAAAAATTGTGCCGATTTCATTACCATTGGCATCAAATGCCGCCACGCGATTTGAATCTTTTTTATATTCGCCGCGATGACGCTCGTCTTTATCTGAATACAAAAGCAAGATTTTATGCAACTGCCGAATATAATTCTCGGACAGATTGATTTCTTTATAATTCTCAAAAATCGTTGAAAGCAAATCGGCATAGCCGGCGACTTCTTGCTCATCGCGCGTTTGAAATGACTTTTTGTTGATATGATTAAAGACAGTTTCAACCTCTGTATCGTTTAATTTATTGCCCTCAATACGATTTGACGAGCCGATAGATTCAATCGTCGCAATGTGCTTCATGGCTTTTAATTGCTCCGGCTTAACCTTAATACCGCCGCTGTTAAACGCTCCGTTAAAAGCATCGATTTCTGCTATTTTCCTTAGCATATCCGGTGTAATTGTAATATCTGACATATTGGGCATTTTTATATCCTTCAATTATTTTCTTACCGAAATATTACCGAATAATTCCCGAAAAGTCAAGAAAAATTCCCGATTGACATTAAATTATTTTTCTGCTAGCATATTTTTCAGAGCATAAAAGGCTCGGAGGTGTAACGACCTCATCTAATGGTGCTTGTTTAACAAGCAAATCCCGACTGCAATGGTCGGAAGACAATAGAATAAAAACTGTTTTATCGGTTTCAATATGTTGTACTATATCCATTAGAATAGTCGTTAACTTCCGACCGCTATTATAGCGGTTTTGATGTTTTAAAAATTTAATTTTAATGGAGAACTAAAATGAAGAAAAATATTTTAATAATCGGAATGGCAATTATTTTAGCTTTTGGAACAGTAAAAGAATCGCGTGCAGAATGCACATACTATGGTGATGATTGTCTTACTTTAAAAGAAAGCGGTACTTGTGGCACCGGCGGTTGTATTTATACTTATGATGCTGAAAATTCAACCATATATGTCACAACTAAAGGTGATATAATAGGTAAAGTTTTTTCTGCCTATGCATACGATAATAACGTTTTTCCGGCAAAAAATATTGTTATTGACGGTAAACTTAACACATCTTTTGGCACATTCTATGGCAGCGGTGCCACTGTATCGGGAAAAAACGGAGTTCTGGTTTTAGGTGATGTCGGACATCATGTTTTTGATGGAGCGACACTGGCGGGAAATATTATTATTCCGGACGGCACGAAATTTGATTCTTTGGGCTTTTTGAACGTTGCTTTTGCAGAAAACGCTAAAGTCTATTGCGCCGTGGAAAACTGTGCACAAAAAATTAAAGATTCTTGTGAGGAATATAGACCAGTTGATGGAGATACATCAGCATTTTATGCTGATTGGTGTTTATCAAGTGTTTCAACATGGCTGGAAGATGAAAATGTTTTTGAACAAGCTCCAGAAAATTGTGCTTTATTTTCTGTCTCGGGTTGTACCAAATGCAAAAACGAGAACTTTAAATTAAATGACGGAGAATGCGACCGATTGCGTTGGACTCCTGCTGAGGCGGCTAAGGTGTTGCGCGATGACAACACAAATGAGGTGACAATTACATTTAAAAAGTGATTATTGCTATTGCGAAGGAGCGGTGCTGGTTTTTATGTGGAAGATTACCACGTCGCGGTTAGCACCGCTCCTCGCAATGACAATGTGGGGCTTGTTTTGTGTGATTGTCGCGTCAGAACCTTTGGCTCTTCCTCGTGACGATAGTGAGGTGGAAAATATTATCTTGCGCAAATCAGTGATACTGAAGAAATGGTATCGCCCATGCCGACAAGCGTTTTCGGATTTTTTACCAAAATAGTCGGAACGGCAATCAAATCATATCCCTTATACTCCGCAATACCTTCGCTTAAAAGCAGAGGCTCTTTGAGATGCTCGGCTAAATTATTCAACTCGCCGAAGAATATTGTTTTGTTCTTGCTATCCGCAAACAACAAATCTTGCTTTTCTCTCAAATATCCGAGCTCAGCTTTTGAGGCGGCGACCGTTGAGGCGCACAACATGCCGTTTAAGCTTTGTAGCCCCGAGAATTTATAATCTTTATCCTGCAAACAAAGATATAGCCCGAAAATATGAAGTTGCAAACGTTTTACTTTGGTGAACTCTTTTATTTTTGTTATGGCTTCAAGCAGATTTACGGCACTCGGTTTTGTATTTTTCAGCTTTTCAAACATATCGGGGAAAAGCACTTCAGTTGCATCAAGTGTTTCGCGCTCGTTCAACCCGACGGAATCGCATAACGGTGCAATTTTTTCAAGCATATAACGGCGCACATTTTTATCTTGAGTTGAAGCTATTTCAAGATGAATAATGCCGTTTTTCGTTTTTAGTGTTTGCAAAAATTCAGCTGATTTTTCGGCAGACTTCAGCCCGTTTTCCTTACTTAAAAGATTATAACCGGCTATTATCAAATAATCAAAATCATCATTTAAAAGGCTGTTTTTAAATGTTTCATTTATCAGCATTTCGGCATTAAAGGGGTCATAAGTGGCGATAAAACGGTTTGATTTCGGGCAGATATATTCTTTGCCGTCAAGATGCAGAACATCGTCTTTATTAAACTCAATTATGCGGTGTATCGGCAAAGCGTCATTAGGGCGATTGATTTTATATGCCGGAGCAAGACGGTTATTTTCATCGGTTGCCAGCAGTTTTTCGGTTTTTATAAATTGTTCGGAGAGCAATTTCGGATGAGAAGCGGTGTTCACCATGATTTTTTGCACATCAGTCAAAGCCAAAACATTGGCGATGATTCCGGCTTGTCCTCCCATTTGCAACTTATCATATCCGATATTATTTTCAAGCCATTCATCAACTTTGATATCGCTTGTGAGCCATTCTTCGGCAATGCCTTCAATAAAGCACTTTATCATTCCGCAAACAGCGGATTTCGGCGAATCTGAAAAAGGCGGACAATTTTTTATTTCAGCCAAGGACAAATCAAAGCGTTTTGCCAACTCCGAAAGTTTTTGCCCGCTGATTAAGGTTACGGCATCAATATTGGTATTAAATCCGGCGGATACTGTTTTTATCTCTGACGTTTTTGCGAGTTGTTCCGGCACGATTTTATATTTTTCGCGCCAGATTTTTCCCAAAGTAGTTTCGTCCATTTTTATTTGCCTTACTGATAATCGCGTTCAAACTGCTTTAAGTGCAAACCGGCTAAAGAGTTTAACAGCAACCCGTTGACAGCCTTATTAAAATCAAGATAATTCTGCACATTTTGCATCCAGATATTAAGCGCTGATGAATTTAAAGAAGTATATTTTTGAGAAGTTTTAATCTCGGCAAGAGCTTGCGCTAAATTGCCGTTTTCAACCAAAACATAAATTTCATCCGGTGCCGGTTCAAATTTAAGGGTCTTTTTATGCTTAAAAGTAACGAGATTTTTAAGACGGGTAAAAAAGGCATTTTTCCAAGACTCGGCATTGGTCAGATCTTCGTTTTTAGGTTCAGTTTTTATTTCCGTACCGCTTAAATTGGCATAAATACTCTTAAATTTATTTATCAATGAAGTTTTTGTGTTTAGCGGTTCGGCGGAAAATTTTCTGATTTCGGAAACATATTGTTCTGCCGTTCGGTTGCCCTGTGCCATAAGTTGCAAAACCTCGGCTTCATAAGCAAAATTTTCGCCGTTTTCCGCCATGTTGCGAATGGTTAAAGCGCCGGCAGAAAGCAAAATTTCTTGCGGCATAAGATGGCTTTCATTTTGCATATCGGTAATAGTTTTCTCCAAGGCGGTTATTTTGGCATTGTTTTGCAAAATTTGCTCTTCGGCATTTTGAGGTGCCATGTTTAATACATCGTTCTTAAACTCGCTTAATTTTTCATTTATGTATTCTTCGGAAAGTGCATCAAAGCTTATATTTTCGGCTTTCAATTTATTAAATTCACGCTTCAAAAACTCAATTTCGGCGCTGAGTTCGGCAATCTGTGTTTCATAATCTGCTTGCATCTGAGGCAGAATATCTGAACTGATCAGCTTTGTTTTATATAAGTCATAGCTCAGGCATAAACCCATACAAATCAGCAATACGGCGCAACCGAAACCTAAAAAAGAAGAGGTTTTTGCGCTTTCATTGCGGGCATTATCTTTTTCTTCCGATACGTTTTTTGTCATCTGTTTAATCCTTTTTGCTTGACATTTTAAGCTTATTTATTTCATATAGTTACAACAGAAAATAATTTAAGGCAAGCAATAAAAATTTTTGAAGTGAAAAAAGATGATAGTTTTGGGAATTGAAAGCAGTTGCGATGATACAGGCGTTGCTCTTGTGAATGATAAAAAAGAAATCTTGGGCGAGGCTCTGCAATCGCAGGAAGAACATAAGCAATATGGCGGTGTTGTGCCGGAAATTGCCGCCCGTGCGCACCTTGAACATATTGATGAGCTGGTGGCTCTTTGTTGCAAGCGCGCAAAAATGAATTTGAGCGAGGTGGACGCAATTGCCGCATCTTCCGGGCCGGGGCTTATCGGCGGAGTGGTTGTCGGAGTGATGACGGCAAAATCTCTTGCCTTGGCCTTAAATAAGCCGTTTGTTGCGCTTAATCACTTGGAAGGGCACGCACTTTGCGCAAGGCTTTCAAATGAAGTGGAATTTCCTTATTTATTGCTCCTTGTTTCCGGCGGACACTGCCAAATTTTGGTAGTTAAAAATGTCGGCGAATACGAGCGCTTAGGAACAACGATTGATGATGCCGCCGGCGAAGCTTTTGATAAGGTGGCAAAAATGCTGGGGCTTGGTTATCCGGGCGGACCGATGATTGAAAAACTGGCGTCTATGGGTAATGAAAACCGCTTTTCATTACCACGTCCTTTGCTCGGTTCAAACGATTGCAATCTCTCGTTTTCCGGCTTGAAAACCGCCGTCAGAAAACTTATCGAGTCGTATTCTCCGGACGGTGATATCAAAAATGCCAATTTGCCGAAAGAAGATATGAACGATATTTGCGCTTGTTTTCAGGCTACGGCAACAGATTGCTTAATCAGAAAACTTGAGCGCGCCATAAAATATTTCAAGCAAAAATATCCGACCGGCAGACATCTGGTTGTTTCCGGCGGTGTGGCAGCGAACGGATATTTGCGTTCCAAGCTCAAAAATTTGGGCGAGAAATACGGACTTGAATTTGCCGCTCCGCCGATAAAATTCTGCACCGATAACGGCGTTATGGTGGCTTGGGCCGGCTTGGAGCGCTATCGCTTGGGATACACAAATTCGCTTGATTTTAAGCCTCGTCCGCGTTGGCCGTTAGATGAAAATGCCCCTAAGGCGGCAGGCGCCGGCGGAGTTAAGGCATAATGCGCAAAAAAAGCGAAATTATTGAAATTATGCGGATTTTTCAACGCGAAAATCCAAACCCTCAATGTGAACTTAATTTTCATAATCCTTATACGTTGTTGGTGGCGGTTGTGCTTTCGGCGCAAAGCACTGATAAGGGAGTGAATAAGGCAACGGAGGCGCTGTTTAAGGTTGCCGACACACCGCAAAAAATGCTGGCTTTGGGTGAAGAAAAATTAAAGGAATATATTAAAACAATCGGGCTTTTTAATAACAAGGCGAAAAATATTATGCTTTTGAGCCGGCAACTGGTTGAGGAATTTGACGGCGTTGTTCCTGCCGACCGCGATACGCTTACAAAGCTTGCCGGAGTGGGGCGCAAAACGGCAAACGTTGTGATGAATGTATGGTATCATCAGCCGACTTTGGCGGTTGATACGCATGTTATGCGAATCGCGCACAGGCTTGATTTCAGCCAAGGTAAAACTCCTTTGGAAGTTGAAGAAGACCTGATGAAAGTTTTGCCTGAAGAGATGGTGATCAATACCAATCATTGGCTGGTTTTGTTCGGGCGATATATCTGCAAGGCGCAAAAACCTTTGTGCGAAAAATGCCCGATTAAAGACTATTGCAAATGCGGGGATAAAAGAAATTAAACCTATAATCTCAGGCAGGAAAGTTGGGTCGGGTAGTCAAATTTTTGCTTGATTAAATCAAGGTTTGTGTTGCGACGATAGCTGAAATAACCGTTTTCGGAAACATATGTATCAATTTTGGAATTGCAAATATCTCTTATACCCAAGCTCAATAGCTTATCTTCCAAATACCCGCTTAAATCAAAATAAAAATGTTCGCCGTCCGAATCAGCCGAAAAATAGCGCTCGTTTTGTATTGATTGTGCCAATAAAATTTGACGCATGTCCTCTCTTACGGCGAATGACTTTTGTTGCAAACAAGGACCGATGGCGGCTTTTATGTTATTGATGTCCGCGCCTTTTTCAAGCATAAGGCTTAAAACGTTTTCGGCAATGCCTTTATATGCTCCGCGCCAGCCGGCGTGGGCAACTCCGATTATGCCGTTTTTGTAATCGGTAAATAAAATCGGTGCGCAATCGGCGGTTTTTAAACACAATAAAACATCAGAATTTTTGGTTACGGCGCCGTCAGCCCAAATTTCAAATTGCGAAGGGGATTCAACATAAACAGCCGTGTTCGAAACACCTTGTCTTAAAAGCATCATATTTTCATATTTCATATCAAAATAAGATGCCGTGATTTTTAAGTTTTTGCGAATATTCTCCTCTTTATCGGCACTCATGGTATTGGTATTTAAGCTTTTATAAATACCATCTGAAACACCTCCTTTTGTGCCGAAAAAACAATGTTTATGCTTGTCTATGTTTGTGCTGAACCAACTCATTTTCTTATTCCCTCTTATTCCGGAAGAGAATATCCGGCATTATTTAATTTTTGGTTAGGCAAAGAAAAAAAACCTTGCATAAAAATACAAGGCTTTTTTTTAGCAAAGATAAGGACTATTGATTTAAGTTCATATCCATTTCTTTTTCATTGGCAGAACCGCAACCGCAGCCGGAAGGCTTTTTTACCGAGCCGGAACCTTGATTGGAGGAAGTGCCTGTTGAGCAAGATTCGTTATTGTTATTTGAAGATTTATTCAGTTTCATTTGTTTTCTCCTGTTAGTTTATTTGTTCAAGCGCATAATGCACTCACGCTTGAATAAATAAGCGCAGGCAAACAAGATTAAAGATGTTCTTTAGTATGGAAAAAATTATAACTTTTTACTTTTTTTCGTGATATTTTTTTTCAGAATTGATATCCCAAATTTTAGCTTTGTTTTCCAATTTTCCGTTTATGTGATCAACAGCGGCGAATGCCGTAAGCATTGAGTGGTCCATATTGTTATAGCGATGCTGTCCGTTGCGCCCGATGCAATAAAGATTTTCAATGCCGTTTAAATAATCACGCAGTTTACCAATCTGATCATACGAGCCGTAATAGGCAGGATAAGCCTTCAAAACCTTTTTGACACAATATGTTACCACGTCTTTTTTGGTGTTTATTATGCCGGCTTTCAATAAATCCGCAACGGCAACCTGACGCCACTGCTGTTTATTTAATTTCCAGTAATCATCGGTTTCGGAACAAAAATATTCAAGCCCGAGCCAAATGTTTTTATAGCGACTTCTCTTTAATAGATAAGGCGACCAGTTGTTGAAAATTTGCAAACGACCGAATTTTACGTTGTCATCCTGAATATAAATCCAATTATCAGGCACGGTTTCATAATAAGTCTTAATATTCGTGTCATTTTTTATTTTCAGGCGTTTTACCATCATGCCGATAGCCACGAAATCACGATATTGAAGATCTCTGGCAATTTGTTTTATCTCTTCCGGCACCTCAATATTAAAAGCTGTTATCAGGTCTTTTAACGGCATTGAGGAAAGAACATAGTCGGCCTTGCTGAAGTGTAATTTGCCGTTGATTTTATAGCCGACATACGCAATTTTGCCTTCCTCAAAACGCAATTCCACAACGCGGGCATTTTTGATTATGGTTCCGCCGTTGGAAACAAATTTTTGCGCAGCGGTTTCCCATAATTGACCTGGACCGAATTTCGGATAATAAAACTCCTCAATTAAAGAGGTTTCTTTAACCGATTTTTTATTAAAAATATTCTTCAAAAGAGTTTTTATTGAAACGCCCTTAATTCTTTGAGCGCCCCAATCAGCAGATAATTCGCTGGGGTGTTTGCCCCAAACTTTTTCGGTGTAGTTTTCAAAGAAAATTTTATATAAGCGCTTACCGAAGCGATTGATATAAAAATTTTCAAGCGATGTTTCCGGCAAGGGTTTCATCAGTGATTTAAGATAACTTAAACCGCATAAAAAGGTGTTTATCAACCCTAATCTGAAGATGGTTTTAAGGTTTAATTTTAAGGGATAATCAAAAAATTTTTGCTTGTAAAAAATGCGGGATATGCGCTGGCGTTTGAGCATAACCTTGTCGGTTGTGTAGGGATTCGGACCTTTGGATGGAAGAGTAATCATCCGCTCGGTTTTGTAATAATCAAACGCCTGTTTAGCCTGAAGAGGCAAAATTTTAAGCCACCATCTGTTAACTTTTTTGCTTTTTGAAAAGAAACGGTGTCCGCCGATATCCATGCGGTTTTCAGCATGCATGATGGTTTTTGCCAAACCGCCGAGAGTGTTTTCGGCTTCAATAATTGTTACATTATATTTTTTTTTGCTTCCGATCAATTCAAATCCGGCGGTGATGCCTGCCGGTCCGGCACCGATTATGACTACATCTTTCATAATTTTTCTCCAATCAGTTATCTTCTAGCAAACAATTATTTTTTAGTCAAGAAAATTAAACTGTTGCAAATTTATAAAAAATAACCTAGATATAAAAAAAAGGGAAAAAAATGAAGAATTTGTATTGTTTTAATTGCCAACAAGAAGTTGAACCTAAAAAATTTTTCGGGCTTTGCTTTTGCCCGCATTGCAATCATCGCCTGAAAGATGAGGGTGACGGTTTTTATCTGGTGTGCGATAATTGCGGGGCAGATAATCCGCTTAAAGCAAAAAAATGCATTAAGTGCGGATATCATCTGAACGGATATTCTCAAGACGAGTCGGATGAAGAAAACTTGCTTGAAAACGAATCTTTTGCCGGCTTTGTTTTTAATTTCTTGTGTGTTTTGGGTGCGATTATCCTTGCCGGTATTATATTGTATATTTCTTTTTATCTGTTGATTGCCGTTTTTGCAATTTGTGCAGTGGTATATCTTCTCTCAAAAGCAGGTTTTAAGTTTTGAAAAAAAATTTTTGAAAAAAAATAGATAAAAAAGCTGGATTTTGGAAATTTTTTGTGTTATAGTCAAAAAAACGAAGGAAAAAAGCATTGGTTATGAACAAAAAAAATATCAGTGAATTTATTCAGAAGCACTATAAAAAATTGCTTCCGTTGCTTTTTCTGGCTCCGGTTTCGGCAAAGGGGCAAAGCAACGACCAACGGCTTAATTCTTCAGATGTTAAGGTTGTTAATTTTAATGGTGAAAATAAAGAAGCACTTTCAGAAAGCCTTACTGTTGAATTTGCGAGTGCCGATACGGGAGATACAACATATATACATCCTAAATATTCCGGATCTGCCGAAACATATGTAGCAAAAACACCGAAAGACTTACCGGAAATGAGTGCCGAGCAAGCGGTTTTATACAAGATGCACCGAATGTTTGTCGGATATTTTGATAATAAAGGTGAATTGGAGGTTTTGCGCACGGACGCGCGTTATTGTGCCGGCGCACCGAAAGTTGTTACGGGTGTCTTTCGTGCCGAATGTCCGCACTATAATAAAAACCATCTGGAACTTCGTCATGTGCAAGACAAACCAAGAGCTTTGGGTGATGAAACAGAGCGCTTAAAGTATTTTAAGGATAAAAATAATTCTTTAGGCGAGGTCATTGAAGATTATTGTAATTTCAGAAAAAAATACGCAGGCGGTAAAAACGGGCGAAAAAGTATTGTTGTGCGCGCCGGATTCTTTCAGGGCGGAATAAACGAGTGGTCGGCATGTTTGCGTGCTGCCTTTTGTTCGCCGGATGAAAATGTGCATAAATTTGCTTCAATGTTTATTGAAAATACGCCGGAAAATTTGGCTGTTCGCGATTCTGTTATCAATAATGTTTATAATAAGGACGGCGAATTTATTAACGGCGATGAGGGCGTGCAAAAACGCCTGAAAATAAGACCGTTGCTCTCAAAGTTGCAAGTCAGCGGAATTAAGGGTAATGTCGGTTTCAGCCAAAAGTTTTGCGATGCCTTGCGCTATTATACTCAAAATCAAAAGTTTGATGATGAACAAAAAGAATTTGAACACTCTAAAATGGTTGAGGCGGTGAAAAAACTGCAGGAAGATTATGTTATCGCTTGGTATCTTTTGGCTGGAAACAACTGTTCTGCGGCAACAAGTATTGATAATGATATCGCCAGAGAATTTAATAAAAAAACCGGCAAAAAAATTACGGCAAAAGAAGTTAAAAACCGCGGATTGGGAATCCGTCTTTCTCCGGGAAAAATCCTGATTTATATTGAGAGCAACATCAACGGAGGACCTTATCATAAAGGAATATATCCGTTAACGCAAAAAATACTGGGAAAATTTGCTCAGCCTTTTGATACAAATAAAATGCTTACGGGGGAGTTTTTAAGGCAAGCTTCAATTGTCGGTATTTCCGGTGCTAAGGAAGCTTATGAAAAGTTTAAAGAAAAAGTTTCAGTTTTGCAAAATGAAGAACAGGAAGTTGTTAAGAAACTGGAAAGAAGAACGATGAAAGTTCCGGCGCCTAATGACGCTATTAAAGTACCTATGTATGTAATACCTCAAGAGCATAAGCAGATAAAATTGAAGATTCCGCAAAGAATCCCACAAAAAATTCCGCAGAAATAAGCTTTTTAACTTAAAGATTCTGATTTAGTTTTTCAGTCTGTTCCAGCCTTTTGGAGCGGTTTTTGTTTCAATCGGATTTTGCACATCATCAGCTTTTTGCTCAGCTTCAGGTGTATCATTTTTCTCTGTTCCCCACTTTTTGATTGCCGGAGATGCTTCGGTTTTTCTTACCATCTCTTTTTGATTTTGGGAAACAACCATTCCGTTCGCTACCATTTGTCCGAGCAAAGCAGGCGACACGAACTTTTCGCTTAATTTTGAATAGGCTCCGACAATTTCATCAATAATTTCACGTGCCGGCGAGGCATTTAAAGTGATGATATCCTGTCCGTGAAAAAAGGTTAACGAGTGGCAAGGAGAGGAATATAAAACATCGGTGCTGTCAATTCCGTTAAAGTAGCGCAACATAATTTTAGGTGCAATATTGCAGTTGTCGCTGGCGGTTGAAAATGCCATGGCGTTGCTCATTACTGCTTTCTTTACTATTTCTATACCGTCGTTTGAAAGTTCTCCGCATGAACCGGTAATGGCTAAATCATTGATGGTGTATCCCGTATATTCGGCTGAAGGATAATCAACCGTATAGCAAAAAACTTTTTCCGCTTTTTCAATATTTTTGGCGGCTGATGCCGGTAATCTGCTGGAAGTAAAGGATGATAATCCTTTTCCGGTAACCGCTGTTTCTTCTTTTTTCGGCTCGCTGAAAGTTGAGGTCGGCTCATCAGAATCAAAGTCTAAGCCCATATCATCAAGAAAAGCTTCTTGTGCCGAAACGGAAAAAGAAAACAATGTACATAATGAAAATAACAGATATTTTTGCATGAATTTTCTCCTTTTATTTAAGGCAAACATAAATCCATAATAGTAAAATTCTCGTAAATTTAAATATAAAATGCAATTTTTTAAGAGATATTTTAGATATTGCCGTTAAACTTGTGGCAAATTTTATTTTTGGAGGACTCTATGTTTGCAATTTTATATCCGGATTTTTCTGTTTGTTGGCGAGCACTATCGGCATTTTTGTTGGCGCTTATTTTGAGCCTTTTATTCGGCGGAAAGCTGATTGAAATTTTACACGCTCATCAGCATGCCGGTCAACCTATCAGAGAAGACGGTCCAAAGTCGCACCTTAAAACAAAAAAAGGTACGCCGACAATGGGCGGAATCTTGATTTTGGCGACCTCTATGCTCTCAATTTTGATGTTTGCCAATGTTTCTTATCACTTTGTTTGGGTCAGCCTGTTGGTGCTTTTAATGTATGGTGTTACCGGATTTATTGATGATTATTGGAAAGTTAAACGCCAAAACTCTAATGCTATGACTGCCAAAATGAAGTTGTTTTTGCAGTTTTTGACGGCCACACTGGCGGCTTGTATCATTACGGCGGCAACACCGCGCGGAGTTCATACGATTTTGAATTTTCCGTTCATTGACTTTTTCATCAACCTTTCTTGGCTTTATATTCCGTTTGCCGTTATTGTGATTTCGGGAACATCAAATGCCGTTAATTTGAGCGACGGACTTGACGGACTCGCCTCGGGGCTTTTGATTGTGGCGTTTTCTTTTTTCGGAGCAATTGCTTATTATTCCGGTTTGCATAATGCCGTTGATTTCAATATGCTCTTTATTCCGCGTTGCTCGGAAATTACGGTTGTTTGTGCATCATTGACCGGTTCTTGTTTGGGATTTTTGTATTTTAATAAGCCGAAAGCGCGCGTCTTTATGGGAGATACCGGCTCGCTGGCTTTGGGTGCAATATTGGGAACTATCGCTGTTATGACCAAGCAGGAAATTTTGCTCAGCATTGTCGGCGGAGTTTTTGTTGCCGAAACCGTATCCGTTATGATTCAGGTTTTATATTTCAAAAAAACAGGTAAGCGCTTTTTCAAAATGGCGCCGATTCATCATCATTTTGAGCAACTCGGCTGGAGCGAAAAAAAGGTTGTTGCTCGTTTTTGGACAACCGCTCTTATTTTAGCTTTAATCGGTTCATTGGTCTTTGTCGGATAGTGGGGTAGAAAATGGTGAACTTTTCTCGTCAAAGCAATAATGCAATCGTTAAATGGTGGTGGACCATTGATAAAATAATTTTGTTTGTTTCACTTGCGCTTTTAGCCATCGGCATAATTTTGGACATCACGGCAAGTCCGGCGGTGGCGCGCAAAATCGGCTCGGATGATTATTTCTTTATCAGAAAACAAATTGTTTATGTCCTGCTTTCAATCGGGTGTATTTTCACGCTCTCATTGTTTAAGCTCAAAACGGTGCGACGCATTTCTATTTTAGGTTTTGCCGGTTTAATGGCTTTGCTTGTAATTACCGACTTATGGGGATTTGAAGTAAAAGGTGCAAGGCGGTGGATTAGTCTTCCCGGTATGTCTTTGCAACCTTCAGAATTGTTAAAACCGATTTTTATTGTGGTTACGGCATGGCTTTTGGATTGCGGTAAAAAATATGACTATTTCCCGGGGTCATATATTGCTTCGGGATTATATGTTTTGATTGCGGCTCTGCTTTTGTTGCAACCTGATGTCGGTATGACGGTGTTGGTTACGGCAGTTTTCGGATTGCAACTGTTTTTGGCCGGTTTGCCGATTTTTTTGGTCGGGTTGATGGGTGTCGGTGCGGTCTTCGGACTTATTTCGCTTTATTTCTTTTATCCGCACTTTAGAACGCGTGTGGACCAATTTTTGTATGGTGACAACGAAACAAGCTATCAAATAAATCGTGCCATGGAAGCTTTCAAAAACGGTAATTTGGTCGGCAGAGGGCCGGGTGAAGGTACGGTAAAATTACAGATTCCCGACGCGCATACTGACTTTATTTTTGCCGTTGCCGGAGAAGAATACGGCGTATGGCTATGCCTGATAATTATTGCACTGTTCGCGGTTATTGTCATTCGCTCATTAAAATTGTCGCTAAAAGAAACGAATTTGTTTGTGATGTATGCCGAAGTGGGTTTGGCTGCCTCGCTAGGATTGCAGGGAATCGTTAATATGGCGTCATCCTTGCACCTTATGCCGACAAAAGGTATGACTTTGCCGTTTATTTCATACGGCGGTTCTTCTCTTTTGGGTACGGCATTGGAAGTCGGTATGCTTCTGGCGATAACGCGTAAAAACACAGCCTCGGAGGATAAGGACTTATCATGAAAAAACTACCGGAAATAAAAGGCGAATATAAATTTGATGAGCCGATGGCGCGCCATACCTGGTTGAATGCTGGCGGAAACGCAGAAGTTATGTTCTTGCCTGAAGATGAAAAAGATTTGCAATCATTTTTGCAAAATACAGATGAAAATACCCCGATTTTTGTGCTTGGCGGAGGCTCGAATCTTTTGGTGCGTGACGGTGGAATCGACGGCGTTGTGATAAAGCTTAAAAACAAAAATTTTGCCACTCTTAAATATGAAAACAATTTGCTTTATTGCGGTGCCGGTTTGCAAAACGGTGCTTTGAAAAAGTTTTTGCTTGAAAATGAAATCGGCGGATTGGAATTCATTTGTTCAATTCCTGGGACTATCGGAGGATTAGTTCGCTCAAATGCCGGTTGCTTCGGCTCGGAACTGGCAAATGTTCTGCATAAAGCAAAAGTTATGAACCGAAAAGGAAATATTTTTGAGGTTGAACCGCAAGATTTTAATTTTGCATATCGCAAAAGCGAATTTCCGGCAGATTGGATTATTTTGGAATTGGTATTAAAAACAAACAAAAGCAGTGCCGAAGAAATTTCTCGCATAATATCGGAACAGGCCGAATATCGTCGGACCCATCAACCGCAAAATGTGCGCACTGCCGGCTCGACTTTCAAAAATCCGCCTCAAACTGCGGCTTGGAAATTGATTAAAGCTGTCGGAGGTGATGAGCTGAAAATCGGCGGAGCCTCTTTTTCGCCACAACATTGCAATTTTTTGGTAAATGACGGAACTGCCAGTGCTGAGGATTTGGAAACTCTGGGAAATACGGTTATTCAAAAAGTTAAAGATCAGGAAAACATAACTCTTGAGTGGGAAGTTAAAATCATCGGGAAGCACAAATAATGGATATTGATAACCGCATATACGCACCTGTTTTATGGCCATACAGATTCTTGGGCAATCTTTTGCTTATGAGCATGATTGCGGCGATTGCTTTTTCAATTGTTACAATTCGCCATAATTTGGTCAGCAGGCACTTAGATTCTTTTTTAAGCGAAATTTATGTTTCAACCGCCGAAAAAGGTTGGGGATTGGAAGATATCACACTGCAAGGACGTCAAAAAACTTCAAAAGAAGACATTATGCGCGTTATCGGTTTGGAACGCGGTGCAAATATTTTGGAAATAGACTTGCCTGATTTGAGCGAAAAAATAAAATCTCTTCCGTGGGTAAAAAATGTCAGCATCAGCCGAAGTTATTTCCCGAATGTCCTGCATATCAGTTTGGAAGAAAAAGATGTTAAATCAATCTGGCAATATCAAAATGAATTTTATCCGATTGATGAGGACGGAAAAGTTATTGAAACGGAGTATGTTCCGCAAAAAGGATTGTTGCTGATTGTGGGTGAGGGCGCGCCGGAAAACATTAAAGAATTGACAGATGTTCTCTCAAGCGATAAAGAACTTTTTGCACGTGTCAAGGCGGCAAGTTTTGTTTCAAAAAGGCGCTGGGACTTGGTTTTTGATGATATTGAAAATGGTATAACCGTAAAACTTCCACAAGATGGTGTGCAACAAGCTTGGGAAAAACTTGTTAAGTTGAACAAAACTAATGGTATTCTTAAACGTAAATTAACTTTTATTGATTTAAGGTTGAAAAATAAAGTTATCGTAAAAATCAGCGAAGATAATTAAACCGGCGCTGATTCTTGTGCCGTAAAAGCTATTTTGTAAGGAAAATAAATGAACCGCTCAACCATTGCCGCCCTTGATATCGGATCTTCAAAAATTTGTTGTATAATCGCGCATATCACAAGGGATAAAAAAATAAAAATCGTAAGCTATGGTTATAATGCTTCTCAAGGCATTAAGAACGGTGTTATTACCGATATAAACCAAGCGACAATCTCTGTTTGTAACGCGGTGGAAGCTGCCGAACAAATGGCAAACGAGCGGATTGACAGCGTTATTTTGAATGTTTCGGGCGACAAAACATCAAGCAGTTTGCGCAGTGCTTCAATTGCCTTGCATAAGAATAAACCGGTTAACGAAATTGACTTGAATAAAGTTATAGAAAAAGGTTTGCACAAAATAAATATAGATAATAATGAACTTATTCACTGTCTTCCTATAAATTATAAAATTGACGGCGGAGAAGATATTAAAGACCCGATGAATATTTATGGAGAAGAATTGGCGGTTAATATTATGCTCGGGCTATATCCGAGTATTACCTATAAAACGCTTTCTTCTGTTGTGGAAGCCTCACATTTGGATATTGAAAATAAAATTTTATCGGCTTATGCCTCAGGTATGGCTTGCTTGGTTGATGATGAAAAAGAATATGGGGCAACCATTGTTGATATCGGTGGAGGAACAACCAGCATTGCCACATTTAAACACGGTTATCCGATTGCTTTTTCAACCCTGCCGGTCGGAGGAATCAACATTACAAAAGACATTACTCAAGGCCTGACAACTTCATTTGCGCATGCTGAAGATTTGAAAATATTGCATGGTTGTGCATTTATGGTCAGTCATGATGAATATGAAGCCTTAAATGTATATCCTTTAGGTGAAGAAGATGACAGCTCAATTCGCCAAATTCATCGCTCTGATTTGATTGGAATTATTGCTCCGCGCGTGGAAGAAATTTTTGAAATGGTTGCCAGAAAACTTGCAAATCACGGTTTGGCAGGACAGAAAAATCATCGTGTTGTTTTGACCGGTGGTACAAGTCTATTACCGGGGATCAGAAATGTTGCGTCCTTAATCTTGGATAAACAGGTTCGATTGGGTGGTCCGCGCAATATTCAGGGTCTGCCGGAAGTTATCAATAATCCGGTGTTTTCTACCGCCTTGGGACTTTTGATGTTTGCAACCGAAACAAAAGAACGTCGTCCGAAAAAAATTGTTAATCATCCGATAGGCGAAAGCGGCCGGTTTGCAAAAATTTTTAACTGGCTGAAACAAAATTCGTAAAATAAAAAAAATAGTAACTAAAACTTAATCTATTTATTTTATCTTCAAAGCAAATTTATTTGAAAAGTTTATTTTTTGGAGGAACTCTATATGTCAATAAAACTGGGTGTTGCCGATACAACCGTTAGTCACTTGAAACCGCGAATCGCCGTAATTGGTGTCGGTGGTGGCGGTGGAAATGCCGTTAATAACATGATTGCCAAGAATCTTGAAGGCGTGGATTTTGTGGTTGCCAATACTGATGCTCAGGCTTTGGCTCATTCCTCCGCAAGCCGAAAAATTCAACTCGGGCTTGAAATTACTCAAGGCCTTGGTGCCGGTGCTTGTCCGGAAATCGGAAAACAGGCCGCCGAGGAAGCTCGTGAAGAAATTGCTAAAGAATTGGAAGGCGTTAATATGGTATTTATTACCGCCGGTATGGGTGGCGGAACCGGATCGGGTGCTGCGCCGGTTGTTGCGCATATTGCCAAGGAAAAAGGCATTTTAACCGTGGGCGTCGTTACAAAGCCGTTCAGCTTTGAAGGCCGTAAGCGTATGGAAACCGCCGAAACATCGCTTTCTAATTTTATTAAAGAAGTTGACAGTATAATAGTTATTCCTAACCAAAATTTATTCCGTATTGCCGATAAAAATACGACACTTGCCGATGCATTCTTATTGGCTGATAATGTGCTTTATTCCGGCGTTCGCTCAATTACCGATTTGATGATGATGCCTGGGTTGATAAATCTTGATTTTGCCGATGTCAGAAATATTATGCAGGACAAAGGCAAGGCAATTATGGGCACCGGTGAAGCCGAAGGCGAAAATCGCGCTGCCGAAGCTGCCAAGCAAGCACTTTCCAACCCGCTCTTGGATGATTGCTCAATGCATGGTGCCAAAGGCGTTTTAATCAATATTACCGGTAGCTCGGATATTACCTTGATGGAAATTGATGAAGCTGCTTCAATTATTAAAGAAGAAGTTGACGACAACGCCAATATTATTTTCGGCTCAAGCTATGATGAAAGTTTGTCCGGCAAAATCAGAGTTTCTATTGTTGTTACCGGTATTCAAGATGATAAACTCAAAAAAGAACCGGAACCGCGCATTAAAGAGCCTTCATTGATTGACAGCAGTTATGATGACGCATCTTTTGTGCCTACTTTGGAAGTTGCTCCGGTAAGTATTGCTCAAACTCAAGAGCCTGTTTTATCTGAAGAGTTAAACGAAAACGAAGAACCTGTTATTGAGGAAAATCAAGACTTTGCAAATGCCTTTGTTGAAGAAGAACAAAAAGAAGATTCTGTGAGCAATGAGTTGGAAAACGATTTTGCGTCATTGGATACATCAGATGAACTTCCGGAAGTTCCGCAAGCATCGGCATTATTTAATGCTATTATGAATAATTCAAACAGCAATCAGGAAAAAGAAGAAAAAGCAGAAGATTTTGATTTGTCTGCCTTTACCCAAGAAACAGATGACTTTTTCAAAGGTTCTACACCTCTGCAAGATGTTAATTCTGCCGAAGAATCGGAATTATTCAGCACTGCCGATAATGATGTAAGATCTTTCAAAGATACATTTGAAACGGAAGAACCGGTTGCCCCGAAAGTTGAAGATGTTACGCAATCTGAACCGAGTAAACCGACATTTATTGACAGAGTAATTGGTTTTAGAAATCGTAAAAAGGCAGAAGTTGTTGAGCTTTCTGCGGAAGAAAAGTATGACGATGAAAAGCCTGTTGATTTGGATCTTTCCGGAGATGATTTGGACATTCCGTCGTTTTTGAGAAGAAAATAAAAAGGTCAAATTATATTTTAAGCGCCGATATGTACGGCGCTTTTTATGTTACGAAAAAAAGTATGAAAAAATGGGCAAAAAAGTTCTTGCTTTTTATGAAAAATAGCGTTAAAATATAGACAAAAGGAATATGTAATGAAACCGATTTTTCATAATACCGAAATTTTTCACGAGAAAAGTGATTTAACGACCGAACAACAAGCTTTGTCGCTGAAAGAACGTATTAATGAAATGAAGCGGTCTAAAACAAATTTATATATCGGGCAGACTCAAGCAGTGAAAACCGATGATGAGTGCTATAATGAAATTGCCGAATCGTGTAAAAAGTTTATTAACGAACCAAGTGAAGATAATGAGAAAAATTTAGCAAAAACTTTGGAAAGCCACAATTTGCATTTGTATTGTTATGCGGCAGATAGAACATCCAGAGATAAGAAAGATGTTGCGCGTATGGCATTTAACGGTTATGTGGACAAACCTTTATATCATCAGCTATCTGAAACTTTTCGTAAAATTAAAGATAATTTAGGTGAAAGAGCCGAAACTAAACCTGAAGATTATGATTTGAAAAATTCTTCTGTCTGGAATGTGTTTAAACAAGTCCCTGAATTTGCCGCCATTGAGGACAGAGTGAAGAAAGGTCTGTCAATATTCGGAATTCCGCCGGAAAAACTGCCGGAATTGCAAGTTAAGGATTTTTGCTATATAATTAATGAACAAATGCGTGATCCGCTCAGCGGTGGTGCGGTTAAAGTTTTTAAGGAAAGTTATAAGGCCCGTCATACCAAGCGGTTTATTGAAGAAAATGAAGAAGAATTCCGGGCCGGATTGTTGGCAATGCCGGGAGTTAAAAAGGAATATGTTAAAACTCTCATAAGAGCTATGCATAAGGGAATTACCGACTTAACAAAGTATAAGGAAAACGGTCAGCCGGTTTGGAAAGAAGAGTGGGCTGATCAACCGGTTATTGATGTTCATCATATCGTTAATATCAAGGATTCAGCCACTAAAGAAGCGCAAGGTCAGAGCTGGACTAATATCAATGATTATGAAAATATGTGCTTTATAGTGCGCTATCCGCAACATGATGCGATGCATGCTTTGGAGCAGGATTTGCAGGGTAATTATCATAATGATATCTTTTATAACAGAGAAATAGGAAAAAGCTCGTTTTATCGTATTCAACCGCCGGAAGGTGTGCGCTGTATGCTCGGTTTTCATAACATGATTTATGATCGCAAATATTTGGGCTTGCCGGAAAAAGAAAAAGCAGAAATTAAAACAAAAGCTGAAAACAATCAAAATCGTATAAGCGGAAGCCATGGACGAAACAGCTGGCGCGGAAATCCGAAGAATAATCCGTATGCTCAGCGTAAAGATTGGAAACAAGAAAGAGGTAATTATGTCAGATATTGATATAATAAAAGAGCAGGTCGGATATAATAAACCGGCAACCGAAGCTCAAATCAAAATTTGTAATCTTAAACTAAAGCAAAATAATTTGCCGGAGATGCCGACGGATTTTGAAAATCTTATAAAAGAATGTAATGGCTTTTCCAATGAAGATGCGCGTATTTTTGGCGCAGATATTAAAGATAATAATTGGTATAAAGATGTTGCCGCATTCAATATTGCTTATTTTAACGGAAACAGTGCAAATTGGCTGATTTTAGGTGAAAATGATTTTTATTTCTTTATTTATGATTCCGAGCAGAAAAAATATTGCATTACAGACCGCGATACACTGGAAGATGAGTATCCTGAAATTGATTTTATGAATGCCGTAAATACTATTTTGCGCATTGAATAAAGTTCTTGATTTTTATAAAAAACAAAAGCCTTTGTGTTAACCTTTATTTCTTGTGATGAAATTCAAGGGCAAGCATTGTCACATCATCAGATTGCGGTGCGCCTTTCGCAAAATTACGGACACTCTTGTGAATTTGACTTAATGTGTTTGCTAAAGACATTTCTCTAAGATTTAAGGTTTTTTTCAACCTTTCCTCTCCGTACATTTTAAACTCTTTGGTTTGGGCTTCGGTTATTCCGTCAGTGTATAAAAACAGACGGTTTCCGGGCTCCATTTTGAAGCTTCCGCTCTTATAGCGATATTCTGCAAAAGCACCTAAAACAAGATTCAAATAAGTATTAAAATATTTATAACCCGTCTCATCCTTCAACAAAGGAGAACAGTGTCCGGCATTGATATATTGTACTTCACCGGTAGTCAGGTCTATGATGCCGATAAAGGCGGTTACAAACATACCTTCACTATTGTTTTCGCATATTGTTTTGTTTGCTCTGTTTATTGCGTCTTCAATATCATATCCGGCCTGCAACATATTTTTTATGGCTGTTTTCGCCGACATCATATATAAAGCTGCCGTAATACCTTTTCCCGATACATCTGCTATAACAAAGGCATAGTGATTTTCATCAATAGGGAAAAAGTCATAAAAGTCGCCGCCTACTTCGCGCGCCGGTGTCATTGAGGCTACAAGCTCAAAGCACTCATCTTGAGGAAAATCCTTCGGTAAAGCGGAATTCTGAATGCTTTTTGCAATTGCCAATTCCGATGCCATCTTTTCTTTTTCTAAAGAAATTTTCGACAACTCGGTTAATTGGGTTTTAATGTCCATCTTCATTTTATTGAAAGAGTTTGCAAGTTTTACCAACTCGGAAGGCTCTTTAAGAAATATTGTTTTATCTAAATTTCCACGGCTTATTTCTTGCGCCGTTTCGGTCAATTTTGATATCGGCTCATTGATATTGCGTCGCAAAACCTTGTATAAAATAAGTGCGATAAGCGCACTGCTTATCAAGAGAAAAGCCAACAAAATGCATAAGTTGCGCAATACATCATGGAACAATTCGGCAAGTGGCACATTAACAATTAAAAACATACCGTTATCAAGCTGTTTGATATAAGGAATATATTTTTTTCCTTTGTAATCAAATACTTTGCCTTCCGCAAGATTTTCGGAATACCAAGGAAGATTTTTTAGGCTTTTTCCCATTAAAGTATTTTTATCAACATCCGGTTCGGCATAAGCAATGATATAATCGTTTATTTTATCGGCAAATAAGGCAAAGCTGTTTGAGGTTGGTTTTATTTTTGAGATTTCATTTAAAATATCATCCATTCTCCAATCTACGGTCGATAAACCAATCAATTGGCCATCAATATAAATTCCGGAGCCGACCGTGGTCATCAAGGTTCTTGCACCTAAATCTTCATAATACGGTTTTGACCAAAAAAGCTTTTTCCCGTTTTCCAACTCAGCCATAATTTCGGTGTACCAGCTTTGTTGCAAATAATTATATTCCTCTGATTCATAAGAATAATCCATAACAATTTGATCATCGTAATTTCTGAAAGCATATAGGCAACTGCGTTTTTTATCCGGCTGAATAACATAAGGCTTAAACCAAATACCGCCACCGAGCGAATCCGGATAATTTTGAAAAATTCCGGTCAACAGTTCCACTCCGATTTCTTCTTTTTTACCGGCTTTGTTATAAATTTCTCCCATCAATGCTAAATCAAGGGCGTTTTTCTCTAACTTTGTAATTTCTTTATTTAAGCTTTCCGTGAATGACGAGATGGATAAACCTCCCGCGGCGATGGTCATTTCTTTGTCATTATAAAAAGAAAGCGAGGCAACTCCGGTTATGGCGATTGCCAAGATACATAATATTATGAAGGTTAAAGTGGTGATTTTGGATTTAATGCTTTTTAACATAGTTTTTTATACTCTGGTTATACTACGAGCGCCATTTTAAAGGGTATTAAACTAATTGTCAATAATTACATTTAAGAGGAAATAAAAATCGTGTTATAGAGACGCCGGTTCGTGTCTTATGCTATCGCATTCAACACAAAAAACACCCCGAAGGGTGTTTTCTATAAAGTCAGTGTACTAATCACTTATTCTAACAGTCGTTTGAAAAACGTCGAACTATACGATTTAAGACCTATCTCATTTTTGTTTGTTTTTGCTTTCGTATTCCTGTTGGCTTTATCATTTTTAATTTTTATTGTAAGAACATTCGGAATCATAAAACGAGAAGCGGCAAATTTCAAATGCATTGTTTTATCAATAAGAGACAAATCAAGATTATTCCACGAATTCATCTTAGCGAGATATTCTTCGGTAAGTTCTTTTAATTTATATTCAGGAAATGCCGCATATATATTTTCAGACAATGATTTATTTTCATCATATGTATATTCGGTAGAACTTTTTAAGGATTCGTACAATTTTTGACGAACTTGCGCAGAATTAACATCCTTAAGGCATCTTTCTGAAGTTATGGATATAATTTCTTCAATTTTGAATTCTTCTTCGTTTGTTTTTAATGTTTTTGGGTTTTCCATTTCTAACCTCCTTGTTTGTATCTTAAACTATATAATTATGTTATCACGTTATTAGACAAAAGTAAATATTTTTTTTTAATAGTTAATGCATAAAATCAAAAAAAAAATATAATAAAACCGGTTTTTTCAATATAAAAATTAACATATATTATCGGACATTTGAGTTGTCTTTATACGCAGCAATTTGGTAGCATCAAATATAAATCTGCCCGGCACACTCCCGTCTCGCTTTCGCTTGTGGTCAAAGCAGCTTCTCGCTGGTTCGTCTCCAACGCTTTCGCATTCAACACAAAAAAAACACACCGCAGGGTGTTTTCTTGTGTTGGTCGGAGGCATCATGCAATCTACGGACTAAATTGGTGTTTCAGGAACAAATCCCAAAGGTATTCCCTGCCACTCTGAAACATATATTTTATCATTCAGAGGTTTTACCATTGTTATAATATGGTTTCCATAATCAGAATCTTTTTTAAATCTTTTTTTTATATATAATTGTACAGCTGCTTTATTTATAACTTCATTAGTATAAAGACGACATATTTCGTATCCGTAGTTTTTCATCATTTCTAATTGCAAGTTAAGCATTGCAGATGCATAGCCTTTGCGTCGATATTCCGGTCTGATACCGAACCACCCCAGCCAACATTCAGTTGTGTTATCTGCATATACACCGGATATACCGATGATACTATCGTTTTCATATCCTAAATAGTATTCTAATCGTTTAAAATTATGATTTCCGGTTACTGAATCTTTGAAATGGATTAAATCATAATTGGTTTCTTCCCAAAATATATCGTAGAAAAAACTTTTAACCGTATCAACATCATCTTGTGTAGTAATTTTCTTTAATTCCATATTTCGCTCCCTATATTTTTTAACTTATACATTTGCAAAATTAAAATCAAATATTTTAAATCAATTTTGAGAAAAATAGTCCGTATAAATGATTGGAAATTATATTTTTTGACAGTATATCATACGGACTTGTTACAAGTATCGAAAATAAATAAACAAGTCGTTATTTCTGACGATTTGTTAAATCTGGCCCTTTTGACTGGACTGGCTTCGTTTCACTCCGCCGCCCCTGCGCTCATCGCCCAAGGGCGACCGCGATACTTCCGTCTCGCTTTCGCTTGTGGTCAAACCAGCTTCTCGCTGGTTCGTGTCCAATGCTAGCGCATTCAACACAAAAAACACCCCGAAGGGTGTTTCCTTGTGTTGGCCCTTTTGACTGGACTGACTTCGTTTCACTTCGTCGCCCCTGCGCTCATCGGCCTTGCCGACCGGCACACTCTCGTGTGCCTTTCGCTTGTGGTCAAACCAGCTTCTCGCCGGTTCGTGTCCAATGCTAGCGCATTCAACACAAAAAACACCCCGAAGGGTGTTTTCTTGTGTTGGTCGGATAGACTGGACTCGAACCAGCGACCACTTCGTCTCGAACGAAGCGTTCTACCAGGCTGAACTACAATGCGAAGTTCAACTCTCTTTTACAACAAAAATTTTTTTATGCAACAATTATTTTTAATTATTTTGTAAAAATGTGAAAAATGGTACTGGATTTTATTTTAATTCCAAGTCTTCAAAGGTTGATAATTTTGTTGTTTTACTTGA
>JAZSBR010000031.1:0-23681 GCA_045602545.1 Alphaproteobacteria bacterium
AAAACGATATGCTCCACTCACACTTTTACTATCTAATAGGGCATATAAGGTAATTACTTTGTCTTTAGTTTTTGGTTTTTGCAACCAAAATTCTTTAAAAATAGGAAATTCTTCTCCAATCATTTCCGCAGTGTTAATTGCCAATCCTCTGGCAGATAAACCATATTTTTGCCCCTTTGCTAAACCGCGAAAATAACTGGCTCCCAAAAAGGTTACCAGTTCATCATAATATGCGGATGTATTAAGCGGACTATGGATTCTAAAGCCCGCATATCCTAAATTGCTATTTTCGCTTTCATTAAGTTTGTTGTTTCCATAATCAAAATATTTCGCTGAAAAAGTGAGTAATTTTGAAACATCACCGACAACCTCGTTTATTTTAACCGGAATCTTAAAAATGCTTCCCAAATGAAAAAATTGAACTTCATAAGGCAACTTTTGATTATACCAAGGTCCGTTTTCTCTAACAAAGCGAATATCACGATACTGATCATATGACAGATTTGCCAATTCCGAAGAACTGATAGTATCAGGCACCGCATATGGGTTATCAGATAATTGTTTAGCCTTATCAATAACATTCTGAAATGAAAAATCAGTAACAACAAAATTCTGATTTATTTTATCCGTAATTTGTCCGTAATAAATCAAACCGTAATAACCACAAAAGCAAAGAACAATGCTTAGCAGGCAAATCAAAAACTTTTTTAACATTCAGTCCTCGTAATATTATCAACTATTTACATATTTTGGTTTACAATATGCAGATTATTTTCGTTAGTCAATAGAAAATAAATACTTTAATTTATATATGCGGGAAAAACTTAAAAAATGTCGTTTTTATGTGGAAAAAATGCATAAAAATGATTCTAAATTATTTTTGATTTAGTATAGCTATAATTTGGTTTTATAAGGATAAAATTATGAAAAAAGCTTATTGTTTATTGCTTTAATCTTTCTGCTTTGTCTTGGTAAAACACCAAAGTTTCTGTCTGAGTTTATTCGTAAATATCCGAGAATATCTTACTATTTAACCGGCATCGGCTGGGTGCCTTATTTTTTAATGGTCGCTGTTGCAATCATTTTAGGAATTGGATTTTTATTAGGCTATTCAGAATACCTGCAAGAGAATGTCTTATATGGAACAGCATATTTGGGTTTAGGATTAGCTCTGTTATCCTTAATTGTTGCATTTATCAAAAATAAGCACTGAGGAAACAAATAAATGGAAAGAGCAAAAAAAATAACTTTATTTATAGCCGGTCTGTTGGTTATTCCAGCAGTCGTAGCTTTTTTGACTGCATTTATTCTCAAAATTGATATATTTGAGCGTTTATGCATTAGTTTATTTTTTGATTATATGATTGCGTATATTTTAACTCCTTTACTATATAGACCAAGAATTCAAAAACATATTTCCAATAAATATATCTTTTTTTCTCTGATTTTCTTTGTGTTTTGGCTTTTGGAATTGTTTAGGATTACATTTATTTGAAGTTGGTACTCTTTACTTAATTCTAACATATTGATATTAACAGATACTTTTGCGCTTAAAATTATGCGAAATCGTCATTGAAGCACCAATCCACCACCAAACAGAACCTCCCTTTTGGGAGGTTTTTTATATGGTGGTATGGTGACCATTTGCTTTAAGTAAACTTGCAAAATACGGAGAGTGGATATAAATATATTTTACTTTCATTTTTTGAAAAACAATGCTATAAAACAGACATCAACAGAAAGGATAAACAATGACATTTGAAGAACTGATTACTGCTCGTTATACGCAGAGAAGTTATGACAACAAACCGGTTGAAGATGAAAAAATTCAAAAAATCTTACAGGCCGGTAGAGTTGCGCCCACTGCTAAAAACAACCAACCGCAGAAGATTTATGTTTTGCAATCATCAGAGGCGATGGACAAGTTGCGCAAATTAACCCCTTGCCATTATAATGCCCCTCTTGCCATGATTATTTGTTACGATAAAAATCAACAATGGCATAATCCGGCTGATGAAAGCATCACTTCCGGTGTGGAGGATACCAGTATTGTTGCAACGCACATGATGTTGCAGGCCGCAGACTTGGGTGTTCATTCAACTTGGGTAAATATGTTTGTGCCGAATGAAACACGAAAAGCCTTTAACTTGCCGGAAAATGAAGTGCCTGTTTTGCTGATGATGTTCGGTTATCCGACAGCATCTTCGGCACCGGCACCAACGCATACGAATAAAAAACCTTTGTCGGACACAGTTAAATTCTTGTAATTTATATTTTGTTCCCGATTAAAAGTCGCCTGATAAGAAAGGCGGCTTTTTTAAGTCTTTAATGAAAAGAAAATAAAAGAGTTGCAAATATATGCAAATTAAAGTATAAAAATTTCAAAAAAACAATAACTATTTTACTTGATTTTGTGTTGTCTTTATTACTTATCAAGCATGCCTATACCGCGTAAAATGCCGATCATTCCTTCGGCGGCAACATCGTTTATGATTTTGCCTTCGTCATTAAAATAGTAAAAATTCATAACTGATGTTAAGATATGTTTGCCGGTTGCCGGCATTCCCATAAATTCGCCGTCATTAGTGCCGGTTAAGGTCCAACGTACCGCAACAATATTGCCCTCGGCGACCATTTCTTCCAGTTTCCACTGCACATCGGGAAAGCCTTTTCTCATCCAATGAACAACCGATAAATACCCCTCCCCGCCGTAAAGCGGTTTTGCCGATGCCGGTGTATAAAAAGGAGCCTCGTCTGCCACAAGCTCTTTTGCAATAGCTGTATCTGCAGTGTTAATCATCGTTTCAAAGCGCTTCATCGCCTTTTTATGTGCTTCCGTTTTTTCCATTTTATTACCCGTTTATTTATAAATTTAACTGTTTTTATTTTAGTTTTCTTATTTTTTCATAGTTGCTAAACGTTTTCCCATTTCATAAGCTTTTTGCAAATCTTTCGGAAATTGTTCATCACGCACTTTTGCCTTATGTTCGGCATCAAACAAATCGCAATCATACTTTGCATAATCGGTATATTGAAATGTATCAAATGCGTATAATGTTTCGCAATATCCGAACACTGCGCGCAAACTCATTTCATTATCGCCCAACACAACATCATAATGATATTGCTTAAACTGCTCCTCGTTTGCATTCATCGTAAAAATCAATGCCGTCGGCAATGTATGGTTCAAAACGCGTTTTAATCCGCCATGTTCTTTATCAATCATATAAGTATGAGCCGGAAACATAAAGCGCTCCAAAAAACTGCGCATCATACCGCTCGGATATGAATGATAAACCGGAGAACCGATGATTACGGCATCAGCTTTAAGACATTTTTCCAATACGGGGCGTAAATCATCTTTATAAAAGCATAAACCATGTTGTTCAACACCTTTACGTTTGCACATCAAACAACTGATACAGCCTTTATAATTTATATCATAAAGATTGACATATTCAACTTCGGCACCGGCATCTTGAGCACCCCTCCCCGCTTCTTTCAACATTTTTGCCGTATTGAAATTTTTACGCGGACTTCCGTTGATAATCATTACTTTGGTCATAGTTTTCTCCTAAAAAACAAACCCTATATTTATATATGACGATAATTTTTATAAACACAACTTTTTTTTGCGATTATTAAGTATGTAAATCAAAAATTATGTTTATATAGGAGATATTGTAACAAAATTCGGTAAATAAACTTAATCTTTAAAAAATGCCGAAATTTCTGATTTTTTAGTATTTAACATAAGCTTAATTTTTTTAGACAAAATGCTTGCATATTTGTTTTTTTTACGCTATATTGAGGGAGATTACTAATATTTAATTTTTATTATTATGGAAAGAATAGATTTATCAAAACTAAAGACCATGCGTCTTAGCGACAATTTCTCTTTAGTAGAGTTGACCAGTGATTCAAAGGCTTCTGCCAACGGTATTGAAAATGTTCCAGATGAAGCAGGCATTGCCAAGCTGAAGAACATTTATAATGCTGTTTTGCAACCGTTAAGGAATCATTTTGCGACCGACATTTCAATCATCAGCGGTTTTCGATCGCCTCGCCTCAACACTTTGTGGAACGGTGCGCCTAACTCGCAACACATGCTTTGTGAAGCGGTTGACTTCAGAGTGCGTGGCATCAGTCCGAATGTTGTGGCAAAATGGATTGCCGAAAACTTGGATTATGATGTGATGATGTTTGAATATCTGCGCTATGATGCCGATTATACCGGACCGGCGTGGATTCATCTGTCGTATGTCAGTCCGGAGAAGAATCGCCGTCTTAATCTCACAACCGAGGCCGGTTTGAAGACTTTTAAGTTGTCTGAAAACTTTTCCTTGTGGGAGATGGTGCGCTCGGATACGGCACATGCACGCAAAATATTCAATATTCCCGATGAAGCGGGTGTTGAAAAATTGCGTCAGTTGTGCGTGAACATTTTGCAGCCACTTCGCAACGCCTTAAATCGTCCGATTCGCGTAAATTCCGCTTATCGTTCGCCAAAGCTTAATGCCGTTGTTCGCGGAGCCAGCAAAACATCACAACACATGCGCTGTGAAGCCGTAGATTTTGAAATTATGGGTATGGATAATTTTGAGCTTGCTCAATGGGTGCGAGAACATCTTGTCTATGACCAGTTGATTTTGGAATTTTACGGCGATGATTCTTCTGACCCGAATGACGGTTGGGTGCATGCTTCATACACCGCAACCCGCAAAAACCGCATGATGGATTTAACCATCAACTTGCGCGGAACACGTTCCGGTCTGCATCATCATTAAACTTTCTAAAACTGCACCGCCTTAATTTTAAGGCGGTGCGTTTTATATATAAAAAGCGATGCAAAAAATATCTGCACCGCCTTTTTTATATTGATTTTATTTTTTTATTTAATTTTACCAAGGCTGGCAATAGCCTCATCAATCAACCGAACTTTATCTGATTCGTTTAAGTGCTTTTCAATAGCCTTTTCTGCCAAATCAATCGCCTTAACACTCAATGAGGCATTTATTTCATCTTTGGCTGTTTGAGTGGCACGTTCAATCCGCGCTTCAACTTCTTTTTGTTTTCTATCCAACTCGTGTTGCAGATTTTTCATTTCACGCTCGCGATATGAAACAATATTTTTTTGCGTTTGCTCCGATATTTTTGCCACACGTTCATCAATATCATTGCATCGGCGTTCATAATCCGCCAACAGATTTTGGGCATCATCTCTGAGCTTAACCGCCTCATCAATTTTATCAATAACCGCCTTAATACTGTTTTGCAAACCTTGTTTAACGGTGCGCCAAATCGGTTTGGCAATCATCAAAACCACCAGAACAAAAGACATACCGACCCAAAATTCAACATCCATATAAAGCGGAACATCTTCCTCTTGATGAACATCTTGCGGTTTTTCGGTCAAAGTCAAGGCTTCGGAAACATTTTCGGCCGCACCGACAATAGCGTTTTGCGTTGCATCAATCAACTCGTTGCCATTTATCAAAGGCTCCGTTTCGCTCAACGCCTCATCAGGCCGTTCAACAACCGAATCCGTGGCGACTTCTTGTTCTTGTGACACAACAAGCTCTTCTTGTCCTTCCATCAAGAATTCTCCTTTTTGGCAATCTGCTGAATATCCGAGATTGATATATCCTTAAACCCCAGCTTTTGTGTAACCTGAAAAGCCAGCGTTTCGGCAATATCTTCTATCTGTTGCATGGTTTCTTGTTTTTCTTTTGCCAACAAAAATTCACTGGAAGCAATCTTCTGATTTAGTTTTGCCGACATTTGCGCCTCAGATTGTTGCAAATAATCTTTAATTTGCTTCTGATTATCTTCCATTTCCGCCTTGGCTTTATCTTGGGCCTCGGCAATAGTCGCTTCATATTTTTCAAGCGCACTCTGAGCTTTGCGGTTCAGCTGTTCCGCTTTTCGCACATACTCATGGATTTTGCGCTTTCTCTGCTCTTGGATATCAGCAATTTTAGGCGTAACAAAAATTGCCAACATAGCCCACAAAAGGCAGAAAAAGCCAATCATCCACAAGCCTTGAGAGGCATACATTGAAAAGTCAAGTTGTGGCATAAAAAATCCCTCGGCTAATCAGATTTTTAATTACATAGTCAACAACAAAATAGCGATAATGAGCATATAAAGCGCAACGGCTTCAATTGAACCCATACCGATAAAGCCGAACAATGTAACATCTTTTCTGACCTGCGGATTGCGACCAACGGTTTCAATCAAGGTTGTCCAAAGCTTTGACAAGCCCCAAGCAACAGCGGCCATAGGCAATGCGCAGATTGCAGCGCCTAAATAAGCATAAATGTTAATCATGTTCTGAGCTACTTCGTTTTCCATTTTTATTTCCTTTCTTTATCAATAAAAAAACGTTAAAAAATCATTCCTCGCCGCTTATGGCCATGCTCAAATACACACAGCTTAAAACAGTGTATATATAAGCTTGCAACAAAGCGACAAACATTTCAAAGGCTATGATGCACAAATCGCCGATTAACGGCAGGAATCCCAAGATTCCCATTGATACAACAAAGCCCCCTAAAACTTTCAAAATTATGTGACCGACTGACATATTAACCACCAAACGTATAGTCAAACTGAACGGACGTGACAAGTTTGAGATTATTTCAATCGGCACAATCAGCGGAGCCATAACCGCCGGTACTCCGGCAGGGAAAAATGTGCGAAAATATTCCAATCCGCGCCGCTTGAAACCCAAAAATGTATTCATAAGCAAGAAGAATATTGATAATGCGCCGACCGTTGTTATATGCGATGTAAAAGTAAAACTATACGGGAACAATCCCAAAAAATTTCCGAATGCAATGAATGTGAACAGCGCAAATACAAAAGAAAAATACTTAATTCCGTCCTTACCTAAAGTTTCACCCATAAGCCCTTCAATAAATGAATATATGCTTTCCGAAAAAGCCTGTGGCATTGACGGCACAATACTGCGTTTGCGCAAGCAAAGACTTAAGGTTGTTAAAACCACAAAAACCGTAATCAGCATGCACAAGGAAGAATTTGTAAAAGACAAATCCACATTATTGAGTTCCAGCGGTATAATCTTTTTCAATTCAAACTGTTCAAAAGGACTACTCATTTTTTTAGCTCTAATCTAACTCTTTTTCCATTTCTTTGGCGCTTTTATACATATTCATAACGCCGGCAACACACCCGAATAAGGCAAAAATCATCGTGAACACAATCTTTAATCCGCATGCCAAATCAAGCAAAAAACCCAATCCGATACCGACCAAAACAGCTCCGATAAATTCCGTTCCCAATACGAATGCTTTAGCAAAGAGCCTGCTGTTTGTCAAGGGCACACTCTTCTTTATTGCACCGTTTTTATCATCAAAAGCGGCGATTCTTTTTTCCATTTCCTTTATATCGTCTGGAACTTTTTTCATTGACGCTTATAATTCATTGTTGCCAAACGTGTATCGAGATAGTTTTGCAAATCAGAATATCTCGGTTTTCCGTAAATAATTTCATTTCCATCGGCACCACTGATTAAAAATGCCGGAGTCCCGTCCATTTTAAGCTGTTTTATACCTTGTTGACGATCGGCAATAATTTCGGAAGCAACCGCATCATCACTCACGCAAGCTTGTGCTTCGTCATAGCTTAAACCGAACTCTGCCGCAAATTTAAACAGCGGGGTATCATCACTTGCCAAAAACCAACGACGTTGCTTATCAAACAAAGTTGCAACAAAATTATGATAATTGTCATAAGTCATACATCTGGAAAGCATTGCCGCTTTCATAGATTTTTTATCTAAAGGAAAACTTACAAAAATAAGCTTAATTAAGCCTTGGTCAACATAATCCTTTTCAATTTTAGGCAGAATATTCAAGTGAAAATCGGCACAATGCGGACAGCCGAAAGAAGAATATTCATATAATGTAAGCGGGGCATTTTTTGAACCATATGCATATTTTGTTGAAGCGTTTATGTTAATATTGCGCGGTAAAACGGTGGCAATTCCGTTTTTAACATCCTCGGCATGGACAACTTGTTCTTTCAACACAATTTGCCCGTTTTCAACAACGAATCCCTTCGCAGAAAAATAAAAAACCGCTGACAATAAAAACAACAAAATCAAAGAAATTGCATTGCTGATACGTTTAATTAAATCTTCCAAAATATAACTCCTATTTTTTAATCTCGTTCAAGACGGCATGCCCCAGTTTTTCAAGCCTTGAGCGCAATCTTTCATCTTCAATACCGTCCAATGCTTCGTTAATATATGTTGTTTCATTTTCGGATACAAGTATTTTTTTCGGCTTATCATAAACATTTTTTTTATTCAAAAAATTTTCCGGATTATTATTTTGCAAAATTTTGATTTTACTTATCGCCTCATAGCCGAAAAAAGCATTAACCTTTTGCAAAATTTTAAGCTTATTATTTTCGGTTTCCATGGCAAAAGCACCGCCGAAAACCATCAGATGAAGTGTTCCGTTTGTTCTTTCGTCTTTATTAAAAGAAATTTTCAGTGGCAAAACATATTGAAAAAGCTTTTCGCCGACAACTTCTTCCCAATTTGCCGCCAACTCAATTTGCATGGCTCCGTTTTTTCCCAAAAGCTGTTTAACCAGCGGACGAATGGTTTTTCCGACTCCGGTTAAGTCGTTTAATTTATGTTCGGCAGAAATAATCAGTTTCTTACTCATCGTTCATCCTTTCCTCAAATCTTGCCAAAGGATGAAGTCGGCGCACCGTATCTTGAAGTTTTTGGTTTGTGATATGGGTATAAATTTCGGTTGTGGCAATATTTGCGTGTCCGAGCATTTCCTGAACAACGCGCAAATCAGCATCATTATTGATTAAATGCGTGGCAAACGAATGCCTCAAAACATGGGGCGAAACAAGTGAGGGATAAATTCCGCATTCAACGGCCAGCTCTTTCAAATCCTTATAAAATGCATCACGGGTAAAATGCCCGTCAACAGCCGTTAAAGAAGGGAAAAGCCACGGAGAATTCGTCTTAGCCTTAACAAATTTTTCTCTGTATTCCGAGTAGTTTTGCACAGCTTTCATCGCTTGTTTTGCTATCGGAACAACGCGTTCCTTATTGCCTTTTCCTAAAACGGTTATCAGCCCCTTATTATAATTTATGGCATTTTCCGGCAAACTGACAAGCTCAGACACCCTCAAACCTGTGGCATACATCAGTTCAATCATCACTGCCACCCTGCTCCAACGATATTCTTTTTTTTCTAAAGCCTTATCAATCAGATTTTTTATGTCTTCAAGACTTAAAAATTTCGGGAGCGGTTTTTCTTGTTTCGGCGTTAAAACTTCCGTTGCCGGATTTTCTTTGATTATTTTTTCCGAATACAAAAATTTGCAAAATTCCCTAACGGCAGAAAGCTTGCGAGCCAAGGTTTTCGGTGCAAATTTACATGAGCTTAAATATTGTAAAAACGAACGAACGGTTTGTGCCGAAATTTCAGTCAAATCATCAACATCGGCAAAATTTAAGAATTGTGTCAAATCTCGCTCATAAGCCGAAATCGTATTTTGCGACGCACCTTTCTCCGCCGACATCATCTGCAGAAAATTTTCCACATCGCCATACATAATCGCTTATTTATCCAACACAACTTCAATGTTTTGCGAAACATGCTCACTCGGAACTTTTATGTCTTGAACAACAATCAAGCAAACCCCTAAAACAAGAGCAATTGCCAACGCATAAATAAACACTTTTGAATTTTTCTGATTAAAAGATTGTCTTTTCATTAAATTTTCCTTGTATGCAATTTATAAAAAAATGTTGCATGATCATAACAAAGTTATATGATAAGGTCAATAGTAAATAAAAAAAAGAAACAAAGAAATGCCGAAAATAGAAAAAATAATATTGTTGGTAGGGCTTATGGGAAGCGGAAAAACCAGTGTCGGGAAAAGACTGGCAACCAAATTAGCATTGCCTTTTGTTGATGGTGATACCGAAATTGAAAAAGCTTCCGGACTTTCTTTGGTTGAATTATTCAAGTGTTTCGGTGAAGAAGAATACCGCGCCGGAGAAGCCCGTGTTATGAAAAGATTATTACAAGGCGAACCATGCGTTTTGGCTTCCGGCGGAGGCTCGTTTGTTGCAAAACAAACAAGAGAACTTGCAAAAAAACATGCTCTGACCATCTGGCTCAAAGCCGACATCAACACCTTATATCATCGCACTGCCGGCCGAACAAGACGTCCTTTTCTGCTTGGTGACAACGAAATGGTGAAGACCAAACTGAAAGAATATATTTCCGAGGAATATCCTTTTTATTCCGAAGCCGATATTGTTGTCGAAACCAAAGAAGAACAGGTTGAAAACACCGTGCGACGCGTTGTTTCCGCCATTAAAAACTACTACAAAAACGGAGAAAAAGATGCTAAAAGAACTGATATTCGCCAGTCATAACAAGGGAAAAATAAAAGAGATAAGGGAGTTATTGACTCCTCTTAACATAACCGTTAAGACCTCTGACGATATTGAAATTCCCGATGTTGAGGAAACCGGCACGACATTTGCCGAAAATTCGCTGTTAAAATCTTCTGCAATCGCCAAAATGACCGGAATTGCCTGCATTGCCGATGATTCAGGATTATGCGTTGACGCCTTAAACGGCGCACCGGGGGTTTATTCTGCCCGCTATGCTCCGAATCGTGATTTTGATAAGGGCATGGAAAAGCTCTTGACTGAGATGAAAGAAAGCTCAAACAAAAGCCGTTCAGCCCATTTTTCCTGCGTAATATCACTTGCCTATCCTGACGGCAAATACGAAATATTTGAAGGCCGTGTTGACGGACATATCGCCGAGAAAAAGCAGGGAAACGGCGGTTTCGGCTATGACCCGCTTTTTATTCCGGACGGATTTGATAAAAGCTTTGCCGAACTCGGAAGCGAGATAAAAAACAACATATCGCACCGCGCCCGCGCCATGCAAAAACTGCTTGCTTATTTGAAATCTTTATAGGCTGAAAAATGGGAAAGATTTATAATGTAAGTGCAAAAAATTCTCTGGTTGATTTTTTAGCCGAACGTTTTTTTGAGCAATATAAATCTTCTCCGGAAAAACTTACTGAAGTTTTATTTTTGCTTCCAAGCCGTCGCGCATGTGCAAATTTAAGAGAAGCTTTTGTGCGCTACAACGGTAAAAATCCGACCATTCTGCCGGAAATCCGCACTCTGTTTGATAGTGATGACAATTTATTTTATTCATTCAATAATAACAACTTAAACTTAAATCTTAAGCCATCGGTTTCACATCTGTACCGTTCTTTTATTTTTACAAAGATGCTTTTGCAAACCCCTCAAAAATGGGGGCTTGGTAGTATATCAACCGCTCAAGCCTATGCTTTAGCCGAGAACCTGTCAGACTTGATTGACAGAGCGTATGAATATGAGTTGAACTTTAATGATTTGAAAAATATTGTCCGCGAAGAATATGCCGAGCACTGGCAACAAATTTTGCAATTATTGGCGATTATAACGCAATTTTGGCCTCAAATACTGGATGATAAACAATATTTCGATGCACGGCAAAATCAAATAATTTCATTATATAAGCAAATAGAATTTTGGAAAAATTATCCTCCGAAAAGAAAGATTGTCATAGCCGGAACAACCGCCGGATTTCCGGTATTAAAAGAATTATTGAAAACAGTTTACGATTTTGAAAACAGTGAAATTTATCTTTATGAACTGGACACTTATTTAAGTGATGAAGATTGGGAAAAGATTGATGAAAATCATCCGCAATTCGAGCTGAAAGAATTACTTGATTTTTTGCGCTTAAAACGCCATGATATCATAACATGTGATACTTCAGAAATATCGCAAAAACAAAGATTTGTTTCTGAGGTTATGCGTCCGTCCGCCACCACTGCCGAATGGCAAAAAATCGTTCATAACAAATTCAATGATTCCGATTTGAACTATCTGAAAATTTTAAATTGCGATGATCTTCGTCAGGAAGCTTATGCAATTTCTCTTATAATGCGCAAGACCTTGGAAACGCCTGAAAAAACCGTGGCTTTGATTACACCTGACAGAAATTTGGCGCGTCGCGTGGTGACCGAGTTGAAACGTTGGAACATTATTGCCGACGATTCATCCGGTCAACCGTTACACTTAACCGCGCTCGGAATTTATTTGCGTCTTATCATCAATGTTTTGGAGCAGAATTTTTCCAAAACAAGTGTATTGGCCTTATTAAAGCACCCGTTCACAAAGTGCTCAATGCCGGCAGAAAAATACAAAATTATGGTTTATCATATTGAGCAAAAATGGCGAAATGACAAGTATGCCGAAGCATTAACCGAAGAGGAAGAAACATTGCTTTCAACCCTTTACGGATGTTTGAAGGGCTTGAATGATTTATATGTTGCTCCGACATTAAATTTAAGGCAGATGTTTGAAGAACACATAAAAACAGCCGAAAAACTTGCCGATACCGATGAAAAAACCGGAGATAAAATTATTTGGCGCAAAGAAGACGGTATAACGGCGGCAAAATTCGTATCCGATTTTGTTTTGGAAGCGGATATTCTCGGCAACATTAAATCAAACGACTACGGCAGGCTTCTTGAAATTATGCTTTCCGAACAGACTGTTCGTGTAAAATTCGGGCAACATCCGCGCATAAAAATTTTAGGCCCGATTGAAGCCCGATTGCAAAAGTTTGATGTCACGATAATAGGCGAAGCAAATGAAGGCAAATGGCCTCAAGTTATGCTGGCGGATATGTGGATGTCGCGCCCGATGAAAAAAGAGTTTAAAATGCCTTTGCCTGAGCGTGCGGTCGGCATATCGGCATCTGATTTTTCCCATCTTTTATCCGGAGATGAAGTATATATCACTCGTGCGGAAAAAGACAACGGCGCGCCGAGCGCAAAATCTCGCTGGCTCTTAAGGCTTGAAACCGTCTTGGCGGCAAATTTTGCCGATTTGGAACAAAAGCAAATAAAGCAGGCATATTCATTTATTTATGATTCAAAATTCACTTCTTTGGCTAAAAATTTTGAGCGCGCGGAACCTGATGAAATTGAAAAACACAAAATCAAAGCCCCTGCCCCGACACCGCCTCTTTATGCCAGACCGCGCCAAATGTCCGCCGGAAAATTTTCCTTATGGCTGGATGACCCGTATATCATTTATGCCCGCTATGTTTTGAGACTTTATCCTATGGAAAAACTTGATAAACCGCTCGGAGCTGTTGAATACGGCAATTTCGTTCATGAAATATTATATCGCTTTAACAGCAAATATTCCGGCAAATATCCGCCTAAGGAACAAGCTGTTGAAGAATTAAATTCCATAGCTCAAAATTTGTTTGAAGAATGGCAAATTCCGCCGGAAACATCGGCATTTTGGTCGCCTGCCGTCAAAAATGCGCTTGAGTGGATTGTTGATCAGGAAATAAAGCATCGTGAAAATATCAAGTTTATACATAATGAGATTGAAGGCAAAACCTCGCTCAAAGCAAAAGCCGGAGATTTCACCATCAAGGCACGAGCCGACCGTATAGAAGAAACTGCTGACGGCAAACTCAACATCATTGATTATAAAACCGGCTCTATTCCGCCGGTAAACATGGTGAAAAAAGGATTTTCGCCACAACTTTCGGTTGAAGCACTGATTGCTTTGAGCGGTGGTTTTGCTAACTTAAAAAACAAAGAAATAAATTCTATGTCTTATTGGAAAATCAATGATAAAATTGTTGATTTTGCCGATAAAACAGCTCTTGAAACCATAGAAAATTCCAAGAAAAGAATTATTGATTTGATTGATGATTTTGATAAGGCAGATACTCCGTATTACAGCCACCCTAATCCGGCACACGCGTCAAAAAACAGTGATTATGACCATCTTTCGCGCTATGCCGAGTGGTCGGTAAAAGATGTTGAAAATGAACAGACGGAAGATGAATAAATAATTCTTATCCGGCATAGTTATGTCGCTTTACTCCACCTAAATTCCGACCGCCTTATGAAAAGCAACCAGTTGTTGAATTTGCTCTCCTTTTGCGGCTATCACAGCCTTTTGCGCCGCAATCAGATTCTGCCTCATTGTCAACAGCTCGGAAAAAGTGACTAAGCCTTTATCATAGCGCTTTTGCATAGCATTAACAACCTTTTGCATTTGTGTTTGCGCTTCCATTTGCTTTATTTGTGTTTTTTCAGCCATTTCCCAAGCAACACCGGCGCTTTTGATTTCGGCAACGGCATTTATTAAAGCCTTTTTATATTCGGCCAGATTTTGCGCATAAATTTGTTTTTGCAATTCAATGTTATTACTGATTTTATTCCAATCCAAAAACGGCAAAACCGCATTCGGATTATAGTTGTAATTTTGGCTTTTTGAAGAAAAAAGTCCTCTGCCACCTTGTGAAGCATAGCCCCAAAACGCACTGATACTGACATCGGGATAAAGTTCCGCAACGGCCTTGCCGATAAGCGCATTTTGCGCCGCCAATTTTCTTTCCGCAGTTGCTACATCGGGACGAAAACGCACTGCTCCGAGCGGAATGCCATGAACCAGTTTTTTATCTATGCCGTTAATGCGCTTAAAAAGCGGTGAATCTTGCGCTATAATAACTTCCGAGGGCATAACTCCCAGCAATACGGCAAGTGCGTTTTTATAACTTTCAATATTGCTCTCATAAGTCGGAATTTCCGCTTGTGTTTGTGAAAGCAGATATTTTGCCTGATTATAAGTGATTGCATCAACCAATCCGCTTTCATATTTTGCCTCAACCGAAGAAAAAATTTGTTTTTGCAAAATTTCGTTTTCGCGCGCTGTTTTCAATAGTTCGCGATTTTGCATTAAATAAGCATAGTCCGAGGCAATTTCCGCCGTTAAAGCTACTTTAACATCTTGCAAAGAATATTCAAACGCACTTACCTGAGCTTCGTCAGCTTCAGTTTGCCGGCGGTTTTTACCCCATAAATCGAGTTCCCAAGAGGCATCAAATCCGGCATTGTAATAATGCGAATCGGTGGCATATTTTATACGTTGACTGCCTTTATCGTAGTTCCAACCACCGCTTAAATTAACAAACGGCAAATCGGCGGGTTTATCAATTTCTAACTGCAATCTTGCCTGTTTTAAGCGTGCAACAGCCGTTTCAACATCCGGACTTTGAGCCAATCCTTTATCAATAAATGCCGTCAGATTTTTATCGCCCAACTCATCATACCATCTTTGAACAAGAGGATATTGCTTATTAAGCTTTAATTCTTTTTTGATTACTTCGTCACTGTAAATTTCAGGTCTTTTATAATCTTCCCCGACTGTGCAAGAACATAAAAACAAAAGTATAATCAATAATTTATACATATTAGTCCTCCTTTTCCTTTAAGGGAATGAATTTTTCTTTTATGGTTTCAAAAACGGCATAAAGCGGAGCAATAAACACAATTCCGACCAGTGTGGCAAAAATCATACCGAAGAACACGCAGGTTCCGATGGCAATTTGTGAGCCGGCGCCGGCACCGGTGGCAATAATCATCGGGAAAACACCGAGAATAAAAGTGAACGCCGTCATCAAAACCGCGCGATAACGTTCTTCCGCCCCTTTGCATGCAGCATCCATAATGCTCAAACCCTGCTCGTGATACATTTTGGTAAATTCCACAATCAAAATAGCATTTTTTGCCGCCAACCCGATAAGCATAATCAAACCGAGTTGGGCATAAATACTCAACGACTGTCCCATAAAATAGAGCCCTAAAAGCGCTCCGAAAATTGCAAACACGGTAGAAAAAATCACCGAAAATGCCAGCATCCAACTTTCATAAAGCGCCACCAAAAACAAATAACAAAACACTATTGCCAAACAAATCAGCGCCGCCGCCTCACCTTGCGTCTTTACCTCCTGCAAGCTTAAACCTGTCCATGAAATATTATATTTGTTCGGCATTGTTTTAATCAGTTCAAGAAGCTTTTCAATTGCCTGACCGCTACTGACAAGAGGCTTTGTTGAGGCAGTCACTCCGGCAGAGGTATATTGATTGAAGCGCCTTATGACTTTCGGTGAAAGCTCTGTTTTGATATCGGCAAAATTTTTGATTTGAATCATCGCTCCGTTGTCGGCGGTGATATAAAGATTTCCGATGTCTTCAACGCTCTTGCGATATTGGTAATCAGCTTGCAAAATAACCTTATTAACCTGCCCGTTTAAGGTAATGTTATTGATATAACGTGAGCCTAAATTGTTTTGCAGAGCCGAAAAAAGCTTGGCTACCGGAATTTTATAGTATTCCAATTTAGTTCGGTCTATATCAAGATAAATGTGCGGAGTTTGCGCGGTAAAAGTACTGAAAGCATAGGCAAAGTCACCGCTTTGGTTAACTTTTTTCAGATATGCATTCATTTCATCAAACAACTCCTTAACCGGAAGATTATTATCTCTCGTTAAAAATTCAAAAGAAAGACCGTCGCTGTCCCCAACCCCCGGAATTGCCGGCGGGGCAAAAAAGTTGATTTTGGCACCGTTTATATCCCTAAAATCAGCACTTAGTTTTTGAGCAATCGCAAAAGAGGAAAGCGCTTTTTGCTTGCGTTTGTTCCAATCTTCAAGCCCAACAACGCCGAGCGCTACATTTTCGCCGTTTCCGCCGAGCATACTGTATCCGGCAACTGAGATAAAATATTTTACTCCGTCGCTATTCATTATTTTTTCGTTCATTTTGCCCAAAGTTTGAGTTGTTTCGTTTATACTCGCTGTGTCGGGAAGTTGTAAATTGGCAAAAATAATTCCTTGGTCCTCCTGAGGCAAAAATGAAGTTGCCGTACGCTTAAAGCCGATAAAACTCAGCGCCAGAACAATCAAAAAAATAAGTATGGTAAATTTTAAGTGCGAGCTGAAAAATCCGACGGCTTTGACATAATGTTTGCGACTGAAATCCAAAAATTCATCAAACTTGGCAAAAAAGAAATTCGGCTTTTTATTAAGCGCGTCTTTTTTAAGCAAAATTGAGCAAAGTGCCGGAGAAAGAGTCAATGCATTGAGCGAAGAAAAACTGACCGATGCGGCAATTGTCACGGCAAATTGCTGATATATTTTTCCCGTTATTCCGGCCATTAAACCTACCGGTACAAAAATTGCCAGCAAGACAAAGGTTGTTGCCACTACGGCTCCGCTTATTTGTTGCATTGCTTTAAGAGCAGCCGTATGCGAATCCATGCCCTGATTAAGCATCAAATATTGCACTCGCTCAACCACGATAATGGCATCATCAACCACCAGACCAATGGCAAGAATCATCGCAAACAGTGTTAAAATATTGATATTAAATCCTAAAAAATATATCACCGTAAAAGTTGCGATTAAAGATACCGGAATCGTGATGAGCGGAATAAGGGTTGTGCGGATTTTTTGCAAAAAAACATAAGTGACCAAAACCACCAGCAAAAATGTTATTATCAGCGTATCAATAATGCTTTCAATGGAGGCGCGAACATAATCGGTTGAATCATAAGCCACTTGGAGTTCCATATCTTCAGGCAAAATTTTTGAAAGCTCCCCGATTTCGTTTTTGATGGCATCCATAATTTGCAACGAATTGGAGTTCGGCATCTGATTGATTGCCAGAATAACCGCCGGAGCATTATCATAGGCTGATTGAATATTATAAGTATCCGCACCGAGTTCAATTCTGGCCACATCTTTTAGGTATATAACCGCCCCGTCATCGGCAGTTTTAACGACAATATTTTCAAAATCTTTCACCGTATTTAACAGACCTTTTGCCTTTAAGTTCAGCACGATTTTATTTTTCTGATTGCTCGGAGCCGCGCCGATTGCCCCGATGGAAGCCTGAACATTTTGATTTTGCACCGCTGAAATAATATCGTTGCTTGAAAGCCCGAGTGCCGTCATTTTGGCAGAATTAAGCCACACGCGCATACTGTATTGCGGACCGAAAATCTGCACTTGCCCCACTCCTTTTATGCGCGAAATATTATTTTTGATATTGGCAAACGCATAGTTACTCAAATAAAGGTTATCATATGTTTGTTTCGGCGAGCGCAAAACAAGCATTCCGAGCATATTCGGATTTTGCGTTTTTACCTTAACTCCGTATTTTGTAACTTCTTCCGGCAGGTTTGAGCTTGCCTGTTGCAAGCGGTTTTGCACTTTAACCTGAGCAATATCCGGATCGGTTCCCACTTCAAAAGTAACCGTCAAGTCATAAGATCCGTTATCATCTGACGACGAACTCATATAAAGCATATTTTCAACACCGTTGATTTCGTTTTCAATCGGAATAGCCACGGTATCAACCAAAACATCAGAGCCTGCACCCAAATATGTTGCGGAAACAACAATTTGCGGAGGCGTAATTTCCGGATATTGCGCCACCGGCAATTCTTTTAAGGCCATAAGTCCCATTAACACCAAAACCACCGAAACAACGGCGGCAAAACATGGGCGATTGATAAAAAAAGCCGAAAACATTTATTTTTTCTCCAACGGCACGATTTTAGCAATAACTTTCTGCCCGAGCATATATGACTCCACATTTTGAGTAACCAGCTGTTCGTTTTTAGCAAAATTATTTTCCAGAACGTATGACGAATCATTTTCGGTTAAAACCTTAACTTTTTTGAGTTTCAATTCGCCTTTTTTCACAATATAAACATAATCTCCGTCATTTTTTGCCATCAACAGCGGTTTATCAATCACAACCGCATCATCATAATTTTTTTCAACCAAAACATCAACATAAGCATTTGGAAGCAAGGCTCGATTATTATTTTTAAACAAAGCATAAACTGCCAAACTGTCGGTTTTTCCGTTCAGTTCATTGGCGGTATATTCTATTTTGCCGGCGTTTTCATAGATTTTACCGTTTGAAAGTTGAAGTTTTATAACATCATCGCTGAAAATAAGACCTTTTTGACTTCGCTCCAAATATTCTTTATCCGTAACCGAAAACACGGCTCTGATCGGATTATATTGCACAATGCTCATCAGACTTGCACTTTGCGGTGTAACATAATCACCTGCAGAAAGCGCGATATGCCCCACAACACCTGAAAACGGCGCACGCAAAACCGTGTGATCAAAATCTATTCCGGCTTGTTCCAAATTTGCACAAGCCTGTTTATATTTCCCTAAAGAATTGAGATATGTACTGGCGGCATTTTCCAATTCTGAGGGAGAAACCGCCTCTTTGCCGGCTTTTTTAAGGCGTTCATAATTGCTTTTGGCATTCATCATTTCCGCCTGAGCCGAAAATTTATCAGCCTCTGCCGCCTCCAGTGCCGCCACGAAAGGGGCTTGTTCAATAACAAGCAAAATATCGCCGGCTTTGACATGTTCACCGCCGTGAGCGACAATGCCGGCAACATATCCGCTGACTTGCGGATGAATTTCAACTGCGTTTATCGCCTCAATTTTACCGATAAATTTTTGTGCAACCGTAATTTTTTCCGTTTCAATCTCCGAAACATTCAATTCAATTTGCTGTGATTTAATTTCAACGCTCGGCTTATTAAAACGGTGCCGATATTGCAATATTCCCAAGACGGCAACCACCGCCAAAAGCATCAAAATTATCAACCACTGTTTATAATTAAAAGAGCTGTTTTGCATTCATTCCTCCGGTCATAAAACAGCCTTTAGATAATCAATTTCAGGCGCATTTCAACAGCTTAAAGCGGAATAATGATTTTCTCCCGCAAAATCAGAACATTAAATAAAGGGTATTATAATACCTTATAAATAAAATATTGAAAAACTTTGATTTTTTTGCTTGACACGTCAAAAATTTTATGTATATTGACAACGAATTTAACAACATTTTTTAATGAAAGTAATAAAAATGATTTCTACACACGTAACAAAACCTGCTGACATTGAAAGAAAGTGGTATGTTGTAGATGCCAGCGGCGTTGTATTGGGCAGATTGTCTGCTGAAATCGCAAAAATTTTGCGTGGCAAGAATAAGCCTTATTTTTCACCGAGTCTTGACTGCGGCGACTATGTTGTCGTTATCAATGCCGAAAAAGTTAAACTTACCGGCAAAAAACTCACCGATAAGCACTATTATCAACACACAGGTTATGTCGGCAGCGTTAAAGACACCACAGCTGGCAGAATCTTGAACAGCCGTTTCCCTGAAAGAGTTATTGAAAAGGCTGTTGAACGCATGATTTCCCGCAATCCGTTGGGTCGTCAGATGATGACAAAGCTCAAAGTTTATGCCGGTGAAAATCACCCGCACACAGCGCAAAATCCGATTGTTTTGGATATTGCTTCTCAAAATGAAAAGAATAAAAGGAGTGCTTTATAATGGCTAAAAAAATTGAATCTTTACAAGAATTGAAAACCGCTTCTGTTGAAAATACTGAAGCTAAAGCACCTCGCAAGTCTGTTAAAGACAAGTTCGGCCGCACCTATGCCACCGGAAAGAGAAAAGACGCTGTTGCCCGCGTTTGGATTAAGCCGGGTAAAGGTGTTATCACTGTTAACGAAAAGAGCTTGGATGAATATTTTGCTCGTCCGGTTTTGAAGATGGTTATCAATCAGCCGTTCGTTGTTACCAATCGTGAAAATGAATTTGATGTTGTTTGCACGGTTAAAGGTGGTGGTTTGTCCGGTCAAGCCGGTGCCATTAAGCACGGTATTTCAAAGGCTTTGAACGATTATGAGCCGGAATTGCGCACTGTTTTGAAACAGGCCGGTTTCTTAACTCGTGATGATCGTGTTGTTGAACGTAAGAAATATGGTAAAGCAAAAGCTCGCCGTTCTTACCAATTCTCAAAGCGTTGATATTACAAAACAATGTTTTTCAAAAGAGTCGGAATTTTTTCCGGCTCTTTTTGTAACCAGAAAACCACCAGCTAGGCTGGTGGTTCCGGAAAGCTTAAAGCTTTACATAATAAAATTTCCTTTGTAGAGTTGGTTAGACAGTCTGACCACTGAAAAACAAAATAAACAAAGGAAATTTTAAAATGACAGTGAATACTTTAGCACATACAACGTGGAATTGCAAATATCATGTGGTATTTGCACCCAAATATCGCCGAAAAGCGTTCTATGGAGGTCGCCGCTTGGAAAGAGGTCAAATATTAAGGCAACTATGTGAACGCAAGGGAGTGAATATACTGGAAGCAGAGGTATGTCCAGACCATGTTCATATGCTCATAGAGATACCACCAAAATTTTCAGTAAGCCACGTCATGGGATTCGTCAAAGGAAAGAGCAGTTTGATGATATATGACAGGTGGGGAAATGCAAAATTCAGGTTTCGCAACAGAGAATTTTGGTGTCGTGGATACTATGTCGATACGGCAGGTAAAAACGAAAGAAAGATAGCCGAGTATATCCGAAATCAGTTGAAAGAGGATGCTGAGGCTAGTCAATTAACATTAGATTTAGACCCGTTTACGGGAAGCAAGTAACAATAGCCCGGTCAGATTGTTGTACGCCATTTAGGCGTCTTTGCTGGTAAAGATAGCCTTATAGGCGCATATTAAGAACCGCCGGCTAGGCCGGCGGGTTCCTTTTTTGTAGATTTAATGCCTTATAAAATAATTCTCCCTTTTAGGTGGTATTTTGTTTGTTTTGTTTTTTATGTAAATACCTATTGACATATTGTATCTTATAGGATACAATACTACATATAAACTAATCAGTGAAAGGATTAAAAATGCCGATAATTGCTAGATTCTATGGAATAATTATCAAAATGTTTTTAATGGGGAGCGAACATAATCCTCCGCATATCCATGTTGTTTATGGTGAACATACAGCACTTTTTGATATACAAACCTTTGCAATGCTTGAAGGAGATTTACCGGCAAGAGCTGAAGCTATGGTTAAAGAATGGCTTGGAATACATAAAAAAGATTTAATGGAAATTTGGAATACGCAAGAATTTAAGCAATTACCGCCTTTGAAATAGGAGCAAAACCATGTTTGTTAAAATCAAAAGTATAGAAATATTGCCGAACTTTAAGATTAAAGCCTTGTTTGATTGCAATGTTGTAAAAACATATGATTTTAACGCATTAATTAAGAATCATAAGGCTTTTAAGGACTTGCAACAAGAAAGTTTATTTCAAAAAGCCAAAGTTGATTGTGGCGGCTACGGCATCTGTTGGACAGATGATATAGATATTGATTCCGGCGAAATTTGGTATAATGGAATAACAGAGCTTAAAACAGATGAGGATATTTTTAATTATATCAAAGCTGTTATTCAAGAAAGTGAGCCGGAAAATATCATTAAAGCAATTCAAGAAGTAGCCAAGATTAAGGGCTATAACAACCTAGCTGAAAAAATGGGCGTAGGTCGTGAGAGTTTGTATAAATCTTTGAGCGGTGCAACCAAACCGAGATTTGAAACAATTTATAAAATTTTACTGGCTCTCGGATTAAGATTGAGCATAAAACCTGCCGGATCTTAAGAAGCAAGCTGTTTTAAATATGATTACTCTTTGCGAAACAATGTTTTTCAAAGGAGCCGGAAAAAATTCCGGCTCTTTTTTTAAGTTTCATATCGGGCAGAATGCAGATATACAAATATTATTTTTTACCAGATTTTCTTCCGCTGTACGAATATCGCATATATTTTGCATATTCAACCAAAACTGTGGCGTTGTATTGAAGTATTTTGCCAACCGAACAGCAATATCTGCCGTCAACGATGTTTTACCACGAACTATTTTGCTAATCAGCATTTGTGACACTCCAATATCATGCGCCAGCCTGTATTGTGAAATTTTTAATGGAATTAAAAACTCTTCTTTCAAAATTTCTCCGACTGTTATTGTGATATTATTCATTTATATTCTCCTTTAATGATAGTCCGTAAATTCTATTTCTTTTACTTCTCCATCATTCCATTCAAAGCAAATTCTATATTTATCATTAACTCGAACAGAATATTGATTTTTGCGATTACCCTGCAGTTTTTCCAAGTGATTTGAAGGAGGAATCATTAAATCTCTTAAATCTGCGGCAGCCATTATCATAATAATTTTAATCATTGCTTTACGGATAATATCAGGGCTTAATCCTTTAACCCTATGCCCAAGAGCAATATCTTCCGTCAATCGGTCCTTAAATTTATTCATTTCAAGTCCATACCTGTTTGATATATTACATACTAAACCATTATTTTAGTATTGTCAAGGATATTTTTATAAATGTGTTGTTGAGCGTAAGAAATATGGTAAAGCAAAAGCTCGCCGTTCTTACCAATTCTCAAAGCGTTGATATTACAAAACAATGTTTTTCAAAAGAGCCGGGATTTTTTCCGGCTCTTTTTTGTAGATTTATTTTTTGAAAGTCAGCACAACAAAGTTATCATTTCCGTCTTTAAGCCATTGGTTGGCTTCGGCAGGCGTATAATGCTTTTTGGCGTAGGTCACTTCCGGTGAATAGCAGTTGTTTCCGACTTTTATATAACCGCTGATATCATAATCGCAAGTTATTTCTGTTCCGTCCGTCGGGCGCATAATACACTCCGAGCCTGTGTAATACATATCATTGTCACAATAAGATTCTTTTCTGCTACAACTCGTCCCGTTCCAAAAATATTTCTCTCCCGTGCAATGGTCTTTATCAACACCGGTAACAGACAGACTCTCAGTAGTTTTGTAGTTATCTCGACTGTAATTACTTACAAGTCCTTCACATTTT
>JAZSBR010000032.1:0-27324 GCA_045602545.1 Alphaproteobacteria bacterium
AAACGGCGAATGCGTTGATGCTTCTGATGGTTGTGGCTCTGGGTATAAAGACATGGGCGGATTTTGCAACCGTGTCCAATGGACTCCGGCGGAAGCCGCGCAAGTGTTGACTAATGATAATAACAATACGGTGACGATTACGTTTAGAAAGTGATTTATTTGTTGCATATATTACTTGTTACAGATATTATGAAGTTTAGGTACAAAACATTATTTTATATATAAGGAAAATTTAATTCGAAGATCCCTTGAAAAAATTTTCAAGAAAATTTTTAGGGATGACTCCTTTTTTTTTGAGGCTTCGCCGAGTCACTTGTCCTATGAGATTGCCACGTCGCATTCTAAAGAATGCTCCTCGCAATGACGATGTTGTGCTTGTTTTAATGTGGAAGATTGCCGCGTCGGACTAAAGTCCTCCTCGCAATGACGATGTTATGGATTCTTCGCAATTACTGGATGAAAAATTTTATCTTGCAATATTTTAGATTTGGTGCTAAAGCTTTGACTATAAGAAATTTTTTTCAAAGGAAAAATGATGAACAAACTTATTCTGGTCTTTATGCTTTCTTTTTTCAGCTTTAATTTTGTTGCCAATGCGGCTGATGATGAAATTGATGATGCTTATGTACAGAAAATCCTTTCTTCTCAAGATGAAAAAGCTTTTGATGATTTGATTGCACAAGGGTTGGATGTTAACTCTCGCGATGAAGAAGGTAACACTATGCTTTATTATGTTTTGACACACAACAAAGACTTGCTTATGGCTAAAAAACTGATTGAAGCAGGTGCTGATGTTAATGCTCCTTCGGCTAACGGAATGACCCCGCTTGTTATTGCTACATCAAAGGCAAATGAGTTGCAACTCCAAAAAATGATGATAAATACCATGGATTTTGAAGAACAAAAGGAAGTTGTTGAGGCAAAAGTCAATGAAGAAATTGAATATGAGATGAACCGCGCGATTGCCATGCTGCAAATGCTGATTGAACAAGGTGCCGATATAAATCAGGAAACACCGCTCGGAACTCCGTTGATGAGCGCTTCCACAAGTGATTGGAATAAGGATATGGTGGAAATACTTTTGGAAAAAGGCGCTAAAGTTAATCAGCAGGATAAAAACGGACGGACAGCGCTTTTTTATGCTCAGGTCTTTGATTGTCAGGAGATTCCGCAAATCTTGCTTTCTGCCGGAGCGGATGTTGCCATAAAAGATAATAACGGAAAAACCTATCTGGAAGTTGAAAATATCAATCCGGAAGATAAAAACTAAAGGTTATCCACTATTATCGGACTTAAAGCTTTTTTATAATGCATTTTAAACCGTTATGGTTTATATTGCACCCAACCGGTCATTTATGACCAAATTTTAACACTGTAAAAGGAAAAAAAATATGTTGATAAGCAAAACAAAAATCGCCAAGATTGCGTTTGCAACTCTGGCTGTTTTATTTTCTTTTGTATCAGGCTCTTATGCCTCTGAAATGGATTTGAATATTCCGTTTTTGAGTCTGGCCGAATACAACTTTTTCGGATATGAAATCAACGGCGATATGCTGCTGATGGGTGGTATGGGAATCTGCCTTTTGGGTATGATTTTCGGTTTGTGTGAATTTTTCAGCATTAAAAAAATGCCTGCGCATGCTTCAATGCTTAAAGTTTCGGAAACCATTTATGCCACTTGTACAACCTATATGAAACAACAGGCAAAACTGCTTTTGGTTTTGGAATTGTTCATTGCTGCATGCATTGTTTATTATTTTGCCGTGCTGAATGAAACTCCGCTCTTGAAGGTTTTGAACATTTTGCTCTGGTCTGTTTTGGGTATTTTGGGTTCATACACTGTTGCTTGGTTCGGTATGAGAATCAACACATATGCAAACTCTCGCACATCTTTTGCCTCATTGGAAGGAAGAGCTTTTCCGGTTATGCATTTGCCGCTTCGCTCCGGTATGTCAATCGGCGTTTTGCTTATCTGTGTTGAACTGATTATGATGATGTTCATCCTTGTGTTTGTTCCGCGCGATTCTGCCGGTGCTTGCTTTATCGGATTTGCCATCGGCGAATCTTTGGGCGCATCTGCTTTGCGTATTTGCGGCGGTATCTTTACCAAAATCGCCGATATCGGTGCAGATTTGATGAAGATTATTTTCAAAATTGATGAAGATGATGCTCGTAACCCTGGTGTTATTGCCGATTGTACCGGTGATAATGCAGGCGACTCTTGCGGCCCGACTGCCGATGGTTTTGAAACATACGGCGTTACCGGTGTGGCCTTAATCAGCTTTATTGTTTTGGCTGCCGGAATGAGCATGACTGCTGACGGTATTATTGCCAAAGAATTTGCTCCGGAATTGCAAGCTCGCTTGATTACGTGGATTTTCACAATGCGTATCTTGATGATTATTACTTCAATCTTCTCTTATGCATTTAATAACATGGTAGCAAAATTGCGTTACGGCAAGCTGAAAAGCTTTGATTTTGAAGCTCCGCTGACCAGTCTTATCTGGCTTACGTCAATTATCTCAATCGCCGGTACTTTTGCCGTTTCATACCTTATGTTGCCTATGAGCCAATTCGGTCCGAACATCTGGTGGGAACTTTCGGTGATTATCAGTTGCGGTACTTTGGCTGCGGCAATTATTCCGGAATTTACGAAGATTTTCACTTCTTCAAAATCTCAACATGTTCAGGAAGTTGTTAATGCCAGCCGTGAAGCAGGCGCATCACTCAATATTATTTCGGGTATTGTTGCCGGTAACTTCTCAGGCTTCTGGCAAGGTTTTGTTATGGCAGGCTTGATGGCTGTTGCTTATATTACCTCTACGCTTGATTTGGATAAAATCATGATCTTCCCGACCGTTTTTGCATTTGGTTTGGTTGCATTCGGAATGCTTGGTATGGGCCCTGTTACCATCGCTGTTGACAGCTATGGTCCGGTTACCGATAATGCTCAATCTGTGTTTGAACTTTCACAAATTGAAGACATTAAAGGCATTAAAAAAGAAATCAAAAAAGATTATGGTTTTGAACCTGACTTTGAACAAGGAAAACACTTGTTGGAAGCAAACGATTCTGCCGGAAATACCTTTAAGGCAACATCTAAGCCGGTTCTTATCGGTACAGCCGTTATCGGTGCAACTACGATGATTTTCTCAATCATTTTGTTGTTGCAACTGGAACTTAATTTGATTGATGCTCGCGTTTTGATCGGCTTATTGTTGGGCGGTGCCGTTATTTATTGGTTCTCGGGCGCTTCAATTCAAGCTGTTTCAACAGGTGCTTATCGTGCCGTTAACTATATTAAAGAGCATATTAAGCTTGATACCAAAAAGGCTGCCTCGGTTGAAGATTCAAAGACTGTGGTTAAAATCTGCACGCAATATGCGCAAAAGGGTATGTTTAATATCTTTATCGTTATCTTCTCTTTTGCAATTTCATTTGCTTGCTTCAGTCCAGAAATGTTTGCCAGCTATTTGATTTCAATTGCCGTATTCGGTTTATATCAGGCACTTTATATGGCTAATGCCGGCGGTGCTTGGGATAATGCCAAAAAGGTTGTTGAAGTTGATTTGGCTGAAAAAGGAACCGAATTGCATGCAGCTTCGGTTGTGGGTGACACCGTTGGTGATCCGTATAAAGACACTGCCTCTGTTGCTTTGAACCCGATTATTAAATTTACGACATTGTTCGGCCTTTTGGCTGCGGAAATGGCTGCTAAAGTTGCGGCAAAATCTCCGGAATTGGCTTTGGGCTGCGGTGCGGTATTTTTGGTTATCGGCCTGATTTTCGTATGGCGCTCATTCTATGCTATGCGAATCGAAGCAAAAAAGATTGACTAATTTATTTTAGTTTGCTAAAACGCGGCGGTATAAAAAGTATCGCCGTGTTTTTTTGTTTTTGAGAGGGAAAAATGGAACACATAAATTTTATTTTACATTTGTTTGACGCAACACAGTTTATCAGTGCTTTTGTGGTTTTGTTCGCGATTATTGACATTATCGGAACGGTGCCGGTTGTGATGAATTTGCGACGCTCGGGACATACTGTTAGTGCAAAAAGGGCCTCGTTTGCCGCATTGGTTTTGTTTATCGGTTTTATGTATTTGGGTGACAGTTTTTTGAATTTGTTCGGTTTGGATATCGCCTCATTTGCCGTTGCAGGCTCAATTATCGTCTTTATTATTGCAATGGAAATGATTTTAGATATCAGTATTTTTCGTAAAAACAGCGAAGCAACCGATGACGCAACATTTACTCCGGTTGTTTTTCCGTTGATTGCCGGTGCCGGCTCTTTTACCACATTGCTGGCAATCCGTTCGCAATTTTCTGATTTTAATATTATCTTGGCGATAATTGCCAATGTTATTATAGTTTATTTTACGCTTAATTCTATTGAAAAACTTGAAAAATGGCTTTCTCCGGCTGTTATTTGTATTTTTCAAAAAGCATTCGGAATTATATTGCTATCTATCGCGGTAAAGCTCTTTACATCTAATCTGGCAGCCTTAGTGGCAATGGCAAGCAGAGGCTGATTTTGTAACAATAATTTCATAAAAAGTAGGTTGCTTTTTTTTGTTTGAGGTGGTAATATATTAGCATAGGTAAAGTTATATTTGAGGAGATTTGATATGTCTTCAAGTAAAACAAAAGCAACAATAAAAAAAGATAAAGAGAAAACACCAAGTTGGTTAAGAAAACCGACAATGTTTATTCATTGTTTTCCGGCGACAAATTATACATCATTATGTGATGCGGCGTATCGTGATTTTTCACAGGTTGGCGGAGAGGTTAAGACGAACGCAGTTTATCTTGATTGCCTTGGTAATCCTACGATTGGTGTCGGGCATCTAATTATGCCAAAAAGTGCCTTAAATAATGCAAAACAAGCGGAATTGTGGCGGAAAAATTATCTTGAAATGGATTTATGCGATAAAAATGGAAAAAAACTTTCAGATAAACAGAAGACAGTCCAGTTTAACGCTATATTAAAGGCGATGAAAAGTAAGACCTTCAAGACTACCGGCGGGGTGCCGAATTATGTGAAATCACCTGATCTTGGAAAATTAAAAGAATCAGGAATTAAAAAATCATTCAAAAAAGATTATGATTATTGGTATAACCGCGTAAAACAAAAATTTCCGGATTTTGATAAGTATCCGAGGTCCTTGCAGTTGTCGTTAACGCATTGCGCCTTTGCCGGGGAATTGGGAAAAATTAAAAATACAGGTAATTTTGCAAATATTGCACAACAAGTTTTGAAAATAAGAAATACTAATAAAGCTTCTACTAAAGAAAGAGAAATGGCAATGTTGGCAACAGAGCAATGCAAATATTTGGCAAAGCTTGGTTTGGGCCCTAATAAAACAAACAGGGAAAAGTCTTTAGCATATAAGGGTAAAACAAAAAATAATAAGAATATGGCACAAGTTCGTAATAATAAGACAAATTATCAAACCATAAATATGATGAAAAACAGAAAAACCAGAAGCTAAATTGTAACAATAATTTCATAAAATACCTATTGTAAAAAAGATAAGATATGTTATAATGGAAGAAACATTAACAGGGAGATGTTTCTTTATTGGAACATAAAAGCGATGACAAATCCAAGAATATTTAAGGTTGGTGATAGCAGAACGGTTCAACAGGCTATCAGTAAAGGTGTTAAAATAAACAGATCAACCGGTTCAGTAAGCGATACTGATAAAACCGGCATCTACTATTATGCCAAAGGCGCACAAGGCTTTAAGTGGTTTAATGAAAACATCTCAGACATTAATCAAAAATCAAAAGATTATGATGTTATTGTTGTGAGCCTTGGTGTTAATGATCTTGCAAACAAGCAAAAATATATGGCTAAGATGAAAGAACTTGCTGATGGTCCGTGGAAAGGAAAACAGGTATATTTTACGGCGGTAAATCCTGTCGGTAATGGTTATAATCATAGAAAAGGTGCGGAAATGAATCATAAAATTGATGAGTTTAACGCATATGTCAGAAAAAACCTTCCGAATAATGTTCATTTTATTGATACGAATACATATTTCAGAAATAATTGCAATTGCAAGTATGATGCAGAATATTTGCATTATGATAATGCTACAAACAAAAAGATTGATGCATTTGTGACTGCTGAAATTCAGAAGGATTATGCTCAAAGAGTAAATACACAGCAGATTGGGGCCAATAGTCCCGCGCAAGCACAAACTTTAAATCAGGTTGATGGCAATAGTACTGCAGACAGAATGCGCTCAGATCAACAAAAAGCACAAGAAATGCAAGAGGCGTTGAATGCTTCTAATGGAAGTAATGGTGCGCTTTATGGAAATAATAGGGCTCGTGGAAGTATGTTGCAGAGCCTATTTGCCGGTGGTAACGGCGAGACAAATGATGGCAATGATGCCTTGAGTATGATGTTTGCTTATGCTCTCATTTATGCTTTGACAGGTGAGTTTCCGGGGGCATCAAAAACTGATGATAAAAAGGCCTCTCAAGGTGATCCGATTATTGTTAACCATGAGAGCGGTTTGCAACTCAATATGAGCGATTTTGATGTCAAAAACGAGAATTTTGCTCGTGATTTGGCAAGACAAATGACGGTAAATATCGGTAAGAATCAGAAAAATCCTAAATCTTATACCGGATATGCTCCGGCAGGCGTTGCTTATTGTGCCGGAGCAGGAGCAAAGAGCTTTAATGAGGTTGCTTCAAAATATGATGTTTTTGATATGGGTGTCAAAACTCCGAGTTGTCTTGCCGTGAAAGATGAAATGTTAAAGCGGTATAAAGACGGAGCAACATCAAGTTGTTATAGCAGTGTGAAAGCTGAAATAAATGCAAATCCGAATACTCCGCAAGTATTTACCGTGTTGATTGATAACGGTGGTAGATCAGCCAGTGGTTTGCATTATGTTACGATTGCTCCAAGTCTTGATAAAAATGGGGAAATATTGCGTGATGGTAATGGTGCGGTACAGTATTCCGTTTATTCTTTCAATAGGGATAAAATTTATCCTTTGGATAAATACAATTTTGCAAAACGTAAAGGTTATGTGTTCCCGATTACCAAGATGGCAGCACAAAAAGAGTTGGCTAAAAATAATAGCAATAACAATAGCGCGACAAATATAGCATTATTGGCACAACAAAATGTCGGTAGAGCATAATTTATAGGAGTTTATTCTGTTAAAAACAGCTTTTTTGCAGAAGATAAGCAAAAAAGTGTTGACATTTATGTTTATTTAGCTTAATTTGCGCCCAGATTGTTTTAGTTAAGGAAAAGAAAAATGAAGTGCTTCAGTTCGTTAAAATCTAAAAAAATTCGCGATAAAGACTGCAAAGTTGTACGTCGTAAGGGTCGCGTATATGTTATCAATAAAAAGAATCCGAAGTTGAAGGCTCGTCAAGGCTAATCAGTTCGGGTTGATACACAAAAGAACCGATTCGCAAGAATCGGTTCTTTTGTGCTTTAAAATTTTTGCTAATGTTACATTTTTGTTAAATTTGACCTTTTGTTTATAAAAATGCTTGACAAAATCGGCCGGGGGGGGGGTAGGATAAAAGTATATATAACCGGAACTATCAAGGAGAACGACAATGCCTAAGGATACAAAACAAGATGGCTTGAGTGATGAAGAAAAAATCGGAGTTGGTCTTGGTGTGACAGCTGCAAGCGCTTATGCCGCGGAAGAAGGCTATCAAGCGTATCAAAGATCACAGCGAGAATGGGAAGAATGGCAGGCAGAGCAAGACAGAGCATATCAGGAAAGCCAGAGCGCATATGAAGAAAGCAATACGAATCAAAAAAGAGGTAAGACAAACAATAGCTCATCAAACAGAGCTAATGGCTCGTCCGGCAGAGCAGACGGTTCAGCAAGAGGCATGAAGCCAGATGTAGAGGTTATTGCAGAAGATCCTTATAGTAAGTATAAAAAAAGCTTAGGACTGAAACCTAATGCTACGGAAGCGGAAATAGAAAAAGCATATAAACAAGCTATGTTGCGAAATCATCCTGATAGAGGCGGTAATCAGGATGTTTTTCAAAGAATAAATAACGAAAGAGAAGCGTTCAGAAGAGATGTAGAAAAGTTTGGTAAGCTGGAACGAGCCGAAGTCGTTCAGGAGGCAAGAGCTGCATCAACAACAGAGCCGAAGAAACCTAGAAAGCCGGAAACATCGGCACGGTCTGCTTCAACAACAAAGCCTAAAAGAACTTATACAAAACCGACGGCGACACGGAAACCTGTGGCAAAAAAAATGTTGCCGGCGCCGCAAATGAAACAGGATCATGCAAAAGCCGTTACGCAGAGAAAAAATATTACCAAAAATAAATCATTGATTTCAAGAACAAAAGCATATATGGCAAAAACACAGGCCAATGCTAAACATATTGCGGGAAAAAAACAAGGGTGGTTTAAAAGGCTTAATAATAAAGTAAAAGAATTTAGAAAATCATCAATAAAGGCATATTATAAGCGCGTTGGTGTGCCAACTAAAGGATTTTTAACCAAAATGGCCGAAAAATATGGTGGTAAATATGGTCTTAAATATGGTCCCAAAGCAGCTAAATTTTTAGCAAAAAAAATTCCTTATGCTGCAGCAGTTGTTGGTTTTGGATTGGCGGTAAATGAGGCAAGAAAAGGAAATTGGGGACATGCTGCGTGTGAATTTGCATCCGGTGCTGTTGGATGTGTTCCCGGGTATGGAACGCTTGCCAGTATCGCTATTGATGTTGATGTGATGTGTTATGATAAATGGGTGGCTCCAAAATTCGAACCTTGGTTAAATCAGGCTACTACCAGTACGCTTAAGCAGATACAGGTACAACGAGCAGCACAACAAGTTCAGCAAGTAGTACAACAAGTTCAGAAGACTGCGCAAAAAAAGCAACAGGCTGCGAATAACAATACCCCACAACAAACTGCTTCTAATTCAAGAAGAGGAAGTTCATCAAGAAGAACGGGTGGCAACCGCGGTTATACTATCGCTGGTTCAACCGTGAATCCGGCCGCGAATAATGATGATGGTGGTAGTACGACTACAACTCCAACTCCAACTACGAATAGTGGTAATCAGGGCGGTAGTACGACTACAACTCCGCCAGCAAATAATGGTAATGATGATGGTAGTACAACTACACCGGTTACGAATAATAGTAATCAAAACAACAGTAATCCCGGTGTTGTTCCGTCGCGTGATAATGCTGCAAGGGATACGACAGTCAAAAATCAAGGCGAATCTATTGTTGTGACCGATAATCAAGGCAAAGAGCATACAATTACAAAAGAGTTGCTTAAAGCCACTTCTGTTAATGCGAAGGGCACAATGGAAAAATTACAAGATGCTATTAGAGCAAACCCTAATGCCAAAGGTGTTATAGAAGCGGTTGCCTCTTATGTGCCTGAACTCAAAAAAGACGGCAAGGGCACGGCAAAAGTCAATCGTAATCTTGTAGATTCAACCGTTAAGGCTATCGGTGGTTCATCTAAGGCAACCAGTATTACTATTGACGGCAAGAAAATTAAAGCAAAAGATATTCAGGCTTCTTATGGTTGCAGTAAAAAAGAAGCAAAGCAAATTCTTAAAGCTTATGGTCGTGCAATTGAAGACGGTGCCAATCTTGATGATGTTTTGCGCGATATTGCAAATGGTAAAAAGCTTGATACAAGCAATCAGGCGCCGGCAAATAATAATATGGCTATGCGCGCGATGATGGCAAGAAGAACTATGCGTGATTTTAGTTAAGAATTAAGGTCATCGCAAATAAAAAACAACCTGCCTTATGAAAAGGGCAGGTTGTTTTTTTAGTTTAGATTAAGCCTTGATTCTTGGATTCTATCTCAATATATTCGAGCATGTCCTTCATTACCTCGATTCCGGTTTTCCAGAACTCCGGGTCATTGACATCAATCTCAAACGGCTTTAAGAGTTCGGGATAGAACTCTACGCCCGTATTTGTCAGGAACTGAATGAAGCGGTGCTGGAAATCAAAGATTTCCTTGTGCTCCAGGTCATCTTCCATATATACCTTCACGAGGTTGTTGACGATGAATCCGGCGAAGGCGTAGCAATACACATAGAATGGTGAGTTGAACAGATGAGGGATGAACATCCACTCATATCTGGCATCGCCCTCCAGCTTATAGCCGGTGTAGCGCTCATATTCCTCAGCCCAAATCTCGTTCAGACGCTCGGTTGTGAGCTCACCGTCCTGACGCTCCATGTGCGCACGCTTCTCAAAGTTGTAGATGCCAATCTGGCGCTGAATGGTCTTGACCATATGATCCATACGCTCAACAGCAAGGTACAACAAAAGCTTGTCATCACCTTTCTCATAGGCATCAGTAAAGCGCTTGTTGTAGAGCAAGAACTCTGCAAACTCTGAAGCAACTTCCGCCAATGAAATCGGCGTTCTATCGTTCAAGATGCCATGAGTTGCCGCAAACACATGATTTACGCCATGCCCCAGCTCGTGACCAAACGTGTTCAGGTCATCATCGTTGCCCGTGAAGTTCAGGAAGATGTATGGCACTGAACCGGACATGCAATATGCACCGTTCTTCTTTCCCGGCTTTGGCGCAACATCAATAATATCTGCATTGATGATGCTCTTTGCCGTTTCGGCATAAGCCGGCGAGAAGTCTTGATATGCATCCAAAACAATGGCCTTGCATTCCTCCCAAGTATATTTCTTTTCGGGAACCTTGATAGGATTGTTGACAGGCCAGCACTTTGGTGACTTGTTCAACTTATCCTTCAGGGCGTTGAACTTGCGCGAGATGGGATAGAACGAGTCGCATACCGCAGACACAAGCTCCAGAAGATGTTCGCGCGGAACAACGTTTCCGGTGGAGCTGGCTTGCTCAGCGTTGTAATAGCCGTTGAGCTTTGCCTCAACATCCTCGCTCTTCAAAATGGAATTGAAGATTGATGTGATGTAGGTCGCATGCTCCTTATAGACACGTTGACGTTCCTGTCTTGCTGCCATCTCAACCTTGGGGTTGTGAGTAGTGTTCTGTATGGCCCTTATCTCTTCATCGGTATAGGTCTTGCCGTTAAACTTGAAGACCATTGAAGAGCAAATCTTGTCATACAAGTCACTCCAGTCGCCGTCGGTTGAGGACTTCTTCTCCTGAATGAAGTCCAATGCATCGTAGATATAGGCGATGTCTGTCGGCAAATAGCTGGCAAAGGCGCGCTGCATCCATGGCACATAGCGACGAAGCTTCGGAGAATTCATCAGCTCTATGCGCTTGTCCCAAGAGAACTGAGAGAGCTCATAGTAGATGAAGTGAATCTTGTCAAACTCTTCATCCAGTTCAGCCGAGAGCTTGCTGGTGAACGCCGTCGCCTTCTCATTGGTCTTTTGCGTATCGGCATAAAGATGCGCAAAGCGATAGAGTTTGGATACAAGCGTTATCATGCCCTCGTAGATGGCGACAAACATCTCAAACTCATAAGGTTCGAGATCTTCCAACTTACCCTGGAAACGCGCCAGTGATTTTATTGCCAGCTTTACACCGGCAATATCATCTTCTATCTGCGGGTCATCAAGACTTGAATAGAAGGCAACATTCAAATTCCATGAAGGCAATACTTCTTTCGTTTTCATTGTCTTTGAAGACACAGACTCCTTGAGCCCTGCCTTCTTTGCATTCTTTTTTTTCATAATTGTAGGGTTTTTAATAGGTTAGACATAATTTATTTTTTATTGTCCCTATTTTACCCCCCCCCACGATTTTGTCAAGTATTTTTTTATACAAAATGCAAAAAAAAAGGACTCTCCGATTTTTTAATCGGAGAGTCTTCAGTAGTTTTCAAGACTATTTGCGGTCTTTGACCTTCATTTCTTCCGGTGCTTTCTGAACTTGTTTGATTTGTTCAGTCACCGGTTTATAGACGGTCTGTTGCCACGGGCTTTCTTCCACGTATTCATGGCCGCAAATGCTTATGCCCAAACTGCGTAAAGCCGTTTCGGTAGGGACATATACATCCAAACCGTCATCGGTTTTGACACCAGAATGAGCCATACCGCTAATGGTGCAGTCTTTATGGAAAAGTGCACCGCCGACGGTAACGTTCTGGATAAAGGTGTTGGCCAAAATTTCAGCACCTTTTTCCGGGGTATAGCGATATCCTTCAATGCGAGCGCTGTTTTCAAGATAATCTTCGCCGTCACTGAAGTTTTTGACATCTAAAACACCTAAGGTTAAGAAACCGTTTTTACCAACTTCCGGCAAGTTCAAATTCAAAGCAAGCGGAGTATAATTGGTAGGCTTATCAAGCATCAACAATGCCGTGTTTTTGCTTGGATTGATTCTTACGGCTTTCGCATTCAAAACGTCGTTGCGAACAGTGGTGATTTTGTATGAATTGTTGTTGTGATCAACTAAATCACCTGATGTCAAAATAAAGTTTTCACTGATTAACAGACCTGCACCTTTACGGCCGTTAGGACTGTCAATTTGAACAACAGACGAACGTAAACGATACATTGTTTCAGGTGTTAAAGCCTGACAAGGATCTGTTTTGACAACACAGAATTCATCCAAAGCCTTAACATCGCCGGTATCAATCCAGGTGTCATCAACAACTTTGCAATTTCCGTCTGTTCTGATGTTTCCTTGTTCATCAATGCAGGTTTCAATGATGTCAAAAGTGCTGACAACATTGCCGGTTTCAATTACCGGAGCAGGAGCCGGCTGAACGCAACCGCATCCGCAACCACAACCGCAGGTGCTTGGAACATAGTTAAATTCAGGACGGCTGATTTCGCATTGTCTTGCACATTGATATTCGGCACGATATCCGCATTTTGCAGGATTTAAGGCGCGCTCTTCTTCAATCAATGCTGTGCGTTGCATCATCAAATTCTCTGTCGGAACACGTTTCAATAATTGTTGCTCAAAATCAGGCAATCCGCGCAAATTGCTTGAAGCATCGGCAAATGCACGTTCAATCAATTTGATTTCGCCGTTTGTTTCGCCTTCCATCAATTCACCGAAGCCTTGTGTTTCACCTTTCCAATATACATTGTGTCTGGTTAAATCCATCAAACGCCATGTTACTTTTATTTCAGATGAACCGTTGCGCATTTCGGCTTTTTTGGCATTGTCCCAATTATATTCATCACAAACGTCCATGTAATAATCGGTGATTTCGGCTGTTAAAATATATTCCGGAAGCTCTTGAGTATATTCTTGCAGGCACAAATCCTGAGGCATCGGCAATACCTTATAGCAACTGCCAACACTCTGTTCAAACACCTTGTTGAAGGCAATATCTTTTTCCATAATACGACCGGCGTTCAAGTGTGCCTCTTTATCATAGCGACGGCAACCGAAAATGCGGAAACGATAATTTCCGAGTTTGCTCGTATATGGCGATTCAACTCCATTGTTGGCAATTCTGAAATCAACATGCGCCAAAGAAATCGGTGCCATCATGCAGCAATTTGCCTGCATGGAATCATAAACAACCGGATTATAGGTAACATATTTTACCGGTTGAACTTCCGGAATGATAATCTGCTGTTGCTGAATAACGCAACGATTGCAAGACCCCGGAACGCGAGCGTTTTCTTTTTTGCATTTTTCGCATGGCCCTGTATAAAACAGACTGCCGTCTTTATCATTGTTTTTCTTGCATGTTTTGCACGGACCGCCGTCAAACAGACTGCCGTCCTTCGGTCCTGAAGCAAAAACGGCACTTGCCGCCACGGCGCTCAAGCCGACGAGCAATGATAAAGCATAAACTATTTTATTTGGTTTCATTTATATATCTCCTATACCAATTTCACCGGTGCGATATATCTGTATGACAGCGCCTCGGCGATGTGCAGTTTAGACACATTTTTCTGATTTTGCAAGTCGGCAATGGTTCTTGCCAACTTTATTGTGCGGTTATATGCTCTGGCCGACATTTTCATTTTTGCGGCAAAGCTGACTAATAATTCTTTTGAATCCTTATCAAGCGCGGCAACTTCTTCCAATAAATCACCGTGAAGCTGAGAATTCGTGTGTAAATTAGAAATACCCAATTTGTTAAATCTTTCTTGCTGAATTTGACGTGCGGCAATTACGCGTGCGCGAATCTGAGCAGATGTTTCACCTTTAGGTGTCTCGCTCATATCCCACGGGCTGACCGGCGGAACCTGAATATGAATATCAAATCTGTCCATTAACGGACCGGAAATACGCGATTGATATTCTTCGGCACACTTCGGTGCGCGTGAACATTCTTGACCATGTTGCCCCAAATATCCGCAACGGCACGGGTTCATAGCGGCGATCAACTGAAAATTCGCCGGATATTGCGTATGGCAATTAACGCGGGAAATGGTAACACTTCCGGTTTCTATCGGCTGACGCAAAGCCTCTAAGGTGGCGCGATTAAATTCCGGTAATTCATCAAGGAACAAAACGCCGTTATGCGCCAGCGATATCTCGCCCGGAATGCCTTTTCTGCCTCCGCCGACCAATGCCGGAGTTGAGGCATTGTGATGCGGATCTCTATAAGGACGATCAAAGCTGATTTCGCCGTTTTTGAGCGCACCGGCAACAGAATGAATCATGCATGTTTCTAAGGCTTCTTCGGTTGTGAGCGGTGGCAAAATGGTGGTGAGTCTTGCTGCCAACATTGATTTTCCGGCTCCCGGAGTGCCGACCATCAGCATATTATGAGCGCCGGCAGCGGCAACCTCTAAGGCGCGTTTTGCCGTTTCTTGCCCCTTTACATCAGACATATCCAAATCCGATGTCCGGCTTTTAGCCTTTTTGGCTTCAGGGTACGGCAACTGCTGAATGCCTTTGAAATGATTTAACAGTGCAGGCAAACTCGGTGCGGCGATAATATCTTTTAAGCCCGACCAAACTGCCTCGCTTCCTTGAGATTCGGGACATATCAAGCCTTTATTTATGCGGTTTGCATGAACGGCAACCGGTAAAACACCGTTAATCGGTAATATTGAACCGTCAAGCCCTAATTCGCCGACAATGAGATAATTTTCAACTTCTTCCAACGGAATAATGCCAAGCCCCGCGAGCAACGCTACGGCAATCGGCAAATCAAAATGAGAACCTTCTTTCAATAAATCGGCAGGCGCCAAGTTTATCAAAATTCTTTTAGCCGGCAATTCAACACCGAGTGAATTTAAGGCAGCGCGTACACGTTCCTTGCTTTCTCCGATAGTCTTATCCGGAAGTCCGACAATGCCGAAAAACGGCATGCCGGAAGTTATTTGAAGTTGCAAATCAACATCCAAAGTTTTTAATCCGTTAAAGGCTATGGTATTTATTCTTGCCAGCATTTTATCTTACCACCTCGGAACAGATTCTCCCTCGCGCCAACGTCTTGCCGGATAGCCCTTATTCGGCGCTAAATCATATTTTGCCGGAAGGCGCGGAACGTTTGTTATTCTGGTAAATCCGGCACAGCTCAAGCGTTCAACACAAACATCAATTGCCTTTTTGGATCCACGGCAAAATGCTAAGACTCTGCTTTCCAAATTCTGCAAAATTACTTGTTTTTTATTATATTTATTATTCTCTACGTCAGGAAATTCACCTTCAATCTCATCAGGATTAATATCCCATTCATCTGTTTTCGGCTCAATCTCTACAATAGGCTCAACGGCGCGAACCTCGTCCTCATTAACATATGCGACAGGCTCGTACAAGCCCTCAGCCTTGGCAATTTCAAGCTCGGTTAAAGGTACCGTTAAGTCATCCATATAACAAGTAGGCACACTCATATATTGTTGAGGAGCATATTCAACCTGCATCGGTCGCTCCTTTTTGCACATAGAACCGCCCGTATATCCGGCCGGTTTCTCGGCAAACGGACCGCCGAGTTGATATCCTTCACAACCGCTCAAAATAAACGCGGTCAACAAAGCAAAAATCAATTTGTCTTTTCTCATTTGCATACCTTCAAGCATATAACCTTTTCGGCATAATAATCAAAAAATGTTAAAATAGTATTTAAAAAAACGCCATATTTTGCGCAAAACCGAAAAAATTGCACTTATTTATGTTTTTTTAATATTTTATTGAAGATTTTGTGCTATCTGAATTGAAAAAATCAAAACAGAGTTTATGGAAAAAATAATGGCAAAAAAAGCAGTTTCAAAAAAGAAAAATAAAAAAGATAAGCCTAAAAGCTGGTGGCAAATTTTGGTTTGCAAAATAATCGGAATATTTTTAATGGTTATGCCGATTCTCATTTGGCTGAGTTTGCTCGGATACAATCAATCTGATCCGTCATTTAATAAAGCAACAACGGCGGAAGTTCATAATTTTATGGGCTCATTCGGAGCATATAGTGCCGATGCGGTTTTAAGCACATTCGGGCTTTCTTTGATAATTTTTTTGGTTGTTCCCGTGCTTTGGGGAATAGCTCTTTTCCGTTATCAGGCTTTTGTGGAATATAAAGTGCGAATCTTGGCATGGGTTGTCGGAATATTGAGCTTTGCCGCATTTTTGGATATTGCTTGCCGTGAATATCTTACTTCTTATAATCTTATCGGAGGTTGGAGCAGGGTGGTCAGCCGTCCTTTGAATACTTATGTCAACAGGCTTAATTTTTCATATAATACCTTGCTTTTGGAAGGCATAATCTTGTTTTTGAGCATGATTTCATTCAACTTGGCCGCCGGTATAACTTTCAAACGCTGGAGTTCCGTTTTTGCAAGCATCTGGAATATTTTTGCAAAAATCGGCGCATTTATAAAACGTATTTGCAAAAAAATTGCTCGTGTACGTGATTTCGGAGAATTCAAAGAGATAAACCCGAGTTATTTGCAAAATCATTTAGGGCAAACTTCCGATTATCGTCGTGAACCTAAGTTGGAAAGCAAAACCGAGTCGGATAATAAACCGGAAGAAAAAACATCTGAAGTGAAAATTGAGATTTCTAATCAGCAACCGGTTTCGGCGCAGACTACTAAGCAAACAGTCAGCCCGACTTTTGATTTTGTGGCTCAAAGTGATGAAATAAATCAAAATACAAAACAAAAACCACGCAAAATTTCGCCGGAAGAAATTTATCAAACCGAAGGATTAAAAAGCTTTTTCCCTAAGTTGAAGCGCGTGAAAAAAGACTTGAACGAAAATGTTGCCGAACAAAAAGAATTGTTGGAAATAAAATCAGAGCCGAAAAGTGTTTCCGGTGCGCCTAAAACTCAGCAGATAGAAAAAAGCTTTGCCGGTGATGAACCTAAAAAGACGACGGAATATGTTTTGCCTGATATAAATCTTTTATCGGCACCGAAAAATGATAACACAATTGTTTATGATGAAGCGCAGTTAAAAGAAAATGCCGTTAAACTTGAGCGAGTTTTGGAAGATTTCGGTATTCACGGTAAAATTGTTAAAGTTCGTCCCGGTCCTGTGGTAACGCTCTATGAGCTTGAACCGGCTCCGGGAACAAGAACGGCGCGCGTTATCGGACTTTCAGATGATATTGCCCGCTCAATGGCAGTGGCTTCGGTGCGTATGGCTGTTGTTGCCGGCCATAATACCATCGGTATTGAGTTGCCGAATGAAAAGCGCGAAACCGTCTGGTTGCGTGAATTGTTGGAAAATCCGCAATTTAAAGACAGTAAAAATATTTTGAATGTTGGCTTGGGAAAAGATATCGGCGGTCAGCCGGTTTATGCCGATATTTCAAAAATGCCGCACCTGCTTGTTGCCGGTACTACCGGTTCAGGTAAATCTGTAGGTGTGAATACGATGATTCTGTCACTGTTGTTCAGAATGACACCGGACGAATGCAAACTCATAATGATTGACCCGAAACAGCTTGAATTTTCAATGTATAACGGTATTCCGCACCTCTTGACTCCGGTAATTACCGATCCGGGGCGTGCGGTTGTCGGGCTTAAATGGGCAGTGCGCGAAATGGAAGACCGCTATCGCTCAATGGCTTTGATGAATGTGCGCAACATTGCCGGCTATAACCAAAAAGTGGCGGAAATGCGTAAATCGGGCAAAGAAATGAAAAAGACCGTTCAAGTCGGATTTGATAAGGAAACGGGGCGCCCGATTTATGAAGAGCAAACGATTGATACTTCGCCGATGCCGTATATCGTTATCGTGGTTGATGAAATGGCCGATTTGATGCTTGTTGCCGGCAAAGAAGTTGAGGCGGCAATTCAGCGTCTTGCGCAAATGGCACGTGCTGCCGGCATTCACATCATTATGTCAACGCAACGTCCGTCTGTTGATGTTATTACCGGTATTATTAAAGCGAACTTCCCGAGCCGTATCAGTTTTCACGTTACCACAAAAATCGACAGCCGCACCATTTTGGGCGAGCAGGGCGCCGAACAACTTCTTGGTATGGGTGATATGCTTTATATGCCGTCCGGTTTGCGTCCGGTTCGTGTTCACGGTTGTTTTGTGACTGATGCTGAAGTTGAAAGAATCGTCGAATACATCAAATCTCAAGGCGAACCGCATTATGTTTCCGAAGTTACCGAAGGGGAGCTTAACACAAAAGACACACCGGTTGCTGATAAGGGAGCATTTGGCGCCGGCAGTGATGACGACGATTTATATGCTCAGGCCGTTGCAATTGTACGTGCCGACAAAAAGGCCTCAACCAGCTATATTCAGCGCAAGCTTCGTCTAGGCTATAACCGTGCCGCTGTTTTGATTGAGCGCATGGAGGACGAAGGAATCGTCACCGCACCGGATAGGGTTGGGCGTCGCGAAGTAATCGGAGAATGAGAAAACTCGTCTGACGGGTGCTTACTTGTAATTTTTTCGCTCGTGTACTATTTTGTACACGTCGCTCAAAAATCACCGCGTAATCACCTCGTCATCCGAGTTTTTAAGGCGCAGTGCCGGCTTTTTGAAGATTTTTCCTTATGTACTAGTTTGTACACCGCGGAAAAATCTCTCTTCGTATTTACCTCGTCATCCGAGTTTTAAAGGCGTTTTTGGTTTTTGGTACATAAGGCGCAAATTTGTGTTGTAATCTTGTAAAAATCTTGTATACTCCGAAAAAAATGGAACTTATTTAAAAAGGATTTGGATCTAAAATGCTGGATATAAAATTTATTGCCGAAAATACCGATTGGGTGAAAAAAAGCTTGGCTCGCAAGGGTTTTGATGAAAAAAAAGTTGATGAATTGTTGAACACTTATTATGAAATGAACAAATATAAAACTTCTTCCCAAGTTTTGGCTGAAGAAAAAAATAAGCTCAGTAATTCCATAAAGTCAGCCTCGGCAGAAGAACGTCCGGCAATAATTGCCAAAAGTAAAGAACTTGGCGAACAATTTAAAGCCGAACAGGAAAAATTAAATGAAATTGAGGCAAAATATAATGATATGATGCTCAGAATGCCGAACTATCCGTCAGAAGAAAGCCCGGACGGCCCGGATGACAGTGCAAATGTTGTGCGTCGCAAAGTCGGTGAAATTCCGCATTTTGACTTTACTCCTCGTGACCATATTGAACTTATGGAGTTTAATGACTGGAGCGAAAATGAACGTATTGCCAAGGTTTCGGGAACTCGCACTTATGCAATCAAAAATGATTTGGCGCAATTGGAACTTGCTATTCATATGATGGTTATGGATAAACTCCGTGCCAACGGATTTACGCTTATTACCGTTCCGGCAATTTCTAAGGAAAAACCGCTGTTTAATCAAGGTTATTTGCCGTTTGCCCGCGATGAAATTTACTACATGCCGGCAGATGATGTTTATCTTTCCGGTACAGCCGAGTTGATTTTGAACTCTTTAAGAGCTGATGAAGTGCTAACCGAAGCTGATTTGCCGATTCTTTATGCCGGTTTTTCGCCTTGTTTTCGTCGTGAAGCCGGTGCCGCCGGAAAAGATACCAGAGGACTGGTACGTGTTCACCAGTTTTTCAAAACCGAACAGTTTGTTATTTGTAAAAACGATTTAGAAGAGAGTGATAAGTGGCACAGAAAATTGTTGCAAATTTCTGAAGAAATTTTGCAGGATTTGGAACTTCCGTATCAGGTTTTGGAAGTTTGTACCGGTGATATGGGCGCGCCGAAATATCGTCAATATGACTTGGAAGCATGGGTTCCGTCGCAAAACTGCTATCGTGAAACACACTCTTGCTCAAACATAACCGAATGGCAAGCTCGTCGCACAAATTTGCGCTATCGCGAAAATGCCAGCGGAAAGATGAAGTTCTGCCATACGCTTAACAACACCGGCATTGCAACTCCGCGTGCGCTTGTGCCGTTTATGGAAAATCATCAGCAAGCTGATGGAACAATAAGAATTCCGGCTAAATTGCAACCATATTTCGGGGGTAAAAAATTTATAGGTAAAAATGCAAAATAAGGTTGAGAAAATATTTGAGTTTATGCGTGTTCTTGACAAGGTTTGTCTTGTTAAGCGCGCAACTCTTCTCTCTGATGGAACGGTTGAAACCGATTCTTCTCATACCTTTAAGCTGGCATTTATGATAATGCTGATTTATCCTTATTTGAAGCATAAATATGATTATACGCGTCTGCTTGAATTGGCGCTTGCTCATGATATTGCCGAAGCTGAAACGGGAGATTATCCGAAAGCAATGCAACGCGCTCATCCGGAAATAAAAGCTAAAAAAGATGCCGATGAAAAAATGGCGATTGAACGTTATGCCGAAATGCTGGGAGAAAATTCAGGTAACAAAATTCGTGAACTTTATAACGAATATGAAGCAAAAAAAACTCCGGAAGCAAAACTTGTATCTGCGCTTGATAAGGTTGATGCCAATATGCAGGCTAATTTTTATCATGACGGCGATGTGCGCTATTGGACCGAATATGAAGACGGCGAACAATATTATAAAATAAATACCGAAAAAAAAGCCATTGTTGCAGAGTTAGATGAGCCGATTGTTGAAGCTTTGGAAAACGGCACAATAAATATGGCGCTGACTAATATGAAAAAAATCGGTGTTTCCATTTAAAAAGGGCAGGGCTTATGAATAAAAAAAACAAAAATCTTATGAAAAAAGCCTTTAAAATTGCCGTATTCCTAGCGATGGTTGCCGGTATTGTCTGGATAAACGCCTTAAAACTGCAAGATGATACGCTCTCCAATTATGAAAAAATTACCGATGTGGAAACTAAGGATTATTATGAAAATCCGGTTACACCTGTTATTGCGGCGCTATTTTATGAGGATAAAAATGCCGGTTACGGGTATAATATAAAGCAAAATGATGGCGAAAAAAGAAATGAAAATATAAGAATGGCGGTTGTGCCGAAAGAGGTGAGTTCATTTAATCGTCCGGTTATAGAAAAACTCTATGAAGAAATTCCGAATAAAAACAAGGTTAAAGAATTGTTCCTTATTTATATGGAAGATAAAAACGCTAAATCTCACTCCGATTTAATAAGAAGAAAATTTCCCGTTACCAAAATCACGCGCGTTAAAATTGAAAAAAATGAATCGATGAGCGAGGATGATGTTGACGCATATTTGAAAGACGACGGAAAGTTGGTTGTGTTTTTAGCTAACCTTGACAGGGGTTTAAACAGTCAAAAAAGTGATCGCTTGGCAAACGTTGCCGTGTTTTTTGCGCAAAAAAACAATTATCAGATGAATGTGTTTGATATTGTTGATGAATACATTGCAACCGCGCTTGCAACCGGTGAAGATTATATTTATGACATGAACAGAGCCGGTGATACAAATTCACTCGCAAAACAAAAAGAAAATCTTGAGAGATTTTTGTTGCGTCACCGTGCTGAAATTCTGCACTATTTTGCGCTTAATCTTGAACGCTCAATGCAAAAGAAAAATGTTGAACTTCCGGAAAAAACAAATAAAAATTATCGTCTGTTTGACAGAGGCGCAATATATATTAAAGTGCATAATAAAGATTATGTTCAAGTGTTTGAAGAGTTAAAACTTAATCAAGATGAAAGCATTATTTCCGTCATTGCCAATTCAACAAAGCATATTGTGGAATCAAGTCGCGGACTTTCGGGAAAATATTTTCATATTTATCTGTTGACCGAAATGGAGCAAATTCGCGCTGAAAGCGGTGAAGTTATGATGAACTATATTGAACCTGATGACGGACTTTATGTTTCATACAAAAAACAAGCCGGATTATTGTTGGCTTCAGATAAGACTTCTGATGCCGATGGAATAATCGCAAAACTGCGTTCGGCTGCGCAAATCAGAGATAATGTCAAAAACAGCGATTTATCATTCTATCGTTTCAAATATGTGGAGATACAATATGAAAATTAACGGTTTTGAGCTGAACTATTCGGCTGAAGAATTTGCCGATATGGTTAATAATAAGATGCGCAAAATTGAACTTATTGATAAAGATTTTGAAGGCTATCAAAATTTATCCGAAGGTGACAAAAAAGCCTTTTTGCACTTGGTTGAAGCCGCAAAAATTTTAAATGATGTGGCTTTGGAACAAGATCATCCGCTGAATCTGGTAATGAAGCAGGCGCTTGAAACCGCATCTGCCGAAAGTGAATATGCTTCAAACGCTTTGAAGATATTTAATTCTCTGAACGGGGTTGCCGGTTCAAACGGATTGGATAAAGAACCGATAGAAATTTTCAAAGGTATCAAGGCTTTTAAGGGTTGCAATTTTTATCCGACAGATATGAGTGAAGAAGAATTTTTTGCCATTATCAATAAAATGCTTGATGAAGGAAAAACAGAGGAAATAAAAAAGATTTTGAGCGCCCGCACCATGGTGCGTCGTGAGGGTGATGAATTAAAAGCGATTGATTATACCGAATATTTTGCCGATGAATTTTCGGAAATTGCTAATGAGTTGGAATGCGCCGCTCATTATACGACAGATGATTTGTTGAAAGACTATCTGGGTTGGCAGGCGCAAGCTCTATTGCAAAACAATGTTGAAATGGATGTCTTAGCCGATAAGCATTGGGCAAAAATGCAGGATACACCGCTTGAATTTACCTTGAGTCGTGAAAATTATGATGATAAATTGACGCCGACAATTTTTTCCGATAAAAATTTAAGCGCTCGTCTGGAAAATGCCGGCATAAGCGTTACTCCGAAAGATATGCTCGGCATAAGAGTAGGTATTGTCAATAAAAAAGGCACTGAGCTGTTGCTGAAATTCAAAGATGAAATGCTAAAACTTGCCGGATTTATGCCACGCGCAAATGAATATGAACAAAATGTGGGCGGAGCAAAAGGCCTGAAACAAACGATGGTTGACGCCGATATTGGTGCATTGACCGGCGATTATGCGCTTTGTCGCGGTGGAATTACTCTGGCACAGAATTTGCCTAATAATGACAAACCATCTTTAGCGCACGGCGGCGGACGTCGCAATGTTTATCATCGTCAGGTTCGTTACGGACCAGAATCGGAAAACACGCAAAAAATTCTTGAGCGTTTTGTGCCGACTGAATTGCATAAATATTATAACAACGAATATGACCATTTGTTTACAATCGGTCACGAAAACGGGCATTCTCTCGGGCCGAACAGCACATATCAAACCGCCTTGGGAATCTATCAGCATATTATTGAAGAACATAAAGCCGAGATGGTTTCCGCTTCCATGCTGCCGGAATACGAAAAAAAAGGAATAATTACGACAGAAGAATTGAAAGCCATTTATTTAACTTGGATTGTTAAACGCCATTTTATGAAGGCTTTTCCGGCAGACATGGAGGCTCATCGTGTGGCTGATTTAATAGAATATAATTATCTGCTTGAGCATAAGGCTTTTTGGTTTGATGAAGAAATAAAACTGCACGTTGATTTTGCAAAAATGCAAACTGTTTCGCGCCAAATGTTGGAAGATATTATTGATGTTCAGCTTTCAAAATCGCCGGAAAAAGCTAAGGAATATATTGATAAATGGACATCATGGGGCGAAATCAATCAATATATTGCCGATTTTAAGATAAAATTAGGGGTTAAGCCTTATATTGACATCGTAACAAAATTTTAAGGTGGAAAAATGCTGAAAAAACTTGCGTCCGGAGAATATTCATTAAAGGTGTGCTTTTGGCTGTTCGGCGGTCTGGGCATATTCTTGTTTAATATTATAACATCCATAACACATAGCGGGGCTTTGAGAGCCATTTGTCCTTATGGCAGGGTGTGCGCCAAGAATCTTGTTTGGTATATTGTATCAAACTTTGCGCTTATTATGACCAGAAACGGACATTTGATAACCACTTTGGCACCGCATTTGATTGCCAGTGCCTGCTTTATTTGCTATGTGATTATTTTGTTGCGCGGGACATGGAAATCGGCTGATAGCTATGAGGGACCGAAATTCTGGGCGTTTGCCGCAAAATGGATATTGGTGTGCTGGGCATTGTTCAGCCTGAAACTCATTTTTTAAGGGGACTGATGATGAAAAAACTTTTGATTTTGATGATGTTGGTATTGATAAGCGGTTGCCAAAAGCATGCTTTTGAAGCAGGTTATGTTAAAAAAGAGCGCAAAGAGCTTTATGAATACAACAACAATGAGGAATATTGTAAGGCAAATCCGGACCGTTGCATTAACAATGTGCCGTGGTAAAAATTAAATCACCTTACGCAAGATTGTGAGAAAATTTAGGACTTCAGAAATTCTGAGGCCGGTGAGGGCGTTTAAAAGCCGGTTATTTTCTTTTTTTACTTTACAAATCTATTTTTTTCTGGTAATCTCAAAGCAGAATGGTTGAAAAATCATTTTAGGGCTTCGGCTCGGGGCTGTCACAAGCTCTATATCGTCAGTGATACATCAAAATAGTATCACTTGTTGGTGCTATTTTTTTTGTATCTAAAAATCCCCGTATATGGTCGGGGAGATTGTAGCTTATGTTCAGGTTTGCATAGCAAACTAAAGGCTATAATAGTCATTGCTGACGATATGATTTGTGAACTCCCCGACTGCCTGTAAGACCGGCAGTCTTTGAGTTTTTAAAAGTTTTAAGGAAGGACAATGATATGAAAAAATTTATTTTATTGATGAGTATGGCAATATTATCATTCGGAATAATAACAGAATCTTGGGCAGAATGTCAGAACAATACTATTTCTTGCGGAGAGAATTGCTGTTATACCATAAATAACGGAAATATTAGTTTTTCAAGAATAGATAATAATAAAACAGCAACAATTGCAGACTATGCTTTTTATGCAAAAAATTTGGTGGGGCATATAATTATTCCTGATTGGGTAACAGCAATAGGTGCATCATCATTTCGAGATAATTCTATATCAGAGTTGACACTTCCGGATTCAATTACTTCAATAGGTTCGCTTGCTTTTCATAATAATAATTTATATTCTATAAAGCTTCCCGATTCCCTTAATTATACACAATGGGGAGGATTTGCCGCAAATAGTTTGAAAACGGTTATTATTTCACCAAACACACCTATAGCTATAAATTTTTTTGGCCAACAGAATCAGTTAAATTTATTAAAAGAAATAAATATTATTTGCAAAGGAGGTCAAGAGGATTGTGAAACTTTTCAAGAAAAACTAGCTAAATATATATACTGGGATCAACAGGAAGAAAAGCCAGTTATATTCAAATTGAATAATAATATGTCTATCGCTGGATATGCTGAATGCACAAGTACAAACTATTATTGGAACGGGGCGGAATGCGTGCGTGAACCGGATGTAACTAAGCGCAAATGTTGCTCATCTTGCAAAGATATGGGAGGTTATTGTAACCGCATTCGCTATACTCCGGCCGAGGCGGCGAAGGTGCTGAATGATGATAATACAAATTCGGTGACGATAACCTTTAGAAAATAATTGCTCAAATCACCTTGCGCAAGATGCCGTTTTGTTGCGATAAAAGCCTTTTCGCTTGAGAAAAAGTGCAACTTTTCGCAATCATAACACAGGCAATTTTCACCGACTTGCTTTGCATTAAAGCGTTTTCGGCCGTTTTTTCGTCTGCGCCGGTAATTTCTTTAACAAAGCGAATGGCGCGCTCACGCAATTTTGCATTGCTGATTTGAAGGTCTATCATATAGTTTTTATAAGTTTTACCGATTTTAATCATTGCGCCGGTTGAGAGCATATTCAAAACCATTTTTTGGGCCGTGCCGGCTTTCATACGCGACGAGCCGGTGACGGCTTCCGCTCCGACAATCGGATTGATGAAAATATCGGCAAATTCGCGCATTTTTGCCTCCGGATTAGAGCTTACGGCAATGGTGAGCAGGCCTTTTTGGCGCCCGAGTTTAAGCACCTCAACCACATATTGCGGGTTTCCGCTGGCTGAAATTGCAATAATAACATCATTTTCTTTAGGCTTAAATTTTTCTAAGTCGGAAGCGGCAAATTCGGCGCTGTCTTCTGAGTTTTCAACGGCTTTCCTGACGGCTTTTGCTCCGCCGGCAATAAAAGCCTGAAACATAGAAGGCTTAACACCATATGTCGGGGGCATTTCCGAAGCGTCCAAAATTCCGATTCGTCCGCTTGTACCGGCGCCGAAATAGGCGACTCTGCCGCCCTTTTGAATGCGAAAGGCAATTTCATCAATCGCTTTGCCTATGTTTTTCAGCTCTTTTTCAACAGCTAGAGCCACTTTTTTATCTTCATTATTTATCAATTTGGCAATTTCATAACCGTTTTTAAGGTCAATACCAACAGTGTCCGGATTATGTTTTTCAGTAATTGATAACATTTTATTTCCTTTACAAATCAACATATTAGAGAATAATAGTATTATTTTTTTAACAAATGATAAAAAAGTAGTTGACTTTTATAAAAAAATATTGAATATAGGCGAAGAGAAATCAAATTGATTTATCTTTAATTGCCCCCGAGGGTGTTTTTACGGAGGGGTGGCAGAGCGGTCAAATGCAACGGACTGTGAATCCGTCGACTTTCGTCTACGATGGTTCGAATCCATCCCCCTCCACCACTAAAATCTCCTCTAAGGGGCTTTTTGATTTCAATATTAGGTAAGTGCGGGTGTAGCTCAATGGTAGAGCAGAAGCCTTCCAAGCTTACTACGGGGGTTCGATTCCCCTCACCCGCTCCAATAAAACTTAATATTGATTTGTCTTTAACATTTAAAAAAGGTTAGGAATAATAAACAATGGCAAAAGAAAAATTTGAAAGAAACAAACCGCACTGCAACATTGGCACAATCGGCCACGTTGACCACGGTAAAACAACATTGACCGCCGCAATCACCAAAGTATTGGCAGAAGAAGGCGGAGCAGACTTCACAGCATATGATCAAATTGATAAAGCTCCTGAAGAAAGAGCACGCGGTATCACCATTTCAACAGCACACGTTGAATATGAGACACCTGCACGTCACTATGCACACGTTGACTGCCCGGGCCACGCCGACTATGTTAAGAAC
>JAZSBR010000033.1:0-109109 GCA_045602545.1 Alphaproteobacteria bacterium
TTGACGAATAAAAAAGAATAGTTTATAAGGCATTTTACCGATGGGGTTGTGGCGGAATTGGTAGACGCGTCAGACTCAAAATCTGGTTCCCTCGGGAGTGAGAGTTCGATTCTCTCCGGCCCTACCATCAAAACAAAAAAACGCTCTTTTAAGGGCGCTTTTATTTTAAGTAAATAAATATGACAAGCCTACTCCGAAGGAGCCTTATAAATGAACATACTTTCTTTTGATATCGGCGGAACAAAAATTGCCTATGGACTTGTTGATGAAAACGGTCGGTTCAGAGTGCCGGCAAAAAAGTTTTCAACCCCGCAGACAGCCGATGAAATCCGCGACAAAATAAAAGAAGTTATTGACACCTCATCATTTGATGGTTTGGCTGTTGCAACTGCCGGTGTGGTTTATGATAACCGCTTGCTTTCAAAACCGCTGAATTTACCCGAAGGTTTCGAAGCAATAGATTTTTCATCTCTTACCGAAAAACCTGTTTTGGTAGAAAATGATGCCAATTCCGCCGCCTGGTGCGAATATAAAATCGGCGCCGCCAAGGGGTGCGAACATGCGATTGTTTTAGCAATAGGCACCGGTGTCGGTTGTGGTATAATATGCGATAACAAGCTCCTTAAGGGCAAAAGCGGTGCCGCCGGAGAGTGCGCTTTTGCCATCAGCGGAAAAGATTTTGCGCAGTTGGCGCGTCAATACAACACATCCGTTGATTGCTTTGCACTTTATGATTTAGCTCTTAAGGGCGATGAGGCGGCACAAAAAGTTTATGAAATCTGGCAAAATCGCTTATCCGAAGCATTGATCCAATTAAATGATTTGTTTGATACGCAAAAAATTGTTTTAGCCGGAAGTCTGGCTGAGATTGCGGATTATAAACTGTTGCAGGAAAAAATTAACAAGCGCTCATTCGGCGAGACTCCGCTCATAACAAAATCCGGCGGATTAAACTTTCCGGCACTTGTCGGCGCGGCACTTTTATGGTATGATGCTTATGTAAAATGAAAGGACTTATTAAAATGAAAAAACTTATTTTAGCACTTATTTTAACGTTTTGCGGGTTTTCAGCGCAAGCGCAGATGACCGATACCTTGGGCGCTTTGGCGATTCAGGGCGAACTTTCAACTGAGGGCTATAAGGCCGTAAATCAGGGGCAACGCGCGTTTAATCGCCTGCAGTTTCAGCAAGATTTGGCGGCGCTTGTTGCCGATGTTCAGATGACTTATATGGGCAATTATGCCGGACTTTCCAAAGCCGGAATAATGGGAGAAGGAATCCGCGGTGCCGATTGGGATGTTGCCGAAGACGGTGCCGGCGGTTTTGTAATCAGCATAAACGGGCTTGACGGCGCAACTTGTTTCACATGCAAAAGCCCGAATTTCGGCGCAAAAAAGGTTGAAATAAACGATGGCGCAGATTGCAACGCCTCCGCCAACAATATTAAGATGTATTTTAATTAAATCATCCCATAGCAATATATAAAAAAGTCGCCGGCGTACGGATAAAGAAAAAAGCTTTGAACAAATTTCTTTACCGCACCCCGACGACTTTATTTTTTTCACCAATCAAATGAACATCAGAAGAAAATCCAAATGATGGCGAGTATAACTGATCCAATCCAAAAATATGGTGATACTAGGATTGGAACCAATATATTATCTCGAAAACCATCGAGAATTGATTTAAGGAGTTTTGCTACAAATACTCCCACAAAGCATATAGCCAAGAAGACTATAGCGTATCCTATAAATTCCAACATAATTTTTTATTTTTTAATGTTCTACATAATCCTTATCCATTCACACCTTAAATCTATCACAAATTTTTCATTTTGTCAAGGGTCCATAAAAAAGAGAATAAAACTTGTAAAATAAAAAGCCCCCTCATTAAAAAACAAGGGAGCCTGAAAAATTCTATAACCTTAAAAATTAAAGCGAACCGTCGGCATAGCGAGCAGCCATATCGCACAAGCGAATCGCCTTAATTTTATCTGCCTGACCTGCGGCACCAAAGGCAATATAGCGCTCTTCGCAAACTTTTTGCATTTCTTCAATTGCCGGTTTCAAGTATTTACGCGGGTCAAATTCGCTCGGCTTTTCATTAAATAAGCGACGAATCGCACCGGTTATTGCCATACGCGAATCGGTATCAACATTCACTTTGCGCACACCTGACTTAATTCCGCGCACGATTTCTTCCATCGGCACACCGTATGTCTGCGGAATCTGTCCGCCGTATGCGTTAATCAAGTCTTGCAACTCTTGCGGAACTGAAGAAGAACCGTGCATAACAAGGTGTGTATTCGGCAATTTTGCGTGAATTTTTTCAATCACATCAATTGCCAAGATTTCACCGTCCGGCTTGCGTGTGAACTTATAGGCACCGTGCGAAGTTCCCACAGCCACAGCCAAAGCATCCAAGTGTGTCAATGCCACAAATTCTTTTGCTTCATCAGGGTCGGTTACCAAACGTTTTTTATCCAATTTGCCCTCGGCACCGATACCGTCTTCCTTATCAGCCTTACCAGTTTCAAGTGAGCCGATAACGCCAAGTTCGCCTTCGACCGAAGCACCAACGGCATGAGCTCTGGCCACAACTTCTTGTGTAACCTTAACATTATATTCAAACGAAGCCGGAGTTTTTCCGTCTGTTTCCAACGAGCCGTCCATCATAACCGAGGTCCAACCGTTCACAATTGCCGATTGGCAAATATTAACGGAAGTTCCGTGGTCTTGGTGCAAACAAATCGGCAGTTCCGGAAACATTTCGGCACCGGCATAAATCATATTTCTGATCATGGCATCGCCGGCATATTTTCTGGCACCTGTTGAAGTTTGAATAATCACCGGAGCATTAACTTTGCGAGCAGCCTGTAAAACTGCCAAAATTTGTTCCATATTGTTGATATTAAAAGCCGGAACACCATAGTTATTCTCGGCTGCATGGTCAAGAATTTGACGCATAGAAACTAAAGCCATTTTTATCTCCTAAAAAATTTCATCTGGCTTGAATATAGGCAAATTGTTTTTTAATGCAAGCTTTTTCTTTTGTGCTTGTGCTTTAATCGTCAAGTTCCAAAGCCTGACGATATCGTTTTAGCCAATTTAAGCGGTCCAGCACCAGCTGATTGAGTTCCACAACCTTATCGCTTTCAATGCCCAATTTTTCGCTTATTTTAACCACAAATTCAACTTCATCTTCGCTGAATTCATTATCGGTATTAGCCACCGCCAGCAATTCTTTAATCAGATAGAGCGACTTTTTGCGGTCAAGCAAATCTTGAGCCTCGCTGACCAAATCGTCAAAATCACTCGGCGCATTTATTTGTTCGGCATATTCCGCCGGAATTTGATATTGTTTTGCCAAATTGCGAATAAACTGGCGCTCATACGGATCAATTTGTCCGTCTTCACTGATGATTTTAATAATCAAGCGCAAAAACAAAATTTTTTCATCAATTGAAAGGGTAGAAACATACTCAAAACCTTCCATATCAAACCTCCTGTAAACTCGGCTTTAATGCTTGCACAATAAGCACAAAATGTCAAGCGATTTTTTATAAATCATAAGACAATGCAAAAGAAGGTCGCCTTGAAAAAGACGACCTTTTGTGCGAAAAAAACAACTCTTATTTTTTGAAAGTAATTGTCACCGAATTATTGTTATCATCGGTTAATACTTTTGCTGCCTCAGCAGGAGTATATTGAATACGGTTACAGAAATTTTCAAACTGACGATATCCGGCACCACAACCGTTTGCAGAACTTATGCAAACTCCGTCTTTTCCCAAATAGCCATCACCACAGCCTTTTGATTCGGAAACGCAAAGATTATCTTTTAAATAGAAGCCTACTCCGCAACCTTCGCCTTCCTCACGCGCAACGCATTCATTACCGACTTGCTTTTCTCCATACCCACAACCAAGTTCAGCAGGGAAACATTTACTTTTACCATTATAAACCCCCATAATATAACCCACGCCACAATCAGCTACACACTTGCCGTCTAACCAGATGTATCCTGAGTTACAAGTTCCACAAACAGAAAAATGACCGTAAACGTGAAAGTCGCAATTATTTGGAGCACAATAGGTTCCGTATGCATAACTAAAAACAGAATAGCCTTCCCCGCATTCACTAACGCATTTACCATCTTTTGCATGTAATCCATTTTTGCATGAAGTGCAATAATACCCGTTAGCATCACCTTGAACTCCGGCGCAGTCCGGATTTGCGCAGTAGAAATAGGAACTTGAGCTACCTTTTCTTGTATATCCGTTAGGACATGAATTACCTGCTACACATTGTCCATCAACTAATATATAATCTTTAGGACATTTTATACAAAATTTTCCTCCTCCTTGATACGAAGACAAACAATTTGGCACTGTTTCATCATTAGGTATGCAAGTACCATTTTCTGCAGCAACATATCCCAATTTACAACGAGTGCAAATTGTATAATTTTCACAAGAATCACAATTACCATCAGAACAAGCTACGCAATGCCCATTGTTAATCCCTTTGCCATTTTCGCAATATGCACAACCACCATCATTACAAGATAAACAACCGCTCCCAAAATCTCCCTCACAAGAGGAACACTTTCCATCCTTCATGTAAAACCCCATCTTACACATATTGCAAATTTCATAATCTGATTGACAATACTCACAGTTGCTATCTTTACATGGTCGACAAGTATTATTTACGTGGTCTAAGCCATCACTAAAATTCCAACAGACGAGACATTTATTTGGATTCGATGAATCGCACATACCGCACCCCAAAACATTACATTCTTCTGCATTAACACTATTGATTACAACTATTAATGAACTCACTGCAACTAGTGTTGTTAAACCAATCTTTTTCATTTTATTTCTCCATTATATATTGTTTAAAACTTTAAGACCGCTCAGAGAGCGGTCGGAAGATCCAAACTATTACACAAGAAATAGTGCGACATATTAAAACACTACTGTTCCTATTTTGCCGCCTTCCGACCTTAAAGCCAGAAAGCGAATTGCAAATATGCAACTATTAAAACTTGTGTATAGAGGTTTGGATACCTCCGAGCCTTTTTTGCTCTGTTTTAAAACTAGCAGAAAAAAAGTAAAAAGTAAAGCTGTTTTTGAGAGTTCGCGGCAAAAACTCACATCTTCTCAAAATTTATTCTCGGGTCAACAAGGCAATAAGTTAAATCACTTATCAGCTTCAAAACCAAGCCCAAAAGACCGAAAATATATAGTGTGCCGAAAACAACCGGATAATCGCGCGTGGTAATTGCCTCATATCCCAAAAGTCCCAAACCGTTGAGTGAAAAAATCACCTCAATCAACAGCGAGCCGGTAAACAGCATTTTTATCAAAAGTGACGGAAATCCGGAAATAATAATCAGCATGGCATTTCTGAAAACATGCCCGTATAAAATGCGCTTTTCCGAAGCACCTTTTGCGCGCGCCGTTAAAACATATTGCTTGTTTATTTCATCTAAAAACGAATTTTTCGTAAGCATGGTTAATGAAGCAAATCCGCCGATTACCATAGTCAAAACCGGCAAGGTTATGTGCCAGAAATAATCGCCGATTTTAGCCATAAAACTCAAATTATTCCAATTGTCCGAAACCAAACCTTTAAGCGGAAACCATTGCCAATAAACTCCGCCGGCAAAAAACACAATAAAAAACACCGCCAGCAAAAACACCGGCATAGCCGAGCCGATAACAATCAAAAATGAACTCATCGTATCAAACATTGAGCCGTCTTTTTGCGCTTTTTTAATTCCCAACGGTATGGCTATCAAATAAATTATCAGTGTTGACCACAGCCCCAATGATATTGAAACCGGCAAGCGCTCTTTTATCAATTCGGTGATGGATTTATCGCGATAATAACTCTTTCCGAAATCAAAACATAAATAATCTTTCAGCATTTTGCCATAGCGATAATACCAAGGTTTATCAAACCCGAACTGCTTTTCCAAAGCCTTAACCAAATCTTCCGGCACGCCTTGCGCGCCCACATATTTTGATTCGGCTGTTTTTGTATTCACTTCGCTCATAGCCGTGAACTGCGATTTGCTGTCGGTATTCATTCCGCGATATTGGGCAAGCATATAGTCAACCGGTCCGCCCGGCGCAAGTTGAATAATGGCAAAATTAACGGTAATAATTCCCCATAAGGTCAACGGAATAAGAAGCAGTCTTTTAATGATGTAGTTGCGCATATTATTTTTCCTTAATCCACCACAAATACGGCTGAAAACCGATTTTCAAATTTGTTTGCGGTTGCCCGAACTTATCAGCATAACCGATACGTGAATACGGCGAGTACCATTGGAAAATCATATAATTTTCATAGGTTAAAACTCTGTCAAGCGCCTTCACATATGCCACATAATCTTGTTTTTCTTTTGCCCCGATAACGCCTTTAATCAGCTCATCTGCCACTTTGTTTTGAATTCCGATGATATTATTGCTCCCCTTTATCTCAGCCGATTCAGAGCCGAAATATTCGCGCAACTCATTCCCCGGAAGATTGCTCACCGGATAAGAAATAATCGCCATATCAAAATCAAAATTATCCAAGCGGTTTTTGAAAATATTAACTTCCAAATTGCGGAACACGGCTTTTATGCCGATTTTGCTCAAGTTTTTAATGAACGGTAACATAACTTTCGTAAAGCTTGCTCCGTTTGCGGAATTGCTCAAAACTTCCAACTCCAGCGGTTCGCCTGTTTTAAGATTGGTCATTTTGCCGTCAACAAAATCATAGCCGGCATCTTTTAACAGCGCTACGGCTTTTTTCAAATTTTCGCGCGAATCATAAATATTTTCGTTTATTGTCGGCTGATACGGCGTATCAAAAATTTCTTTCGGCAACTCATCGGCATACTTTTGCAGAATTTCAAGCTCTTTTCCTTGAGGAATACCGGTTGCTTCCATACCCGTATTGGTAAAATAACTGTACAAGCGCTTGTATTGGTTATAAAACAGCTTTTCATTTGCCCACTCAAAATTAAAGGCTAAATCAATGGCTTTTCTAACCCTGCGGTCTTGGAATTTACTTTTTCGCAAATTAAAGGCAAAATTTTGCAAGGTTGCCGGATTGTTGTGCTCCACTCTTTCTTTTTTGATTTTACCGGACTTTACCAAATCATTATCATAGCCGGTCATCCAAATTTTTGCGATATATTCTTCACGCGCATCAATATTGCCGGAAAAAAGCGCTTGCAAAGTCACGGTTGTGTCTTGATAATAGTCATAGCGAATTGTGTCAAAATTGAAAAATCCCTGACGAACAGGCAGGTCTTTACCCCAATATGAAGGATTTTTTTGCAATTCAACATATTTGTTGATTTGAAAATCTTTAACCGTATACGGCCCGCTTCCGAGCGGAACTTCGGGTCTTGGCTTATCAAACTCTTTGCCTTGCCAATCTTTTGCCGAGAATATTGCAAACTGTGACAAAATCATCGGCAATTCTTTGTTTTGCGCCCCCTCTTTGAAGTAAAAACGCACTTGCGAATCGTTTATTTTTTCAACTCTGTCCACATCGGAATAATACATTTTATATATCGGCGAGCCTTTTTCAATTATCGCGTTGAATGAAAAAATCACATCATCAGCCGTAACTTTTGAGCCATCGGAAAAACGCGCGTTTTCATTCAATATAAAGCCGATAAAAGAATTATCATCAGGCATTTCAAACTTTTTTGCCAAGAGCGGATAAACCGTAAACGGATCATCTGTCGGCGAAAATCCCAGCGTTTCAAAACTTAAACCGGCCACAAACGAAGCCGCTACGCCTTTGAAAATATAAGGGTTAAAATTATCAAAAGTTCCGTATGCCGGCAAAACGATTTTTCCGCCTTTGGGAGCATTCGGATTAACATATTCAAGAGCCTTAAATGACGGCGCATATTTTGAAGTGCCGTAAAGCGCTATGCTATCGGTAATTTCAGCATTTGCAATATTGGCAAAAAGAAGAATCAGCCCCGCCAAACTAGCGCTTATAATTTTCTTCATTGCTCCATCCGCCGAAAGGATATACAAAATCATCTTCATCTTGTGCCGACTTTTTTTCGTCGTTATCATCGCCGTCATTTTGCAACGGAACACCGAGTGTCGGCTCATTTTTTACAAAATCCTTTTCAATTTCCTCATTGGTAGCCCGCAGACTTTGCAAAGTTTCCGCAACACCGGTGAAGCGAACATCATCTTTTTGCTCTTCTTCGTATTGCGGTTCAACATTCAGCTCCGGCATAACTTCTTTGTTTTCCGGTTCAAAATTTATGTCTTCATCATTGCTGAAACTGTTGTGCAGAGCCTTAAAGAACGGGTCATCTGTTGTACTATGTTCAAGATAATCATCATCATTTTTTTTGAACGGGTTTAAGCGACTGAAAAAAGACTCTTTCGGAGCATACGCGCTCAAATCGTCTGTTGTTTCCTCTTCAACATCTTTATCAACATTCACAATGCTTTCCGGCGCTTTAGGTTCTTCCATTGTGGCAATTTTCAAAACGGAAGAATAATCTTTTTCCGGCTCCGGTTGCATAGATTTTTCCACATCAACTGATGTTCTCAAACCTTCGCTTATCGGGGCAATAATGGAATAAACTTTACCGAAAACGCCTGTTTCGATAACACGCAAAAAGACACGGTCACGGTCATGTTTTTCCAACAGTTGCAAAAGATTTTGATAACGCGAGCAAAATTCCAAAAGACTACCGCGAAAAACTTTATCACGCCCGACTTTTTCTTCCATCCACGCATTAAAAGTACTTTGATTTTTAGCCGCCTCAATAACTGCTTTTCCGAGCGCCCATTTTTCACCGCGTTGCACTTTAAGCCAAAGTTGCTCAAGTTGCGCTGATGAAGCAATGTTGCAACGTTGAATAATATCACTCAAAGACTCATTCATATCTGCAATAAATGTATCAAACTTATTGATGACAAAACCGTCTTTAATTTCATGCTCAGCCTCCAGCATAACGCGAACAACCAAGTCGGTATAGTCTTGATTCTTTTGCAATTGACGCAACAATTCCGTTTGTTTTTCGTTTGCACTGTGATTGCCGAGATATTGATTTAAGAACCCGAAAACAAGCCATATCAGCAAAACCGGCGCTAAAACAATCGCCAAAAAGCTCAGCATAATATCGGGGCTTTGAGAAAACAATCCGCCGTCAAGCGCTTGTGAACGAATGTATAAAACCGCATAAATCAGCCAGCTGGCGGAACTGAAAACAGCGCAAAAAAAAGCAAAATTAAGCATTTTTATCCCTCTTGGAACATTATTTGTTCAAAAATTTATCAAATTTAGCCGATTATAGCAATATTTTTTTATTAAATTGTTAATATTGCTGAATATTTAAAAAAAAAGCTAAACATTTAAAATTTTTGTGCTAAACTCGCGCCATGTTTTTTGATAAATTGAGGTAAAAATGAGCGATAACGAAAATACTGTATTGGATTTTGAGAAAACAGTTGTTGAAATAGAAGAAAAAATCAATCACTTAAAGCAAATTGCGCCTGATAAAGACTTGGATATCAGCAAAGAAATAAAGCGCTTGGAAAAAAAGCTCAAAGCGCATATGGAAGAGATTTATCACAATCTCACTCCTTGGCAAAAGGCGCAGATTGCCCGCCATCCGGCGCGTCCGCATTGTTTGGACTATATCAACGCTTTGATAGATGATTTTGTTGTTTTGTGCGGTGACCGATGCTTTGCCGATGACAAGGCTTTGGTTGGCGGAATCGGTAATTTTGAAGGTATTCCGGTGGTTGTTATCGGACAAGAAAAAGGCAACGATTTGGAAACCAGAATCAAATACAATTTCGGTATGGCAAAACCTGAAGGATATCGCAAAGCACAGCGCCTTATGGATATGGCTGAAAGATTTAAGTTGCCGGTTATTGCCTTTGTTGACACGGCAGGCGCATACCCCGGCGTTGATGCCGAAGCCCGCGGTCAGGCCGAAGCCATTGCTTCATCGATTGAAAAATGCCTTAAAATCAAAACTCCGATTATTTCAACCGTCATCGGCGAAGGCGGTTCCGGCGGTGCCATTGCCATAGCCGTTGCCGACAAAGTGATTATGCTTGAACACTCAATTTATTCGGTTATTTCACCGGAAGGTTGCGCCTCTATTTTGTGGCGCTCGGCGGAAAAAACAAAAGAAGCCACGGAGGCTTTGCACTTAACGGCTCAAGATTTGAAGCGCCTCGGGATTATTGATGAAATTGTTGCCGAACCTTTGGGCGGTGCGCATCGTGACCCTAAGCAAACTTTTGAAAATTTGCGTGCGGCAATCAAAAAAGATTTGCACGAATTAACCGCTCTTAATTATGAAAAACTCAAAGAGCAACGCACGGCAAAATTTTTGAAAATCGGCTCGCAATTTTTGCAAAAAACCGAAGAAGAAAAACCTAAGAAAAAGAGCAAAAAATGATTAAAGGTATCATTGCACTTTTTACTTCCGGAATAATTTTTCGGCTTCCGGTCTTGGGCGGTATTTTAATCGGCTTTTATATGATGTTTGCGTTTTCCGAAAAGGAGATTTTTTCCGCATTTCATAATCCGCTTTTATATGCAATCGGCGTAATAATTTGCATAATTTATGCTTTCGTTTTCAAAAAAGTATATAAAAAAGGCGGAAGCATTGTTGACTGGCGCGCCACTTTTTATTCTTTGTTCGGACACTTTGTTTCTTATGTCTTCGCGCTTATTTTCAGCTGTCTTTTCATTTATACGATTTCTTTGGGCGGTTTTGATAATGAAGACGAGGCACAAAGCATATCCGATGCCGAAATAAACGCCCAAGTAAATGAACTCATCAACAACATCAAAAAAAGCGGATATTAACGTCCTTAAATCCATTTTTTTATTTACAAAAAATATTTCATATGCTATGGTGCGACTTGAGCATAAAAAGGCTCAGAGGATAAACAGCCTCTGATATAGAAAGAGATTCTGACTTTAGGGTCGGAAGGTAGTAAAATAAAACAGTAACCTGTTCAATATACTACGCTATTCTATATCATAGCTGTTTGCTTCCGGCCGCCTTTTCGGTGGCTTTTCAATTTAACAGAAGGAAAGAAACGATGAAATTTAAGAAATATGATGACATAACTCCAAGCAATCGCACAAGTAAATGAACTTATCAACAACCTCAAAAAAAGCGGATATTAACGCCCTTAAATCCATTTTTTTATTTACAAAAAATATTTCATATGCTATGGTGCGACTTGAGCATAAAAAGGCTCAGAGGACTCAAAACCTCTTACTCACATCCCGTTTGGGAATTTGTATTTTCAGCTGTTTAAGGCTGGAAGGTAGTGAAATAAGGAAACCAAGTTTTACGAATAAACTACACTATCAGTTGAGTAATAGTTTTGAGCTTCCAGTCGCCTTTTTAGGGCGATTTTTTTATTAATTTAACAAAAAGGAAAGAAACGATGAAATTTAAGAAATATGATGACATAACTCCAAGCAATCGCACAAATTTTGCAACAGTTTATTATCATGCCTGCCGTAGTTTGAAACGTTTGGAAACACAGCTGATTCAAGCGTATGGTGCTGAAAACTATAAAAAGTATAACTTAAGAAGAGTGCAAAAAAAGCTTGAGCAAACGGTTGCACGATATAAGTATCTTACAGCCGAACTTAAAGCAGAAATATCTTTACGAAAACAGAAATAACCTGCCGACTCAGTAATACCCGAAGCCGAGTTGGCTCCAAACTTCGGAAGCCGATTTTCCGTATATCTGCGGTTGTGACATATACGAGCCGTAGCCTTTTTCCTCAGCATAACTCGGGTTTGCGGAATAAAATTTCTGCGGAGCGCTTTGAGCAATTTGCGGACCGTTCATCGTAACTTTCACAACATCAAGCCCATGTTCGTTTTTGCCGTCAGCAAAAATACGAAAAGCACCGCTCATACCGAAAAATCCGTCCAGATTTGTGATTTCGGCATTAAGATAACTTCTGTCTTTTTGCGAAAGAGCCGAGGCAAGTGCAATTGCATCATAGGCAAAAATTCCCAACGGATTCGGCTTTTGCGAGAACATCTCGTTATATTTATAGGCAAAATGTTTCATTCTGCCGTCCGACATAAGCGGATATACCGCGCCATAAAGCTCTGTTTCCTTGCTTAAATTTGAGTTTGCCCAAACGGAAGTTCCCATAAACAAAACCTCAGGCGCCGAAACATCATAATAACTGAACATTGATGTAATTGATTTCAGGCGATTTCCGGATTCCGGCACCAACAAAGCGTCAAAACCAACATCAACAGAGGCGCTTTTTTCGGCATTTTTAGACTGCGAAGCCGCAACTTTTGTTCCGCCTATCATTGATTGCACCAAACTCGTAAAATCCATCGTTTGCGGAGCATAAAAACCGACTTTTGTGATTTCCGCACCTTCATTTGCCGCACTGATTAATGCCGAGCGCAACATGTTTATACCGCTTTGATTGTCAGGCAAAACAACGGCTATGCGCTTGCGACCCTGAGAGGATGCATACTTAACGATTTTATCAATTTGTTCTTCATTAAGAAGCCCGAGTGTATAAATTCCGTGTTGCAACACCGCCGGCGAAGTTGAAAACGAAATAACCGGAATATCGCGGTCTTTTGCCACAGGCGTAACGGCGGAAACTTCTTCACTCATCAATGGACCTAAAATCAAATCACATCCCGAAGAAACCGCATTTTCAACAGCCACGCGCGCGCCCGAAGAAGTGCTTTTTGTATCATAAAATTGCACAACCAGCTGATTGTTGTTCAAATCGCCCATTGCCAACATCGCGGAATTTTTCATGCTTTGACCGGCATCTTGCGCCTTTCCGCTCAAAGGAAGAAGCATTGCGACTCTAAAACTTTCCTGATTTCCCAAATCAACATGAGAATAATCGGTTTGATTAAATCCGCTCATGGTATCGGTAGGCGCACTCCCCGAATAATTATAGGTTGGCGCTCTGAAACTGTTAAAATTCTGCCTTATATTTGAGCAACTGATTAACAATCCGACCAAAAATATTGCAAAGACCTTTTTTAACACTTGCTTTTTTCCTTAAAATGTCAAACAATGTGCTAGTTAATAACTCATTTTTTTTGTTTTGTAAAGTTAAAAATATGTTAACAACCGGACTTTATATAATTTCCACCCCGATAGGCAATTTGAAAGACATTTCTCAAAGGGCGTTGGAAGTGTTGGAGCAAGCACCTGTCATTGCTTGTGAAGACACGCGTGTGAGCAAAAAACTGTTTTCGCTTTTGAACTTGAGTTTGAAGAAAAAATTTATCACATATCAAGACCATAATGAAGAAGAACAGTCGCAAAAAATCATTGATATAATTCAAAATGAAGGCGCGGTTGCGCTCATCAGTGATGCCGGCTCTCCGCTGATTTCCGACCCCGGTTACAAATTGGTTAAAAAATGTCGTGAACAGGGAGTTTTTGTTTCGGCAATTCCCGGAGCCTGCGCCTTGATAACGGCGTTGCAACTTTCCGGCTTGCCCACAAACAGATTTATGTTTGCCGGATTTATTCCCAATAAAGACAAGGCTCGCACCGATTTGTTCAACGAGCTTAAAGATATAGATACCACACTGATTTTTTATGAAACGGCACCGCGAATCGTTAAAACGCTTGAAACCGCAGAAAAGATTTTTAAAAATCGCACCGTAGCGGTTGCCCGTGAATTAACAAAAATGTATGAAGAGGTTTTGAGTGATTCGGCTGAAAATTTGCTTATTCATTTTGAAAAAAATCCGCCCAAAGGCGAGTTTGTGTTTATGGTTGCACCTCCTGAAAAATCTGCCGAGCCGAAGGAGAATATTGAAGAAATTTTACGCAAAAAAATGAAGCAAACAAACTTAAAAACCGCGGTAAAAGAGGTTGCCGACGAATATAAACTCAACAAATCGCAAGTTTATGCGCTTGCTTTAAGGCTTAAAGATGAATAATTACAAAAGCGGAAAACTGGCCGAATTTTTTGCTCGTTTACTCTTTATTTTCAAGGGTTATACAATTTTAAGCAAAAACTTTAAGGTTGGCAAAGGTTTTAATATCGGCGAGGTTGATTTTATTGCCCGCAAAGGCAAAACCATAGTTTTTGTTGAGGTAAAAAAACGCACCTCGCTTGAAACGGCGGCCTATGCCATTAGTGAAAATCAAAAAAAACGTATAATTCGCGGTGCCGAATTTTTCTTAAAAACTCATCCGCAATATAAAAATTCAGACATTCGTTTTGACGCGGTTTTAATTGCCTTTCCGTGCCATATCAGGCACCTGAAAAACGCTTGGAATATCGAAAATATTCAATATTAAAAAAATTATACTTGAAATATCGCAAAAATGTGTTATTTTAAGCTTGTTAATCCCTTAAGGAGTTTGTTTCAAAATGTTAGAGATGCCTCAAAGTATGGTCGAAATGGCCTTAAAAACAATGGGTGATCGTTGGAAAGTGATGATTATCCAAGAACTTATGAATGGTACTAAACGTTTCGGAGAAATCAAAAAAGAATTGGGTGACATAACTCAAAAAGTTTTGACTTCAAATTTGCGTGCGTTGGAAGAAAAAGGAATTTTGGTGCGCACTGTTTATGCTCAAATTCCGCCCCGCGTTGAATATACTCTTACGAACTTGGGTTATAGCCTGAAACCTGTTTTGGATTCCATGCGTGAATGGGCAGAACAGTATTATAACCAAAATATGAAAGCTTTATTGAAAGCTTAAATTGCTCAATATGAAATAACAAAACCCGCCGAAGACAAAATCGGCGGGCTTCATTTTATATCAAACGATATATTTTAATTTTGCTCAGCAATGGTAATGTTGCGCTTGCCGGCCAAAGACTGCTCAATAAATTCAACTTGTTCCATAACCATCGGATTATCGGCAAATTTTTCTTTTGCTTGTGCAACGCGCTCGGCAAAATTACCGTCTTTACCTTTGAAAATAAACATAAAGGCACGGGTGCAGGCTTTGATGGTTTTTTCATCAATACCGCTACGGCTCATACCGATAACATTAAGACCGCGCAACGAGGCAGGCATTCCGTTGGCAATACCGAACGGAATAATATCGCGCGATATTCCCGAAACACCGCCGACCATAGCCTTGCGTCCGATATGCACAAACTGGTGAACAGCGCAGTTTCCGCCCAAAATAACCCCGTCACCCAAATGAACGTGCCCGCCGATAACCGCGTTATTGGTCATAATCACATTGTTTCCAACCACGCAATCATGAGCAATATGCGAGTTAATCATAAACATTCCGTCATTGCCGACCACTGTGGTAAAATGCTCTTTCGGTGTGCCGGAGTGCATGGTAACATTTTCTCTGATGATATTGCGTTCACCGATTATCAGCTTTGCTTCCGGCTGAAATTCATTTCCGTGGTCTTGCGGACCGCAACCCAAGCGCGCCCCCGGAAAAACAATGGTGCCATTACCGATGCTGGTGTTACCATACACCGTAACCTGCCCCAAAAGTTTTACATTTTCGCCGATTTTTGCTTGAGAGCTTATCCAGCACATAGGTCCGATTTCAGCGCTGTCTGCGATTAAAGCTCCGTCTTCAATAATTGCTGAAGGATGAATTTTTGCCATATTTTTATCTCCGTTAAAAAATTTTTTTCTGCAAGCAGCTTATTTTTTTTTATATAAAAAAGCAAAACACATAATGTTTCGTTTTATTTCCGCCATAATTTTATACCCACCGAAAAGCCGTTTGATTTGACTTTTTCTTTCAGCCGTCCTATAAAATAAAAGACTTCATTTTTTTTAGGAGAATATAAATGAAAAAGCTTTTATTGGGTTTGGTTTTGATTTCCACTGTTTGCGCTTGTGAACACATTTCACAATTTACCGCAGGCGGAGCAGATAATTCTGCAAGAGCAAAAATGCGCACTTGTTTGATTAATGATGCAACTGCCAGATATCAGGCCGGAACATTGTTTAATCAAGGTGTTACCGTCACCGCAAAAGAACTTGCCGGAGGTTGTATTAAAAAGCTAGCGCTCGAATCTGCCGGAATCAGCCAAGAATCACAATCTATGGCAACATCAATCATTCAAAATTTGCAAAACTTCGGTTCTGCACAATAAGCTGATTTTTGCCGTTATTTATAAAAAGCGCCCTGTCCTTTTTCAGCGCGCTTTTTTTTGCTTTACAAATAAAAGTTTTTTTGTTATTCTGACAATAGAATGATGTAACATCATTTCAGAAACTTCGGTTTCGGGGCTTTGAACGGCTCTATATACTCAGAGGTACATAGATACAGTGTCCCTCGGATGCTGTTTTTTTGTATCTGAATATCCCCACTTTGGGTGGGGAGCCTGCGTCGTATGTACAAGCATTTTAAATGCTAAAGGATGTAGGAGTCATTGCTGAGTATATGATTGTTCAACTCCCCGCCGCCTCAAAAAAGGTGGCTTTGTGTTTTTAAAAGTTTTTAGAAAGGACAATGACATGAAAAAAAATGTTTTATTAATGAGTATGATAATACTGTTTAATACAATATCCGAATCATCGGCAGATGATATAACACCGACTTCCGGAACTTGTAATACCGACGAAACTTGTTTATGGAGCATAGATTCTGCCGGAACTTTAACCATTTCCGCCAAAGACGGCGCAAATGATGTTATAATGGATGATTATTATTGCTATGCTAATCCCTGTAACCAATCATCATTAATTTCCCGACCTTGGGAAGCAAGCTTGCAGCAAATTAAAAGTGTTGTTATTGGTGACAATATTACACATATCGGTGATGATGCCTTCCAGAATGCTTCAAACCTAATATCAATTAGCGGAATGAAAAATATAAAAACAATCGGAGATGAAGGGGTTTTTGCTTACACCGGTTTAACTGAGATTACAATTCCGGATGGTGTAACATACATTGGTTCAGGTGCATTTGCCTACACTAAAAAATTGAAAAGTGTAACATTACCTGATACTATCAGCGATATTGGAATAGGAAGCAATGGTCAGAAGCTTTTTAAAGGACAAACTACTCTTGTTGAAATAAATTGCTTAAACACAAGCGGACAATGCGAAAAATTGCGCGGACTTCTTAAGGATATGATAGGGGATAAAACTTTCAATATCATTTCACCTACCTCAAATTGCGAGACTTATAATAGCAAAGGATGCACATCTTGTGAAAAAGAATATTCTCTTGCAGATGGTATGTGCTGGGCAGCTTGGGAAAAAAAGCATTACACACCGGCTGAGGCTAATCAGTGGCTGAAAGATGACAACAACACCATAACGATTACCTTCAAAAAGTAACCCTTACAATTTTTCAATCATCTTAGCGATTTCGGTGGAAGCATTTAGGGCTTTTTGCGGTTTGAAATCAAAAGCCGATTTATCTTCCAAAGCAATCGCACATTTTGCGTCATAAAGCGAATTCACAAAGCGCAAATGCTTTTCGCTTAACCAATCCTTACCGCAGAAAACCCACAAAGGCTTTCCCGGACCCGTTGCCTCGCAACACATTGAAACCGAATCACCGGTAACCACCAAATTATCGGCACAAGCCAAATATCCGCCGTAAGGATTTTCGCTTTTATCGCCCCACAAAAATGTGTGTTGTGGAATATCTTTTATTTGCTCCATAATGATTTTTTGGGCTTCTTCGCCCGTGCGCCTTGAGGTTGTAATCAAAATTGAACCGCCGATTTTTGCTTTCAGCTCTTTTAAGGCTTTGCCGAGAGCAAGTGCATTTTGCGCCGAAAACGGCTTATTTTTGATTGCCCCGCCGACAATAACCGCCGTCAGCGGACGTGGAAGCGATGAAAAAGTTTCGCTCCATTTTGCGCGTTCTTTTTCCAAAAATTCAGCCGTTATCCGGTGTGGACAACCGACAATGTAGTGAATATTCTTCCCCTTGGCTTTTTTTCTGTCATGCTCCGGCACAATCATCAAATCAAAATCATTTTGCCCCGTTTTTCCGGAATACATAAGCTGAATCAATTTTGTTTTCGGCGACATTTTTTTGATATATCTGGCAACCGGAACCGTGCGACGACTGATTGATAAAACATAATCGGGAAACGGCGCTTTTATTTGCTCGGCGTTTTTTTTCGTCAGTCCCAAAAGTGTGCGTCCTCTGATAAAGTTCGGCAATCCGGCAAATTTATTATATTCCAGATTTTTTTCCTCCACCTCAAACAGGTCTTTATTCAAGGCTCCGATAATTCCCATCGCCTGCCCCACACTGCCGCGACGATCATCCATTAACGACCAAAAAACTTTTTTCATTCGCACTTCTCTTCATTTAATTTTAATTTTCAGTTTTTATATTATTAGCACACGGATATTTTTTTTAAAAGAAAAAGGATGAATTATGCGCACAATTTTATTTATAACAGCTTTGCTTTTTGCAACTCAGAGCTTTTCACAAAGCATATATCGCGGTGCCGTCAAAAGTGTTGACCAACCGCAAAACACATATTCTCAAGCAAGAGTGCCTGCAATAGAAAGACCTGAAACCGGCTTCAAAAATTCTGAACGTTCGCAAGAAATGAAAGAAGATATCAAAAATATGCGCGGCATCATGGGTTCTTCTCAGGATGCCATAAAAGCCCGCAATTTATTGATGTTGAAAGAAGTACTTGATTTTAAGATGCAAGACGCAACGCTTGCGCCTGAAATAGAAAAATTAAAGCAAAATCGCGAGTTTAATACCAAATTATATAAAGCATTAAATCAGCTTGATAACAAAAAAAATCGCAACAGCAAAAATCAGGAAGTTATAAATATCTTGAATGACGCCGGAAACCGCATTTATAATTCTTTGGCAAATTAAGAATTGTTTAACCGAACTGTGCTAATATGCCCTCAAATTGATAATAACCGCAAGGTTATCTTAAGTGAGGAAACAATGAAAAAATATCTTGCTTTATTTTTGGTGTTGGTTGCGTGCATATCGTGTCATTCAACAAATAAAGACGAGGCAACCCGTCCGGCTCAAATAAATACCGTTGAAATTAAATCTCCTGACATAAATTATCGTGAAAAAATCGTGGTAAAAGGCGGAGATGACAAGCATGTTATATATGAATACAGTGATGTACGCATTGATGATGTTGCAAGCCTTGCCATTGTATATTGCGCGCGCATAAACCCTTCATACAAGGCCAATTTGCGCGATATTTATATGTATAAGAATCACAAAAGAAGAGCCACTTTTGATTGCGAATGTATTGCTAAACAATAAAATTCTACCTATATAAACCTTTAGGAGTTGATTAAAATGAACAAAGATTTGTATGAGGTATTAGGCTTAAAAAAGACGGCGAGTTCTGCGGAAATAAAATCCGCATACCGCAAGTTGGCGCGCAAATATCATCCGGACTTAAATAAAGATGATAAGACAGCCGCCGAAAAATTCAAGGAAATTTCCTCGGCTTATGATATTTTAGGCAATGAAGAAAAGCGCAAAAAATATGACAATAATGAAATTGACGCTGACGGAAAGCCAACCGGATTCGGTGCCGGATTTAACCCGAATGATTATGCTTCATACGGCTTTAACGGAGCAAATCCGTTCGGGGGCGGTTTTAAGAGTGGCAATTTTGACGGCGCGCAGGGATTTGATTTTTCTTCAATTTTCGGAGAGGATATTTTCTCTTCATTTGCCGGCGGAAATGCCCGTGGCGGATTTTCGCGTTCAGCCCGCCCGCAAAAAGGCCAAGATGTGTCATATCGCTTAAAAGTGAACTTTCTTGACGCCGCAAACGGCGCCGAAAAAACCCTTAATTTAGGCGCAAAAAACATAAATGTAAAAATTCCTGCCGGCACAAAAGACGGGCAGACTTTGCGCCTTAAAGGCTTGGGTGCAAGCAGTCCGAACGGCGGTGAAAACGGCGATGCTTTAATAACCGTTAATGTTGCCGAACATCCTTATTTCAAAAGTGATGAACTTAATGTTTTGCTTGACTTGCCGATTTCCTTAAAAGAAGCGATTATGGGTGCCAAAATCACGGTTCCGACCATCAGCGGCAAGGTTGCGGTCAAAATTCCTCCGCGCACATCGAGTGGCGAAAAATTGCGCCTGCGCGGTAAGGGCATCAAAACCAAATCAGCAACCGGCGATGAAATCATCAATTTGCAAATTGTTTTGCCGAAAGACGGTTCCGCCGAGCTTGAAAAAATGGCGGAAAATCTTGATAATTATGCAGTCAGGAGTTTTTAATGCTGCTTGATGACTTGAAAAAATTTGATTGGATTAACGAGCCGGAAAACGTGCGTTTTAATGATTTCGGAATGCTTGTGCGCGCCAAATATCGCACAGATTTTTGGAATTGTGCGCGCTATGATTTTCAAAAAAACGACGGGCATTTTTTCTTTTGCAAAGGCGAAGGCGATTTTTGTTGCGACATAAATTGGGAATTTGACGTTGCCAAACAGTTTGACCAATGCGGAATTATGCTTCGTGCCGATGACGAAAATTGGTTTAAGGCTTCAATTATGTATGACAATCAAACCGAGCCGATGCTTGCCACCAGCTTAACAACGGCAGGTTTTTCCGATTTGGCAACCATCGCTTTGCCGACAGATACGCACCGCGTTTGGTATCGCATAAAGCGCCGCAAAGATTGCTATATTGCAAGTTATTCGCTTGATGGCGAAAATTTTTCGCAACTGCGCAAATTTTATCTGCTTAATGAACCGGAGCAACCTTTAATCGGCGCTTATATTTGCGCTCCTCAACGCGATGATTTCGAAGCCACCCTGCGCGGTATTGAAATCAGCGAATAAGGATTTTATTTCTTAAACGTTATCGTCACCTCATTTGTGTTGTCATTTTTCAACACTTCCGCCGCCTCAGCCGGGGTATAGCGAATGCGGTTACACCATCCGCCCATATCTTTGCAAGATGAGCAACACTTGCGTTTGCTAACATCCGGCTCACGCACACAGCCAGCTCCGTTCCAAAAGTAATTACCGGAGGTACATTGCTCATAATTTGCCACAACCACATTACCGGCCAATTCCAATGTTTCTCTTGAATAATCTATGCCGTATTGCTCATATTCGTTAAATAGATTTTTAACGCGAGCGCATGACAGTTCATCTCCCAAACAAATAATCTGCATATTTTGAATTGTCTTTTTATTAGTTCCCAAACTTCCAAGCTCTACTTCTTCTAGTGTATCAGGAACTATAATTGAGGGAGAAAAACCACCGGAACCAGCCCTAAAGGCAAACTCCCCGATTTTTTTCAGCGAATCGGATAGTTTTACGGTTGATATTGCGTTATTCCAAGCAAAGGCTCCTTCATTTATATCAGTTACCGTGTCACTCATTTCAACAGCAGTTAACTGGTCACCTGAACGGCAAAAAGCGTATTTTCCGATTGTACTTAAGCCCTCAATTTTCACGGATTTAATTTTTTCTTTATATGCTTTCCATGGGGCAGTTGTGTATTGTGCATTTGTTTCACTATCTTTGGAGTAAGAATAATTATACATATTTCCACTTCCGGAAACGGATAATTTCCCGCTTACTGTATCAAAGCTCCAATCGCAATTGTCACCGCACTTTTCGCAAGCAGTAATGCCATCTTCGCGCAATCCGTTTATGCAACTCACTTTTGTGCCTTCCGCCCTCGATTCGGCGGTGGTGATGAGCGTGAAAACAAGGGCAAACACCGGAATCGTCATTACGAGGAGCATTCTTTGAATGCGACGTGGTAATCTCATAAAACAAGTGACGCTTGTAAATAAGGATTCTTCATTTGCATGAGTACCTTGCTCAGGGAGATAACCACGTCGGACTGAAGTCCTCCTCGTTATGACGTGCCTTAACAATTTTTCCATCACTTTGGCGGAGTTGCACAGCAACGATGTCAAAGTGCCAACCGCCGAAAGCGGTTTATTCGCACTGCCCTCACTCAACCGCTGAGTCTGTTTTATATCCGTACATATTGTCGCCGTCCCGCCGACGAGTGTTTCATACGAAACACTCTTGGAAAATTTATAGCAATCCTCGCCTGACTTTTGTGTTTGCTCTCTATTAAAAATATCATTCATTTTAACAGCCCTTTCCTTAAAAAAATTAAGCCACTGAGCATAAAAGAAAAACCTCCGAACGGAGGTCGGAAGTTGACAACTATGATACGATTAATAGTGTAGTATATTTGATAGTACTGTCTTATTCTACTACCTTCCGACCATAAAGTCAGAAGTACACATATCGTATCGAGGTTGTCACACCTCCGAGCCTTTTATGCTCGTTTAAAAGGTTAACAAAAAAATTTTGCTTTGTAAAGAAAAAAATCTTGCCTTTACGGCTTAATCTGCTAATATCAGTAAAAAATCAACCCTTTTTACGGGCAAAAAATATGGATAAAACGCAAAAAAAACTTGGAATTATTGCCGGCGGAGGCACTCTGCCGCAAATTTTGATTAACCACTGCCTTGATACAAAACGTGAGTTCTTCGTTCTGGCGATTGAGGGAAATGCCGATAAGGCAATTTTTAATCCTTTAATCCCGCACAAATGGATAAGAATTGGGCAAGCCGGCACCGGATTTAAGCTTATGCACGAGCAAAACGTTGAAGAAGTTGTGATGATCGGCACCATCAAGCGCCCTACTCTTTCCGATTTGGTGCCGGATTTGCGAACAGCCGCGTTTTTTGCAAAAATAGGTCTTAAATCACTCGGAGATGACGGCATTTTGCGCGCTCTGATTAAGGAAATTGAATCTGAAAATATGCGCGTTCTCGGCATTCATGAAGTTCTGCCAGAACTGCTGGTAAAAGAAGGCGTTTTAACCAAAGCAAAGCCTGATAAACAAGCTTTGGCTGATATCAATCGCGGTGTGGAAGTTGCGTTTGAACTCGGGCGCTTGGATGTGGGGCAATCAGTTATTGTGCAACAAGGCTTGGTGCTTGGCGTTGAGGGCATTGAAGGCACCGATGAGCTTATAAAACGTTGCGGGACATACAAGCGCAAAGGCTCAGGCGGAGTTCTGGTTAAACTGCGCAAACCGCAACAGGATATGCGCATTGATTTACCGACCATCGGGGCAAAAACCATTGAACAGCTTCATGTTGCCGGCATGAAGGGACTTGCCATACACAGCGGAAACGCTCTCATTGTTAATGAGCCGGAAGTTATTGATTTGGCAAATAAATACGGCATTTTCATCAAGGGAATTGTGCCGACGGAGGCTGAAAAATGAAATATTATCTGATTGCCGGTGAACCTTCCGGCGATGCATTGGGTTTCAAACTCATGCAAGCGTTAAAGGCCAAAGATAAAAAAGCCGAATTTGTCGGCATCGGCGGAGATTCCATGCAATCTGCCGGCTTGAAATCGCTCTTTGATATCAGCGATTTGGCGATTATGGGTTTGGCTGAAGTAATTCCGAGCATTCCGCGCGTTTTGCGCCGTATCAGCGAAACCATTGAAGATATAAAAGCGCAAAATCCTGATGCCGTAATCAGCATAGACAGCTGGAGTTTTTGTGCGCGCATACACAAAAAATTGCGCAAACTAAACCTCGGAATAAAGCAGATTCACTATGTTGCACCGCAAGTTTGGGCTTGGAAGAAAAAACGCGCCCGCACGATGTATAAATATATTGACCATTTGCTCACTCTATTCCCGCAAGAGCCGAAATACTTTACGCCCTACAATTTGCCGGCAACCTTTGTCGGCCATCCGGTGATTGAAAGTGAAATTGTCAACGGCGAAAAAAGTGATTTCAAAAAGCGCCACAAAATCCGTGAAAACTCAAAAATTATGCTGGTTCTCCCCGGTTCACGCCATAATGAGGTTGAGCGCCTGCTGCCCACATTTTTAGAGGTTGTGAAAAATGTTAAGGCAAAACATAAAGACTTTTCGTTTGTTGTTCCGACTGTCAGCACGGTGGCAAAAAAAGTCAAGGATATGGTAAAAGAATCCGGTCTGCCGATTATTGTGGTTGAGGGACAAAAAGAACGTCACGATGCCTTCAAAGAAGCCGAGGTTGCCATCGCCGCTTCGGGTACGGTGGCGCTGGAGCTGGCGATTGTTGACATTCCGCACATCATCGCTTATAAAGTGCCGAAACTTACCGAATGGATTGCGCGCCATTTCATTCATATTCAGTTTGTGAATTTAACTAATATTCTGCTCGGACGCGAGGTTGTCCCTGAGCTTTTGCAAGATGATTGCAACCCGCAAAACATTGAACAATATGTTGAACAATTTATTGCAAAAAAAGACCTCTATAAGCACCAAATGGCAGGCTTTAAGGATGTGCGCAAGGTTCTGGGATTCGGCAAACAAACGCCAAGCCAAACGGCAGCCAAAACCATTATTGAGGTAATCAAAAACAAAAAATGATTCGCCGTTTTTTGCACAGCATTTACCTTAATTTCACGGAAGAGCAATCTCGCCATTTTGCGCTTGTGCCGATTTTTTTCGCACTCGGAATCGGGCTTTATTTTTCTCTTTCTTTTGAACCGCAATATTGGGTTTGCCTTGTTGTTATTGAAGCTTTGCTACTGATTTTTTATTTTGCCCGCCATAAAGAGGCGCTTCATTTACCTTTATTTGCTTTGTTTTTAATAACTTTAGGATTTGCCGATGCTCAGCTTCATACGCTTTATCAAAGTCGGCGCATTGAAAAAATCAGCGATGTTGCAACCTACATTTCCGGTCGGGTTATTGATATTTCGCAAAGCGCAAAAGGCAAAACGCGCTATACTTTAGATAATGCTTTTGATTTTGAAAAACCGCTGAAGGGCAATTTTCGCCTTACTTCAATGGCAAAAAATAATGATTTTGCCGTCGGCGATTGTGTTGAAACGGCGGCAAAACTTCTCGAAGCATCGCCTATACCGCTCAAAAATTCTTTTGATTTGAACCGAAAATATTTTTTTGAAGGCTTGAGTGCAACCGGCTATACTTTGGGCGATACGTTTAAGATATCTTGCCCCGAAAACATAAAAAAATCTTCCGTTTTAACGGCAATAAATTCCTTTCGCCACAAAACCGCCGAACACATAAATTCCGTTCTTCCGATTGATGAAGCAGGAGTGATTGATGCCGTTTTAATCGGCGAAAAAAGCTATATTCCGCAGAATATTGTCGACAATTATCGCAACTCCGGACTTGCGCATTTTTTGGCTGTTTCAGGTTTGCATTTAGGAACAATCGCCGGACTTGTGTTTTTTCTGGTGCGTTGGCTGGTTTCATTTTTTCCCAAAATTGTTTTGCGTTATGAAAGCAAAAAAATCGCCGCACTTTTTGCCATTCTTTTTGCTTTTATTTATCTGCTGATTTCCGGCATGGCAATTCCGGCGGAGCGCGCCTTTATTATGACCACAACCGTTTTAGTCGGCGTGATTTTTAATCGTCAGGCCATATCTTTGCGCATGGTAAGCTTTGCCGCTTTGATGGTGCTGATAATTTCGCCGTCGGCACTGGTTTCGGTAAGTTTTCAAATGTCGTTTGCCGCCGTCACGGCTTTAGTGGTTTTTTATGAAAAATTCGCCGCCAAAATTTCAGCTTGGAGTTATGACAAGGGCGTCATCACAAAGTTTTTATATTACCTTATCGGGGTGGTTATTTGTGATTTTGTGGCAAGTCTTGCAACCTCTCCGTTTGCGGTTTATCATTTTCAGCGCCTTGCGATATACACAAGCTTGGGCAATCTTTTAGCCGGTCCGTTGATTGCTTTCTGGCTGATGCCGACAATTTTGCTGTGCCTTGTATCATTGCCTTTCGGAGCGTTAATTTATCCGCTGAAATTATTGGGCTATGGCATTGCAATATTAAATCGCATAACCGCCTATGTTTCCGCTTTACCGGGGAGTGTTTTGTATGTTCATTCTTTAGATTTCAGCGGATTTATGTTGATTGTCTCAGGCGCAATTTGGCTGTGCTTATGGCAAAAGAATTGGCGTTATTTCGGGCTTGTTGCCATCATGGCAGGCTGTCTGACGATGTTTTTTAAGCCCGTTCCCGATGCAATCATCTCATTTAACGGAGAAGGCGTTGCTTTGCGCGCGCAAAACGGCGAGATGATTTTGGCTCCGCTCGCTAAAGCTGATAATTGGACCAAAACCATCTGGCAAGAAAATTTTGGCTTAAAAATTCCCGATAAAAAAGAAAAAAAATATTTTCAAAAAATCTTTACCGGCAAAGAAAATCCGCAAGATTTTATTGATATAAAATGTGATAAAAACAAAAATTGCTTGTATAAGAATGCGCTTAAATTGAATGCTGACGGCACCATCTTTTTACAAGATAAAATGATAGATAAAAAATTCGGCGCTTATATTTATTTTGATGGCGACAAAACATCTTTTGAACCGCTGTTATCTCCGACTTGCCGTCCGTGGCAAATTTGCAAATAAAAACTATAAAATGTACTTTTTCTTTGACATCTGCTATTTTTTTTGCTAGTGTAATATAAGAATGGCGGATACGCCGTTTTAAGAAACTTCGGTTTCGGGGCTGTAGCAGGCTCTTTGTCGATAGAGGTGCATTATTCAGTGTCCCTCTTGGATGCTGTTTTTTTGTACCCAAAATCCCCGCATTGGTTGGGGAGATTATAGCGTATGTACAGGCTTTTTTAAAGCTAAAGGCTATAATAGTCATTACTATCGACATGATTTGCTAACTCCCCGATCGCCTGCAATACCGGCGGTCTTTGAGTTTTAAAAGTTTTAAGAAAGGACAATGATATGAAAAAGAAATTTAATAATGAACACACGCCTAAATCAAGCGAGAATTGCGATAAATATTCCAAGAGTGTTTCGGTGGAAAAATTGTTGCAAATATCGCCTGTATTAAGGTTGGTAAAAGTTCTTGGTTTAGCGGCGGTTTTATCTTTAAATATAGTGAGCGAATCGCTGGCAGATTGCGAAAGACCAACCAATGGAATATGCAAAACACTTGGAGAAAAAGGCACTTGCGGCGAGGGTTGTTCTTATACTTATGATTCAGCTACGCAAACTGTTTACATAACCGCTACCGGTGATAATGCAAAAATTGCAGGAGCGGCTTTTCATAATTATTATTATGAAAATAATAGTATGCCGGCTCAAACTTTTATTATTAATGGTGCTATAAAAATCGGCAGTAATGCATTTAATTCACCCCAAAGAAAACTTATATCGGGAGCCGGAGGAGCATTGATTTTAACCGGAGTCAATCATGACGCATTCGGAAATGACACAACTTTATCAGGCACCATAATTATTCCGGAAGGAACAGAATTCGCTCCTCTTGCCTTTTACGGCGTAACTTTGGCAGATAATGCTAAAATATATTGCGGTGTAGAAGATTGCAAACAAAAAATGATTGATTCTTGCAATGCTTGGGGACGTAATGAAAACGGAAATGTAACAAGTTGTCTTAATGCCGTGAACAATATGGGCAATAAATTACTTCCATATCCTGAAAATTGCCTAAAGGTGGGAGCAATGGGTTGCACAAAGTGCAAAAATTCAAATTTCAAATTAAATGACGGCGAATGTGACAGACTGCGCTACACCCCTGCCGAGGCGGCTGAGGTTTTGCATAACGACAACACAAATTCGGTGACGATTACTTTCAAAAAATAATGCTCTTGAATTTTATAAAAGCCCATCATCAGATGGGCTTTACTTTTTTCATCATAAACATAGTTTTTAATTAAACAAATCCCAGCGTCCGTGCTTAATGCCTTCAGCCTCTTGCTTTTTGACTTCTTCTTCAAATTTTTGTTGTTCTTCGGCCTTCTTTTTCTCTTCTTCCATTTGTTTGTTATCAAACTCAATAATTTTCTTTTCACGCTCAACTTGTTGCTGGACATTTCCGGCCAAAACATCATATTTATCGCGATAGTTCTTTTGCTCTTTGCGCAATTCTTCAAAAACAGCCAACTGCTCGGCGTTAAGCAAACCCTTAAACTTTTCCAAACTCTGTTGTTCCAGTTCACGCGATTGGTCCCTAAGCATATAAATTGATTTCAAGAGAGATTCGCGCTTCAATCTGTCTTCTTCGCTGAATTTTTTAGCCTGATCAAGCTGATCCAAGCTCAAATCCATACGCTGGGTAAAAAAGCTGAGTGAATAGTTATTATCGGCAATTTCTTGTTTTGCTTTTGCTTCCGGAGTTAAGAAAACTTCATTTTGCGGTTCTTGAACTTCATTTTCATTGTCAGTATTTTTTGTTTCAATCACAACAACTTCCTTTTGCTCTTCAACAACAGGCGCTGTTTGATTTTGTTCGGCAACTTGTGCCGAGGCGTTTGCCATAATCACCAATGATAAAGCTACTGTCCACAAAGCAATATTTTTCATTAAAAATCTCCTGTAAAATAACCTTTTGACCGAATTTTATACTTTAAAATCCTAAATTTCAACCATTTTATGTTTAATAGACGCGCATTTTTTTGCGGCTCGGTTTATCTTCGCCTTTATGCTCGTTATGCTGTTTTTTGAGTTGGTAGCGATACATATCAAACTTCACTTTTTGTTTTTCCGATAAAATATTTCTGATTTGTTCATCATTTTCTTCCGCCAAAGCCGCCATTTCATGATGAATGGTGTCAAGTTCCATCAAAAGAATGTTCATTTTTTCCTGATTTTGATTTCTGATATTTTTCACCTGCTCACTTTGAAAAGCCGTCAGCTTAACCTTTTTTTCCCAATCATGATTATAAAGCGACGGATATTTATCTTCCAAAGACTTTGCTTGCGCGCAAGAAAGCACCGCAAAAAAAGCAAATACAAATGCGAAAAATTTACTTAAATTCATCTTATACCCTTTCAAAAAAACAAGTGCATTATACTGCCCAAAGCTTAAAATTTAAATAAAATATTGCATAAATTTTCCGTTCCTTTTATAATGCGAGCCTGAAAGGAATTAAAATGCGTTTTTTATATTGCGGAGATGTGGTTGCGCGCCCGGGACGTGAAGTTGTTTATAAAAATATGGCGCGCCTAAAAGAAGAATATAAACTTGATGTGATGATAGTTAATGTTGAAAATGCCGCACACGGTTTCGGCATAACAAGCGGAATTGCGCGCGAATTTTTGGAAAAAGGCGCTGATGTTCTGGTTACCGGTAATCATTTTTTGAGCCAGAAAGATATTGCAAAATTTTTAGATGAGTGCAAGGTAATTATCAGGCCGGCGAATATTCCGCTCGGCAATGTCGGACGCGGATTTTGTGAATTTGAACTTGCCGACGGGCGCAAAATTGTGGTGATACAGGTTTTGGGGCGCTTATATATGGAAGCCGTTGATTGTCCGGTGCAAGCGGTTGATAATATTTTGAAAAATTATCATATGGGGAAGAATTGCTCGGCAATTTTGGTTGATATTCATGCCGAAGCAACTTCGGAAAAACTTTCGCTCGGTTATTATCTTGACGGCAAAGTGTCTTGCGTTGCCGGAACTCATACGCATGTTCCGACAGCCGATGCCCGAATTTTGCCGCAAAAAACCGCTTATATAACCGATGTCGGCATGTGCGGAGATTATAATTCGATTTTGGGTTTTGAAACAGAAGCGCCGATAAATCGCCTGCGCCGTCATTACAGTGATGACCGTTTGACGCCGGCAAAGGGCAATGGTACGCTTTATGGAATTATTGTTGAAACGGATGATTCCACCGGCTTGGCAAAATCAATCACGCAAATAAAGTGCGACTGATTATATTTGTCCTTTAAGGCAAAATCGATTGCAATAAAATATAGGTTAATTACCCCAATGTTTCACGTGAAACATTGGGGTAAGTGCTTGATTTTTCACAATATTATTGTCATTGTCATAAGATTTTTCTTATTTTTTGAAGGTTATCGTCACCTCGTTTGTGTTGTCATCTTTCAGCACCTCCGCCGCCTCGGCAGGAGTATAAATTTTGCGCAAGCACCAACCGTCATCTTCAAGCTTAAAACTGGCACTTTTGCATTTTGTGCATTTAAGATTAGCTTCCAGTTTTTCACAACCGTCAGGATAAACACTGAATTTTTTGGAAAGACTATTAAGACTCTGAAAGCAGGCTTCATTATTACTACTTTCTTCGCAACCTTTCTTTGCCATATCATAACATGCTTTGGCACCGGAGGCACAATAGATTTTGCCGGTTATATTACTTACATTTACAGCAAAGTATTTAATACTATCAACAGAATCGGGAATAATAATATTTCCATCTATATTTGAACTTCCCAAAACCCAACCAGGCATCGTTTGCATATTTTCCGATATTATCACATCTCCTTTGATATTTGCCCTTTCTAAAGAAGTAACCAATGGATTATTTAAATAAACATCACCATTTAAGGTTACACGATTGTTGCCATAAGTAGAATAACTTCCAATATTATTAAATACAAATTTCCCGTTTGCGTTCAAAATTTGCGCTCCGGAATTGGCAAACGCATAATTTCCGATATTTTCAAAATCGTTATCTAAGACAATGTTTTGCAAGGGAATGACCTTATTTTGGGCGTCTTTAACCTGATTATCAGCGTAATAATATGGTGAAAATGCGCCATCGCGAATCGAGGCAGACTTGGATATATCAGTTTTATATATATGCAAAACCTGTTGTCCGTTTTCATTAATAACTCTGTATGAACAATTGTCTCCGCAGGAATTGTTACCATTTGCATCGGATAGTTTTTCAATGCAAGTGACTGTATAACCATGTCCTTCCTTGCAAACGGGTGTTTCTTCATCTGCTCGCGATTCGCCGGTGGTGATGAGGGTGAAAATGAGGGCAAGCGCCGGAATCGTCATTCTGAGTTGAGTTTTAGCGAAACGAAGAATCCACGGATTTAATATGAAGCGGCGTTTGTGTGCCTTACGGCACGACGCCGGAGCGGAGATTCCTTGAGCGCCTGACGCACCGCGCAGGCGCAGGAATGACAGTACCTTTTCTGTCATCTTGAGCCTCGAGACGTTAGGCGAGCGGGCGTAAAGATCTCTTTTTGCAGAAACGCGGTATGCTTTTTGCTCCATATTTTTAACACAATCTCTACACTTGCAACATGAGATCTTGACGGGGATTTCGCTTGCGCTCAACCCCTCAAGATGACGGCAGATTATTTTTTCATTATTCTTAATTTCAAACATTTGAACATTCCTTTTCTTAAAAAATTATACCACTTAAGCATAAAAGAAAATCGCCCAAAAAGGCGACTGGAAGCAGAAAACTATACAGATTAGATAGTGTGATTTATTCGCAAACCGAAGGGTTTCTTATTTCATCACCTTCCAGCCATACGAATATGACTGAAAATAAAACTATCCCTACAAAAGGACAAATCTGTCTGAGGTTTTCTGACCTCCGAGCCTTTTATGCTCAATTAAAATGCTAGCAAAAAAATTTTGCTTTGTAAAGAGAAAAGTTAGAAAAACAAATTTCAAATTAAAAAACAGTAGCGCTAATTTTCATCTGCCAAATCGGCTTTTATGCGCTGTCTTAAATCTTCAATTTTTAGACTGAGCTGTTTGTTCGGATTGCTTTGATGGGCATAAAAAAGCTGCTGCTTCGCCCCCTGAATATTGCCCAATCCGTAATTATATTCCGCCGCCGCATAATATGAATAAGCGCTGTCATCCGCCATCGCATATGCGCGTGAAAGCATTTGCCACCCGCTCAAACTCGGACTTTTGTGTTGCTCCTGATTAAGCAGATTTATAACTTCCGACAATTCATCCTTATTCGGATTTGCCTCCAGCACCGACTGCGCCAAAGAAAGCTTTATCAATCCGGAATTCGGCAAAAGTTTCAATGCCTGACGATATGCCGAAACGCTTTCTTTTGTCTTGCCGGTTTCAAACAAAAATTGCCCTTTTAGCTCATGAAAAAAAGGATTATTCGGCTGATTTTTTATCAAACCGTCAATTGTTTGCATGGCACGCGCCATATCGGCTTCTCTGAAATACAAAATTGCGTGCGCATATTGCGCTTCAGTTGAATTTGCTGATTTAGGATATAATCGCCAAGCTTTTGATTTATCACTCAAAAAGGCGATTATTTTTGCTTTTATGAGCTTTAATTTACCGTCTAACGGACTTTGTGCTGAAAATTTATTGCTCTTTGCCACGCTTTCAAAATGGCTTATGCGCTCGTTCGTCATCGGGTGAGTGGCAAAATATTCATTTTCTTCCATTCCGCTCAAAGCATAGCGGCGCTTGATTTTTTTCATAAATCTTTTTAAGCCCTCGGCAGATTGCTTGGTTGCACTCAAGAGTTTTACGGCGCTTTCATCGGCGCTTCGCTCTTCCTCCACCTGATGATGAAGCATGCTGTGCAAAGCCGAAGTTTGAGTTCCCAAAATCACCGCCATTGCCGCATCACCTCGCCCACTGCCGATAGCAGCCGCGCCGGCCGCCAACATTGAGCCCATCATAGCATATTGCATCTTCTTGATTTTGAGCTTTTGGCGAACAATATGCCCACCCAAAATATGTCCGGTTTCGTGCGCCAAAACTCCGGCAAGTTCATTGGTGTTATCAACTTCGGTTAATGTTCCCGTATTGATAAAAAGATAGTTGCCGTCACTGACAAAAGCATTCAGCGAATTGTCATTAACAATTAAGATTTTATTTTCATCAAAAGGCAATCCCGCGGCCTTAAACAACGGTTGCACAACTTTTGAGAGATAATCCGAAGTTTCTGCATCGCTGATTAAGGCAAGTTCATCAGCACAAGCGCATGGCGCCGATAAAAGCGCCGTGCTTATGCTTAAAAATATTCCGAAAATCAGCCGATAAGCTTTTTCCACCAAGATTTTTTCTCCGGCTTAGGCTCTGGTTCTGTTGTGACCGGAGCCTCATTTCTGTGTTCACGGCGAAAACCGTTTTTGAAATGTCTGTTTCTTCTGTTTTTGCGGAAATAGTTATTGCGCTCGTCTTTAACATTGCCTTCATCTTGCGAATCGTAGTCATCAGTTTCATCCGGCTCATCTTCATCAACATTATCGGCTTCATAACAAGTTGTGGCAACATCTTTTGCATTAACTTTTTTCTGAACATTTTTTTCTTTTGCGATTTTGAAATCCGAAACATCTTTAATGCTCATATCGCCTGAAACAACAATACTTACGCCATACACTTCTTCCAAAGCCGCCAAATTGCGACGTTTTTGATTGAGTAAATAAGCCGCTGTTTCCGTCGGCGCACTGACGCTGATTTTGCAATTTTTGTTGCGAACACACTCGCCTTCCAAAGCACGCAAAACAAGCGTTGCACCTGATTCAATCGTACGAATTACGCCATGCCCGTGGCAATACGGACAAACTTCATAATTGCTTTCAACAAAAGAAGAGTGCATTCTCTGGCGCGAAATTTCCAACAGTCCGAAAATACTCATTTTAGCAACCTGAATGCGCGCTCTGTCGCCCTTTAAGGCTTCTTTCATTTTCTTTTCAACGGCAACATTGTTTTGCGGTTCATACATATCAATAAAGTCAACAACCACAAGACCTGCCAAATCACGCATTTTCAGCTGTTTGGCAATTTCTTCCGCTGCTTCCAAATTTGTTTTCAAAGCGGTTTCTTCAATGTCTTTTTCCTTTGTGGCGCGACCGGAGTTTACATCAATTGAAACAAGAGCTTCGGTCGGATTTATCACTAAATAACCGCCTGATGCCAGCTGAACAATCGGATTGTGTAATTTATCAAGCTGTGCCTCAATTTGAAAACGTTGAAATACCGGAACTTCGCCCGCTTTACGACACTTAATGTGCTTTAAGTTGTGCGGTGACAAAACTTTAACAAACTCGCGCGCGGTTTTATAGGCTTCATCGCCGTCAATAATCACCTCGGAAATATCCTTGGTATACATATCACGCAACGCGCGCTTAATTAAGTTTCCTTCTTCATAGACCATTGCCGGCGGATTGTTGCGCAGTGCCGCATAACGAATGGCGTTCCAAGTGCGAATCAAATAGTTATAATCGCGCACAATATCTGATTTTGTTTTATCTTCACCAGCGGTACGCACAATTAAAGACATATCATCAACAATCGGCAACTCACGCAAAATGCCTTTCAAGCGACGACGGTCATTTGAACTGGTGATTTTGCGCGAAACACCACCGCTTTTAATGCGATTCGGCATCAAGACGCAATATCTTCCCGCCAAGGAAACATATGTTGTGCAAGCCGCACCTTTATTTCCGCGCTCTTCTTTTACTATCTGAACAAGCAAAACCTGCCCTTCTTTAATAACATCTTGAATCACGCTGCGATGATACAATTTTCTGGCTCTTAATAACTTGCGCTGAGCATCAAACGCGTGGTCATAAATTGAGGTGGCGTTTTCCATTGCCTCATCGTCTTCGTCATCGTCATCAACATCAACCAAGTCTTCCAAAGCATCATCATCAATGCCGGTGGCATCGGCCATGGTTGTTGTTTTCTTTTTCTTTGAGGCATAAGGACGGCGACGGCGATATTTAACTTTTTTAGCGCCGGATTCGCTCTGCTCTTGTTCAGCAACTTGTTCTTGACCTTCTTCCTGCGCCGGAATTTCTTCCTCGTCAACAGCATTGTTTTCGCTTTTCTCAGGCGGATTATTTTCCTGATTTTCCTCACTTATAACAACTGCTTCAATCTCTTCTTGTTCAGCATCAAATTCTTCCGGAAAAGCATTTTCAACCGGTTCAAGCTGAGAATCTTCAATTTGCGAAGTTTGCTCCGCCTCTAAACGACGCGCTGCTTCTTTAGCCTCTTTTTCGGCACGATAGCGCGCTTTTTGCTCTTCACGTTCTTTAATGCGATTGATTTTATTTTGGATTATTTCATTAACTTCGGCATCAACTTGCGCCAGAACTTCATCGGAAACATGATAATAATCCGGATGAATTTCATTAAAAGCCAAAAAACCGTGTTTATTTCCGCCATAATCCACAAATGCCGCCTGCAATGACGGTTCAATTCTGATAACTTTGGCGAGATAAATATTTCCTTTGATTTGCTTTCTGGAAGTGGATTCAAACTCCACATCTTCAACCTTATTTCCATCAACGATAACAACTCTGGTTTCTTCCGGTTGCGTATCATCAATAAGCATTCTTTTTGTCATCTTTATAATTCCTTTTTTTAATTCCCTAAAAAAGGGAAAATTTCTCCGCGAGCACAGATAACACGGCAAGGAATAACACCATCGGCAGTAAATCTGCCTGAAAATTTTTGGCGGTTAACAATTCCGCTATTTGCCCTATGCCGAACTAAAGTCTGCGTTTTTCTTCTTTTTTATTAAGACTTGTCCGGCAGGTTATCTTTACTCAATTTTCATTACCATAAACAGCTGATTTTCGCACGGTTTCCCTTTTATTTTCTACTCTCTGTCGGCGAAACTCAAGCCGGTAACTTTTTACACAATATAAGAATAAAATTAAATTACAACAAAAAAAGTGATTTATCGGAAATTTTTTATTTTTTTCCAGATTCTAAAGAAAAGACTATTGACTTTTATTCAAAATTGCTGTACAAAATTTGTACAAATATTTTATTATTCATTCACCAAAACAATACAATTATGAAAAAAAACTATGCTTCTCTGGTGCCTTTTACGGCTATCAGAAAAAATGAGTTCACGGTGTATGTGCTTCTTCAAGCCGGAAACACCGAAAAGTTAGTGCAAATGCTAAAAGATGGTCTGCTATTGTCGGCCTACTGCCTCACACTCATGGACATCTTCGGCATGAGTAAGGACGAAATCCGCGACATGGTCGCAACGGCCAAACGTGTTCAGAAAGACACCTTCTGGTGGCTCAAGGACCGCTTCACGCTAGAGGAAATCAGCGGTCTTTTAAAGAAATGGAAGAATCGCCTGCCTAAGCGCCTCCTGACCGATGAAGAAAGGGCTGATTTAGGTATGTACAGCGTTCTTCTGAAACTTGAGCGCTATGACATCTTGGCCGAGCGTGCCCCGAAGGTGCTACTCTACCAAATTGTGCACCGAACCAAGGATATGTTTGCCTCCGCCAAGGCTTTGCTGGAGTACGACTTCAACAAGTATGCCGACTCCTTCTTTGAGAAAAGTTTGCAAGGCAGCTTCCTGGCCGTTGAGGGTGGCTGGAAATATCTGGTCAACCATGGCAAGAAGGACTTTGTCATTCAGAACATCGGCAACCAGTTTGCCAACCTTCCTCCTAAGGATGTTGTTTTGGCATACTGTGCCAACAGTTAAAAAAAAGCACTCGGGTTTTATAACTCGGGTGCTTTTTGTTTGGCTTATAAATTATTACTCATCGCCGAAATTTTCAAAATACCACTCTTTAAGCGAATTAGGGCTGAGCATAGAGAGCGAATTTATATCAATATCCGGATTTTCGGTGTCGCCCTCAATATCATAGGTGGCGGCAAAAATCGTTCCGTCCTTGCCCGCCAAAACATTACCGACAAGAGGAATTTTTCCCAAAAAGCGATTGACACTGTATGCCGGCGCGATAACTCCTTTAAGATTTATGCCGGTTGTGGCGCGGTTAAATGTGCCGTCAGCCGTAAGCCCCAAAACATTACCTTCTGCCTTGGCTTTTTTAAGAAGCAAAATTTTACGATTATATTCAAACGGCGCATTAAAGTGCGTAAAAGTCAAACCATCGCCTTTAATTAAATCAATCATTCCCGTGAACGAGGCAACCGTCAAAAGTTTAGTCATGACCGGTGCGTTTTGAATGCTGAAATCACGCACAAGCGCATGCCCGATAAATTTTTTATCCTTACCGCGACGCGCTTCAATTTTCATTGTTCCGCCAACCATATTTTCATATAGGCGCAAAACCTTTAATGTGCTTCCGGCGTTGTTACTGTCAATAGAAAGATAATGCTCTCCGCCTGCTATCGGCGTATAATCCAATTTAAGCTTGATAGATTTATCTATCCCGTAATTTCCGACCATATGCACTTCTTCAAGCCCGACACCTTTTTTTAGCTGAACACTGCCGGCGAAATTTTGTATCGGGGTAGTTGCATTCGTCCAAAGGCTGTTCACATTAACAAAAATTTCTGTATTATATATATCTTCCAACCCGTCATCTTCATTGTCTTGCGAAGGATTTTTACCTTTATCCGCACCGGTATCTGCTTTATCAAAGAGAGGTATTAAGTTATAACTGCTACCGGAAACATCAACTTTAATTTTCGGATTATCGGCATCGCTGATAGCAATTTTTGCTTTTGCCGAAGTTTTATCGCCGGTAATTTGACCGATATTAACGGTTTTAACTCTTCCGCTCGGGTGCATATCAACGTTGCCTGAAATATCAAATCCGAATTGGTGATAATTAAGGCTTTTAACCATACGCACTTTATTTTTTTCAACTTCTATAACAGCCTTCAAACTTGCCGGAACGCCGGCTTTTTTAGAAAATCCGAAATAAGGATAATTCAATTCGGTATTATTCAAATCGGCAACCGCCGAAATTTCTATTTTATCATCGGCATTAACCACCACATCTGCTGAAACTGAAGATTTTCCAATCATATTCGGCGCATCTAATATCGCCCAATCTATACCCAAATTTTTCTTTGCAACATTGTCTAAAACAAAGAAAATCTTACACTTGCTTTTATACTTTTTATCCGTAAAATCCTCATCAATTTTAAGCTGAACCGGAATATCGTCATAGGTAATATCTCCGAGCAAATGCCAGCCCTTTGAATTTACCTTCAAATTCATTTCATCGGCACCGAGTTTATGTTGCGGAATGATTTTTTCAATATTAACTTTATGCAAATCAGCATTGACAACAACCTTAATTTCTTCCGGCAACAGGTCTTGCTTTAGCTCAAAATCAAGTTTCAAATTAACATCCATATTTCCGCCGATGTCATTCGGATTTATTCCCATTTCTTTAGTAAATTCAAGCGGAGGATTATTTATCAATTTCAAGGCATCGGTTATGGATGAATTACCGGTCAAATCAATAGAAATATAGTTGTTATATTTATCCAAATCATAAATTTTTACCTTTCCGGATGTAACAATCACCCCGTCGGAAACACCTTTGTCAATATCAACGGTAATAGTGTTTTGCGTGAATTTTGCCAATCCGTAGACATCATGAACAACCGGCATTCCTTCCAGATAAAAAATATCTCCGTCATTCAAATAAGCATTGCCGTCAAGTTTCAACAAATCAAAAACTTCATTTTTTTTGTTATATCCGAAATCAAAAACAAATTTTCCGTTTTTTGCAATTCCCGATTTCAAGCTGTCTTTACACCATTCCCACGCCGGCTCGGCAAAATAACGTGGCCAAAAACGAGGCAAATCGGAAAGCGAAAATTCTTCAATATTTGCTTCCATTTTAACAAACAAATCCTGCAGAGAATTTTCCCAAATATATGATTCCAAACCGCCGGCAGTAAAAGAAACCAAAGCCTTTTGCCCTCCGAGCTTAACCGTTGCATCTTTTATTCTCAACTCGTCAATACCGCCGGTCATCTCGCCGACAAGTGAAAACTCATCAATATCATAGTTATATTTTTCGTCCTCGTTAAAAGCGATATGCCCGTGTCCGCCATCAAGCTCAAAACCGATTTTATCAACCGCACCACCCAAATAATCGGGAACTTCATCGGGATGAGCCAAAATATCAGCCAAAGCAATAGTAGTGTTAACTTTGCCGTTAAGCGGAATATTAAAACTCATTGTTGCCAGATCACTTTCTTCGGTTGAAGAATTAAAGCTGTTCCAAAAATCGGAAATCGTCAAATCCGAAAAATATACTTCCAAATCAAGCTTATCATCCGCTGTGTGATATTCGCTTTCAAAACCGACGGAAGCAATTTTATCATCCAAATTAACAAGCGTATTGGCATTTGCTTTTAAGTTTATAAAATCTCGAGCAAATTCAAAATTCAAGTCGGAAAAAAGCCACTTGCGCCCAAGCTCAACCTCATGAAGTTCTATTTCACCGTCTTTTACGGTTATGTTATTAACGAAGCTTTCCGGATATATTTTTTCTTCGGCATTGTAGTTTTTCAAAAACTCTTTAAATTTTTCAACATAGAACTGTGTTTTTTTCTTGCTGATTTCCAGCTCGCTTTTTTCTTCCAGACCATAATCGGCAAAAATATAAACGCTGGGATTTTCAACACTGATATCGCTCGGAGCAATTATACCTTTTAACAGCGCCCTAAGCGAAAATGAAAGATATAGTTTCGGCGCGCTGATTGAAAAAGTATCGTCTTTTTTCTTTAAGCTGATATTTTTGGCGGTAATTCTTATCGGCTGAATTGAGCGCACAAGCTCCATATTAACATCTTTTAAGCCAACCTTATATTCGCTGTCATCAAAATTAAGAGCCTGAATGATATATGGTTTTAAGTAAGGAACTGAAACCGGTCCGCGGTAAAGTGTCCAAAAAAACAACAGCACCACCAGCAACATTCCGACCACAAAATAGTCGAAAGTTTTTTTCAAAAAATAAAGCCGATGGGAAATCTTTTTCATTTTGTGCCTCTTGTTTTTTTAAGATTTCTCCGTTTCTTGCAGATTTTGCGAAAGAGCAGCAGCTAAAAACATATCAATATCACCGTCCAAGACGCCTTTGCAATCGGCGGTTTCCGCATCGGTGCGCAAATCTTTAATCAGCCGATAAGGTTGCAAAACATAGGAACGAATCTGATATCCCCAGCCGTTATCGCCCTGATTATCACGCGCTTCTTGCGCAATGTCCGCTCTTTTTTGCATTTCTCTTTCATACAAACGCGCTTTCAACATTTTCCAGCAGTTATCACGGTTTTGAAACTGCGAGCGTTGAGTTTGGCTTGAAACAACAATACCGGTCGGAATATGAGTAATGCGCACCGCCGAATCGGTTTTGTTGATGTGCTGACCGCCGGCACCTGAGGCGCGATATGTATCAATACGGCAATCCGCCTCATTTATCACAATATCAATATTATCATCAACCACCGGATAAACACCGACTGAAGCAAAGCTGGTATGGCGTCTGGCGGCGCTGTCAAACGGCGAAATGCGCACCAAGCGATGAACTCCGCTTTCTTTTTTCAGCCAACCGTAGGCATTGTGTCCGTTTATTCTGATTGTGACGGACTTTATGCCGGCAACATCGCCTTCCGTTTCTTCAATATATTCTGTTTTATAGTGATGATTTTCCGCCCAACGTGTGTACATTCTCAAGAGCATCTGCGCCCAATCCATTGCTTCGGTACCACCGCTTCCGGCATGAATTTCCAAATATGTATCATTTGCATCGGCTTCACCGCTCAAAAGCGCTTCTAATTTTGCGTGATTAACTTCTGTTTGCAAATTGCTCAAATTTTCAAACAACTCAGAAAGCATTGCCTCATCATTTTCGGCTTCGGCAAACTCTTCCATTTCTTCATATTCTTGAACAGAGCGAACAAAACCTTCATATTTATCAAGTTTTTCTTCCAAAATATTTTTTTCGCTCATCAATTTTTGGGCTTTTTCCTGATTATCCCAAAGGTGCGGGTCAGAGGCAAGCGCGTTCAGCTCCTCTCGGCGCATAACGGCATTGTCATAGTCAAAGAGACCTCCTCAGCAGTTCAATAACCTGCTTAATTTCTTCAAATTTATTATAAAATTCTGCTTTCATCAGTATTCTGCTCCAATTTGTAAAGAACCGTTGTCTTGTTCCGGTCCGGCAATATTATCGCCTTCTTCGCCGATAACACGTTGACGGTCATTAAATTCAAAGTCCGGTTTTAAGGCCTCGATAATTACCGTTCCGTCACCCGGAGCCGAAGGTTTTCCGGTGTTCGGATTTACACGAACAAGTTTGATTCCCTGCGGAATTCTAAATGATGTATCCGGAACATCTTTCAAGGCATCTTTCATAAAATCATAAAAAATCGGCAAGGCGGCTTGCGCACCGGTTTCAACGCGCCCCAAACTTCGCGGTTCATCAAATCCGACATACACACCGGCAACCAAATCCGGCGAGAATCCGACAAACCACGCGTCTTTTGTTTCATTCGTCGTACCAGTTTTTCCGGCCAAATGCCTGTGCAATCCGTTAAGTTTTGCACCGGTACCGCGCGTAGCAACACCTTCCAAAATAGAGGTCATCTGATATGCCGAAAGCGGGTCAACAATCTGCTCTCTCACCGGCAAAAAGTCCGGAGCTTTTTGATTTTCCCATTTATCAGCCTTACAATCATTACAAGGCGTTTGCTCATGTTTGTAGATGGTTTTTCCTTTGCGGTCCTGAATGCGCTCAATCAGATAAGGCGGAACTTTTTTGCCTCCGTTAACAATCACGCTGTATGCCCCGACCATATCAATCAGACGTGTGTCTGCGGCACCGAGTGAGGCGGAAAGATACGGCGGAAGATGATCATTAACACCAATTCGTTTTGACATTTCCACAATTTTATCCATGCCTATATCTTGTGCCAAACGCACCGTCATCAGGTTTTTGGAAAGCTCAACACCGCGACGAAGTGTCATAAGCCCGTAAAACTTTTTAGAATAGTTCACCGGCTTCCACTTCGGCATTCCGACACCTTGGTCCAAAACAAACGGCGCATCCAAAATCAAATCCGTCGGAGAATAGCCGAGTTCCAAAGCCGTTAAATATACAAACGGCTTGAAGGTTGAACCTGTTTGACGATAGGCCTGCGTTGCGCGATTAAATTGCGATTTTGCAAACGAAAATCCGCCCACAAGCGCCAAAACTTTACCGGTATGCGGATCCATCACGGCGAATGCACCTTCAACTTCCGGAACTTGTTTTAATCTGTATTCGTCTTTTTTGGCATTTTTATCGCTTGCCTTTTCAACATAAATCACATCGCCTTTTTTCAAAACTTCAGATACTTTTTTCGGCTCCGGACCTATGTTTTTAATTTTTTCCGCCTTGCGCGCCCACTTCAACGCCGACATCGGAATAAAACCTTTTTCACCTGCAACTGTTTCAATATCTGCTTTATCATCGGTGGTTTTAAGAACAACGGCCTTTTCCCAATTCGGCTCCGCACCGGCCGTTAAAAGCGTATTTTTCAAGTTTTCTTTATAGTTTTCATCTATATTGATATTTGCGGTTGCCCCTCTCCAACCATGGCGAGAATCGTATTCAATCAAGCCTTTGCGAAAAGCTTTTGTGGCAATTTCCTGAATTTTCGGGTCAATCGTGGTGCGCACAATCAAACCGCCCTGATAAAGCGCCTCATCTCCGAAATTATGACTGATTGAACGGCGCACTTCTTCGCTGTAATATTCCGTACCGGCTAAGAATCCGCTTTTTCGTTCAACAACTTCCAGCGGTTTTTCTTCAGCTTCTTTAGCCTCTTCTTCGCTGATATATCCATCTTCCGCCATACGCCCCAAAACCCAGTTACGGCGCGCAATTGCCGCTTCATATTTTGTTTTCGGATTATAATTATTCGGTCCTTTCGGCAATGCCGCCAAATAAGCAATTTCCTCTGTTGACAACTCATCAAGGGCTTTTCCGAAATAATTCATCGCCGCCGCCGCAACACCATAAGAGCGATTACCGAGATAAATTTCGTTCAAATACAATTCCAAAACATGCTCTTTAGTAAAGGCCTTGCTGATACGGCGCGCCAGAATAGCCTCTTTAATTTTACGCGTATACGAAAGCTCTGAACTGAGCAAAAAGTTTTTCGCCACCTGTTGGGTAATGGTAGACGCACCGGCCGGACGTTTACCCGTGCCGTAATTTTTAATATTACCGATAATCGCACGGATAATACCGGAATAATCAACACCGCTGTGTTGATAAAAATGCTTATCTTCGGCGGCAATAAAAGCGTTTTTAACTTTTTCCGGAATTTTTTCAATCGGCACAAACAAGCGTTTTTCGGCAGCATATTCCATCATCAGTTGTCCATCGCCGGCAAAAAGTCGCGTGGTGACCGGCGGTTCATAATCGGCTAATTGGCGATAATCAGGCAACGAAACGTTAATCTTTGCCAATCCGTATGTAACGCTGATTGCAAAAACAATGATAAATAACAATGCCGTACTGGCTAAAAACGAGAGAAATCTGAGCATTTACTTTTTCTTTTTAATAACGTCCGATTATGTTAGAAATGTATTACAATTTATAAATTTTGCAACTGTTTTTTTAAGGTTTTCAGCGTGAGGCAATTTCCGGATCTTTGAAGTATCGGTCTATGGCATTTGCCGCCGCATTAGCCAACTTTTGGCGATATGCCGGACGCTTCAGGTTTGCTTCTTCCGTGCGGTTTGAAAGATAGCCCATTTCCAACAATGATGACGGAATATCCGGCGCTTTCAAAACGGCGAATCCGGCAAAACGGTGCGTATTTTTTACCAGTTTCACGCTTTTAGCCATTTCTTTAACCAAATATGTTGCATATTTTGAAGATTTATTGCGCGTATCTGTTTGCGAAAGCGAAATCAAAATATCGTTCACTTCTTTAGTGTTTCCGCCTAAATCAACACCACCGATAATATCGGCTTTGTTTTCACGCTCGGCCAAAGCTGCAGCCTCAGCATCTGATGCGGTATCAGAAAGCGTATAAACCGACAAACCCGTTGCCTGACGGTTTTGTGCGCTGTCGGCATGAATTGACATAAACAAATCTGCCTTATACTTCTGAGCAATTTTTATGCGCTGTCTGAGCGGAATAAAAATATCGGTACTGCGCGTTAAATAAACGGTATATCCGCGCTTTTGCAAAATAGTTTGCAATTCTTTTCCCATTGCCAGCGTAATATTTTTTTCATAAGTACCGCTTCCGCCGATTGCTCCCGGATCTTTTCCGCCATGCCCCGGATCCAAGACCACAATCCGCGCACGCTCTGTCTCTAAGCCTGATTTATCGGAGGAACTGCCGAACGAAAACCAACTTTTGCTCGGTTTTTCACTGCTTTCTTTCGGTTCAAATTTGCTGTCATTGGTAATAGCATTACGTTGTCCGGCTTTGTTATTAAATTCGCGGTCACCGGCAAATTCCGTATCAATCACGAATCTCCAAGGCTTATCGCTTTGCGGAGGCAGAATAAAAGCTTTTTTCACAACGGCGGCGCGTTTCAAATCCAAAACAACTCGCTTGTTGTTGCCGTCAAGTTTTCCGACACGCGTTTGTTGCACAACCTGATTTTTCGGTGCCGGATAATTATTTTTTATCTCCGCATCGTCCAAATCTATAACCAAGCGCTTCGGCGAATCCAAAACAAACACGCGATAATTAACGCTTTTATCCAAATCAAACACAATTCGCGCACCGTTGGCTTGATTACCGATACGCAAATCCTTTACTTTTGTTATAGCAAAAACGTTTGTAATATTCACCAAAAGGCAGACAAACAGCACAACTGCCGTTATAAAACTTTTCTTTAAAAATCCGCGTAGCATATTTTTAACAAACTCTAATCAGAAATTAACATTGTGCCGATTATAAACTTCACTTATTACCAATATGTTAAGAAAAGCAATATCTTTAGAAATTTTTCCTTTTTATTATTTTTTCTTTACAACACAAAATTTTTCTGCTAGCATTTCAGGTGAGCATAAAAGGCTCAGAGGTCTGATAGCCTCTAACACATTAGTCCTTTTCAGAGGATGGTTTTAATTTCAGTCATACGTTAAATATGACTGGAAGGTGGTGAAATAAGAAGGGGTAACCTTTACGAATAAATCACACTATCTAATGTGTTATAGTTATCAGCTTCCAGTCGCCTTTTTTGAGGGCGATTTTTCTTTTATGCGCGGTTTAATCTTTTTAAGAAAGGAAAAAATTATGAGTAATCAAAATGGTCGCAGTATGATTGAAATGTTGGGCGTACTGGCAATAATCGGTGTTTTGAGCGTTGGCGGAATCGCCGGCTATTCCAAGGCGATGATGAAGTTTAAGATAAACAAAACTATTGAACAAATAACTACGATAATGACAAATTTTAAGACTCTAACTGTGGCTCAAACAAATAAAGAATATGAAGCAATAAATGCAAATCCTGACCTATTTTTTCCTGAAGACATGCTGTTTTGTGAATACGATGACGAAGGAAATATTGATTACTGCGACTGTTGCAAGAGTAATTGGGGAGAAATTGACTTTGGTGGATGTAATAAAGGAAACTGTGATTATGAAGGAATTTATTTAGGATTTGATAATTTACCAAAAGAAGTTTGTATAGCTTTGGCAACTTATGATTGGAGTGTTATAGAAGGCATTATTGATATTTCTGCTTCACCTGATTCTTATTGGGCTTTTGGTTATGAAGGATGCAGTGGTTCAAAACTGGGTGAAAATGATGAAAATACACCTGTTAATTATGATTTCAGAGCTGCTGTTGCATGCAAAAAAGGTAGTGTCGTTTCTTTACCAATGCCGGTAAATATTGCTGCCGAAGCTTGCAACTGCGTAAATAACAACAGTTGCGGATTTAATGTTGATTTTAAATGAATCTTCTTAAATATTTTTAGTATACCTAAATATAAAAAATATCAATACACCGTTCGATATTGGCAACGGGTGATTGCCATTGCCAAAGCATCGGCGGAATCGTTGTTTTTCGGTTTGCAACCCGGAAGCAGAATTTTCACCATCGCCTCAACCTGCGCCTTTTCCGCACGCCCTACCCCGACAAGCGTTTTTTTAACCTTGGTCGGGTCATATTCAAAAAGCGGCAAATTATTATATCCGGCCGCCAAAATCACCACCCCGCGCGCCATACTGAGTTTAAGCGAGGTTTCCGGATTTGAGTTAAGAAACGTTTTTTCAATTGCCGCCTCTTGCGGTTTATATAAATCAATAACTTCGCACAGGGTTCTGAAAATCTGATCCAAGCGCTGTTCAATCGGCATTTTGGCATCGGTCGGAATAAAACCGTCCGCAACATATTGCAGACGGTTTGCATTCACTTCAATTATGCCCCAACCGGTTGATGACAAACTCGGATCAAGACCTATAATTCGCATTATTCACCTTCAAGCTGAGCCATCACATCATCTGAAATTTCGGCGTTGTGATAAACGTGTTGAACGTCCTCATCATCTTCCAAAGCATCAACAAATTCCAAGAATTTTTTGGCTGTTTCAACATCGGTTATATCAACTTTAACAGTCGGTTTCCAATCCAAACGTGAGGCAGAAGGAGTGCCGTATTTTGCTTCCAAAGCTGAAGTTACGGCTGCCAAGTCATCAGGCAAAGTTTCAATTTCGTGATTTTCTTCGTCGCTCACAACCTCATTGGCGCCGGCTTCCAAAGCAGCTTCAAACATTTCATCTGCCGAAGCAACCGAAACCGGATAAGCAATATAGCCGATACGCTCAAAATTAAACACAACCGAACCGCTTTCACCCATAGCTCCGCCACGTTTTCCGAAAATCGTGCGCACATTACCGGCAGTACGATTTTTGTTATCGGTCAAAGCCTCAACAATTACGGCAACTTTATTGGAAGAAAAACCTTCATAGCGCATAGAAACGAAGTCTGCTCCGCCGGCAACGGTTGTTGCTTTTGCGATAGCGCGTTCAATGTTGTCTTTCGGCATACTTTCGGCACGAGCCGCCTGAATTGCCAAGCGCAAGCGCGGGTTTTTATCTGGCTCAGGCAAACCGCTTTTGGCGGCAACGGTAATTTCACGAGCCAACTTTGCAAACACACGTGCCTTTTTGGCATCTTGTGCGCCTTTTCTATACATAATGTTTTTAAATTGCGAGTGTCCGGACATTTATTATCTCCATATTATAACTTTTAACTATGCCGTTTTTATAGCGCAAAAAATCTTTATTTTGCAAGCATTTTTTTGTTCTTTTGTAACAAATTTATTCATCATCGGCGAGTTTGGCATTTATCAGCATATATTCGGGAGTTTTGCGCCCGAATGTGTGATATTTTTTCATCAAGCTGACCGCTTCAACATCATAAGACAACTCATCGGCAATTTTTTCCTGCGGAGCTGATTTTTTCTCTTTCTTCACCTCCGGAAGCACCGAATCGCTGTTCACAGCCTCGGCTTCTTTATCTTTATTAACCTTTATTTCCGCCGGAGTCTTTAAGATTTTATCTAAAATATCCTGCGTTTCGCGCGAACGACGGTTGGTAAAGACAATATTTTGCTTATCCGCCGGCAAAACTTCCAGAATCTTTTCCAAATTTTTCAGCTGATGCAATTTTTTAATCAAGTTAATGTCATCAACAACCAAAATATCAACATTTGCAAGGCTGTTTTCATCTTCTTTCAACAAATCAAGCAACAAATCCGGCGAGGCAATAATCACATTTGCTTCCGATGGAACATCACTGCCGTTTTCGGTCAAAGTTGTTTCATTAACTTCGTGATATTTATTAAACACCGCGAATCGGTCTGAAACACCAACCGATTGCTTTGAGTTTGCCGTAATAATCAAAATATTTTTGGCCTTATTCTGGCTGATTATTTCAATAAGCGGAAAGACATAAGAACAGGTTTTTCCGCATCCGGCCGGAGCAATCGTAAAAACATCTTTACCTTCCAAAACCGACGGGATAACATCAGCCTGCACGGTGGTCGGAGCTTTTATTCCCGCCTCATTGATTGCTTTAATTGTTTTTTCACTTAAACCTAAATCTGCAAAGTTCATTTTCAATCCTTCAATAAAATATTACACTTCCGGAACCGAGGCTTTTGTGCGCTTTTCCGGCGGCACAGGCGTCTGTTCGCTTCGGTTTATTTCTTTTCCGGCCAAAATATCCTTAATTTCATCGCCGGTCAAGGTTTCAAATTCCATCAACGCATGCGCCAAAGTTTCCAAATCATCATCACGTTCGGTCAAAATGCGTTTTGCCTCATCATAGGCTTCGGTGACCAAGCGTTTGATTTCCATATCAACGAGTCGCGCCGTTTCCTCACTCATATTTTTGTTTTGCGTAACCGCACGACCTAAGAACACTTCATTTGAGTTTTCGGCATAAAGCACCGGTCCCAGAGCATCGCTCATTCCCCATTCGGTAACCATGGAGCGTGCCAAATTCGTGGCTGCTGCAATATCGGAAGATGCGCCCGAGGTAACTTTATCATAACCGAATTTGAGTTCCTCGCTCACGCGTCCGCCCATACAAATAATGAGTCTTGAAAGCATTTTTGCCCGCGTATAAGAATAGTGGTCTTTTTCCGGCAACTGCTGAACCATACCGAGCGCACGTCCGCGCGGAATAATCGTTGCCTTATGGATAGGGTCCGTTTCCTTCACATGAAGCGAGCAAATTGCATGTCCGGCCTCGTGATAAGCCGTGAGTTTTTTCTCCTCGTCATCCATCGCCATGGACTTGCGCTCATTACCCATAAGCACTTTATCCTTGGCATTGTCAAAGTCTTCTGCCGTAACCTTGCGCTTGTTGCGACGCGCCGCCAACAATGCCGCTTCATTTACAAGATTAGCCAAATCGGCACCCGAAAAACCTGAAGTACCGCGAGCCACAACAGCTAAATCAACATCTTTGGCAAGCGGAACTTTTTTGACGTGAACTTTCAAAATTTCTTCCCTGCCTTTAACATCAGGATTGCTGACCGTAACCTGACGATCAAAACGCCCCGGTCTTAAAAGCGCCGGATCCAAAACATCCGGTCTGTTTGTGGCCGCAATCAAAATCACATTTTCATTAGCATCAAATCCATCCATCTCAACCAAAAGCTGGTTTAAGGTTTGCTCACGCTCATCATTGCCACCGCCTAAACCGGCACCGCGATGACGGCCAACCGCATCAATTTCATCAATAAACAGCAGGCACGGCGCATTTTTCTTGGCTTGAGCAAACATATCACGCACGCGCGATGCACCGACTCCGACAAACATTTCCACAAAATCAGAACCTGAAATTGAGAAAAACGGCACATTCGCCTCGCCGGCCACCGCTTTGGCAAGCAATGTCTTACCCGTTCCCGGAGGGCCGACCAACAAAACACCCTTTGGAATTTTTCCGCCCAAACGCTGGAATTTCTGCGGGTCTTTCAAAAAGTCAATAATCTCTTCCAATTCCTGCTTGGATTCATCTGCACCGGCAACATCGGCAAATGTCACTTTTTTGGTGTTTTCAACCAGCCTTGCACGTGATTTTCCGAAGCTCATCGCCTTATTATTTCCTGAACTTGCCTGACGCAAAAAGAATATCCATATACCGATTAACACAATCATCGGCAACCAAGAAATAATCATTCCTAAAAACGAATTTTCAGAATTTACCTCAGGTCTTGCTTCAATCTTCACCCCGTTTTCAAGCAGTTTATCTACCATATTCGGGCTTTGCGGAGCATATGTAAAAAACTTGCTTCCGCTTGTTGTTTCGCCGGAAATTTCCGAACCCGATATCACAACCTTGGCTACTTTTTTATTTTCAACTTCAGTCATAAACTCCGAAAACGGCAATTCAGAGAATTGTCCGCCGGCGCGATTTTGTTCAAAATAGCTCATCGCGATGCTTAAAAAGATGAACGCCAAAAGCCAGATAACGGCATTTTTACCCAATTTCATTTTTTATTCCTTAAATTTTGCATTGTATTTTATATAAAGCTAAAAAAAACAAAACTCAAGTGTTTTTATAAATTTTATCAATACTTAGCACCAACAAAAAAACTCCGCCGGCTTTTACACCGACGGAGCAAGGGATTAACAATGAAAAACTGTTATTCTCTTCCGGAATTAAGCTTTCCTACGCCTTGAGCCACAGTCTTCACAGGAGTGTCACCGCTTCCGGAGATAGCTGTATTATCCTTACCCGTAAATTTCTGTTCTCTCCAAGTGAAGTTGTGCTCATCAGGAGCCTTCTTCTGAACATTATTAACTGTTTCATCAACATTAGCGCCTTCAAGAGCCTTATGTTTATCAGCAAATGTTTCCTCAACTTTGGCAGCTTCCGGAGCCGGAGTATTTTCCGGAGCCGGAGTTTCAGGAGCCGGAGTATTATCAACACGCGGATGCTTATTAACAAAAGCATGTCTTTCCCAAGCATTTTGATAATCTTCGCAGTTAACTCTTGCACCGGCAAAGGTATTATTGGTAACACCGATATCAGCGCCTTCACCGATATACTTACCTTTTTCGTTAATAAGAGCCAATACACCATCAAGCTTATCAGCTGAAATGTCAGTAACTTCGTTACAAATAATGATTTTGTTCAAAGCGTGCATTTCTTCAGCATTAACCCAATACATCGGATTACCATCTTCACCGAGTTTTGTTACCAAATAGTTTGTACCTTTAAGAACTTCAACTCTTTCTGTTTGTTTAATAAGCTGAATATACTTAAACAAAACTTCTTCGTTTGATTGGTTTTGGAAATATCCTGCTGCGCGAGCATTATCAATATTTTGATATACATTTTCCATTGCGTCTTTAGGATCAATATTTCCTTTTCCGAAGATATAAGCATGGTCTTTATAAATACCTGTAATATCGCGGTTCAAAGCATTCCATTGCTTTTCGGTGATATCTCCTTGCCATTCAACCGGAGTATGCTCAACTGTTGTACCTTCAACACCGGTACCATCAGCACCACCATTTCCGGCACCTTCGGCACCACCGTTTCCGGCACCATCGGTACCACCATTTCCGGCACCATCAGCACCGCCGTTTCCGGCATCAGCACCTGTAACACCATCTACACCTGCGCCTGCATTTTCAGCACCGCCATTTGCAATACTATCAGCATTTATTGCAGCACTCACTGCATTACTTAACAAAGCGGCACCTGCTGAAATAAAGAAGCCTTTTTTAGCACTATCCAATGCTGCTTTATTTTCTTCAGTGGCATCTTTCTTATAATCACTACTAGCGAGAGCCCAGTTTGTTCCTTGAGATGAAACGCTTCCCAAAGATCTGGCCGCACCCATTGTGGCGCGAGCAAGCACAGTGTTTGCAGCAGCCGTTTTTGCTGCACCAAGACCCAAAGCAGTAGCCATTGCACCTGTTGCAGCCCAACCGAATAATCCGGCACCGGCAATACCTGCCGCAGCGGTCAAACCGCCATTTACTTTAAACTTACGATATTTCTTTTCATCAGACCTAATGCCCTTCCATGCATTATTCAAACCTTTGAAACCGCTCCATTTTGCCTTATCTTCAGCTTTTGCTTTTTGATTACGACGCTCATCGTTAACAAGCCAAGCAAATGAACTTACCGCAAAATAAGTTGCCAATCCGGCAGCAGCTGCTATCGGCGCAACACCGGCAGTCAATCCGGCACCGGTAACAACAGCGGCATCAGTAATAATGCGAGCCTTGTTTTGCTTCAGTCCCTGCCATACGCCTTTTGCCATATCAAAAGCTTTGCCCCAGAATCCGCGGCGTTTTTGATTATAATCTTCTTTTACCTTATTAAAGGTGTTAGCGGATTTCTTAAGGTTTGCGGCACGCAAACCTTGTTCATATTCATCCATGGCAACGGAAGTATTTACGGTAGTATTAAGAATTTGTTTCGGTTTAACATTAACCGGTTTCTTAGTATAAAATGCTTCCAAAGCAGCACGCATATCAGCCAAAGCTTTTTGTTGATAAGATGAGTTTGCTTCTGTATTAGGCTTTGCTTCTTCGGCTGTTGCTTCTTTAACAGCGCTTGCTGCAACAGATTTTGCCATTTTGAAGTTGAAAACATCTGTAACGCTTTCTTCCAAAATCTTGCGTTTTTGTTCTTCGTCATAAGAAGCAAATTTTTCATCACGACCATAAAACATATAAACTTCGTGTTTTGCCGCTTCCAAAACTTCATTTAAAACAGTCTTACGAACTTGTTTTTCTTCGTCTTTTTGTTCCGGAGTTTTATCTTCTCCTTCACCTAAAATATTTCCATCATTATCAACGCCAACGTGATTTGTATCACGATTAACAATCAAATTTAAGCGTGTCTTAAATCCTTCTTCCGCATAAATTGAGATAATGCCGTTAAGATTTTTCTCAACGTCTTCATCGTTATTCAAATCCTGATTTTCATCACCCAGAATTCCACGCTCATCTTTATCATTTTCCATTGCCTTAAGAGCTTTTTCAACGGTTTCATTAACACCGTCTTCAACTTCTTTAACTTCTTTAAGAGCCGGATTTTCCGGATCATACATTCTCAAATATTGCAAAGCAGCTTCAAAATCCTTGCCTCTTTCCTCAGAAGCCACGATTTCGCGTGCTCTATCCAAATTCATCTCAGCATTGTTAACGCCGTTTTGTTTATTTCTATTTTTTGCCATTTTTATCTCCATCTATTCAAATTGTGAACACACCATACACCATTTTTTACCAAATTGCAAGACTTTTTTGTCAAAAAAATGAAAAAAAGTGCATTTTTTTCTACACTAACTTATTTTTATATCCAAAATCGACAAATTACACATCTTTTGCGCAGTATAAAAGGCAAAAAAACTTGCTTATTTTAACACTTTATATTATAGATAGGCAAAACTTTGTTTTATAAACCAGTGTTCGGACGAAAAATATGAAGGTAGATTTATTTGATTTTGACTTAGACCGCGATTTAATTGCCAAACAGCCGGCGAATCCGCGCGACTCCTCGCGTTTGTTGGATTTATCCGACGAATCGACAATTTGTGACCGCCACTTTTATGATTTGCCTAAAATTTTGCGCGCCGGCGATGTTCTGGTTTTTAATGATACAAAGGTTATTCCGGCTCGGCTTTACGGACAGCGCGGTGAAGCTTTGGTTGAAGTGACGCTCTATCATCCGGAAGACGGTCTTTCTTGGTGGGCATTCATTAAAAATGCCAAACGTCTGCGAATCGGTGATTTTATTAAGTTTTATACCTCCGAAATCAGCGCCGAATCCTCTGATTTTGTGGCAGAAGTCCTGAAAAAAGATGCCGAAGACGGTGTTTTGATAAAGTTTACCTGCAATCCCGATGATTTAGGAAAAATGCTTGAAAAATACGGTTCAATGCCTCTTCCTCCTTATATCAAACGTGAAAAACCGCTTAAAGGCTTATGGAATCCGTATAATGATAAGGAAGACTATCAAACCGTTTATGCCAAGCACGAGGGTGCGGTTGCCGCTCCGACCGCCGGTCTGCACTTTACCGACCGCTTGTTAAAAGAAATTGATGACATGGGCGTGAAACGTGTATTTTTAACGCTTCATGTCGGTGCCGGAACATTTTTACCGGTCAAAACCGATGATACCGACAATCACAAAATGCATGCCGAATATGGTGTGATTTCGCCCGAATCAGCTGAGATAATCAATCAGGCAAAGCGCGAAGGTCGGCGGATTATTGCCGTCGGCACAACCTCGGTGCGCCTGCTTGAAAGCGCCGCCGATGAAAGCGGAATTTTGCACCCGTTTGTCGGCGAAACCGATATTTTTATCACTCCGGGCTATAAATTTAAGATTATTGATATGATAATCACCAATTTTCACCTGCCGAAATCAACTCTTTTTATGCTGATTTGCGCCATTGCCGGCACCGAGCGTATGAAAAAAGCCTATGCACACGCCATAAAGGAAAAATATCGTTTTTATTCCTATGGCGATAGTTCTATCTTAAAATGTGTGAATAAATAAGCTTTATTTGATTTTCTGGCGCAACAGACATTTTTTATAGTAACAATCCGAAAAAGCTTTACTTTTCTGCCTTTTTATGTTATACTGTTTAAAATGTGTAAAAGTAATTTTACTCATTAGTTTATATTTTAACTATTTTTTTGAAAAGGAATGTTTACGATGAAAAATTTAAATAAAAACTTTTTTGCCCTTTCTATGGTCCTATGCCTTGGCATATCAACTCAAGCATGGGGAGGGGTAGATGATAATTCAGGAATACCTGATAACTGTGGTACCGGTTGCACTTGGACATACAATAGCACCACCAAGACCTTAACAATTACCGGTTCCGGCAACACTATACCTGATGTTAATACATGGAAAAGCACAGCTATAAAGAAAGCTGAAAATTTGGTCATCACCGGTGTTAGTGAATTAAATAAAAATTCTGCCGGAGCTTTTGCTGATTTTAAATCTTTAAAAAATATTTCTGCTGATAATAATCTAAGGGTAATAGGTGAGGATGCGTTTAAAAATTGTAATGCCTTACAAAGTTTTGATATACCGTCATCTGTAACAACAATAGGAACAAACGCTTTTAGGAGTGCTTTTGCCACTTCTTACACAGATGAAAATGGTAATACGGTTGGAACAAGTTTAGTTATACCTGATAGTGTTACCAGTATCGGCAAACAGGCTTTTGACGGTAACAAACTTTCAACGATAATTATACCTGATGATGTTACTCTAGGAACTAAGGCTCTTAATGGTTCTACTGCTGAAATCATCTGTCAGGGCAACTTAACGCTTTGTGAACAAAAAGCCACAGCTGCAAAAGCTCCTGCCGGCTCCACAAAAGCTGCCAGTGAATTACAATGCTATGGCGATAAGCACTATTGGAACGGCACAAACTGCGTAAATGAGCCGAACAAGGCCAACCGCACCTGCTCTTCAAGCTATAAAATGAATGACGGGCTTTGTGACCGCGTACGTTACACTCCGGCTGAAGCCGCTAAAATGGTGACTAACGATAATAACAATTCCGTTACCATAACATTTAAAAAATAGATTGACACATTCAAAAATTGCGCTAAGCTTTATTGAGAGGTAATATCTTATGACATCAAGTTTAGCGCAATTTAAGCAACAATTAAAGCCTTATAAAGCCATAATCGGATTTGATTATGGCTCAAAACGTTTGGGCATAGCCGTATCTGATTTGTTGCTGACCGTGGCGACGCCTTATGCTATCTGGAGGCGCTCCGATTTTGCAAAAGATTTGGCTTATATTCAAAAAGTTATCGCTGAAAAAGAAGTCGGCGCCATTGTTTTCGGCCTGCCCTTGCAGATGAACGGTGAAGAAGGAGATATCGCCAAAGAAGTGCGCGCCTTTGCCGATAAACTAGCCGAGCATATTGATTTGCCGATGTTCTTTTGGGACGAGCGCCTATCATCATCCGCCATGGAAAATTTCTTAATCAAAGAAGTTGATATGTCACGTGCCAAGCGCAAAAAGGTTTTAGACGCCTCTGCCGCCTCATACATTTTACAAGGTGTTTTGGACGCACTGCAATATATTTCTTAAGTAACTTCCACAATCGCACGAGTGTTGCCGACACGGGCAATTTGCACCACATGAAGCTTGCGTTGCATTTCATCAAGTGTTTGTTCAACATTGACGGCACCAGCGGTTGAAGCCATAATACGTTTAATAAATTGCAAATATGCCTCTTGTGAGCTTTCCGCGTGGATGGTGGCAAAGCAGTTGTCGTGACCTGAACCCATAAGTTGCCAAATACCGCTGGCATTACTGGTTGAAATCTCACCGCCGATAATGGCATCGGGAGTAAAACGTACCACCAAGTCAATAATGTTTGAATAGTCAATGGAGTTGGTTTGGTCGGTACGTGACATAACAAGATGCACTCTGTTCGGGTGCGGAACAATAAGTTCTCGCGTATCTTCAACCGTTATAATACGTTTATGAATATCCAAAATCTTCAATAAGTTGTTCAAAAAGGTTGTTTTACCGGTTGAGGTTGCACCGCTGACCAAAATATGTTCACCGCGTTTAATATATAAAAGCAAGCGCTCATAAGCATCATCAGGAACCTTAATATCTTTCAGAGGGTTTAGTTTTTTCAAAGCCTGACCTTGGCGCATTCCGTAGTCTTCCAAACCGAAAGCAACATCGTCGGCATGAAGACGCATGGTTAAGGCCACACCACCTGTCAAATCGTCATTATCATACATAATGTTTCGCCCGCAGATGGCAGAAAAACGGTGCCCGCCCGGAATAGTGGCATAAACAAGAGGCGAACCCTGCAACGGGTCAAAACTTATCTCATAGGTATTGGCAATGATATAAAGAAGGTCAATCAAATATTCTTTGGTAAGCTTTTCATCTTTATACATAACCCACGGATATGCCCTTTTTCCGCGCATTCTGAGCCATATCTGACCGGAGCGATTAACGGCGATTTCCTCCAAGTTATCTTGGTTATACCAATAAGCCAGAGGTCTTAAAACAGATTCCAATACCGAAAAATCACTCATTTTTCCCTCCTTACATCAAATCCGGAACAGCCCCGACATCGCCCTGCGGAGATGATTGCTGTGTTGTTGCCGGAACATTTGATTGACGACGTTTACGCGTGTTTGCATTTGTCGGGTTGCTGGTTGTGAGCGAAGCCGGAGCAACCTCTTCTTCATATTCTTCGTCATAATCAACCTTATTTCCGCCACCTGATGAACCTTCACTTATAGTACCGGCGCGCGCATCAGTATTTTCTGAAGTCAAGCCTTTTTCCATGCTGTCAACTTCTCTTGCCTGACGCTCCTGATTACGCTTTTCGCTGTTAAGCCACAAATCCTCGTTCGGAAAAATGATGATTCTGGTACCGGCCGGAACATAAGTAACCGAACGAATTTTAACCTTGTCCTCCATCATATCATTAATCATTTTATCCATTTGTGCCAAAAATTCCGTACGAGCCTGATCAGCTGCACGGGCCTTATCATCTTCCGTTGTAGTACCGTTATTATTGGTTTTAGACCCACCGCTTGCTGCCGTAACATAAGAAATTGCACTAGATAATACGGTAGCGGCAAGAGGCTCGGCATATTTTTTCAAGAGTTGCTGATCCAAATAACCGATAGCGCCTGCACGACCTTGAGCATCGGCTGTTTGGGCCGAATTAAGCAAGAATTGCGCTCCGTCCGGACGAATAATTCTTTTCCATTCAATACCGATTTTAACGGCTCCGCCCGTATTTCCGCCGGTATTTGCTCCGCCACCGCTGACAGCACCGATAGCACGACTGCCGGCCGGAATAATTATGTTTCTGCCGTCTTCGGCATAAATATTTCGCTCAACAATTGCCGTTACCGGAATATTATCGCTAAATCCTTCCGAGGCATAAACCGAACGAGCCAAAACTGCCGGAATCGGCTTGTCTTCCAAAATCATCTGGCTCATATCAACACGCCAGCTTGAAATATTTTTTTCAACTCCCGGCCAACCGTCTTCTTCATATCCGGTAAAGTTAGAAACTTCAAAGTTTGAAGAAATCGGCTTTACGGATATGTTTTTACGGCGCATCTGTTGCAATTCCGAAAGCGCTCTGGCACGATTCGGATCATATCTTTCGCCTTGACCGAAGCCACCGCCCGGTCCCAAGTTTGTAGGTTGCGAGCCTATACCATAAGCGTTTCCGTTACCGAAAGCACCGGCCGGCACAAACATATTTTCAGCCGATGTGCGCTTAATTTCCTCAATACCGATAGGATTATAATCCATATCAACAATAATTCCGTCCGATGTTCTGAAACCGATTTGCGTACCGTTTGCATCGCGCACCGTGTTATCATCATAAATATCACCGATAACATCTCCGTCCGGACTTAAAGCGATACCGATAATTTTTTTGCTCAAATCTTTTATTACGGACGAATCTTTACCTTTTGATTTTGAGGTTGTACGTTCATCTTGCACACCGACTTTTTTATTATCGGCCCAGCTGTCATCTCCGCGCAGATTTTTCAGACCTTGCCCTTGATAATATTGCAAAGGATAGGCGTTGGCAATTATATCTCCGTTTGAATTTTTGATTGCGCCGTTATCAGTGATATAGCCGATATTTTGATTTTCATAATCAATCACATTACCGTCAAAACCGAGTTCACCTAAGGCATTGTTACTGCTATCTCTGATGGTATAATCACGATTTGCTCTGGCAACAACTTTGTTTTCACGATCTATCACAAAACCATGATCCAAAAATCCGAGCCTGCTTCCGACACTGCTCAAAACAGTTCCGTCTTTTGTAAAATAGCCGTATGTAATAAAGTTTTCATCATAGGCATAAAAATCATACATTGCATAACCGACAACTTCGCCCTTATTGACAACCGAGCCGTCAAAAGCAATTTGACCCACTGTTTTTCCGGCATCATCTACAACCGCACCGGAATTTTTCACCAATCCCAAAAACTTGTTTTGTTCATCAAAAGCAACCTTATAGCGCATAACATTACCGAGAGTTTTTTTGGATTTTGAAACCACATTTCCATTCGGTTGCATATAACCGATAATCGCATTTTTGGCATTAACCGCGCTACCGTCTGCCTGAATTTGACCGATTATGTTGTTTTCAAAATCAATCACGGAATCTTGCGAAATAACACCATATTTCCACTTATTGGCATCATCTTTGATAATTCCTTGACGATTGATACAACCGATATTGTTGCCGATATAATCCAAACCGCTTCCGTTGTTGACTACGCCTGCAAAGTTTCCGTTAAAATCAATCAAACCTTTTTGAAAAATACCATATCCGAGATAGCTTCCGACATCGGAAATTGCCTGTCCGTTCGGCAAAACTCTTCCGATAATAACTTCTCTTGAATTTACCACATCGCCATGACCGTTCATAACACCAAGATTATCGCATTTATCGTTTTGAACACTGATAAACGGCACTGCTTTTCCCACAACATTTGAAGAATTGTCCAAAACATAGTTGCCATAAACCACAAAACCTCTTGTATTTGAGTTTAAATCAGCAACTTTTCCGGCATTATTGACATATCCGAGCAAATCACCGCTGTTGCTGACTGCAACCATGGTTTTTCCGGCATAGCCGGCAAGTGGCATTACATTGTTTTCAGATTGTCCGGCAGTAGCAACCACATAATTTTCCGGAGTTATTTTATAGGCAATATCCCCGTCTTTGTTCATTATAGTATTGTTATTCATCAAATAACCCAAACTTTCACCTTGCTGATTATATGAAAAGGCAAAATTGAGCTTATCGGCAACAAAACCTTCTTTTCCGATTGCCATTCCGTTCGGCGAAACAGTAACATTATCAGACCCGCGATAAAGCGTTCCGTTCGGGGTAATATTTGAATAAAAATTTCCTTCCAAGCTATACATCGGAGCCGTTTCAAAACCGGAACCGATAACTTTTTTCTCCGAGTTCAATAAATATCCGAACGGAGAAACCGTATTTTTATCATTTGCCAAACCCACTGTTCCGGATGTTTCAACCGTGCCGAGAGGCTTATTATAGGTATTGACTGCCAACATATTTTTGTTGATACCGCCAATCATCAGACCGTTTGTATCAAAGGCAAAATTATTAATCGTGCGCCCGATGGTATTTCCTCCGGTTGCCACCAGCGAGCCGTTATTCATACCCTCACCCTTTAATGAGCCAAGCACATCAAACACCGGACCGGTTTGAATTGCTTGTCCGATTAACTCGCCTTTATCATTATAAACATAGTTTTTTGCACCGATATGCCCGATTGTTTCCGTGCCTTTAATTACATTTCCGTCCGGCACGACACGACCGATATATTTACCGTTCAAGTCAGAAACGGCGGAAGCAATATCCAAAGTATATCCTATAATTTTTCCGTTTTCATCAACAATCGTTCCATCACTGCGATAATGTCCGATTTCCTCGTTTGACGCATTTAATACCGTTCCGTTATAACTGATAATACCTAAATATTTTCCCTTAACATCAAAAGCATATCCCGACATAACAACTCGGCCGATAATTTTTCCGCCTTCATCATAAACATATCCGTTGGCATGTACATTACCGACCTTTTTGGCTTCAAAGTCAATAACTTCACCTGAAGGAGAGATGCTACCCAAAAACTTTCCGTCGTTTGAAACAACCATTTTAGACGAGATTAAACGACCATCAATAACATAACTGTCCGCCGTTTTACGATAAGCATAACCGCCGGCAGAAATAAAACCGAGTTCTTGTCCGTCCATATCGGTATATGTTCCGGCACCGGTCATGCGGCCGACAACATTGCCGTCATCAGAATAAATTATTCCCGGAAACAAAATAGCGCCGATAATCTCGTCTTTATTATTGATAACCAAACCATTCGGCAAACCGCGCCCCAAATCCTTGCCGGCAAAACTTCTCAAAACACCGTCGCTGTGCATTTTTCCCAAGAGCTTATTATCATAGCCGATAACAATACCTTGAGGCAAGACACCGCCCAAAATTTTTCCTTCATCATTAACAACCAAACTGTCCGCAGTGATATAACCGATATTTTCGCCATCGGAATTGATAACCATACCGGAAGAAATCACCTGTCCGAGAACTTTTCCGTTAAAGTCAACCGTCGTAATTTCCGCCAAAGCAGATTTTACATAAGAAGTAAAAAATGCCAAAGCAACTACGGACAGCTTAAAAATATGGTTACTGCTTTTGAACATCTTCAGTTCCTCCGATTCTTTGCTACTTCAGGCAAAACATATCCTGCCGCTTTTTTGTCGCCGTCTATAAATGAGCCGTTACTCTTCAAATAGCCGATTTCATTATTTTCAATATCAATAACTTTTCCCGATGTGGCCAAGCGTCCCAAATAATCACCCTGATTGGAAAGTACTGTCTTTCCGATTTCAAAAGTGTGGCCGAGAACATTATTGTTATTATCAACAGCTAATCCGTCAGTCAAAACTTTACCGATTTGTACTCCGTGATTCATAATGCGCCCGTCAATATTAACATGCCCCTTAAACTTGTCATCATTACCGATAACAATGTCCGAGCTGACAACTTCGCCTATAATACGGCTATCATTATTGATAACTTTTCCGTCAGGCAACACAAAACCGTTTATATTGCGCTTTAAGTCCATAAATTTCCCGTCAGGAAGAATGCTTCCTATCCATTCACCTTTAAAGTTAATCACAATTCCGAGCGGGATCGGCGCATAATTTTCCGAATTAACTTCGCCGGGTAAAAACTCGGATATAAGTGAATTATCACGACTGTAAATATTACCTATACCATCAGAAAAACCGATATATTTTCCGAACATATCAATAACCGGCGTCTTAGGCAACAATTCTCCGATGATTGTGCCGTCTTTAACAATGTGGCCGTCCGGAACAAAAAATCCCGTAACATCACCCGGCTTATATGTTCTTCCGTCAGCCGTTTCACTTTCTTCCGTTTCTATAACCAAACCGTCAGCAGAAACATAGCCCAAAAATGCACCGTCATACCCGCGCACTCCGCCTTGTTTAACAATTCCTCCGATTTGCTGATTACGTTCATCAATCATTCTGCCTTTAACATCAATTCGCCCGAGCTTTGCACCGGTGTTGTTCAAAACATTCATATCATAATTAACAAAACCGATGTTTTTACCGTTCATATCAACAACTTGTTTCAGCGGAACAATTGCACCGACTTCACCGTTATAAAATCCGGTACCGTCACCGCGGATTTTATCAATCATCACACCGTCATTATCATAAATATTTCCGTCAGGAAACAGATGACCTATAACTCTTGATTCGGCATTTGCTACCACTGTTACTTCAGGTACAACATAACCTATAATCTCATTGTTTGCCGTAGCAAGCAAATTGCCGTTCATTATGTGAGTTCCCGAAAATCCGGCAATTTTTGCCTTGCCGTTGTCATCATAAACTCCAAGCAGATTACCCTTAAAATCAAAGGCATATTTTGCATCTTGCACCGAACCGATGTAAGACATATTAGCATCAAAAACTTCGCCATTGCTATTGGCACAACCGATGATTTTGTTTTTGGAATCACGTAATGTACCGTTCTTCTCCAGAATTCCGATAATTTCATTTTTTTCCGAATATACCGGTCTGCGCTCCACAACATGTCCGATCACGCGCGGTTCATCCAATGCCAGAATTTTACCGTCAGGATTAACACAACCTACTTCTCTTCTGTCGGCATTTCTAACATAGCCGTCAGCCTGTAATTCGCCTAAATAATTGCATTCATTATCAAAAACACTACCGGTTTTGATCAACTTTCCGGCAAACTCACCTTCCGGTGTCCACAAAGTTCCGTCGCCGTAAATTCTGTAATTAACTTCATTTCCGTCATGCAAGATTATTCCGTCTTTTGTGATGCGACTGTCATATTGGCAACCCCAATCGGCAACAAAGCCTGCTTTAATTCCGACGGCAATAACCTTTTGTCCTTTTTTATCCATCACCAAACCGTTAGGCAACATTTTACCGGCAACCTTCTGATCTTTAACAATTTCACCGCGATTGTTAACCGTTCCCAAAACGCGTCCTTCCGGAGTTATCGGTATCAAATTTGTATCAAGAAGCGAGCCTATTTTATTAATTCCGAACGGGATAATTTTCCCGTCTGCTCCCATTATTCCGATGATATTACCGTTTTTATCGCGCACAATTCCGTCTGCGTCAACATAACCGATTAACTCGCCTTTTTCATTATAGGCCAGCTTTCGCATATCGCCGGCATAACCGATGATATTGCCGTTTTCATCAATAATATTGCCGTTTTCATCAACTCTTCCGATTATATTGCCGTTAAAATCGCGCACAATTCCGTCAGCATCAATATAGCCTATAACATTTCCGTTTTTATCATATGCCAAACGAACATTTTCGCCGGCATAGCCCAAAATGTCGGCATCATCAAGAAAACCTTCTTTATTGCCGATTATATTGCCGTTTTCATCAACATAACCGATAACCTTGCCATCCTTATCGCGCACCATACCGTTTGCGTCAATATAGCCGATAACCTTGCCGTTTTCATCTAAGGCTAAATCGCGCCATTCATCGCTGGCATGTCCGATAATGTTACCGTTTGCATCAATAATATTGCCGTTTTCATCCACACGCCCGATTATATTACCGTTAAAATCGCGAACATTACCGTTTTCATCAATATAACCGATTACATTGCCGTTTTCATCCATGGCTAATCGAACAGAGGCTCCGCGCTTTCCGATAACGGATTTTTTCACAACATTACCGTTTTCATCAACATAACCCACAACATTACCGTTCTCATCAACAACTTCTCCGTTCGGCATAACAATACCTATAGGATTACCGTTTTCATCAAAAGCAACCGCTCCCGATTTTGCCACGCGTCCGATAATATTGCCGTTTGCATCAACAACTTCTCCGTTGGCATTCACTCTGCCGATAACATTACCGTCCAAATCAACAACCGTACCATCGCTCAAAACTCGCCCGATAAGGTTACCGTTTTCATCATAAACATAACCGCTTTCAATGGCCTTACCGATAATTTTTCCATCTTTGTCAACAACCGTTCCGTCAGCAAGCATAGTACCGATAACATTACCGTCATTATCATAGGCAATACCGTTTTCATCAACATAGCCGATAACATTACCGTTTTCATCCAAGATTAAACGACCGTTTGTTGCCACGCCGATAATATTTCCGTCTTTATCAACAATCATTCCGTCAGCATTTACTCTGCCGATTTCGTTACCATTTTCATCATAAACAATACCATTTTCATCAATATAACCGATAACTTTTCCGTCCGGACCGATTGCAGGGCGCAGATTCTTTTTATCACTTAAGTTTTTGCCCGTATTTGATGAAATACCGCTATCGCAGAAATTGCACTCCTCTTTTGTAATGGCGTTTCCGTAAACGGCAACTTCATCATGTTTTGCATCTTTATCGGCAACATTTGTTTCGCGCCAAACAATTTTAAAATTGTTTTGAAAATTATAAGCCATAGTCGGCAACCAGCGCATTGTAACACTGCAAGTACCTCGTCCGCGAAGTTCTTTTCCGTTGCATTGATTATCAAACGTAAAGCCCTCAGCCGCCACATCTTCCAGCTCAATAGAAATAATTTTTATTGAGCTTTTTGAATTTGTGCCGATTGTCAAAACATTAGTTGCTTCTGTTCCGATAACGACCTGCCCCATATTGATCGGATTAGGAGTCAATGTTATCGGGCGCTCAATTTCTTCGGCATCATCAAATTGTATTTCACTTTCAAGACTTCCTTCATCACCAACCTGCAAATTTGTTTCGGCATCAATGCTGTCATCAATTTCATAGGTTTGTTGCTGTTCCTGCGGTTCATCCGAAGTCATTAAAGCAAGACCGAACAGAAAAACCAGCATACTGATAATTCCGACAATCAATATTATACGATTAGTCTTACGAACATACCTGTCTGAATGTGTTAATACTTCTTTGCTCATTAGTTTTATTGTATCCTTACAACGCTACAAAAGATTCCGCTACGTCCCAATTGACTGCAAATATTATCACCGGTATCCAAGTTTTCAACCGGACCGACTCTGAGGTGGAAAAGTTCTTTACCTTGTCCGTCTGCCGGAGTATCAACCGAATAGAATGGTTCATATTTACCGAGCATATTGGAATATTTACCGGAAAGGTCTTTCCACAATGCTTCCAGATTGTCAACATCAGCATCAGTACCAAGCTCAATAGATAAGCTTTCAGCCTTTTGATTTTCAAAGCCGGAACCGTATTTATAATTCGGATACGGACTTTTAGCATAGTTTGACTTATCTGAAGTAGAGGTGCAAACACTGTTACCTTGCGTTTGGCATCCGTTGCCTGCTCCGCTAAAGCCGGCACCGCCGTTAGCATTGATATATTCATCATTTACCATATTCGGTAACTGTTGCATTCCTTTCGGAGCTTCGCCGTCTTTACCGCTTTCCCAATATGCACGACCAATGCTTTCGGAAGTCATATTCTCGCCGTTTGCATTTGCTTGCTTATCACCCGGAATTTTCGGAGCAACATCCCATCTGTTGCCGTCATCTGCATAACTTACATATTGCATACCTTCATCATCCGAGCGACGAAGTTTCAAGCAAACCATACGCTTTCCGCTACGCATAACCATATCACCGATACCTTCAACGATAATAAGGCGATTGTTCGGTCCTTTTGTTCTGAAGCCGACCGGCGTTTCAACACGTTCAACAATCAAAGTCACAATCGGACGTTGCACCATATTAAGAGCTTTCTCACCCAAATCAATATAAGTGAAAATATCGTCACGCCAAACTCTTTCCGGCGCAATAATCACATCATCAGGGTTCGGCACATATATTTCAATATCAAATCTGAATTTTGCCGGATCAAGAGGAATATTTTTAAGCCAATCTTCCTTTTGGAATCTGCGGGTATATGTTGCATCAACAAGCTTTCCGCCCTGACCTGCAACCGCATTAACGTGATTATATGATCCGCCTGAGCCTAATATCCCCGTCGTGCTACTGGGATTTCCTCCATTATTGGAATCAACCACATCAATATCAATAATTGAGTTGGTCAAACGTTCAGTTTGAACACCTTCACTTTTCACATAAAACACATATTTATTACCCGAACGACCAAATAAAATAACGTTTGTATCAACACCAACATTGGCACCGCTCTTCGGATAAAGCAAAACGGTATTCGGGCTTGAAGGACGTCCGTCAAACGAACTGCTGTCACCGATATAAATATTTTCAATCAATTCCCATTCCGGAAAGTTAATCATCGTAATCATACCTTCACGAAGACGCACCGGAAGCACCAAATCAGGTGTCCAATAATATTTGGAATAAGCCGGTTTGCTTTGACCTTCACCTAAGTTTTGCAAAGGGTCCTGCCAGGCGCTTTGAATCATACCGAGTGAGTTATTAAAACCGGCATAGTTCAAGTTCATCGGCTGATAATTTCCTTGCGATTGATCAGCGTATTGATCCAATGTATCGGTAGTAACCTGAGCAAATACGTTTGATGAAACCAAGAGACTTATTGCAAAAATCATTTTATTCAAACTTATTCTCATTTTTTTAATCCTTATTCCTTTATTTGTTTTGTGCTGTATGATACAACCTTAAATCCGGTCGGGTTTTTCAATCTTTCCTTAAATTGAACCGGACGACGTTGATATTGAACTTTCAGTGTTGAGCGATATTTAATGGTTTTCGGCTGAAAAGAAGTCGGCAAGAAATAATCAACCAGATATTCAACCTGCCAAACACCATTATCAACTTCATTAACCGTCAAAAGTTTAACCATACTTGTCAGGCCTTCCTGCTTCATTCTTTGCATCAGTTTGCGCCCGGTACTGTTAACAAAGTCCTGATAAACCTTGGCTGAAGACATTTCTTGCAAATCACCGCCGTTTTGCCAACGGGATTCCATTTCTTCAATATCTGACAACAAAGTTGTTCTGATAAGTATGTATTTACTGACAAATGTTTCGGTAATAGCTTTTTGTGTTTCCATATTTCTGGTATATGGAATAACATTATAAACCTGCTCTTCTTTGCTTGAAAGTGTAAGTAAATACGGCTCCACACGATAAAGCGGCAATAAGTTGGCAATCGTAATCAATAAAATAAGATTGCAACAAATACTGATAGCCGTAACAACGGCAAAAGCACGAGCCGTCCACAAATACCTTTTTTCACTGGCATTAACGATAACACTGTCGTCTGCCGAAACAGCTTGCACCACCGGCTGAGCAGAATAATTTTCATCTGTCTCACCTGTAATCAGCATTTGCTGTGTATTGTTCACGCCCAACTGTTCTGCCATTTGCCTTAAACCTCAACTAAATTGTTTCCAAAAACCAATCCGGAACATTTTTAATTGTCTCAATATGCGTGCATGCACACGGTGACAACTTCAATTCGTTGACATCTTTACCGGGTCCTACTGCTTCCGGCTCATAATAAGAACCGAACATGCTGCATGCCGATAAAATTATCAATAATCCTATAATAAACAACTTTTTATACATTTTTCACCTCTTTTTTTTATTTTTATCAAGCCATCATCAGATAACCGACAAATGCCTGTATTTTCTAGTGCTATACGGGAAAATAACAATAGAAAATACACGCCTATTGACGTCATATTAAAACAAAAAGATTAAAATAACTTAAACAAAAAATTATTCTCTTATTCTATCTTGGCTGTATTTCATCACCGTAAACCCCATCGGGTTAATCAAACGCGGAGAAACAAAACCTCTGAAAGATAAATAGCGCGGAGTAACCGAGGCGCGATATCTTGTTTCCTTTAGGACCAACGCTCCTCCGCCTTCCTGATTGCGAGATAAATTAAACACCGTAAAATTAACCACCCATACCGGACTTTTTTCCCCGATTTTGCCGATCTTATCAATGCGAACTTCGCTTGAATATTCATTATCAAACATATCTTCCACTTTTGAGGCATTCTTACCGACAAATTCTGCATAAACGTAAGGTGCCGACATATATTGCACAATTCCGCCCGGGCCCCAACGTGTGCGCATTTCTCTTTCATCGTTAATTACAGTATTGCGCATGATAACATATTGTTTAACAAACATTTCCGTCATTTGTTTTAATGAAGACATATTTGTGTTCATCGGCTCATAGCGCACAACCTCATCAGAGGAATTTTGCCCGATTATCAACAAAGGTTCAACCAAAATTTCCGGAGCAAGCCTGAAAACAACCAACGAAGAACATAGGAAAAAACTCAATGAAATAACGGAACACAAAATAACAAGTCTTGAAAGCCAGCGAAAATACACCAGCTTCGCCGAGGTTGTAACAACATCTTCATCGGTAATATACTGTTGCTGAAAAGCTTTACTTTCGCTTTTCCCGTCGGTTATATATAGTTTTTGCGTACCGTTTCCAAGAACTGCCAAGTTATTTCTCCGAATTTAAAATTCCCCATATGATGAGCAATAAGCCGGAGCGCTGTTATTTATTCTTTCAGCCAGCTCTTTTTCACCCTCATCTATTTTACTTGCCAATTCACGAACGGCAGCATCGGTTTTTTGAACTTTTATTTCTTCTGCCACTTCATCTACCGTTTCAGGTCCGTTAATTTGAATAAGTTCCTCGGAATCCAGTTCAAGAAGAGAAATTTGCTTGAGCAAATCTTCCTTACGTTTAACCATTTCGTCAGATGTCAGATTAAGACCTTCATTTTCAGCCAAAATTGCTTTTGCCTGACGAATATTATCTTCTTTTCTGGCGTTTAAGAGATTCTCTGCTTGCTTATAATAATCCTCCTTACTCAAATCAAAATCATTACGATCAAAATCATATCCCATTTCCGAGAATGACTTGTAAAGAGAATTTACAATAACCATATCAGTCACATTCGCACTATATATTTTATTTTTGATTTTTTCTTTTGCTTCAAGCGTAGTGCGTTCCAAATCAACCTTCATCAGATAATCCCCGAATTGGCTGTTCTGAGGCAATACGCGTTTATAGAAATAATATTTTTCATTTATATCATTTTCGTCTTTAATTGAAGCCAGATATTTCAACGCATACAAAAGTGAATCGTTTAAAGATAAGTATGAAACTTTCTTTTGTAAAAACATAGTGCCGAATTGATCAGTCAAAGGCAAGCCGTCAGCACCAATTCTGTTAACAAGAATTTCCTTATATTCCAAAATTTGGCCCAGCTCACTGGTAGGATTTGATAGAACAACAGCTTGTGATCCGACACTGATTTCGTTCTTTCCGGTTGGTGCTTCGCGATCAAAATATTTACCGCCATCTTTTACAATGGTTTGGCACTGAGGAATGTTATCATACCCGCCAGCATTACCCAGCGCATAAGTAGCATTCTTTGCATTTTGCACGGTAATAACTTCATCACCTGATTTACACGGATAAATTCCGGAATTTTGCACCTCAACATGATCATCGACAGGATCGCCTAAAAATTTTCTGAAATCAATCTCTTTTTGCACAAAAGGACGATGAGAGAGAACAATTTTCCAAATTTCAGGCATTTCAACTCCGCTGTCAAGCAAGCTTCGGTTCAGAAGCAAAATTTTGGCATCATCTGTTGAAATATCCGCTTCACCGACACCTATTATCTGCATATCGAAATCAAGCTTAAAATCTTGTGTTGCGTAATAATCAACATAGTTCATATCTTCAAGTCCGAAAGAAAATACTTCTCTCATCGGCGCTGAAGAAAATTCAACAGCAGCTTTCGGAGCAGCAAAATCTTTTTTCTGCTCGATTAACCCGACAAAGTATTCTTTATCAGGCTCATAACAGGTTGTTTCATCGCAGATGTCGGAGAATACACCCGTAATCATTGAGGCATACTTGGTCAACAACGTTTTTGCGGTATCGTCAAGTTGCAATTCGGCAACAATATCCTCAACCTTAGGATCTGTAATTTTTTTCATCATTTCAGAGTGTATTGCCACAACTTTAGGATTGTTTTCGGTATAATATATACTCTTATCTTTTTTCAACTTATCAATTTCTGTATATGCTTTTTCAACTTGTTTAACCGCATAATCTCTGATAAGTTTCATCACCATTTCGGCTTCTTGCAGAACAATAAACGAACTCTTTGCTTCCGAAACAATCTTTGCCGTATTACTGATTTCAGTTGAGCGTACAATATCCTCAATATCCGTTTTATATTTGCTTTCAGCATTGAAATATGCCAAAACATATTCATGTTTCAAAGCAATGATTTCACGCTCAACGGCAATAATTGCATTAAGAACCTCATCGCGCGAAGAGCTTGTCGTATTTAACTGATTGATAGCCACATCTCTTGCGCTTTCCGCAGACGCTTCTTTGTTTTTTTGCTCATCTATATTTTCATTAAAGACCGCTTCGTTTGTTTTATGCGGATTTTCCGGATTTTGATAATCCTTATCCATTTCAGCGCCCCCTTCTGCCACGGCATTATAGCCTTCGGCATAGTTTATAACAGCATCTTGCTTGGTTATTTCTTCATGAGATTCGGCAACTTTGATGTTTATATCTTCAAGTTGCTTATAAAGTGCAAATCTTTTCTTATCAAGATCTTCAAGCTTTTCATGATAATCGCTCAAAATCTGATTAAGTTTTTCATCTTCCTCAAGCAACAGTTTATCTACCAACGCAACTTTTTCCTGTGAATCATCCGTAATTTGTCCTAACAAAGCATTTATTGCCTCTGCCACTTCTTTACGTATCGCCTCCACACTTTTTGCGATCATGCCTGATGCATCTCTTTGCGCCTCATATTCATAAGTTTCATTTATCTTCAAACCTAAATTCAACATATTTTCAAACATTGGCGCATTTTCCAAATAAGCTTCAATATTTTCATACTTGCCGTCAATATATTGATCATAGAAATTGATTTGATCATTCCAAAGTTTAAACGGCACCGTTTCAACTCCGAATTTGCTTTTTCCGCCGGTTCCGTTAGTGTCTTTATTGATTTCATCGTTAGCCAAAACGCCGATTGAATAAGGCAATCTTGACAATACGCGCATTTTTTCTTTATACGTATCCATCAAAATATCACCGTTTTCAATTTGCTTTTTCAAATATTCTGCCGAATAAGCACCTGTGCCCGGTCCGATATTTCTATCTTGCGGAGCATCCGTACTTGCAGCGGCAACAACATAATTTTCACCATCAGGAACATCGTCCGACAATTCATCTTTTGCATTCAAATACATATTGATGAGCCAGCCCGACATACCGCCTATTTCATTATATGCGGTCGGCGCAAGTTTATAGCACTTTTGCGCATAATTATCCGGACACAAAACATCATACAACCCTTCACTTTCAGCCGTATCAGTGGCACTCTTTGACGGCGAATATTTGCAGACATATCCATCACCTTCATCAAGCACGCAATTATCAAGCCATACTTTTTCGCCGTTATTCGGATATCTTTTGTTAAGATAATTCACAACGCATTGTTCGGAAGCCTGCAAATTTTCAACCGCTTTGGCATGCATTTTTTCCATATTGTGATAGGTATCAAAAAGTCTTTTAAATTCCGGCAGTTGTTGTTTCAGATTATGGCTTTCAAACGCATTTGAAATATGTTGCTGTGCTTCTTCAAAAACAGCCATTGCTTTTATATCGTCTTGTTTATCGGCAAGCGGAGTTTTTGCTCCGGTTTTATTGTTATCAACAAAATCAAATTCAGAATCCGGAAGCTTTTCAACAACCAGCGGCTCGTCATCAATTTCTTCTGAGGCATATCCGACCGTATCTTCAATATAATTACTCAATGATGTGGTTTTGCTTTTTTTATCTGCCGGTTCTTCCGGTTTTACCGAACTTCCGATTGCGCGCACTGCTTCATATTGTGAGCGCATGGCAATCAGATATTCGTTATATTTCATAATGGTATCATAGATTTGCGCCACCATCAGCATGTTGCGACGATAACACATTTCATCTTCTGAATCTTCATCTTTTTGGCAGTTATATTCTTCCATCTCCTGATTTTTACATTCTTCATCATCACCTTCAATCACACATTTTTTAATCAGGTCAAGTTGCGAAATCATAACTTTAAGTTCTTTATCCATTTCTTTTGAGATGATATAAAGTTCAATGGTTGTATCTTCAACAAACTGTTCTCTCTTTTCCTTATACGAAGCTTGAATTTCTTCATTTTTGGAAGGAACATACAAGAAGTATTTTTTAAATGAATCTTTAACCGCATTAACATCTTCCACATCAGTTTTAGTCTTTTTGATGACGCGGGTATAAGAAATCGGTTTATTATCATCCTTATTTTTCTTCTTTTTTAATTTATTATTAACGAAATCTTTTCCCTTATCAAGAGCATACTTTTTTGCATGAGCTTCAACCTCTCCAAACTTTTGCTTTAAGCCTTCACGGCTGCTGACAGATTTCACTGTTTCATATGCACTCTTATACATTTGTACTTTTTCAGAGGTACAAGGAGCACATACCTGCGGAGCAATTTCTTCTAACGGGGTTAAATCTGGATAAGCCGCCTGCGCGTTAAATGAAAACATCATTCCGCAAAAATAAAGAAGTACAAATTTTTTCATAGTTTCCTCCCCTTAAAGTTTGTGCCACAGATTTTTAACATTATCTTTGTTGTTATCGTAAAGACCTTTGATTTTGTCTTTATTTTTATCATACAAGCCTTTAACTTTGTCTTTTAAATCTGTTTTTTTCAACTCATAATAATCCAAATCAAATTCGGTAACCGGTTTTTTATAATCATACAAGCGGTTTTTGTTGTTCCATGAAACCATATCTTGTATAGTTTTAAATCTCATTTCCGCCAACAATGCTTCGGTCAAATGTGAAGCTGCTTTTGCTTTTTCAATAACCTCACTTATATTAACATTTTTCACCGTAAGATTGCCTTCAACATCTGCACCGGCTTTTTTATTTTGTTCAGATCCCTCTTCGGTTGCAGCAGCCCTCTCTGCGTTCAAAAGAGAAACATTCATCGCATTTTGCAGAGCCAAATAATATTCCATATTGCGATTTTTCTTAATGCGCGCCAAATTTTCACTCGTGGATTCCTCGTTTTCTTTCAAGAACAACGCTTCAATTTCCGTCTGATATATAGACTTGTTGTCTGCCGAAGCATCCTCTTCTCCAAACAAATCAGCTGACTTTGCCTGAAGATTTTCTTCTTTTTCGGCTTTTTCCGCTTCCGGTTTCGATTTTTCAATTTCTTCAGCAATTTTCTTTTCTTCAGCCTTTTTCCCTTGAAGTGTTGCATCATGTTCTTTCGGTTTATCTAAAATTGCCTGTTGTTGTGCCTCTAATGATGCGACCTCATCGCGAATTTTTTCAAATTCTTCCTTTTTAAGGTCTTTTCTTTGTAGTTGAACATTCAGTTCGGTCAGCCTTTTAGTTATTTCCGTAAGTTTTGTTTTTTGCTCTTCATCCATTGATTTTTCATAATCGGCAATTTCCGCCTGCTTAGCCGCAAGTTCTTTCGTCTTTTTCTCTAGCTTTTTCCTTTCTTGCTTTGCTTTATATTTTGCAACTTCTTTTTCTGCGATAGGCTTGCCTTTTTCTTTTCCGTATGCTATTGCTTCCTTTTTCAGGTATTCATCAAATTCTCCTTGCTCAACAAGCATTTTATATTTATTATATTCTGTTTGTGCTTCGTTCACCGCATCTTGAGCGGCAGCAAGATAATCAGTACCTGTCGTCATATAAGCTTCCACCTTTTCCATAGTGCTGCTGAGTTTAGTTACGCCTGAGGCATACGGAATGCATAAAAATTGCAGCACTCCGATAAAAACAGTCATTTTAAGTATATTTGACATTTTTACCTCCCTTAGCTTTCCTTATCGGCATTATCTTGCGATTTTTTGCTTTTTGCCGAACTATCGCCATTATCCTTTGAACCATGCTTTGCCAACTCATCGGTTGCCCCGCTCAATACAGAACCTGCCGTGGAATCTCCCAGTGCTCCACCGATAATTTTCTGAACACCTTGTTGATTATTTCCTTTATTCAACCAATCAGCCACACCACCGTTATTGTTTGAAATCCAATCACCGACCTTGTCTTTTTGATCTTTAACCCAGGCATTTGCCTTATCATTTTTATCTTTAACCCAATCCGAAGCCTGTTGCAGTTTTGATTTTTTATCCTTGTCTTTGGAATCGTCTTTATTTTTATCACTGTTTCCGTTGTCGACATTAGTTTGATCTTGTGACGTTGCTTCTTTTTTCTCGTCTTTTTCAGCTTCTTCAGTTTCGTCCGGCTTGATTGAAGTCATCTGTTGCGTCGCCGTCTGCAACATTGTGCTGGATTCTGCTTTCAAAATAGACATCCAGCGGTTATCCGCCCGTTGCACCGTATTTGATAAAACAGCTTGCACGGCATTAACATTATTAAAATCTTCAACCTCATCAACTTTTTCATTATCCAATTGATAACGGCGTGTCAACCCTCTGGCATATAGTGAAGAAGTGTTTTCAATCATCAGTTCATTGATTTTTTCTGCTAATTCTTTATTTTTCTTAACATCATCGCCGCTTCGTTTGCCGACAGTCATCTCTTTTTTTACAACTCCGCGCAAAAGAGGATTACTCCCGTTTCCGTTTATTGCATTGGCAAAACCGGCAGGCATTTTATCATCAAGCTTCCATCTTTCATTTGCCTTTTGCAGAGCTGTTGCTCCAAGGCTTTTCACATTAGAGGGATTTATATTTGAAAATGACGGATTATTCATATTCATGGAAACATTTTGCAAATCTCCGATACTCATTTGCATCGGCAACCCGACACCGTCTTTTTGCGTCATTCTTGTCACTTGCTGAAGATAAGATGCTATATCAAAATCAGCCATAGCAAGGCTCGGTATTAAAACAAACACCGACACAAAAGCATATTTCAACAAACTTTTCATTGTTACGGCCTCCTTAAAAATACTTCTCTTTTACTGTGCCAAATCTACCTTTTCACAAATTTTGGCGCTGCAAACATAGTTCACGTTAGCATCATTCGGGTCAGGATATGTTCCGTCCGGACAAGGTTCCTGACGACATTCCACATTATCTCCGTCTTTTTTAACGCAAAGCTCACAAACTCCGTCACCTTTCCAATGCCAAGCTTTTGCCGGTTCGGTTTCAACCACGGTTGCCGTACTGGTATTAACTTCGGCAACCGGAGTAATTGAAGCATTTTGGTCTGCCTTTGCCGGTTCTTTTGCGTCCTTATTTCCGCTGGCATCTGCAAGATTCTGACTAGAAGCAACCTCTTCTAAGGTTGATTTATCAATATTTTCAATATTTGAGATCGCCAAATATTTTAGCTGTTCGGTATATAGCTCCGTCAAAGCATTTATCATTGATGTTGAAAGTGCGTTCGTGTTGATAGCTGCCCCGTCAACATCATTAACGGTTTTAGCGTTGGCATTGGCATCGCTTGTTTCTTTTGCCGTATTGGCATAATATTCTGCAACAGCGGCACTTTTTGCCGTAGCCAAGGCAATCATTTCCTGCAATTGGTCGGCTTTTATGATATTCAAATCTTTCAAGCCTTCTCGCGAAGTTTCCGCATCCGAACTGTTGCGCTTAATCGCTAATTTATCAACACAACTTTTCAACTTTGTCGGATCGGCAACCATATCTTCCGCTGACGTTTTACATAATGTCGCCATTGTATTCGGAATAACTTGATGGTCTTTATAAACACCTGAAAAAACCTCATCTTTTCCGCCCTCTGCGCCGTCACTTGCTCCGCCGTCTGCGGCCAAAACCTGTCCGCAAGTCATTAACACAGTAGCAAACATTGAAAATAACTTAATCTTATTCATTTTTCAATCTCCTTAACTTTCACTCGGCTTATTTTTGGCATCACCGGCATCTTTTTTTGTTTCTTCTTCACTCGTGTCAGCCTGTGCCGATAATTTGTCCGTGGCCTTTCCTATCGCCGAGCTGATTGTTGAATCTTCTCCAAACAATCCGTTAGCAATTGCATTTACGCCTTGTTTGTTTTTCCCGTCCTTTTTATTGAGCCAGTTGCCAACAAAACTCAGTTTTTTCTTAACATTTGCTTTTCTGTTCTCGGCAGCTGTTTTGCGATTTTCATCAACCGCGTCTTTAGTTGCTTGGTTGGCTTCTTCTTGAGCCTGTAACTTTTCTTGAGCATTGGCCTGAGCTTCTTTTTGAGCCTTTTCTTTAGCCTGTTTTTTCTTTTCGGCTTCAAATTTGTAAAGCTCGTAACCTTGAACAGCCATTCCCGCCATAATTCCGCTCATATCACCTGTTTTAATGGCACTCATATAACCAGGAACACCTAATAACACCATTTTTATAACCAGTTCCTGAGTAGATTCTATTTCACTTTTTGTTTTGGATGCTTCTGATACATAGGAAGCAATTTCCTGCCCGGTTTCCGGTATACTGTAAGTCGGTAATGAATGCGCAAACACCTGCGAAGAAACGCTTAAACCCACAAAAAACGCAAATATTGAGAAATTATTTATCTTTTTCATAACAGCCTCCTTCGGTTATTTATTTTATATTACCATATAAATTTTGCAAAAAAAAGCTTTTTTTAAAAACCTAGGCAATATTTAAATATTTTGTAACAAATCCATCCTCACCATACTCTTTTATTAACTGTTCAACCAGCAAAACATTCTTTCTGCCGGAGTTATAAATACGCAAGTATTTGCCTAATCCGCCAAGGTTAACATCCAAAATCACCGATTCGCCGGTAACAGGGCGCGACAACAAAATTGCATACGGAAAATCACGATAGCTTTTACCGAAAATAAAGTCTAATTCGGTTTGCGTCAAATTCCAGTTGGCATAATCTTCAACCTGCGCTTGCGGGTTTCTGAAGAAAATAACCGTTTGGCATTGACCGCGGATAACCTCGCCGACTCCTAACTTATCAACAATATTCGGTTGTTGGAAGGCGCAAAGATATGCCTGACGTTTTTTACGTCCTTCCTGCAAACCTTGGATGAAATAATCTCTAAACATCGGGTGCTTTAACATCGGCGCCGTTTCATCAATCATAATCAGTGACGGAACGCCGGTTTCGCCGGTCTCGGATTGGATTCGGTGCATAATATAGCTGATAACCGCCGGAGCCAAATTTTCATCTTCAAAAATATGCGTAAAGTCAAACGCCATAAAGCGACGGCTTTTCAAGTCCAAGCTATCGTTTTTGGCATTAAAAATCGCACCGTATTGATCCGGATTAACCCAACGATACAATTCACGACGCATATTTCCCGTAGGCGAGAAACAGCTTTTGTAGAGGTTTTCCAACAATCGTTCTTCAGGACGAAGATAGTCAAATGCCGTGGTCACAGCGCGCGCAACTTCGCGCTCGGCCAAAGCATCATCAACCATTGTGATAGACTTGAGCCAACGGCGCAAAAACGCTCTGTTTTCCGGAGTGTTGTTGCAATCAAACGGATTAAGTGAAACATTCTTTTCATCACCATCAAAACCGACGTATGCACCTTTAATTGCGCGAGTAAAAATTTCAGCACCCAAATGGCGGTCGAAGAAGAATACGCGCAAATCACCGTGGCGCATTGCCTGTCCTGCCAAGAATGTAAGCAAAGTCGTTTTACCTTGACCGGTCGGACCTACAATACAGCAGTGAGCCACCGCCGATTCTTCGGAAGAAACGTGAAATTGAAAGCGATATGCCGAACCGGACATTGTTCTGAATACCGTAATTGCACCATTGCCCCAGTCACTCTTGCTGAAGCCCTCAGCCGGCTTATCCAATGTAACAGCCATCGCAATAACGCGTGATAAATAACGATATGTTCTCGGATATGTATCATAAGTCGGGAATTGCGTAAAGAACACCGCCTGAGCAACCCAGCCTTCACGTACCGGCGTAACACCGAACGAACGGCAAATTCTTTGCACTTCCGATTCGCCGAAATTTATCTCATCCATAGTTTCGGCTTTCAAAATAACCGTCATAGAATATTCGCACAAAGACTGATAGTTGTTATCGCTATCATCAATCGCCGCTAAGGCTTGTGAATATTGTTCCACAACGCCCGGAGAAAAGCTGGTCATTGTTGCCATTCTTTGTTGTTGCATAAGTAAAATTCTGGCCTGAGAGCGAAACATCGGGCGAATATTGTGCAAAATAATTAACTCGCAATCAATGGCATTAAGCGAATAAATCATACTTTCATCCATCGAATCGCCGGTAGTTCTGATGCCGATGGCAATTTCATAAAGCTCTTTATTGCCGGAAAAGAATTTGATAACACCTTCTTCATCGGTAAAATGAATATGATCTGCCGTCAACATTTCGCAAAGGCGCAGACCTTCGGCATTACGCACTTTCGGCAATGGTTTTGATATCGGACTGCAAATTTGCGCAAACAAATAAAAGGGACTGTCTTCCGCCGGGCTCTCTTCCGTTTCATACATCGGGCTGACATTATATTCGCCCAAGGTTGAAATCAAACTTTGCGAAGCATAATTTAAGTCTTTCAAAGCATCTTTTCTATCAATCACAGACATAACAACATAGTGTTTGTTGCTATATACTCTGCTCATATTTTGGAACCAAACCTGTGAAATCGTGTCCAAAAGGGCATTATTGAAGTCGCGTTTTTCTTTTTCAAGCGAGATTCTGTCACGCACGGTAATAACACGACAAACAACCTGCATGTTTGACATATCATCAATCCACGATTTTCGCGCTTCCATCATTGAATAAACTTTTTCGGCGGTTGCTGATGATAAGTCAACACCTTCAAGACGAAAAACTCTGGCATAAGAGTTATTACTGCATTGAATTGTAACACCGTCAGACATCAATTTGGCAAACGGCAAAAAGTCAGAAACACGCGATTCTCTCGGTTGCGGTAAGACCCACCCGCCGAAACGAGTTGCCAATAATACAGCAAAGGCCGCTGCTGATATAATACCTATTAAAGCAACAATAACCTCAATATTACTGAGGCCTCTTATAAATATACTGAAAAAATCCTGCTCACTCATGGCTCAAACTTATTCCCTTTCACCGCATACAAATTAGTCGTGCGCTTATATGTTTGCCCGTAGGCCTGCATCATCGTTGACAAGTGTGGCTCTTTTTGCCCCGCCACAATCAAGGCCCCGTGCGCCAAGACAATACTGACAATAAATGCAAGCGGGTTCATATCTGCCACACCGATTCCCATAAACAACATCGGGAACTGAATGCCTAGATTTATAATTGCCGGAACAAACGGCGCAAACAAAAATTTAGGTGGCTGAGCAACTGCTTTTAATATGTAATCTCTCATTTAAGCCTCCTCAATTTTGCCGATAGTTCGCCGACAATTATATCATCCCTTGATGATTGTAAAGCATTATTGGTTAACTGTTGGTAAAAATAAGTATCATGTTTTGTAATAAGATTTTTTTTCTCATTTATCGCACTATGCAAATATTGTTTTGTTTCTTTCAAAATATCCTGACGTTGCAGTTCTTTGGAATCTCCGCCGGCAATTTGTTCAATTTCATCACGGCTCAATTTTTTTGCCAATTCCGGATTTTTTGCATATAGCTCTTCAATTTTTTTCAAGCGCTTAAGCGTAGTATTATTTGAGTTTGTTAAAAGATACAAATTTGTGGTTTGTTCATTGGCGGTTGCTTTGGCGTCACCCTTGCTTTCAACTTCCAGATATGCAAAAGAATCTGAAACAACTGAAACAAAGAATACTATCGCAACCAACAATAATTTCATTTTTCACCCTCTAGTGCCCGCTTTTTACAAGATCCATAACTCCGGAAACAATTTCGGTTGTACCGCTGGTAGAAAAGTTGCTGATGTTGGCAATTTCTCCCGGAGGAGCTTTAACCCAGGTGATTGCCGCCGTCATAGCCGTTAAGAAAAATGTGCTCATGGCAATATAAGCAAAAGTTTTCCAACTGATTTTATTAAACATTGCCGCAACCGCAAAAGCAATCAAACCAAGACCTGCGATAATATATCCTACCTTTTGCAGGTTATTACCCAGATTTCCGGCGCGCGTTGCCAACTCATCAAACACATCTGCTGCAAAAGCATCACCGGCAAACAAAACCGCGCATACCCCTACAATCAAGCTTAAAATTCCATATTTTTTCATGACACATCTCCTTTATTTTGATTTTGACGGCACAATCTTATCAATCAGGTCCGAAATACCGAATCCGCTGTAATTATCAAGTCCTTCTCCGGCAAACATATCGGCACCCTTTTCACGATTACCGTTAGCCGCAGCCAAAGAAATAATCAAAACACCAAGCATAATTGCGGCCAGCCATTTCCAGTTAAAATTACCGAACATACCGGCAATACAAACACAGGCCAACCCGATTGTAGCTGCCGGATAAATGATTTTTACGATACCGTCAAAAATCTTATTACCGGCTGTTTGCAGCGATTCAAAAACCGCATATGCGTCTGTTGTATAGAAAAATAGTGAAAGCATTAAGAAAAGCGTGCATCTATTTTCTTTTATGAAACTATACAACATTTTCCCTATTTTTTTATACAACATCTCACCCTCCATTATCTTTTTTTTGGGGGGAGCGGACTAAATCCGCTCCATCCGATTTCAACATACATCAGTTCCAAGTTTCAAGACCCTGACTGAAGCCGGAACCACCGCCTTCACCCAAGCTATCATTGAACTTGTTACCAGCAGCACCATCGGTATTAGCTGCGTAGTTAACAATAGCACCGGCAGCGGCAACAACGGCCAAACCGAAAGCAAGTGCAGCAAACCACGGCCATTTTACTTTACCGAAAATAGCTTGGAATGCCAAGGCAATCAAACCGAAACCACCGATAACAAATACCACCATTTTAGCGTTTTTGAACAAATCTACCAATTTGGTACGAGCTGATTCAAAAACCGAAGCGGCGTATGAACCGTCCATCATAACCAAAGTGAATAAAAATGTCATCGCTAAGATGCTGAATATATTATTTTTTAAGAATTTCATTTTTTTTCTCCTAGAAGATATTTATCCTTACACTTATATATTATAACATTTTTTGCAAAAACTCCAGCTTTTTTTAGTTGAGCTAACGTATTGTTTTTACAACAAAAAACGCTGTGTAACAAAAAATTCATAATTACACAAGTGCAATACACGGGATAACGCATATCATAAATTGGTAAATAAAGTGATAAGATTTGCTTTTCTGTCTGGTCCTAAAAAAAAGGAAAAAGCCTCCCGAATCTTAAAAGACTCGAAAGGCTCGAAAGGAGGATGAAAAACTTATTTTTTGAGTTGAGCGGCAACTTCGGCAGCAAAATCCTCTTCTTTTTTCTGCAATCCGTCACCCAACTTGAAGAAGGCATAATCAACAAGCTTAATTTCAGCGCCGGCATCTTTAGCGGCATCAGCTATAACGGCCTTAACCTTTTTATCCGGATCCATAATATAAGCCTGTTCTTCCAAAACAACTTCTTCATAAAACTTGCGAATACGGCCTTCAACCATTTTTTCAATGATGTTAGCCGGTTTGCCTGAAGCGGCAGCTTGTTCGGCAAAAATGCTCTTTTCATGAGCAACAGCCTCAGCCGGAACGCTTTCAATATTCAAAGCAACCGGAGCTGTTGCGGCAATATGCATGGCAATGTGCTTGCCCAAATCAGCCAATTTTGCTTTATCGGCAGATGATTCCAAAGCAACCAAAACACCGATTTTACCCAAGCCTTCTTTTGCGGCATTATGAATATAAGAGCAAACCATACCGTTATTAACACTAATAACTTTTGCACGGCGCAAATTCATATTTTCACCGATTTTTGCAATCATATCAGTCAAACGTTCACCGAATGTTTTGCCGCATTTCGGACAATTGCAAGCTTTCATTTTTTCTATGTCGCCGTCATTTTTCAAGGCCACAATAGCGGCATCGGCAACATAATCTTGGAAAATATCGTTTTTAGCAACGAAGTCTGTTTCAGAGTTAACTTCAACAACTGCACCTTTATTGCCTTCTATTGCAACAGCAACCAAACCTTCAGCGGCAATACGTCCTGATTTTTTAGCAGCGGAAGCCAAACCTTTTTTTCTGAGCCAATCAACGGCTTTTTCCATATCTGCGCCGGCCTCAACCAAAGCTTTTTTACAATCAAGCATGCCTGCGCCTGTGGTTTCTCTTAATTCTTTTACCATAGCGGCTGTAATTTCTGCCATTTTTTAATTCCTTATAAATTTTTGTAAACTGTATTTTTTAAGACGGGGCGGTTAATTTTCCGCCCTTTTTTATTCATATAAACCTATTCTGCGCTTGCAGTTTCGGCTTTTGCTTTACGCGGTGCGCGTTTCTTCGGAGCCGGTTTTTCAGCAGCCTCTACTTCTGAAACATCCAAGCCTTTAGCAGATATTTCAGCCTGCATACCGTCCAAAATAGCGCCTGACATCAATTCGCAATAAAATTGAATTGCGCGGATTGCATCATCATTACCCGGAACCGGAAATTCAACTTCATTCGGGTTAGCGTTGGTATCAATAATACCGACAACAGGAATACCGAGTTTTTTAGCTTCTTTGATTGCCAAAGATTCTTTCGGGGTATCAATCACGAACAACATATCCGGTTGACCGCCCATATTTTTGATTCCATCCAGAGTAATTGCCAATTTTTCACGTTCTTTTTTGAGGTTCAAAATTTCTTTTTTGGTATAACCATCATAAGAATTTTTTTCTTCCATTTCGTTAAGCTTGTTCAAGCGAGAAATTGACTTATAAACTGTTTTCCAGTTAGTAAGCATACCGCCGAGCCAACGATAATTAACGTAATATTGACCGCATCTTTCAGCATTTTCTTTAACAATATCCTGAGCTTGGCGTTTTGTTGCAACGAACAAAACTTTTCCGCCGTTTGCCGCAACATCACGAGCAGCATTCAAAGCGTTATAAAGCATCGGATAAGTTTTTTGCAAATCAATGATGTGAACATTGTCTTTTTTTCCGTAAATAAACGGAGCCATTTGCGGATTCCAACGACGAGCGTGGTGTCCGAAGTGTACGCCGGCTTCAACCATTTGGCGTAAAGTAAAAGTAGGTAAAGTCATATTTATATATCCTTTTTTCCGGTTAAATCCTCCGCAGACTTTTGGCTTTTTACGGCACCGGAGCGAAAACAGCTTTGATAAGCGTTCCGCCTGTCTGCGTGTGTGTTTACGACTCTGCACCATTGCAAAGTCGTTTTGTTTAATAACACAATTTATTCAAAAATCAAGCATTTTTTTCAAAATTTTTGCATTATTTTTCCCCTCTGTCATTCCTAGACCTGCGCGGTGCGTCAGGTCGTCAAGGAATCTCTGCTCCGGCACGTGTGCTTGAAAAGCACTCATCGTGCCGCTTCCTTATTTTCTATTCTTTATTTCTTAAACGTAATCGTCACACTGTTACTGTTATCATCTCGCAACACTTTTGCCGCTTCGGCAGGAGTATAGCGAATTCTATCGCAAAACCCATCGTTTACTTTATAACTTGATGTGCAAGAAATTTTACCATTTGTCTGTCTATATACACATTCCGCACCATTCCAATAATAATTGTTTGTATTGTTGCATTGATTTTCGTTACGTTTGTGACAACTACCCTTTTCAAAGATATAACTTCCTATGCACTGTTCAGAATTTGCAAGGTTAAAATGTTCTTCATCAGAGAGATTTATATGTTCTTCTCCTCTATCATTGAAAGTATAATCAGACAACATTTTTTGTAAATTGACGCAAGAAACCTCGTTTCCTTTACAAATTATCTGTAAATTTTCAATAAATTCATGATTTTCACCAAAGACCTCATATCCTATATTACTTATTGATGCCGGAATAATAACCGTTTCCAGTTCTGTATCATGAAATGCACCATCTTTTATATCCGTCACAGAATCTGGTATAACTACATTATGTATGTTATAATTCCAAGCAAAAGCCTCTTCGCCGATGATTGATAGCGAACTAGGTAAATCTATCTCTGTAAGATTATTTTCAGCAAATGCATGAACACCTAATTCTTTGACAGTATCCCCAATAACAACATGATTTAAATCCATACTTGAAAAAGCAGCTTCTGATATATATGACAATCCTTGCACGTTAACTTCGTCTATTTCATCAACATAGTTTTCCCATGGTCTATTGTTATTACATGAAGAAGTTCCATTGCCATTATCTCGGCAATGGTAAAATTCATCCATCTTGCCGCTTCCTGCTACATAAAGAGTATTATTTTGTATACTCCAACAACAACTTTCCCCACATGTTTGATTATTTACGCATTCTGCCAATGACTCGCCTGTCATACAAAAATTTATTATTCCTACAACAGCCATTAAAACAATTTTTTTCATTATAATTTTCCTTTCTTAAAAAATAACCATTAGCATAAAAGAAAAATCGCCCCAAAAAGGCGACTGGAAGCGTAAAACTATTTCGTATAATATAGTGTAACATATTTGAAGAATTACTTCTTATTCTGTTACCTTCCAGCCATAAAGGATGGAAATTGTTTTTAAATATTTATACGAAAGAGGATTTACGACCTCCGAGCCTTTTATGCTCAATGAATATGGTAACAAAAAAAATCAAAAATGTCAAACATAAAAAAGACTCCCGAAAAAAATTTGGAAGCCTGAAAACATTAAATAATCATTTTTACTTCTTTGCGCTGATGATCTTCATCGCATCATCAAACGAAAGTTCGCTCAAAGAATACCCTTTCGGAATGGCATAATTGTTTTTACCGCATTTAATATACATTCCGTAGCGTCCCTTGCTTAAAACAACATCTTCACCGGTTTTAGGATTTTTGCCCAAAACCTTCGGTTCCGGCTTGGCAACCGCGGTTTGCAAAATTTCCTGCGCGCGCTCTTTGGTGATGTTGAAAATATTATCTTCACCCACCAGCGATTTAGACTTTGTTCCTTGCTTAATATATTGTCCGAATTTGCCGATATTAACTTCAATTCCGTCGCCCAAATCGCGTGGAAGTGAAAGCAAAATTTTTGCCTGTTCAAAACTCAATTCTTCCGGCTTAACAAATTTCGGCAAAGACACGCGTTTCGGCTTTTCGGTAGTAGCGGTTGCGTCTTCTCCGAGCTGAGTATAAAAGCCGTACGGACCTTTTTTCAAATAAACATTCTGCTCGCCGATTTGTCCCAAAATTTTATCCTGAATTTCTTTTGGAGCAGAGGTTGCACTCAAATTTGCCGCGCTTGCTTCTTCTTCCTTAGTATCGGAAAGTTGTTTGGTATATTTGCATTCCGGATAATTCGAACAACCCAAAAATGCCCCGAATTTACCGAATTTTATGCTCAAGCGCCCTTTTCCGCATTCCGGACAAACACGCGGATCAGAGCCGTCTTCTCTTGGCGGAAACAGATGCACCGAAAGCGCCTCATCAATTATATCAATAACTTCCGAAAGTTGGAGCGGTTGCACACTGTCAACATTTTTGATAAATTTCGCCCAAAAACCGCTCAGAAGCTTTTTCCATTCCATATTTCCGGCCGAAACGTCATCCAAATATTCTTCCAACTGCGCCGTAAAATCGTATTCCACATATTTTTTGAAATAATTTTCCAAGAAAACGGTAACAATCCGCCCTCTGTCTTCCGGAATAAAGCGCAGTTTATCAACCTTAACATATTTGCGCTCTTGCAAAACGGCGATAATGCTGGCATAAGTTGACGGACGTCCGATTCCGAGTTCTTCAAGTTTTTTAACCAAACTTGCTTCGGTAAATCTCGGTGGCGGCGTTGTGAAGTGTTGAAGTGTTTTAATTTCGCCTTTTTCAATTGCCTCACCTTTTTCAACATTCGGCAAAATCGTATTTTCATCGTCTTCGGCATCATCATCTTTACTTTCCTGATAAAGCTTCAAAAAGCCGTCAAACTGAATCACCTGACCTGTTGCGCGAAGCAATATTTTTTTATCTGCCGATTTAACATCAACAACAACTCTGTCCAAAATTGCCGGATTCATCTGACAGGCAACCGTGCGTTTCCATATCAGCTCATAAAGCTTGTGTTCATCAGAACTTAAAGTCATTTCCAGCTTTTTAGGCGTGTTTAAAACATCGGACGGACGAATCGCCTCGTGCGCCTCTTGCGCATTTTTCGTTTTGTTTTTATATTCTTTGGCGGTTTTCGGCAGATAACTGTCACCAAAATACTTCAAAATAGCATCTCGACAAGCCTTTATCGCGTCTTTAGAAAGGTTAACCGCATCGGTACGCATATAGGTAATATAACCGTCTTCATAAAGTTTTTGCGCAACCTGCATGGTTTTTTTGGTGGAGAATCGAAGTTTTCGCGCCGCTTCCTGTTGCAGGGTTGAGGTGGTAAAAGGCGGAGCCGGATAGCGGCTCGCTTTTTTGCGTTCAACATTTTCAACCGCAAAATTCTGCGCCTCTATTTTTGCTTTGGCATCAAGAGCTTTTTCTTTTGTATTGATAGAAAATTTTTCAAGCTTTTTGCCGTCCAAATTGATAAGATGTGTCAGCATATGCGCACTATTTTTTGTGATTGCGTCAACATCAATCGTCCAATATTCTTCCGGCTTGAAGTTATCAATTTCGTTTTCGCGTTCACAAATCAAACGAAGCGCCACTGATTGCACACGTCCTGCCGAACGCGACCCCGGAAGTTTGCGCCACAAAACCGGAGAAAGCGTAAATCCCACCAAATAATCAAGCGCACGACGCGCCATATAGGCGCTGACCAAATCCTGATCAATTTCACGCGGATTTTCAATTCCCTCTTTAACGGCGGATTTTGTAATTTCATGAAAGACCACGCGTTGAATTTTTTTGCCCGCCAGCTTCTTTTTAGCTTTCAATTCTTCCAAAATATGCCATGCGATTGCCTCTCCTTCTCTATCCGGGTCGGATGCGAGAATAAGCGTATCACAGTCTTTAAGGGCGGTTATAATGTCGTTCAAATGTTTTCTGCCGGCGACGCTGAATTCCCAAGTCATGGCAAAATCTTTATCCGGATCAACCGAGCCGTCTTTGCTTGGCAAATCTCTGATATGCCCGTAGCTGGCCAGAACTTTATAATCTGCACCTAAATACTTGTTAATGGTTTTGGCTTTCGCCGGAGATTCAACAACAACTAACTTCATTTTACTGTTTCCTATTTTATCTTAGCCACTCGATTACCTGTCTGACGCACAATTTTTCCTTCCATTTCCAGCGCCATCAACTGCGCAAAAAATTCGCCTTGTTCAAGCCCCGAGGAGCGCAACAACTCATCAATATCAATTCCCTGATAGTCAATAAGTTTCAAAATATCGGCATTTTCAACCGTTTTTTTCTCCGCTTTCAAAGGCTTATCCTTTTTCGGAATATTTACATTATTATTTTTTTGATTGTCAAGAGCTAATAATTCAAACTGTTTGTTTTCATTTTTCAAATTAACATTCAAAGCCAGAAAATCCAAGATATCATCGGCACTTTCGGTCAAAACCGCACCATCACGAATGAGCTGATTCGGTCCGCTGCTTCGTGCGTCCAGCGGAGTCCCCGGAACGGCAAAAACGTCTTTATTTTGTTCCAAAGCTGTTTTAGCGGTTATCAACGAGCCGGATTTAAGCGTGGCTTCAACAACCAACGTTGCTTCACACAATCCTGAAATAATCCGATTACGGCGCGGAAAATTGGAAGATTGCGCAACACTTCCGATTAAAAATTCACTGATTAACAAGCCTTGATTTTTTATTTGTTCATAAATTTCGGCATTTTCAGCCGGATAAATTTCATCAACGCCCGTACCCAACACCGCAACTGTCGGACCGTTTTGATTTAAAGCATACATTGCGCCTTTATGCGCAGCCGTATCAATTCCCCTTGCCATACCCGAAACAACCAACACATTATTTTGCGTCAAATCATACGCGATTCGCGAGGCAATTTTCCGCCCGTTGATTGAGGCGTTGCGCGCACCGACAATCGCAACATTCAGCTGATGATTCAAGAGTTTTTCATTTCCCAAAGCATACAAAACAGGCGGTGCATCATCAAGTTCAAGCAAGCTTTGAGGATAATCCGGCGAATCGAAGGCAATAATTTTGATATTTTTCTTTTCGGCTTTGGCAATTTCATCTTCCGCCTGCGCACGGCTGAAAACAAGCCTTTCCGGCTTTAGGTTATCCAAAGCGCCTTTAACCGAGCCGAATTTTTTCACATACTTATAAAAGCCTATGGCGCCAATACCTTCGGCATTTATCAGTTGCAATATGTCGATTAACTTTTCCAAATTTGCTACTTCTTTATTTCTTTGTTTTTCTTTTTGAAGCTGATTTTACTTTCCGTGCCATGAAGCAGACGGCTGATATTTTGGTGGTGCCTAATAATCACCAACAGCGCCACAATGGTATAAGTAAAGAAAAACAGAATCGGGCTCACAAAAAACGCCGTAATCGGCACCGCAATACAAGCGGTCAGCGCCGCCAAAGACGAATACCTGAACAAAAATGCCATCATTAGCCATACATAAAGTGCCGTAAGCGCAACCTGCCAATCGGTAATCAGAATAAAACCAAAGGCCGAAGAAACACCTTTTCCGCCCTTAAAATCAAGCCAAACCGGAAACATATGTCCCAAAATTCCGGCAACACCGGCAATCATCGCGCCAATATAATTGAGCTGAAAATTAAGTCCTTTAACACCGGCAATATTAACCTCCAAATCCGGCAAAATTTTCATTGCCGCATAAGCCGCAATACCTGCCTTAAACGCGTCCAACAAAACAGTAAGAAGAGCCAAAAACCAGTTGCCCGTGCGCAAAACATTTGTTGCACCGATATTTCCGGAGCCTATTTTTCTGATATCTCCATACCCGCACAAATAGCACAAAACCAAACCGAAAGGTATTGAACCGGCCAAATATCCGAACAAAGCACACGTAGATAAAATGACTAACATCCATCTTCTCCCAAAATGATTTCAATTACTATTAACCGCAAAAGATAAATTTTTCAACAACAATTTTGAAATTTTTTTAAAATTCGCGCTTGTAATTTCTGCAAATTTTGTTGTTTTCGCTTTTATTTAAGAGCTTGTATCCTTCATCAAAAAGACCGCCTTTTATGCGGTCTTTTCCTTTTTAAGCAACTTTTTTGGATTTTTGTTTTTCCGGCTTTTCTTCACTCAGAAATCCGAGCTTTTCCTGAATTGTCCAGATAACGCGCAACGCCTCCAGAGCTTGCTCACCGCCAACTCTCGGAGTTGCTTCGCCGTTCACACATTTAATAAAGTGCGTCAATTCGGCTTGAAGCGGTTGGTTTGTCGGAATAAACAGCTGTTCCACACTGCCCTTTAAGCCATAGTTCATCCATTCCGGAATTTCCTCCTGATTAACATACGGCATACGCCCTTGCGAATGAACATTGATGCTTTGATTGATAAAATCCATATCAATATAGTTTGTGTCGGTAGTAACGGTTAATGTGCGCACGCGAGCCTGAGTGATACGGCTGGCGGTAATGTTTGCGGTTGCACCGTTTTCAAATTCCAAAAGCGCGGTAATATAATCTTTGCCGAGCGGGCTTTCTTTTGTTTTAACGGAAGCGGTTTGCACATTTTTAACCGGAGATTTAACAAGCGATTGAATAACTTCAACATCGTGAATCATCAAATCCATTGAAACATCAACATCGGTGATTCTTCCGCTGGCAGCCGACATTCTTTGCGCCGTCAACGAGCGGATTTTTGAAGTATCCGACAAAAGCTTACTCATTTGTTCAACCGCCGGATTAAAGCGCTCAATATGCCCCACCATCAAAACAACATTATTGTTTTTAGCCGCATTTATAAGACGCATACAACCTTCTTCGGTTGTGGCGAGCGGTTTTTCCATCATGCAGTGAATACCTTTATTCATAAAAAATTCACCGACATCGGCGTGCGTAACAGAAGTTGTAACAACACTTACGGCATCAACATTTTTAGCCACTTCTTCCATTGAGGAAAAAGCTTTAATTCCATATGTTTTAGCTGCTGTTTTGGCGGCATCGGGAAAGACATCATAAACGCCGACAAGCTTAACTCCCGGCATATTAGCATAAGTTTTAAGGTGATTTTTACCCATCATACCGGCGCCGATAACGGCAACTTTAATATTTTTAGTCATCAAAAATCCTTCTTTTGAACATTTAAACTAAGCTTTTATATCACAAATTTGCGCCAAAATCTCTAAACAAAATATTTCATTTTGTTACAATGGGGATAAAATTTTAATACCGCATATTTCTACTGTACCAAAAAAGATATTTACAAATAAAATCTCCCATGCTAAACTCTAATCATAAAACGAGAATTTCGTTTTTAGGGCGTCGAAACCCTTCACTAAACTGGTCGATTTTGCATAACGACCTAAAATGTTATGCCGATATTCGTTTAACGGAGCGGATGTCGGTGCAATAAGGCTCTATAAAAGCGCGAAAACGCCGAGCCATTTAGTTTAGTGTGGTTTTCGAACATCCGCCCGCCTTGATGCGGGCTTTATGTTTATAACCAATACTTGAGGACTAAAAAAAATGGCAAACACTGAAACAACAAAAACTCCGCGCATATCTGTTTTAATGCCGGTATATAAAACCCCTGAAAAATATTTAAGAGAAGCCGTTGAAAGCATATTAAATCAAACTTTCCGCGATTTTGAATTTTTAATTTTGGACGATTGCCCCGAACAACCGGTTGAAAAAATCATTCACTCTTATGATGATTCGCGCATAAAATATATAAAGAATCCTTCAAATTGCGGAATTTCCGCCTCTCGCAACAGACTTATTTCTTTGGCGCAAGGTGAATATCTGGCGGTTATGGACCATGATGATATTGCCCTGCCGAAACGCTTTGAAAAAGAAGTTTTGTTTTTGGATAACAATCCTGATGTCGGAATTGTCGGCACTTGGTATGAACGTTTTCCGCAAAAGAAAATTAAAAAGATGTATATCATAGACAGCCAAATCAAGCGCGACTTAATGTATAATTGCAGCATTTTGCACCCCTCCGCAATGATTCGCAAATCCGTTTTGCTTGAAAATAATATTTGCTATGAAGAAAATTATTCTCCGGCAGAAGACTATCTTCTTTTTATACGCTTAATTGATAAAACAAATTTTGCCAACATTCCGGAAGTTTTGATGAAGTATCGCATTCACCAAAACAACACCTCAAAAATTCAGGAAAAGAAGATGAAACTTTCCGCGCAAAAAATTCATGACATTATTATTAAGCACTATCCCGAACAGGAAAAAGCAAGCAGAAACAAACAAAATTACAAAATTTTCGGCTTGCCTTTAATAAAGTGTAAGCAAAAAGGCTTAATCTGTGATTATACTCTTTTCGGGCTGATAAAATTCAGCCTTAAGGAAAAAATTCAAACCTTAGACGCCACAAAGTTGCCAATTTACATAATAAATTTCAACCGTCTTTCTTATTTGAAAAAATCCATAGAAATGCTTGAAAAATATAATTTGCATAACATTCATATTATTGACAATGTTTCAACCTATCCGCCAATGGTGGAATATCTAAAGCACACGCCCTACACCGTGCATTATATGCCTGAAAATTATGGACATATGGTATTTTTTATAGCCGATGAATTTAAATCCGTCCGCGAGAATGAATATTATGTTTTAACAGATCCTGACGTTATTGCCGTTGAAAATTGCCCTGCCGATTTTATGGATTATTTTTACCGTTTGTTGCAACAATTCCCTAAATTCAATAAGGTCGGATTTTCACTCAAAACCGATGATGTTCATGGCACGGCAGAAGCCAAAGAGCTGTTGCAAAAATGGGAAAAGCAGTTTTACAAAAAACGCTTAAATTTTTTCAAACCTTATCTTTATGATTCCGCTCTTGATACAACCTTTGCCTTATATCGCCCGAAAAAAGACTGGAAAAACAAAGATTTTTACAAAGCCGTTCGCACAGGCTTTCCTTATGAAGCCCGCCACCTCCCGTGGTATAAAGACTTAAATAATTTAGATGATGAAGACAAATTTTATAATCGCTATGACTGCGGAAGCGGAAACTGGAACAGTTTGTACGGACTAAAACGCATAAGAGATCAGTTAATCAGCAAAAGTCCGGATAATTGGTGGGAATATCTTTTTTCCGTAAAAAAATCAGATTGGCGAACAATTATCCGTATTTTCGGCATCAAAATCACTTTTAATAAAGAATTACCCGGAGACTGATTTTAAGTCTTCGGGCAAAACTTATTAAAAAAATATTTTTTTGTTACAATGGGGATAAATTTAAACAATTAACCTCAACAATCCGTGTTGGATTGTTGAGGTACAATAAAAACGCAAAGCATAGTTGCTTATCTGCCTTGGTTGGCTCGTCTCTGTGAAGTTAGAACATTGTTTTGTTGTGGTTTATCAGTTAACCGTTTCACTTCTTGTCTAGCTTTTTTGATTGCTTGTTTATCGCCTTTTTCTTCAGCTTTTACATATTTTAGTACAGCTTTTTCTACCGGAGAACATATTCCGTATTTCATAGGATTTGTATCTTTCAATCTTATCTTATCAACATCATAAGTAACATCTCCTATGGTTACCACATGCTTTTTCCTAGCAGATTTCAGCGTTGCTCTCACAGATTTCAGCGTTGCGCTCCTTGCATTAGCAATTTTTTTTCTTGAATCAGAAACGTTTGCAACTGGCTTATCATCATGCAATTCAGCTAAAGTCTCTGTCGCAAATCCGACCACAGCAACTAACGGTTTACCTAAATAACCTACTCCTGCAATATCACTCATACATTCAACAGCTCTTTCAGCATCTCGTCTCATTATTTTTCTCACCTCAGTCATGGCTTTTCTCCTACTTTAATTGACTGTTAAACCAAATTAAAACCCACAGTTCTGTTATCAGAAAAGCGGGCGGATGTTCGAAAACCATACCTTAGTGACTGGCTCAGCCTATTCAGCTTTACACTTTATTCGACTGACATCCGTCCGATATAAGCGAATATCAGCAATTATTCAAGTTGCCAAAGCAACTACTAAGGTAAAGGGTTTCGACGCCCTAAACGACGTACACCGTCAAAGAACTATAAACATTCCGCAACGATTTTTATCGTTATGGTTTCATTGTAACAATAAAAACATCATGAGTCAACAAAATTTCTCAAAACTCCTGAAATTGTAACCTTTTTGCAACAAAGAATTACCCGGAGACTGACTTTAAGTCTTCGGGCAAAACTTATTAAAAAAATATTTTTTTGTTAATCTTTATTTATATTTATAAAAGGAATCGGAGCTGCGCCGTAAATATTAACCGGCAACTTCCCATCCCATTTCTGCACAGCCTCATACGAAACCAAATTTTTATTTTGGTTCAAAGCTTCCGCTCTGATTTGCATTGATTTAGCCTCAGCCTCTGCGCTCAAAACTTTTTGTTTTGCCTCTTCCTGAACTTCAACCGTTCGGTTTTTGGCCTCTTCAGCTTTTTGCTTAGCCACAACCTTAGCCTCAATAGAGCGTTCAAAAGTATCGGAGTAATCAATATTTCTGATAGATACACTTTCCAAAATAATGTGCTTACCGTTTAATTCTTCAACCAAATTATCTAAAATCTGTTTAGAAGCAACATCACGATTTTCCACCAATGAAGCCGCATCCCATTTACCGATAATATCTTTGATACCGGCACTGATTGCCGGATATAAAACTTTTTGTTCATACATTGTACCTATTTTGCGATGTAAATCAACCACACCGGAAACATCCAATGAATAGTTAATGGCAATATTTATATTAGCCGTTTGCATATCTTTGGTATAAGTAGCAAACGTATCATTATAAAGCTGAGTTTTGCAATCATACTCAACAATATTTCCGGCAATAGGAACAAAGAAATACAACCCTTCCGAAAGCGGTTCTTTAGAGGTAATTTCACCCCACCAGGTACGCACACCGCGCTCTCCGGTATCTATTTGCTTGGCAGAATTAACCAACGCAAATGCAATAACAGACAACCCGACAATAAATGCAAAAACATTACGACCGGATTGAACAATCTTTACTTTTTCCGAATCGCTACCATTATCTTTTTTCATTATATTCTCCTTATAGTTCCAGTACACAATGAGCTTAATATCCATTTGTTAATATATAATGAATTTCCTTTAATCATTTTCTTATTTGCGAATCGCATTTTTAAGAAAAATAGCACGATTATTTCACAAAACTTTGTAAAAAAAAATTTTTCATCTTTTTTGTTGTGAAAATAATTTTTTATATTCAAAACATTAGCGATAATTCCCTGTTTTCCCGTTCATAAGAAATATATAATTAACTATTTTTAATATTAACAATTTTATCCACCGCCGTAAAATTTTTATGCAAAAAAATATTGATTAAAAATAACAAGTTAGCACATTTTTTGCAAAACCGTGCAAAATTACGCTTGTCATATTTTCCACTTATCCGCTTAAATACATCTCATAGATTATTCGCTTTTATCATTATAAAAAAAGTTGAGTATAAATACAATATATAGTTGTTTTAACTTTTTATTCATCTATATCTTGTATGAGTTAATGATAATAACCACCATTTAAGAGGAGATAAAATAAAATGGCCGAGGAGCAAAATCCTAACTTCAAACAAATCAAAACCGACATTCAAAATGTCACCAAGCGCGACGGAACTTTAGCTCCGTTTGATGAAACGAAAATTTATAATGCTATCTTAAAGGCCGGCACCAGCACCGGTGAGTTCGGCGAATCGGACGCATGGCTTTTGACCGCGCAGGTAATGAAAGTTATCAACCATAAGTTCAGCGAATCGTTGCCGTCAATTGAACAAATTCAAGATATTGTTGAGCAGGTTTTGATTTCCGCCAACTATTTTGCCACATCCAAGGCCTATATTTTGTATCGTGACCAACGCAACCGCATGCGCGCCGATAAAAAAGTTATGGTTGATGTTGAAAGTTCAATCAATGAATATCTGGAAAAACTTGACTGGCGTGTCAATGCCAATGCCAATCAGGGTTATTCCAACGGCGGTTTGATTTTGAATGTGTCTGGTAAAGTTACGGCAAACTATTGGCTCAGCCATGTATATCCGGCAGAAGTCGGCGAAGCTCACCGCAACGGCGATATTCACATTCACGATTTGGATATGCTCGCCGCTTATTGTGCCGGCTGGTCTTTGAAAAACTTATTAAAAGAAGGTTTCAACGGCGTGCGTGGCAAGGCTGAAGCCAATCCGCCTAAGCATTTATCTGCCGCCACCGGACAAATGGTTAACTTCATGGGAACGTTGCAAAATGAGTGGGCAGGTGCGCAAGCTTTCTCCTCTGTTGATACTTATCTTGCTCCATACATCAGAAAAGACAACCTTCCTTATGATGAAGTTAAGCAATGCATGCAGGAATTGATTTATAACTTGAATGTTCCTTCTCGTTGGGGTTCACAAACTCCGTTCACCAACTTCACTTTTGACTGGGTATGCCCTGAAGATTTGAGAAATCAGCATCCATACATCGGCGGTCACATTGCCGGTCATGATGAGAACTTTATGCCGATTATTGAAGGTCAGGAAGAAATGCCGTTCACTTATGGTGAATTGCAAAATGAAATGGATATGATTAACCGCGCCTATATTGAAGTTATGATGGAAGGCGATGTTTTAGGTCGTCCGTTCACTTTCCCGATTCCAACCTATAATATGACACCTGATTTTCCGTGGGATGATCCTAAATCACAGCTTTTGTTTGAAATGACGGCAAAATACGGTATGCCTTATTTCCAAAACTTTATCAATTCGGTATTAAAGCCGGGACAAATTCGCTCAATGTGTTGCCGTTTGCAACTTGATTTGCGTGAGTTATTGGCTAAAGGAAACGGCTTGTTCGGCTCTGCTGAGCAAACAGGTTCCATCGGTGTTGTAACTTTCAACTGCGCACGCTTGGGCTATGTCTATAAGGGCAACGAAGCCGGCTTATTCGGTCGCGTTGATGAACTTTTAAACATTGCCCGCACTTCGCTTGAATTGAAGCGCAAGACCATTCAACGTTTAATTGATAACGGCTTATATCCTTATACAAAGCGTTATCTCGGAACTTTGCGCAATCACTTCTCAACAATCGGCGTGAACGGTATCAATGAAATGATTTTGAACTACACGAATGGTGAACACAGCGTTGCCGATGAGTGGGGCAAGGCTTTTGCCGAAAAATTCTTGGATTATATCCGCGCTCAGCTCATTAAGATTCAAGAAGAAACAAAACATATGTACAATTTGGAAGCAACTCCGGCAGAAAGCGCAACCTATCGCTTTGCCCGTGAAGATAAAAAACGTTTCCCTGGAATTATTCAAGCCGGCACTAAGGAAGACCCGTATTATACAAACTCTTCGCAATTGCCGGTGGGCTATACCGATGATCCGTTTGAGGCACTTGATTTGCAATCAACATTGCAATCAAAATACACCGGCGGTACGGTTTTGCACCTTTATATGAGCCAACGCATTTCGTCGGCAAAGGTTTGCGGTGATTTGATTAGAAAAGTTCTGACCAATTATCGCCTGCCTTATATTACCATTACTCCAACCTTCTCAATTTGTCCGAAGCATGGTTATTTAGCCGGCGAACACAAATTCTGCCCGCTTTGCGATGAAGAGAAAAAGGCTGAAAAAATCAAGAAGCTAAAAGCAAGCAATGTTGCTTAAAAAGCTTTAACAACAAGAACAATTTAACATTAACTTTTAAATTTAGAGGATTAAAAATATGAACAACACTATTGACATTAACGAAGTAAAATTAACTGACGCCGAAAGACAACCTTGCGAAATCTGGACACGCGTTATGGGTTATCACCGTCCGGTTTCCGAATTCAACAAAGGCAAGAAGTCAGAATATTATTCTCGTAAATGTTTCTGTGAAGAAAAAGCCGTAATGTATTTGGATGAAGATTGCGGTTGCACATTGGCTGCTGCCGAATAGTCGGCGAAGATTATCAAAAATCGGGAGAATGCGCATGTATTTCTCCCTTTTTTTGAACTCCCCTCACCGTCATCCCTTGAAGTGCGCCAAAGCGTCACTTCATCAAGGGATCTAAACTTTCGGCGCACGTGCCGTCAGGCACACAATGCGCCGCTTCCATAACCACATTCAGGAGCAAAAAATAATGATAAGTTCTCCTCACCGTCATCCCTTGAAGTGCGCCAAAGCGTCACTTCATCAAGGGATCTAAACTTTCGGCGCACGTGCCGTCAGGCACACAATGCGCCGCTTCCATAACCACATTCAGGAGCAAAAGAATAATGATAAACATAGCCGACATTGAAAAATTCAGCATTGTTGACTGGCCAAACAAAATATCGGCCGTAGTGTTTATGCAGGGCTGTCCGTGGCGCTGTCCGTTTTGCTATAATCAATCGTTACAAAACATAAACGGCGAAGGCGGTGCAACTTGGGAAAACCTCATTCATTTGCTTGAACATCGCAAGGGCATTATTGACGGCGTGGTATTTTCCGGCGGTGAGCCTTTGGCGCAAAAAAGCTTACCTCAAGCAATGGAAGCGGTAAAAAATATGGGGTTTGAAATCGGTATGCATACGGGCGGTTATAATCCGGAAGCTTTCAAAAAAGTTTTGCCTTATTTATCGTGGGTCGGTTTTGATATAAAATCCCCGCTTGAACCCGAGCGCTATAAGACGGCAACCGGCGGAATTGCCGATGTTGAAAGGGTCAAAGAAAGCCTTGCCCTCTTGCTTGCAAGCAACATTCATTTTGAGTGTCGCACAACCTGTGATCCGCGGATTTTAGCGCCGAAAGATATTTATGAGATTGCCGACACCTTGAGCGCCTTAGGTGTTAAGGAATATTACATTCAAAAATATCGCCCGATTGAAAGTGACAAGACCACAACCGACGCCGATTGCGAGCAGTTTTTTAACCCTGAAATTGAAGCTTATTTGAAGCAAAAATTCCCAACTTGCGGATTAAGAAAATAGGATTAAAGCAAAATAGTTTTCAGTTTTTATGTTTGCGTGATTCGGCATAGGTGTTAAAATCTTCCCGCAACTGTTTGTGGCAAGCAACCATCTGTTCAAGTTTATGATTTAAGCTGGTAATGCGGCCGCTGTAATAACTGTGTTCGCCGATTGTTTGTTTTAAATGAACTCTAATGGCGTTAAGTGTGCGCAATGAACTGTAATACAGCATTGCAAATTCCGTGCGGTTGCTTGGTGCAATTTTTTCATAACTTTTCTTCTTAGCTTTCATCAGTATATCCTTTCTTTTTGTTCAACAAAAAAAGCCACCTAAAAGGTGACTGGAAACCGAAAACTATTAGAACTCAAATAGTGTGATTTATTCGTAAGCTTAAAGCTTCTTATCTCATCACATTCCAGTCGTTCAAGACTAGAAAAAACCGAGTTCTGAGAGGCTTTCGGACCCCGAAGCACCTTTTTTTTTATGCTCTGAAATTAAGTTAGCAAGATTTTTTATCACTGTCAATAAAAAAGCGCCGGTGAGATTGCCGACGCTTTTATTTTTTCAGCTTTCGCTATTTTGAAAATATTTTTCTATCATTTCATAAAATTTTGCCGACTGCGGTTCCTCCGCAACCAAGGCATTCGCTTTTTCAGCATTTATTTTATCGGTTTTAATCAAGTGCAAGGTTGAAATCGTGCAAATATTCTCCGCCACATCAACAACGCCCGTATCAACAAAATATTGCTCCGCGACATTATCAGCCTCATCTAAAATTTGCAACACACCAGCTTCCAAAATCAGCGAAGTCGGCGCCCTGTCTTCAATAACCGTAAGATTAAGCCGTCCGTCCGGCAAAACGACGCGATAAATCTCTTTATCAAGCGCCAGTTTTTCCGGAGTATATATTTTTAAACCGATTTTTTTTGCCATTTTTATGCGCTTTCTTTCATTTTTTCGGCTTTAGCGATTGCCTCTTCAATCGTACCTACCATATAGAAGGCCGACTCCGGCAAATCATCATACTTGCCGTCCAAGATTTCCTTAAAGCCTTTAATTGTATCTTCCAATTTTACGAAAGTTCCCTTAATTCCGGTAAATACTTCGGCAACATGGAAAGGTTGAGATAAGAAGCGTTGAACTTTGCGGGCGCGTGAAACAACGATTCGGTCATCTTCGGAAAGTTCATCCATACCCAAAATCGCAATAATATCCTGCAAAGAGTTGTATTTTTGCAACAATTCCTGCACACGACGCGCAGTCTGATAATGCTCATCACCCACAATTTCAGGCGAAAGCGCACGGCTGGTGGAATCAAGCGGATCAACCGCCGGATAAATACCAAGCTCAGAAATTTTACGCGACAAAACCGTGGTGGCATCAAGGTGCGCAAACGTTGTTGCCGGCGCCGGATCGGTTAAGTCATCGGCCGGCACATACACTGCTTGCACTGAAGTAATTGAGCCGTCTTTGGTTGAAGTAATACGTTCCTGCATCGCACCCATATCCGTGCCGAGTGTCGGTTGATAGCCCACGGCTGACGGAATGCGTCCCAACAATGCCGAAACCTCTGAACCTGCTTGAGTGAAACGGAAAATATTATCAATAAAGAGCAACACATCTTGATGTTCCTGATCACGGAAATATTCCGCTTCGGTCAAACCGGTCAAAGCCACGCGCGCACGCGCCCCGGGAGGCTCATTCATTTGTCCGTAAACCAGCACTGTTTTTGATTTATCGCCAACCAAATCAATAACTCCGGATTCGGTCATTTCGTGATACAAGTCATTACCCTCACGCGTACGCTCACCTACACCGGTGAACACTGAATATCCGCCGTGACCTTTGGCAATGTTGTTAATCAGTTCCATAATAAGCACTGTTTTTCCCACACCGGCACCGCCGAAAAGTCCGATTTTTCCACCTTTGCTGTACGGTTCCAAAAGGTCAATAACCTTAATACCCGTGGTCAAAATTTCTTCGGTTGTGGATTGGTCAACAAACGACGGAGCCTCGCGGTGAATCGGCTTATACATATCGCTTTTAACCGGTCCGCGCTCATCAACCGGCTCGCCGATAACGTTGATAATACGTCCCAAAAGCGCAGGTCCTACCGGAACTTTAATCGGTTCGCCCGTGTTGATCACCTGCTGACCGCGCACCAAACCATCAGTAGAATCAAGCGCCACACAACGAACAACACATTCGCCCAATTGCTGTTCAACTTCCAAGACCAGCTTTTTGCCGTGATTATCGCATTCAAGCGCCGTCAAAATATCCGGCAAATCAGCTTCGTTGTCAAACTTAACGTCAACAACCGCGCCCAAAACTTGGTAAATGTGTCCTGTTTTTTTATTTTCTGTTGTCATTATTTTTCAATCCTTTTGCTTAAACAGCCTCTGCACCGGCAATAATTTCAATCAATTCGGTTGTAATTGCCGATTGACGCAAACTGTTATATTTTAAGGTTAAATCACTAATCATATCTTTGGCATTACGCGTTGCATTGTCCATTGAAGTCATGCGCGCGCTATGCTCCGAAGCAGCCGAATTAACAAGAATTCTGAAAATATTATCAATAAAGATAATCGGCAGAAGCTTTTCCAAGATAGTTAATTTATCCGGCACATATTCATAAAACGCTCCGCCGGCCATATTGATATTTTCATTTTCATCAACCTGCGGATAAAGGTTAATCGGGCAAACCTGTTCGCAAACAAAATTACGGCTTACTACGGTAATAAAATCGGCATAAACAAATTCGCAAACATCAAATTCTTTGGCTTTATAGGCATCCAAAAGCATTTGAGCAACCTTTTGCGCTTCTTTCGGATACGAAACGCTTTTATCCGGCGTTTCAAACACCGTAAATTCAATATCGTTATAGGTGTGGCGCAAGATATCATAAGCCTTTTTGCCCCAGCAGACAACGCTTACTTTTTTGCCGTTAAGACGCAACTCATTTATGCGAGATATTGCTTTTTTAGCCGCATTTGTATTGTATGAACCGCAAAGTCCGCGGTCTGATGACATAACCACCAAAACATATTTTTGCGGATTTTTTGCCGTTTGAGCCAAAAGCGGACGCACATATTTAATATGCTTTTCCTTTTCTTCGGCTTCAATATCAAACAAAACGCGCTTGGCAGACTTGCGCAGATTATCGGCATAACCCTGATTTTTATCCACAAGAATTTGCACACGGCGCAAGCGTGAAGCCGCAACCATTTTCATCGCCGCCGTAATTTTTTGCGTCGATTTAATGGCCTCAATGCGCGTGCGTAATTCTTTCAATCCTGCCATTTAAGCCGCCTTTTCTTTGTTTTTCAAGTATTCGGCAACAAAACTTTTGAAAAATTCATGCAGTTTTGCTTCCAATTCCGGAGAAATAACTTTTTTCTCGGCTATTTCATCAAAATATTCCGGATGAACGGTATGCATATGTTTAAGGCTTTGCGCTTCAAAATCTTTTACATCGGCGACTTTTATTTCGGATAAATAACCTTTAACACCGGCAAAAATTGAAACAATTTCATCTTCCGTTTCCATCGGGCAATGCACCGGTTGCTTCAGGAGTTCCGTTAATTTTGCACCCTTGTCCAAGAGCTGTTTTGTTGATTTATCCAAATCAGCCGAAAACTGTGAGAATGCCGCCATTTCGCGATATTGCGCCAAATCAAGCTTCATTGAGCCTGAAACCTGCTTCATCGCTTTTATTTGCGCAGCCGAACCCACACGCGATACGGAAATACCAACGTTCACTGCCGGACGCACACCCTGATAGAACAAGTTTGTTTCCAAGAAAATCTGTCCGTCGGTAATGGAAATAACGTTCGTCGGAATATAGGCCGAAATATCGCCGGCCTGTGTTTCAATAACCGGCATGGCGGTTAATGAACCCGAGCCGTATTTTTCGCTCATCTTTGCCGCACGTTCCAAAAGACGTGAGTGCAAATAGAACACGTCCCCCGGATATGCTTCACGTCCAGGCGGACGGCGAATCAAAAGTGACATTTGACGATATGCCGCGGCTTGTTTTGATAAGTCATCATAAAAGATTATGGCGTGCATTCCGTTGTCGCGGAAATATTCGCCCATTGCCGTTCCCGAATACGGAGCCAAAAATTGCAACGGAGCCGCATCTGAAGCGGTTGCCGCCACCACAATGGTATAGTCCATAGCGCCGTAATCACGCAAAGTTTTAACAACTTGCGCCACCGAAGAACGTTTTTGCCCGATAGCCACATAAATACAAAAGAGCTTATCACTGTCAGCCTTTGCTTTGTCATTGATGTGCTTTTGATTGATGATTGTATCAATAATAATGGATGTTTTACCTGTTTGACGGTCGCCGATAATAAGCTCACGTTGACCGCGCCCGATTGGAATAAGCGAATCAATAACCTTCAAACCGGTTTGCACCGGCTCATGCACACTTTTTCTCAAAACAATTCCCGGAGCTTTAACTTCGGCATAGCTTGACATTGAAGCCTTAATCGGACCAAGTCCGTCAATCGGGTTTCCCAAGGCGTCAACAACACGTCCGAGCATTTCCTTTCCCACCGGAACACTAACGATTTTGTCGGTGCGCTTAACCGTATCGCCTTCTTTAATACCGTCATCGGAATCAAACAAAACCACGCTCACGGCATCTTCTTCCAAGTTAAGGGCCATACCTTTAACACCGTTTTCAAACTCAACCATTTCATTGAGTTGAACATTATCAAGCCCGTAGACGCGTGCAATTCCATCACCGACCGAAAGCACTCTTCCCACTTCGGACATATCGGCTTTTATATCAAAATCAGCGATTTTTTCTTTCAAAACTGAGGATATTTCACTGGCTTTAACAGACATTTTTAGTTAATTCCTTTCATCAGTTGTTCAATTTTTTTAAGTTGATTTTTGAGCGACATATCAATCAGCACTGAGCCGTTTTTAACAACCAATCCGCCCAAAATTTTCGGATTTATCAGATAATTTATTTTCACATCTTGTTTAAATAAATCAGATAATTTTTCTTTCAGCAATTTATCTTGAGCCGTACTCAATTCTTTAATGGTTTCAACTTCAACTTCGGCAATTTCATGCTTTTGATTATAGATTTGCATAAAATCATTCAATACAAGTTCCAAAATTTTGAATTGTTCGTTTTGCACAAGAATTTTCAAAAGATTAAAAACCTGTTCACCGAGATTGAGTTTTGTTTCCAACGTTTCAAGAATTTTTTCTTTTATTTCAAAATCCACCATTGGATTTGAAAAACATTCTGCTTCTTTGATTGAAGAAAGTTTGATTTCCTGCAAAGTTTCAACATCGCCATACACTTTTCCCAAGGCGTCGCTCTCTTGCGCGCTTTCATACAAAGCCGAAGCATAAATTCTTGCCGTTTTAAAATCAGTTGCTTTTTTCATTTAATTGCTCTGTTTTTCCAATGCCCATATATATAAACAATTAGTCATCACATAGCAAGCACCACAACAAACAATTAACAGGATTTTTTTCACTTTTTCATAAAAAACCGCGCATTGTTACAAAAAGAAACTTTTTGTGTTTTGCAAAACGAATAAAATCGGAGTAATATCCGTCATCAGTTGAACTTTTATAAAAAATGAGGATTAAAAATATGGTAAATCAACCTTCCACAAAAATAAATTTATTTGACTGCGCCGCTTCACAAAAAATTATCGGGCAGGAAAAATTTTTGAATGCTTTTAAAACAATTTTAGACCACGGCGCATATTGCCAAGGCCCTGAAACAAAAGAATTAGATGAAAAATTGGCTCAATATTCCGGCACAAAATATTGCTCAACCTGCGGTTCGGGTACTGATGCCTTAACTCTTGCTTTAATGGCTTGGGGTGTAAAAGAAGGCGACGCCGTTTTCGTATCGTCTTTCACCTTTGTTGCCTCAGCTGAGGCTCCGGTTTTATTGGGCGCAACTCCGATTTTTGTGGATTCTGACCCTGAAACATATAACATGGACATCAACGATTTGAAACGCGCCATTGCCGAAGTTAAAAAAGAAGGCAAACTCAATTTGAAGTGCATTATTCCGGTTGATATTTTCGGCTCTCCGTGCAACTATGATGAAATCATTAAGATTGCGCGCGAAAACAATATGAAAGTATTGTCGGATTCTTGCCAGTCTTACGGTTCGGTATATCATGGCAAAAACGCCGGTTCCATTGCTGATATGACCGCAACTTCGTTCTATCCGACCAAACCTTTAGCCGGCTATGGTGACGGCGGTGCAGTTTTTTCTAACACCGAAGAAGAAAACGAGCTGGTTAAGTCTTGCCGTGTTCATGGTATGAGCCCTGAAGACCACTATGACAACGTTCGCCTTGGTATGACCGGTCGTATGAACTCTTTCCAAGCTGCGGTTTTGTTGCAAAAATTAACCGTATTCAAGCAGGAGCTCAAAGACCGCTACACGATTGCCAAGCGCTATGATAACGAACTGAGCTCATATTACGGAAAACAAAAGATTTTGGATAATTGCCAATCTGCTTATGCTTTGTATACCATCAATTGCGAACATCGTGATGAATTGATGAACTATTTGAAAGAAAACGGCATTCCGTGCGGAGCATATTATCCGCGTCCGGTAAATACTCAAACGGCTTATGCAAAGTGGAACACACGCTCTTTGCCTGTATGCGAAAAGCTTTCCAAGACAGTATGCTCTATTCCGATGCACCCGTATTTGAGCAAAGAACAGCAAGATTACATCATTGAAAAAATGAATGAATTTGCCGCTCAAAAAATGAAAAAAGCCGCATAAAGTTCCGGCATAAAATTAAAACAAAATCAAAACTCGGAGTTTTGGCTCCGAGTTTTTTCTAATCAGTCAGCTTATTTTTTAATAAACCATCATATTATATTTCAAATTACCGGAAACATCGGCTTTTTCACCGCTGATATCGCCCAAATAAGAAAGCGTAAATCCGTGAACAAAAAATCCGTACGGGTTTAAAACACGGTCTTCCGGTCGCTTAAATCCCATACGATTATCATAGGCAATACGAATCGAAGCGTGCCAAATATCAATCTTCGGGCGCGGATTGTTCTTGGTGATGCTGTAAGTCTTAAATTGAGCAATCCACAAAGAGCGCGAAACATGCTTCACCCAATCAACTTCAACATAACGTTGCAGACCTAAAATTTTGAACTGTTTTTCAATCATCGGAAGTTCTTTATCCTGAAAATCTTGAAAAATCTCGGCGCTTGAGTACCAATAAAGAATGGAATTATTGCTCCAGCGGTCAAGCAATTCGGAATAATCGCCGGTAACGGTATAGCGCAAAATGATATAATCTCGGATATATTGCTCGGCAATCAAATCGCTGGCGTAATAATAGCGTTCGCTGCGCTCCATCTCTTTTAAAACATTTTGCTCCTGATCAATTCTGAACAACCTCGGCCGCACCCTTATTTGCGGTAACAAAAGATAGATTGAACAGGCAATTATGATATTAAGGCAAATGCTTAAGCAGGTGATAATAACCAGAAGACGCGTTGTCCACAAATAACGGCGTTCCGGAAACGCATCAACATGCACTCGCTCGGGGAAAAGTCCCAGATTATCAGGAGTTTCTTTCTCTTTATATTTGAATAATGTGCCTAAAATTGAAACCATTGCAAATTTTAACCTCTATTTTACACTTATGAGATATAATAAATGCAAAAGTGTAATAAAATGTTAATTTTTTAATATTATTATTGCGACAGATTTGTAAAATTTTAAGGATCTAAACATGAAAAAACTACTTTGCTTTGTTTTGGGTGTGTTTGCCGTTGTTTCTTGCGCAAGAAAGCAGGCAACTCAAACTTATACGGCTTCGGCAACAACAGCGCCGTCCGTAGCATATTATTCCGATTGGGATAATGCAATTCGTTATGACGTTGACATGCAAAATATGTATGCCAACACTCCGCGTAAAATAGAAAAGCCGATTGATATGTATATGGCAATGGCTTTGGCTTTGAAATATAATTATTCCGGACGCGTTGTGCGCTATCAGGAAAGCTTGCTTAAAGCAGGAAAGACAGCTTATGCAAAATTGCCTGAAATTGCCAGCAATGCCGGCTACATCAACAACAACTATAATGATGTAAGTCCGGATTTGAAGGTTGCGTGGAACTTATTGGATATTTCAACATTATATTATATGAACACCGATCCGGTATTTAAGAAAAATGTATCGGTTGAAGAAAAACGCAAGGTTATCCAAAACATTTTGCAAGAGGCAAGAGTTTTGTATTGGAAGGCTTTGACCGCGCAAAGACTTTTGCCGGTTGTTGACCAGACGATTGAGCATATTACCTTGGCTGTTGATGAATTGAATGTTAAGGCAAAAGAATTGTCCGCCAAAAACGAGAGTTTAAGCACCGAAGAATTGGTTAAAAAGCGTAATTATATGGACGCCATCAAAAAGCTTTCGGATTTGAAGCGCGAGATGGAAACCGCTCCGGAAAAATTGGCTTCTTTAATGGGTTTGCACCCGTCAACCGAGTATAAGCTCGTCGGCGAAAATTACGGCCACTTTGCTCTGCCGGAAATCAAATCCGGTCTGCCTAAGCTTGAATGGCTTGCTTTAACAAATCGTCCTGAGTTGAAGGCTCATGATTTGTTGGCGGCGAACGAAAATCTTGATATTATTATCTCTAATTTCCGAGATGATAACGGCGAAAAATATATGTCTGACCCGAATAAATATAACAAACAATGGTGCAATCAGGCAAAACAGGCAACAATGGTTGTATATGAAAAAGCGCATGCCTCAGATGAAGCAACGCTTGACACCTTGCGCCGTCAGCGTATGACCTCGCTTATTTTGAATCAGGTTTATGTCGGTTGGGCGCGCTATGTTTCTGCGGTTGAGGATTATCAAATCGCCATGGAATTGGCCGGAACATCTGAAAACATTGCCGAAAACATTACCGTTAAAAACGGTTCAAAAGCCGAAGTAAGTCAATTAGAGGCTGCCCGCGCTATTGAAGATGAAGTTAAGGCATCGCTGGCTTATGTTGACTTGCAAGATGCTTTAGGCACAATGTATATTACCATCGGTTTAGATGCCGTGCCGTATTATTTGCTTGATTCTTCGCCGTCACAAATTGCGCTTGCTTTGCGTGCAAATTTGGAGAAGTGGCGTCAGGGAGAATTTGTGCCGGGAGATCGTCCTTATTTGATGAATATTTTTGATAAGAACCCGCCGGTTAATTTATCATCAAATCTGATGCCGGATTATACCTTTGAAACCGGACAACACATTTACATCACCGTTCCGCAGGAAGTGTTTGAAAAAATGGGCTGGAAAGACAAAGAGTTCACCACAAAAGCCGGCTTGGTTGATGATTCAAGCTTGCCGAAGTGGCTTGATTATAAAGACTTGACGAAGTCATTTACCGGTATGGCTATGCCTGGCGATGAGGGAACTTATAAGATTAAAGTTTATGCTCTTGATGATAAAAACAATCTTGCTTATGTTAACTTTAACTTGAACATTATTGACACCTATGTTCCGTCATTAAAGGTCAAGGGCTTGAACAAAACCCGTAGCGCCGTGGTATTGAAACGCTGCAGCGGAAATCAATGCAAAGACGAAACTTTGGATAAAACCGAAGCAGCTGTTGCCCCGATAAAATAATTTATCAACATTTTTTGAAAGAGGAATGATTCTCAGCGAATTGTTCCTCTTTTTTTTGCTTTAATCAGATTATTTTTTGAAGGTAATCGTCACCGTATTGTTGTTATCATTCAATAATGGTGCGGCCTCTGCCGGAGTATAGCGAATACGGTTGCAAAAATTTTCAAACTGACGATATCCTGCCCCGCAACCTAAAGACGCATCAATACAACGCCCTTCTTTGCCCAAATATCCTGAACCGCAATCTTTCACACATCCTAAACCGCTCATAATGTAGTCATTTCCGCAAGTTCCGCAGGCATTGCGATTTTGTGGTGAACATCCATTCGGAAAACTTGGTACACTGGTCGTACTCAACACAACATCATCCCTGATTCCGGCATAAATAAGACTTCTGGTAGCTTGAAAAGCACCCTCCCCAATCCTTGTTACATTCGGCAAATCCACACTGTATAAAGATACTGCACCATTAAAGGAATAATCTCCGATACTTGAAACGTTTGGCATATAAACTTCTTTCAAATTACGAGCTTCCGCAAAGGCTCGTTTTCCTATATTAGTTATCGAACCTTCAACTCTGATTGAAACTATTTTTTGTATATAACCTTCCCACGGGCGAGGCTCGTCTTGTGAAGTAACATAATGGGACACTCCGTTAATAGGTCTATTAACAAATCCGATCATAGAACCGGAACCTGATATAATCATATTTCCCTTAGTGTCCAAACTCCATGTGCAATTTTCTCCACATGTACCACTGCCCAACAAAGAATTGTTTTCCTCAGCTTTTGCCAACTGAAAATTATTTGCGACCAAATACAGCATCACCATAATTGTCTTCAAAACGATTTTCTTCATATTTAAATTCCTTTCTAAAGCACTTTTTGAATCTAGGTACAAAAGAAAAACCTCCGAACGGAGGTCGGAAGTTACGAACTATAATATAACAAATAGTGTAATTTATTCATCTCCCAAGAGATTTATTCAATTACCTTCCGACCATAAAGTCGGGAATACCTTTGTTATATTTGAGGTTCGTACACCTCCGAGCCTTTTGTGCTCACTTTAAATGTTAGCAAAAAAAATGAATTTTGTAAAGAGAAAAAATGTCTATGTATTACAAAAATACTTTATTCAAGAGAGATTGTTGCAGATATTACAACCCTCAATCCATAATCTAAAGAAAGAATACAAATCAAATACTCGGCATCTCTTTTTGCTTTGACAAATGCATAATTTTGGATTATAGCTAAAGCAGTTTTCAATATTAGAGGAAATCAACTCATGAAAAAGATTTTTATTTCGCCGTTTTTCACTCCCGTTATCTTCACTCTTTTGTGGGCATCGCTGGTGACTGTTGTTTTAACGCTGTTTCCCGAGCAAAAATTTGCCATTACGGTAGACGGGCAAATCCTTGATATTTTCACCAATGTCGGCTATGTTTTGATGATTGCAACGATGTTGATGCTGGCAAAAGATTATACGGACAAACCGACAAGTTGGGGTATTTATTTATTTTTAGGCATCGCTGCTTTTTTGCGTGAAGGCGGAATTCAGCACCATCTTTCAAAAACCGATACCACTCCGTTTAAGAGCAAGTTTTTCTTAAATCCGGACAATCCTTTGAGCGAAAAAATCATTTTCGGCTTAATTTTGTTGGTTGTTTTTTCAGCCGTTGCCTATTTAGCCGTTAAGTACACAAAACACCTGATTACTTCGTTTTTCAAGTTTAATCCGATTACATGGACTGTGGCAGTATTTTGCTCGGTTTTGGTTTGTTCAAAATTTGCCGACCGCTTTCCTTCAAATTGGCGCAAAGCGCACGACGGCACACTCTTGCCTCGTGAACAAATTGAAATTTGGTCTCTCTTGGAAGAAAGTTTGGAGATGTTTTTGCCGTATTTGGTAATAATCATGATGTTGCAATATCATGTCATGAAAAAATCAATAGCACCAGCTCCGAAAAAAGTTGCCATGAAAGGTAAGGCTAAAAAATAGTTTGATGCTTTTTTATAATCCGAACGCCCGCAAATCCGCGGGCGTTGTTTTTTTACATCATCAATTATATTTATTTTTTGAATGTCAACACCACGAAGTTGTCGTTTCCATCTTTAAGCCATTGATTTGCCTCTGCCGGAGTGTAATGCTTTTTGGCGTAGGTTACTTCCGGCGAATAGCAGTTATTACCGACTTTCACATAACCGCTGATATCATAATCGCAAGTTATTTCTGTTCCGTCCGTTGGGCGCATTCGGCACTCATACCCGCTATAATACATATCTTTATCGCAATACGATTCTTTTCTGCTACAACTCGTCCCGTTCCAAAAATATTTCTCTCCCGTGCAATGGTCTTTATCAACACCGGTAACAGACAGACTCTCAGTAGTTTTGTAGTTATCTCGACTGTAATTACTTACAAGTCCTTCACATTTT